>NZ_CP134146.1:0-615866 GCF_031583575.1 Thalassotalea nanhaiensis | reverse complement strand
TCCACAGCTTGTTACCGCTGTTGTCATAATCGATGACGATTTGAATATTCAATATTTGAACTCTTCTGCTGAAGCTCTGTTTTCAAAAAGCCTCAACCGTTTATACCAGCAAAGGTTTCTGAGTATTTTTACCCACTGCTCCATTTCTACTGAACGCTTAATACAAGTATTAAAGACAGGACAAGATTTTACTGATTCCGACGTCGTACTGGAGTTTATTGAAAACTACCACATTACTATCGAAGTTACCGCATCAGTAGCACTGTTTAATGACAAAGAGCATATCCTTTTAGAGTGCAAACAAATCGATAAACAAAAGCAAATCAGCGCAGAAGTTTTTCAAGAACAACAATGGGAAGCTGCTCGTGATTTGATCAGAGGATTAGCACACGAAATTAAAAACCCGCTAGGCGGTTTACGTGGCGCGGCACAATTACTCGACAAAGAGTTGAATCCAGATCAACAAGAATTTACCTCAATGATTATTGAACAAGCTGACCGATTAACAAATTTAGTCGATCGTCTATTAGGGCCTAATCAATTGCCAAGGCTTGAAATGCATAACATTCATGAAGTGTTAGAGAAGGTTCGCCAGTTAGTTAGCATGGATAATGTAAATCAAATTGAAATTTTGAGGGATTATGATCCGTCGATCCCTGATATCGAAATTGACACTGAAAAGTTGCAACAAAGTCTACTCAATATTATTAGAAATGCGACGCAAATACTTGATGAAAGCGGTGTAATAACCCTTAAAACTAGAATTGCGACCAACCAAACTATTAACGGTAAACAAGTGAAATTGGCAGTTAAAATATCAATTATCGATAACGGACCAGGCATTCCAGCCGAAATTCAAGACACTATTTTTTACCCTATGGTTTCTGGGCGCGATGATGGTACTGGTTTAGGGCTATCAATTGCGCAAACTCTAGTACATCAACATAAAGGGAAATTATCTTGTCATAGCTACCCTGGACGCACCGAATTTACCATTTTATTACCTTTACCGAAGAGAGTATAACCATGAACCCAGAACAAGTTTGGATTGTTGACGACGATAGCTCAATACGTTGGGTATTAGAGCGTGCGTTCAAGGGAGAAAACATCAGCTGTGCTTCTTTTAGTAATGCAGATGATTTATTAGCAGCAATTGAATACAGCCAACCTGACGTTATTATTTCAGATATCCGCATGCCGAAAATGGATGGCATGACGTTACTTAGCATCATCAACGATAAATTCCCTGACTTACCGGTTATCATAATGACCGCCCATTCCGATTTAGACAGTGCTGTAAACGCTTATCAAGGTGGTGCTTTTGAATATTTACCGAAGCCATTTGATATAGATGATGCACTTAATTTAACTAAACGCGCATTAATCCACGCACAAGAACAAAATGCGAAAAAGGCTACCGTAACCAAAACAGAAAACGGTGTTGGTATCATTGGTGAAGCGCCAGCAATGCAAGAAGTGTTTAGAGCGATTGGCCGTCTATCACGCTCTAGTATTAGCGTGTTAATTAATGGCGAATCTGGTACTGGTAAAGAATTAGTCGCCCATGCGTTGCATTTACATAGCCCTAGGAAGAAAAATTCATTTATTCCATTAAACATGGCGGCAATTCCTAAAGATTTAATCGAGTCAGAATTATTTGGTCATGAAAAAGGGGCGTTTACCGGTGCTAACTCTGTTCGTCAGGGGCGCTTTGAACAAGCTCATGGCGGTACGTTATTTTTAGACGAAATTGGTGATATGCCAATTGATGTGCAAACACGTTTATTACGAGTACTTGCTGACGGTCAGTTTTACCGTGTAGGTGGACATAACCCAATCAAAGTTGATGTTAGGATCATAGCTGCAACGCATCAAAACCTTGAAGATAGGGTTAATCAAGGCGAATTTCGCGAAGATTTATTTCACCGCTTGAATGTTATTCGTGTTCATATCCCTAGTTTAAAAGAACGTAAAGAAGATATTGAACAATTAGCTAAGCACTTTTTAAATTTAGCGGCGAATGAACTCGGCGTTGAGTGTAAAACTATTTCACGCGAAGCCATTAAATTTATGCAGCGCTGTGATTGGCCTGGCAATGTTCGTCAGTTAGAAAACACTTGTCGTTATTTAACCGTAATGGCAAGTGGACAAGAAATCTTAGTCGATGATTTACCAGAGGAGCTATCACAAAACCCTGTTGCTGCAATTTCAGCGCAAGTAAGTGGCGGGTGGCAAGAACAACTATCATCTTGGGTAGATGAAAAGTTAAATCAAGGCTCCACAGATATTTTATCCACTGCTATTCCTGAATTTGAAAAAATATGCCTGGATAGAGCGCTGAATTTTACCCATGGTCATAAACAGGAAGCAGCAAGAAAACTTGGCTGGGGACGTAATACCTTAACGAGAAAGTTGAAAGAACTGCAAGACTCATAATACCAAGTCCATGAACGAATAAAGGGAACTAAGCAGTTCCCTTTATTTTTTTATCTAGTTTAAATTACTACTATATCAGCAGAATTTACTCTAATTCAGTGCCACATTCGTGATCGCTACAGCTTCGACAATTGTTACATAACTTCAAATTTACTACGTGTGCAGCAATTAAAAGACAAGCACCAACGATGATCATAACCGGTTGCAAGCTTTCATCAACACTATGTTTATGCCAATAGATAAAGCCACCTAAAAACAGTAAGTAAAATGGATAAATTTTACGGTGATAGCGTTTAAAACCAGAGAAAAGAGCAATAGAACCAAGGATTAACGTCACGAATAAAAAAATATGCTCTGATTCATGATCGCCAAGGAATTCTAGGCCGAATAAAGATAATAGCGGCACTAACACAGGCAGCAAAATGCAATGTAATGCGCATATTGATGTCGCTGTAATACCAAGTCTATCGAGCATAAGTGAGTCTCTATTCCAAAAAGTTTCTAGGAAAGTGATAATATCACAATTAACAATGTTAAACAGAGTTTTTTTGTTACGCTCTGTTAACAGGAAAAGCGATAACTTCGTCGATGTTTTTAGCACCACAAGCAAGCATTAACAACCTATCTATACCTAAAGCAACCCCCGCACAATTTGGTAAAGAATATTGCAGTGCAGACAATAGGTTTTCGTCAACGGGTTTAGCCGCTAATTGATTCTCAACCCTAAGCTTATTATCAGCTTCAAAGCGTTGTCGCTGCTCGATTTCATCGGTAAGTTCGTGAAAACCATTGGCCAGTTCCATGCCTTTAAAATACAGTTCAAATCGCTCTGCAACACGACTGTCATCGTTACATATTTTAGCAAGAGCAGCTTGGCTTGCAGGAAAGTTATACACTAGGCATGGCACTATATTTCCAATGTTTGGTTCAACTAATTCTACGAAGAGGTATTGTAATAATGTATCTAAATTGTTTTCATTTATTACCCAATCTGCATTTAATTTGTGATCAATAACAGCTTGTTTCAAATCACCTAAACTACAAGTCAATGGATCCAAGCCAACATTGTTAATAAACACTTGCTGATAGGTTATTTGCTCTGCAGGTTTACAACCTAAAACGTGCTGTACTAATTCTGCTACTTCAGCCATTAAATCAAAATGATCGAAACCAATTCGATACCATTCAAGCATTGTAAATTCAGGATTATGATAACGACCTGATTCTTCGTTTCGAAAGGCTTTACAAATTTGATATATGCAGCCACTACCACTAGCAATAAGACGTTTCATCGCAAACTCAGGTGATGTTTGTAAATACAGCGTTGTTCCTGATTCAGGACTTGCGCCAGCATCATGAAACTGAGTGTCAAAACTAACCAAGTGTAAATCTGTTACGGTGGCATGTGAAAGTGCTTGAGTATCTACCTCTAACACATTTCGCTGGATAAAAAATTGACGGATCATAGCCAACATTTTAGCGCGTTTTTTTATGTTATCTATCGAAGCTGTTGGTTGCCAATTCATAATGTATCCGGGTTTATAAGATCCTGAAACAAGTTCAGGAAGTGGTTAACAATTCTGTTTGCGTTTCTCGTTTCTCGTTTCTCGTTTCTCGTTTCTAAAAGGTACCTTCCCTTCATAGCATCAATAGTCATTTTAAAAATAAAAAGGGAGCACAAGCTCCCTTAATTATTCAGTTATTTATTGATATTACTTACCAGCGCGTGATACATACTCACCTGTTCGTGTATCTACTTTCACTACTTCACCAATCTGAATAAATAGTGGTACACGTACAACAGCGCCAGTATTTAATGTTGCTGGTTTACCACCAGTACCTGCAGTATCGCCTTTAAGGCCAGGGTCTGTTTCAGTCACTTCTAACTCAACAAAGTTTGGCGGCGTTACAGTTATTGGGCTGCCATTCCAAAGTGTGATTACACATAAATCACCTTCTTTTAACCATTTAACGTTATCGCCAACTGCTTTCGCGTCTGCTGCAATTTGTTCAAATGTATCGTTATTCATGAAATGCCAAAACTCACCATCTTCGTAAAGATAAGCTAGGTCAGTTTCCATAACATCAGCACCTTCCACAGACTCGCCTGATTTATAAGTTTTTTCGATTACTTTACCAGAGATAAGTTTACGTATTTTTATACGGTTAAATGCTTGGCCTTTCCCCGGCTTTACTGTTTCATTATCAAGAATGTTGCATGGTTCGCCATCGATCATTAGTTTAAGACCGTTTTTGAATTCGTTGGTACTAAAGTTAGCCATAGAGTTCTCTTACTATATTTGCACTCACTAATAGATTAATATTCGTATATTAATATTCGCATTTAACGAAAAGTAAGCAGAGATTAATTAATGCTGCAAATAATACCGCAGATTGAAGACAATTTGCACTGTTCTTGGCAAAAAGAATTAGCAAATGTTGTTACCGACCCAAAAGAGCTGTTATCGCTATTAGAAATAGATGATAAAAAATACTGTCAACACTTTTCTGCCCGTACGCTTTTTCCTGTGCGTGTGCCCAAACCATTTATTAAAAAAATGGAGAAAGGAAACTTTAATGACCCGCTGTTACAACAGGTAATGCCCTGTTCCGCTGAACATAAACATGTTGACGGTTATGTTACCGACCCACTAGAAGAACATGACACTGTCGCGGAAGGTTTATTACATAAATACAAACATCGCGTATTAATGATTGTTAAATCAGGCTGTGCGGTTAATTGTCGATATTGTTTTCGTCGACACTTTCCTTACGAAGATAACAGCCCCAATAAACAACGCTGGCAACAAGCCTTGGATTATATAAAGAATCATGACGAAATTAATGAAGTAATTTTTAGTGGTGGCGATCCATTAATGGCTAAAGATGAGCATTTAGCTTGGTTAATTGAGCAATTAAATCAAATTAAGCATTTAACACGATTACGAATTCATACTCGACTACCGGTTGTGATCCCACAGCGAATCACACCTCAGCTAGTGGACATTTTAACCCAGGGTCGATTAAAACCGGTGATGGTATTTCATATAAATCATAGCAATGAAATAGATGATATATTTGATCGTGCTTTAGAGCCGCTGCGAGAAAAACGCATAACGTTGCTAAATCAAAGTGTGTTATTAAAAAACATTAATGATAATGCCGATACGCTTTGCCAACTCTCTGAGCAACTGTTCGCTGTTGGTATATTGCCTTACTACTTACACTTACTGGATCCCGTTAGCGGTGCAGCACATTTTGATGTTAAGCCCGATAAAGCAATTCAAATAGCAAAGCATATGATGGCTACGTTGCCTGGTTTTTTAATGCCTAAATTAGTACAAGAAATTGCTGGAGAGGCTAACAAGACAGCTATTAATTTGTCATAATAGAATCGCTACCATTAAAAATTTAAGAAAACTATATAAGAATACCTAACGATTATGATGCTTAAAATTGAACAACAACTGATTGATAACATTTCACAACTATTAAAACGCTCTATTATTGCCGATAGTGCTTTGGCGCAACTTAAAGAAGATAAGCAAGGGAATTTCAGCGCCATTTTTCCAAAAGGTTCGATTTTTAAATGTACAGCGATGACGTTTCAGCCGTATATTGAAGAAGTAGCTGATGAGTTAATGCAATGGCAGCAAAGTAAAGATCAACAGTTGCTGGTGACATTAGTAAAAAAAATAGAACAACTATTTAAAGTTATAGGCGAATTTGAAACGTTATATCAAAAATAAAATTTTCAGTAAGGGATCACATTGAGTTATTACATAAAAAGAATATTAACAACTGGTTTATTATTGCAATGCACTACCTTAGTAGCTCAAGAGCTTGACCCTCGTTCTTATATTGATTTACCCACCGGACAAAATTTTTTCGGTGCCTTATACGTTTATACTGAGGGTGATATATATACATCTCCTGACATACCAGTTGAAAATCTCACGTTAGAAATTGACGGACCAGCATTCGCTTATGCTCATACGTTTGAACTATTTGGCAACTCCAGCAAAATAGACATTGTTGGCGGGCAAGCTTGTTCATATGGTGAAGCAGTTTATTTAGGCGAAGATGTCTCGAGAAAATACTGCGGTATGACTGATACTCGAGTTCGACTTAACTACAATTTCTATGGCGCAAAAGCCAAAACCATGTCGGAGTTTGTTAAACATCCAAAAGGTGTTGTTGTTGGCGCCAGTTTACAAGTGAGCGCACCTACCGGTCAGTATGATGATCAATACATATTAAACATTGGTGCCAATAGATGGTTTTTTAAACCTGAAATTGGTGCATCCATGCCATTTGGAGCATGGGAATTAGATCTGTCAATTTCAGCTAAAATATTTACTGATAATAATGATTTGCAAGGAAATAAAACGTTTGAGCAAGATCCAATTTACAATGTCCAATCGCATTTAATTTATGATTTTGGCCCCGGCCATTGGATATCATTAAATGGTAATTACTTTTGGGGTGGAGACACATTTGTCGATGGTGAACAAACTGCAAATAAAGAAGCAAATTACCGAGCAGGAATAACCTATAGTAAAGCGATAAATAGCCAACATAGTTTTAAACTTCTTGCGAACAAAGGGATAACGACAAATCGCGGTAACGATTCAGTGGTTTATGCTATAGCTTGGGCCTACCGTTGGGATTAAAAAAAAGCCCGTTCAACGGGCTTCTTCTAATCACTTATAAATGCTTGGTTTACTTTTCTTTAGTTTCTGGAAATGCCTTATAAAACCAGTCATCGATCATATTCTTTTCATACTGAAATGCTTCAGAGCTCATTGAGCTTCGTACGCCAGTATTGAACGACATATCTTTAATGTCCGCTTTAGCAGTGCTAATTATCGATTTATCGCTATTGATTAGTTGATAATCAAATTTCATTTTAGGAAAATATAAATCTTCAACAATTCTGATGGTGTCATTATTAGGACCAACCATATAACGAACATCGCCAGCGAGATCTATGTTTGTCACTGAAATCTTTAATGTTTGCCCTTCAGGCAATTTGGCAGCTAATTCAGAGAAGTGCTTCCCTAATTCTTTAAATACTCGTTTTTGCATTTTACTACGAGATTCATTTCCAGGCCTAATATCAGTATATTTATCTGGATCTACCCAATCAATTTCAGCTTGTCCGGCAAAAGCAGGCACTGTAAACATTGAAAGTGACATTATAGCGGCAACTATTTTAATCATGTTATTCATAACTAATACCTTATCAATTTATAATTAATCAAATACATAGACCGACACTAATCCAGTAAAGTTTCAATTAAAGTGTAGCATTTTAGCGTCGATTTGTTGTTATTTGTTAACAAACTGGTGCAACATTGAATTTACCAATTGCTGTACCTTTAAGTGGCGCTCTTCATCTGAAATATCTTCAAGTATAAAGCCCTGTGCTGCTGCTCTCCATGCAAACTGCTTAGACTCGCCCTCTAGTGCGAACATCAGCATGGTGCCTTTATCTAAGTTTGGTAAATCAGGCAAACCTGGGTTTAAACCGAAGGTTTCAGACAACTGCTCGTCAGATAAGTCTTCTTCACGTTCAAGAATATAACCAATATAAAACGTGGGATTTTGCTCTGGTGTAACTTGTTTAAAACCTTTAACAGCTAAATATTTTTCAATTTCAGCAGTAACTATTGGAAAAGATGCACCTTTTTCATTTTCTTGTAATGGCGTAAAGGCATAGGTTGAGTTTTCATCAAGTGCAATATCGTGATCATGAATACTTGAAATGGCCAGTTGTGAACTAGCGTTTTCAACTTCAGTATTTACCTGTACACAGGCAGATAAAGATAAAGCGAGTAAAACCATTATTAACTTAGGCATTATTATTTTCTCCAATAATATTTTTTTTAATAATAACAATAACTTTACAATTTGAATAATAATAAACTGTTATTAAATGTAGCTTAGACCAATTGCCACTAAACATCATTTAAAAACCACCTTAAAGCGACCCCAACACAGCAAATTATCCACTAAACATTTCATTAACATTTAGTTGATCTAGATCAGCCAGCCTAAAATTCGAAAGCGTAGACTGACTTTAAATGGTAACAGCAGAAAAATATTCTTGCTGCAAACTAAGTTTAAGGTTTTACAACTACATGCTGATGAACAGACTAAATAGAATTAATTCAATCCAGCTTCTGGCTTGTATAACACTTTTATTTGCTTTTATATGTCCAGCTCATGCACTGTTTGTGAGCCCACCAAAAGATCCAATTCCATTAATCCATCAAATATTTCCACAAGCCACTGATATTGGTGAAAAATCAGGTGATGTGCCTTTCTGGACGATAAAAAACGATGATGAAATTATTGGATACGCATTTGAAACCAACGATATAAACAAAATACCGGCCTACTCTGGTGAGCCGGTAAATATGTTAGTGGCCATAGATCCGCAAGGCATCTATTTAGGCGCAAAGGTTTTGGAGCATCATGAGCCAATTATCTTGGCCGGTATACCCGAGTCCAAGCTTTATAAATTCGTCGATCAATATCCAGGACTTAAGGTAAGCGATAGATTAAAAGTAGGCGGCAATAAAACCGATAACATGATCCATATAGATGGGCTCTCAGGTGCGACAGTGACCGTAATGGTCATGAATGTTGCCATTACAAAATCGGCTACCAAAGTTGCTCGCTCGTTAGGCATTATTAGTGCAAGTGACGAAGTTATTATGCCGATGGCAACTATCTTACCTGATGTTTATCAAAAGTCTGATTGGCAAACATTAGTTGGTGATGGTTCGATTCGTAAACTGCACTTAAATAGAAAGACAGTTGACGAAGCCTTTGCTGGCACTGCAGCAGAACATGTGGATGAAGCGCAGCCAGAGCAAAAACAAGATACTTTTGCTGACATTTATTATGCTCAAGCAAATTTGCCAAACGTGGGCAGAAATTTGTTAGGCGATGCTGAGTATAACTGGCTAATACGCACCCTAAAACCAAACGAACATGCGATTGCAATTATGGGTAATGGTTATTCATTTAAAGGCTCAGGCTATGTTCGAGGCGGAATTTTTGATCGAATTCAAGTGCTGCAAAATGAAGATGCAGTAGCCTTTCGCGACCTAGATCACAACCGTATAACCGATATTTACTTAGACGGTGCGCCAACATTTAAAGAAATGTCATTGTTTATTATTCGGGAGCATCATGAATTTAACCCAGGTACAAATTGGCAACTCGAATTATTAGTGCGCAGACAATTAGGTGCTGTTGATAGTTTATTTACCAGCTTCAAAGGCGACTACGATGCCCTAGATAGTTATGTATATAGACCGCCGGTTGTTTTGCCTGAGCCAGAACTCACGCTTACCCAACAAGTTTGGCAAGAAAAAAATGTTGAAGTAATTATTTTAGGAATATTGCTTTTAACTCTTCTTGCAACATTATTCTTCCAGGATATTTTAGTAAGGCACCCTACCTTTTTACACAATTTCCGTCATGGCTTTTTAGTGATTACCGTTGTATTTATCGGTTGGGTTTGGGGTGGCCAATTATCAGTTGTTAATGTGTTTACTTTCTTACAAGCATTTATGTCCGATTTTTCCTGGGACTTATTCTTACTCGACCCGGTTATTTTCATTCTTTGGGGCGCAGCAGCAGCAACTGTTTTGCTTTGGGGACGAGCGGTATATTGCGGCTGGTTATGCCCTTTCGGAGCATTACAAGAGTTAATTAATGTACTTGCTAGGCACGTTAAAATTCCACAAGTTGAGCTTCCTTGGGCCGTTCATGAGCGTTTATGGGCAATTAAATACCTGATCTTACTTGGCCTATTTGGCTTATCACTAGACTCACTGGCGTTGGCTGAGCAATTTGCCGAAATTGAACCTTTTAAAACCACATTTTTATTAAAGTTTGATCGCGAATGGCCGTTCATTATTTATGCATTACTGTTGCTACTTATCAATGTATTTTCGCGCAAGTTTTTCTGTCGCTATTTATGTCCACTCGGCGCCGCATTATCTACCGGAAACAGTATTAGGTTATTTGACTGGTTAAAACGTCGACCTGAGTGTGGACAGCCTTGTAAAACTTGTGCAAAAGAATGTGAAATTCAAGCAATCCACCCTGATGGCACGATAAATATGCGTGAATGTCATTACTGTTTAGATTGCCAAATCACCTATTTTAATGATGAAAAATGCCCGCCATTGAAAAAAATAGCGCGCAAGAAACAAAAATATAAAGAACAACAAATTCAAACCGTTGAAGTTACTTAAGTAACTCAATGTAAAAGCAACAAAAAAACTTAAACAACTAACAGTAATTAATTTTTGGAATTACAAATTAACAGCAAGATGGAGAATTAGAATGAGTAACGAAGATAAACGCTCTAATGAATTGGAGCTGGAAAACAAAGAAAGACGAAAATTTTTCGGTAAAACCGCCCTATTAGGCGCTGGTGCAATCGCTGCCCCAATGACAGCAACAATGTTTGCTTCAATGGCAAAAGCCAATGCGGCAGAAGCAGGAAACAGCGCCTTTGTTCACCCAGGTGACTTAGATGAATATTATGGTTTCTGGAGTGGCGGCCACTCTGGTGAAGTTCGTATTATGGGCTTACCATCAATGCGTGAATTAATGCGTATTCCAGTATTTAATACTGACAGTGCTACAGGTTGGGGTTTAACCGACGAAAGTAAACGCATAAAAGGCGACAGCGCACATTTACATGCCGGTGATTCACATCATCCGCACATGAGTATGACCGATGGTCGCTACAACGGTAAGTACGTTTTCATTAACGATAAAGCAAACTCTCGTGTTGCTCGTATCCGTTGTGATGTGATGAAAACTGATAAGATGATCACCATACCGAACGTACAAGCAATTCACGGTTTACGCGTGCAAAAAGTGCCACATACAAAATATGTAATTTGTAATGGTGAGTTCGAAATTCCAATGAACAACGACGGTAAATCTTCAATGGAAGATGTGAGTACCTATCGTTCATTGTTCAATGTAATTGATGCTGAAAAAATGGAAGTTACTTTCCAAGTTATGGTTGATGGTAATTTAGATAATACCGATGCTGATTATGATGGTAAGTACTTCGCCTCTACTTGTTACAACTCAGAAATGGGTATGAACTTAGGGGAAATGATTTCTGCTGAACGTGACCATGTTGTGGTATTTAACCTTGCGCGTTGTGAAGCAGCACTTAAAGCCGGTAAGTTCAAAACTTACAATGGTAATAATGTACCTGTTTTAGATGGTCGTAAAGGCTCTGACTTAACCCGTTACATCCCAGTACCTAAATCACCACATGGTATGAATACATCACCAAATGGTAAGTACTTTGTTGCAAACGGTAAGTTATCACCAACAGTTTCTATTATCGCAATTGATAAACTTGATGCTCTATTTAGCGATAAAATTAAACCGCGTGATACCATTGTTGCAGAGCCTGAATTAGGTTTAGGTCCATTGCATACAGCATTTGATAACAAAGGTAATGCTTATACAACATTGTTCCTTGATAGCCAAATTGCTAAGTGGAATGTAGAAGATGCGATTAAAGCTCACAATGGTGAAAAAGTTAATTACATCCGTCAAAAACTAGATGTTCATTACCAACCTGGCCATAACCATACTTCACAAGGTGAAACTCGTGACGCCGATGGTAAATGGCTAATATCTTTATGTAAGTTCTCTAAAGATAGATTCTTGCCTGTAGGTCCATTACGCCCTGAAAATGATCAATTAATTGATATTTCAGGTGATGAAATGAAACTTGTACATGACGGCCCAACGTACGCAGAACCGCATGACTGTATGATAGTTCATCGCAGTAGAATGAAACCTAATAAGCTTTGGACACGTGATGATCCTATCTTTGCTCCTACAGTAGCTATGGCGAAAAAAGATGGTGTAACGTTAGAAACAGATAACAAAGTTATCCGCGATGGCAATAAAGTTCGTGTATACATGACATCTGTTGCACCTACATTTGGTATGAGTGAGTTTAAAGTGAAACTTGGTGATGAAGTAACTGTGGTTGTTACTAACCTTGACCAAGTAGAAGATGTTACACATGGTTTCTGTATGACTAACCATGGTGTACAAATGGAAGTTGGTCCACAAGCAACATCATCTATCACCTTTACGGCTAATAAACCTGGCGTACAGTGGTATTACTGTAACTGGTTCTGTCATGCGCTACACATGGAAATGCGTGGCCGTATGTTCGTAGAAGCTTAGTAATACCAATTTGGGTATGAACCGTGGCGTAATACCGATTGGTGTTACGCCTTACCCTTAACTTTTTAATATTAAGTTAATCGCAATGATCAGAAATTTTCTACTTTATTTACTTCTAATAATGGTTGTTCATAACACAGCCATGGCAAAACAGTGGCAAGTTTCACCGCAAGATGATTTACAACAAATACTAAATAATAGCGTTAATGGCGACATAGTCACCTTGAATAACGGTACTTATTACGGCAATTTTGCTATTGATAACGAAATTACCTTGCAAGGTAAAGCTGGGGCAATAATTGATGCTCAAGGCAAAGGTAATGCTCTGCATTTACACAATTCAAATATTACAATAAAAGATTTGGAGATAATAAATTGGGGCGCTGATTTAACCGAACAGAACGCGGCAATTTACTCTGACACCAAAGCAAGCAATATCCTAATTAAAAATAACCAATTACAAGGCAGCGGCTTTGGTATTTGGCTACAAAAAGCAGAACACATTGAAGTACTAAATAACACCATTGTTGGTGATAACACTTTACGTTCAGCCGATAGGGGCAATGGCATTCAGTTATCTATGGTTAAGCATGTATTAGTACGTGGTAACAATGTATCTAATACCAGAGATGGCCTGTATATAATTTCTAGCCAAGAAAATGTACTGCAAAATAACACTATGCATGACTTGCGCTATGGCATTCATTATATGTATTCACACAGTAATAAAGTACTGAATAACCTCGCATATAACACCCGGGCCGGTTACGCATTAATGAGCTCAAAACATTTAGTCGTGTCGGGCAACACCAGTAAAAACAGTGAAGACTACGGTTTTCTGATGAATTTTATTACCTCTTCAACCATTACTGACAATGTTATTAAAAATGTTTGGACTAAACCTGAAAACAAAGTACTAGGACGGGATGGTAAAGGGTTGTTTGTCTATAACTCAGCCTATAACACCATTAGCAATAATTTAATTGATACCAGTGAGATTGGCATCCATTTAACTGCTGGATCTGAAAACACCAAAGTATTTGGCAACAGTTTTATCAATAATCCAACGCAAGTGAAGTATGTTTCTAATAAAAAACAAGAATGGAGCAAGGACGGCAAAGGTAACTATTGGAGTAATTATCTCGGTTGGGATATGAACAATGACAACGTTGGTGATGTAATTTTTGAGCCAAACGATGGCATTGATAAATTGGTTTGGCAGTATCCTGAAATGAAAATGTTAATGGACAGTCCGGCAATTGTGATTTTACGGTGGGTTCAAAGACAATTTCCTATATTAAAACCACCTGGTGTAAAAGACAGCTACCCTTTGATGCAGTCTCCTCACCAAGCAAATACTACATCTGTAGCAGCTAATACTGAGCTGCAAGATACTAAACATTAAAGGTCGAAATTAAGATGAATGTTCCATTAATATCTTTGCAAAATGTTGGTAAAAAGTACCAACAATTAGCGGCCCTGGAATCGGTAACCATGACCCTTAATCAAGGTGAAGTACTTGGCTTATTTGGTCATAATGGCGCCGGCAAAACAACAATGATGAAACTAATTTTAGGGGTTATATCTCCAAGTAGTGGCAGCGTTGAAGTCATGGGCATGGCTCCTGATTCTAAAGAGGCTTGGCATAGCCGAACCCAAATAGGCTACTTACCAGAAAACGTAAGTTTTTATGAGCAACTTACCGGCTTAGAAGTCCTTACTTACTTTGCAAAGCTAAAAGGCTTTAATAAGAAAACGGCCATTGCTTTGCTCGAACAAGTCGGTATTACTCACGCAATGAAACGACAAGTTAAAACCTATTCAAAAGGCATGAGGCAACGATTAGGCTTAGCACAAGCGTTTATTGGTGAACCTAAATTATTGTTATTAGATGAACCTACTGTCGGCTTAGATCCAATCGCCACAGCTGACTTTTATCGTACCGTTGATCAACTAAAGACCAATGGTTCAAGTGTTATTTTATGTTCTCACGTACTGCCAGGTGTTGAACAACATATTGACCGTGCAATGATTTTATCTGATGGAGAAGTCCTCGCGGCAGGAACGTTGAATGAATTGAGGCAAAACGCCAATATGCCGGTGAAAATTAAACCTAAAGGGTTAAATGGTGCAGTCAGCAATGATCCTAAATTAAGTCAATTTTTAACTTGCAAGCTTGATCAACAAACCTTACTTGTTCCCGAGCAAGACAAGTTATCCACCTTAAGACAACTACTCTCTTATGACGCTATGGATGATATTCAAGTTGAGCCAGCTAATTTAGAGCAGCTTTATCAGCATTACCTCACTCAAAGAACAAGTGAATTTAGAGGAGAGAGCTCATGATGCAAATTTTCAATGTTGCACTAAAAGAATTTCAAGACGGGCTGCGAAATCGTTGGCTGGTTTCTATTACTATTATTTTTACTATTTTATCCTTGGGATTAACCTATTTTGGTGGCGCAGCGTCAGGTAGCATCGGCATTGCATCATTATCTACAACCATTGCCAGCCTCGCCAGCTTGGCAGTATTTCTTATCCCGTTAATTGCCTTATTAATAAGTTATGACAGTTTTGTTGGTGAGCAAGAAAGTGGCACGCTGTTATTGTTACTCACTTATCCGTTAAGTAAAACGCAGCTATTACTTGGTAAATTTTTTGGCCAAGGGGCGATTATTGCTTTAGCCATATTATTGGGGTTTGGCACCTCAGCTGCACTGCTATTTTTCCAATTGGATAATAGCCAAGTTATCAGCAGTTTTGCCCTGTTTATTTGCAGCGCAATTTTACTGGGTTTGAGTTTTACGGCTATCGCTTACTTGATCAGTTTATCGGTAAGTGAAAAATCAAAGGCTGCTGGTTTTGCCCTAATAACCTGGTTTATTTTTGCACTTGTATTTGATCTGGCATTATTAGCCTTATTGGTTGGTATTGATAATGGTTTAAGCCAGCAAGGATTAACTCAAGTAATGTTGTTAAACCCAGCGGACATATTCCGTTTAGTGAATCTTTCGGGGTTAGATAGTAGTGATGTTAATGGCGCAGTTGCCATTGCCATAAACTCCAGCTTGTCACAAACCGTATTAATAAGTTCGTTGTTTGCTTGGGTTATATTACCGTTAAGCCTAGCTATTTTTGTTCTGAAGAAGAAAACCCTGTAATGAAAAATATATTAAAAATCACGTTAATTGCGAGCACCCTTTTATGCTTAACCGCTTGTGGTGAGCAAGACCAAAAACAAATAGTTTATCAAGCACAAGCCATAGAAAGTTCCGATGAGTGTCATTTGTGTGGCATGCTAATCACTAACTTTGCTGGTCCTAAAGGCGAGTTATATCGCAAGGACAGAGGCGAAAAAGTACATAAGTTTTGTTCAACCCGAGATATGTTTAGCTTTTATCTAGACCCAGAAAACAAACGTAACGTTACGACTATTTACGTACATGACATGAGTAAAATGCCTTGGGATGCACCAAACGATGGCTACTTTATCGATGCCAAAACTGCTTGGTTTGTTGTTGGCTCAGAAAAAACAGGGGCCATGGGGAAAACATTGGCAAGCTTTAGCAAACAGCAAGATGCTCTGGCATTTGCTCAAGAGTTTGGTGGTGAGGTACTCGATTTTAGTCAAGTAGATCAAGCAAGTTTAATGTAAGTTACTTAACTATATAAAGCCCTAATTCACATGCAAATCAGGGCTTTAATTAATTTAGGACAACGCTTTAACGATCAACGCTTTATCATGTTCTGGCAGTGACAGTGTTAGTGCTTTTTGATGGCCTTGATCTGACATTTTTGCCCAAGTTTTTTGTAATACCGAAATGACTTTTTCCTCAGTATGATCTGCTGCGAAATCAGTGAAGTAATACTGCAAAAATACCAAGCACACCACATCTTCTAATGTTTGAGTTTGTGGATCTCGCTTTAATTGTTTTTTCAACAGAAGAAACTGTACTTTTTCAATGGTTTCATCATCAAAATTAATCGACGAGAGAATTTCGGCGGCCTTTTGTGCATGAAATTTATTTAACTCTTTGCGCCATAATAAATAACCGGCTCTGTTCATTTCATAATTTTTACGCGGATGTTGCCATCGGCAGATATGCTGACTATGCGTTGCCAGTTTTAATGCGAGTGAGGCATCAGGCGCAAAGTCTGCCAACATGTCAGTCATTCGCATCGAATACAGTATTTCTTTTGGATATTCCTTACTCTGCCAAACCTCTTTGTTTGGATCTTCAGAATTGGCTTTATCGATTAATTGAATTGCCTGATTAAATTTTTCAGTGTTCATATGAAAAACAATTACCTTATGGTGAAGTGAGTAAGTTACTGTTAATAATATACCGTAGCTGATTAGTCAATGTTAATGCTCTTAACCAACTCATTTTTTAGCCATTGCTCGGCTGGGCTATATTTAATTTGAGGTGCTTCTAGCAAAAGCAATTCATACATGTGCTCTTGGGCAAGATCAAACTCATAAATAGACGAAAATTTATCGGCAAATTCCGGTGTATTAAGCATAAAACTTGGCGCAATAAATAAATAATCATTACTTTCTAACAATGCCGTTAACATACTCAGTTGACTACTTTTACACGAAATTTGAGGTTTAAAATTTAATAGTCGATATATCCTATCTGCGGGATTTTCAAAACTCTTACTTTCAGTGGGCCCGATTTGATAATCAATAAACTTATAACGGCATAAATCATCAATAGTACTTGGAGCTTTTTTATTTGCTAACGGATGGCTTTTCCTGGCAAAAACATTGGGTTTAACAAAGCCTAAAGAGGTATGGCTGAAATGGCTGTTTTTAGGTTTTGCAATATGAATGGCAAAATCATATTTTCCCTTTTCTAAAGAGGTAAATGGATCAGCCTCGCTCGGAAAGTCGACTATGCATATATCTGGTGCAATTTTGTTTAATTTTAAAATAAAGGGTAATAATACTAAATGGCAAATAACCGATGGCACTGAAATTGAAAATGTCTCATTACACGTTGCCGGGGTAAACTCGTTCTGTTTTAGCAAGCCGTTAACTTGATTCAGTATACTTGGCAGCTTTTGTTCCAGCTCCATACCTTTAGCCGTAGGAAATATTCCCGTTGATGTGCGATGAAATAGCGGATCATCAAAAATATCTCTTAGCCTTTGCAGGGCTTTACTCATCGCCGGCTGTGTCACAAACATAACATCAGCGGCTTTGCTTACACTTCGTTCATTCAATAATACACTTAAAGAAATCAACAGGTTCAAATCAACCCGTGCCAGTTTTTGTTCCAACTTGTTCATTAATGAGCCTCTTTAAAAAACGATGATATTCCCCTGAGTTATATCGCAAATAAAAATACATCATTTGTTGTTATATCCATAGCTTAATACAATAAAAACATCTTAGCCAATCATCAAAATTTATAAGTAACTGTGGAGAATATGATGAATAGATTTAGTTTGTTTTTCTTGTGTTTCGCATTTTTAGCTGGTTGCTCTTCCAGTTATGAAGCAAATACAGACTATAAAAAAGAATATGACTTTTCAAAAGTAGGATCATATTTTGTTATCGCTGATAAAGGCTTAAAAAACCCTATGCTAAGTGATATTGACCGAGGTCGTATTTCTTATGCCATAGATAGCAAACTGCAAAAGGAAGGATTTAAGGCAGCAGGACACAATTCAGCAGATATTCTTATCAGCTACTTTGTCATCACTAAAGATAAAGTAAAAGTAACGTCATACGTACACAATCCTCGATACGTTTACGCCCCAACATATGATCCAGGCATTAGCGCCAAAGACTATACCGAAGGCACATTTGTTTTAGATTTTATTGACAACAAAACTAAACAAACAGTATGGCGCAGCACCTTAACTAAACCGTTGAAGACGTTTGACAGCATAGAGCAAAGAGATCAAGCGATAGCTGAGTTGATAAACAAAATGCTTGCTGAACTTCCAAAATGAATAACTTTTAACGAACCGTATTAACAACCAACAATTACAACATTGAGAGTTTTGTAATTGTAAAATCACACTAATTGAAATGAGTTTTAACAATGAATACACACATCATATTTAAACAAATAATGTTCACAGCATTCACTTGCCTAACATTAAGTGGCTGCATTCAATCAGCAACAGAAACAGAAACAGAACAGGTAGCACAACATCAACCTGTAAAAAGCCCCAATATTATCGTCATCCTTGCAGATGATTTAGGCTATTCGGATATTGCGCCTTTTGGTAGTGAAATTGACACCCCAAACCTAAATACGCTCGCAGAGCAGGGCATAAAAATGACCAATTTTCATGTTGGTGCTGCCTGCTCTCCAACCCGAACTATGTTGATGACAGGTGTTGATAACCACTTTGCCGGCTTAGGTAATATGCTTGAAATACAGGCAGACAACCAGTTTGGTAAGCCTGGTTATGAAGGGCATTTAAATAACAGTGTTGTAACTGTTTCCAATGTATTAAAGGAGCAAGGCTACAACACTTATATGGTAGGTAAGTGGCATCTTGGCAAGTCAGCAGAAAATTTACCATCAGGTAGAGGCTTTGATCGCTCATTTACATTACTTGAAAGTGGCGCCGATAACTGGGTAGACCAATCATATGGCCCTATGTATAAAAAAGTACATTATTATGAAGATGGTAAGCCTACCGAACTTCCAAAAGACGATTATTATTCGACTGATTTTTACACTGACAAAATGATCGATTACATCGAATCTAACCGTAATTCAGGCAAGCCATTTTTTAGCTATGTTGCATATCAAGCAGTACATAGTCCACATCAGGCTCCTAAAGAATATGTAGACAAATACAACGGTGTTTATGATCAAGGTTGGGATAAGCAAAGAGAGTTACGACTAGCAAAACAAAAGGAAATTGGACTGATTTCTCAAGAGACTGTTTTAGCAGAAAACTTTGATAAATCTACGATGTACAAGCTTTCAGATTGGGACCAGTACAGCGTAGAAGAAAAGCAATTCCAAGCACGTAGAATGCAAGTATACGCCGGGATGGTTGACAATATGGACCACAATATCGGCCGCTTAATGGCATATTTAAAGTCTATTGGTGAAGATGAAAATACCCTTATCATTTTTATGTCTGATAATGGTGCTGATGCCACAGAACTGCAAAACATTCCAGTATTTGAGCCTTGGTATAGAGGAAACTATAACTACACTTATCCGTCAGAAATGACAAAAGGTTTCCCAGAGCTTGGTCAGAAAGGATCATTCTCTGCCTATGGACCTGGCTGGGCATCGGTAAGTAATACACCAATGAGTTATTGGAAAACCTATTCTTCTGAAGGCGGTATTCGTTCACCACTGATTGCGTATTACCCGAAAAAAATTAAAGCAGGACAACAACTGGATTCATTCGCTTACGTTAGTGATATTTTGCCAACCCTTATAAATGTAGCCGGCACAACCGTTACTGATGCATACGCTGACAAAACCGATGTACATACACCTAAAGGTAAAAGCATGTGGCCATTGTTTACAGGCCAAACAAGTAAGGTTCACGATAACGATTCGATGATAGGTTACGAGCTTGCTGGTAGTAGTGCGATGTTTAATGGCGATTATAAGTTGGTTAAAAACCTGCCACCTAAAGGGACTGGTCAATGGGAGCTGTATAACATTGTTAAAGACCCAGCAGAAGTTAACAACCTTGCTAAAGTAAACCCTGAAAAATTGGCGACGTTAATTAAGGCTTATGAAGATTATGCATCAACTAACAATGTAATACCCGTACCAGAAGGCTACAACCCGAAGGTACAGCTGATGAAAAATGCTAAGCGCAAAACCACAGCGCATTAACTTATAGCAACACTTTAACCTAAAACAGCACATTAATTTGTGCTGTTTAAATTAATTAAAAATCATTAGTTAAGGATGTAACGTGACAAAGAATATTTTAGTAATTGGTGCTTCATCAGGCATGGGCAAAGATTTATCACTTGCTTTACTTAAAGCCAATCACAATGTGTATTGCTGCGCCCGCCGTGTAGATAAAATGCAATATTTACAAGAGCAAGGCGCCAATATTTATAAATTGGATGTTTGTGATGAAAGCAACGTACAACAAGTCGTGGCAGAGGTTATTAAACACGCCGGCCACCTTGATATTGTTTACTCAAATTCGGGATTTGCTATAGCAGGCCCGGTTGAGGAAACACCAATCGACAAAGTTCATGCTCAGTTTGATACCAACGTTTATGGCGCAGCACGTGTTGCTAGAGCTGTATTACCTTATATGCGTGAACAAAATAGTGGCCGCATTATATTTACCACGTCTATTGCGGCACGAATATCAACGAGCATGAACTCTTGGTATTCGGCCAGCAAACACGCGTTAAATGGTATGGCAAAAGGATTAGCGCAAGAGGTTGCTGACTTTAACATTAAGGTGATCACCATAGAGCCAGGCTGCGTTAAAACCGAGTTTGACAGCCATCAATTAGCAGACATGGTAGCGACTAACAATATGGAAACATACAAAGCTATTGTTGAAAAATCCCATGACTTTTTAGCAGACGCTTATGGCAAAGGGTCCTGCACACAATCTACCGTTAATACCATGCTAAAAGCTGGTTTTGCTAACAAACCAAAACTTTCTTACCGGTCAACCTTGGACGCAAAGTTAATGCTTTTCGCACAAAACTTAATCGGTGAAAAACTTATGGGTAAGGCCGTTTTAAAACTTATTAAGAAGTTTTAAGCAAACCTCTACCCCTTAACCAATATTCAAAATTTAATTTATCTGAATCAAGGATCATTATGTTTTTTACAAAATTTTTAAAGCCCTTCTTAATTATTGGCGGCCTAGTTACCATGTACGCAGCAATTTATGCATTTTGGCCACAATGGGCACTTGCAGATATGAATCAACTCCCTTACGACAATCAATATTTATTTATCATACGTCACTGGGGAATTATGGTTGGATTAATGGGCTTTTTTATCGCAGCCTCTGCATTTGTACCAAAATGGCAGCAATCAATAATTCTATACTCGTTTTTAGAAAAGCTGTTCATGGTCTACTTATATACAAGTAATGCATTTTCACCTGAAACTGCTTGGTTAAATGAATGGTTTGTACCATTTGCGATTACCGACATTACTATCTGTACCTTCACACTTGGCTATTGGTTTGAGCAATACAAGTTAGGTAAAAAGAATACAGGCTTGAACAAAAGAGCACGATAAGAATTACATTGCAGCACTGTTAGGGTTAGGTAATATTGTCCTAACAGTGGCTCTACAATATAGAACATAAAACTATCGAAAAAGAACACCGTCATCAGACCATGCTTTTGGGTGGGAGCGCTCCAGTTTTAAGATGATTTATTTAGGCAGTTTTGTGCCATTGAGAGACAGTCGTACTAGCCCATTTCAACTCTGAATAACTTCAAAAGATGTAAACTTAATTGAAATGATATCACCGCTTTGCATTTCTATTTCAAAAGTATTATCACGCTGAACTGTCGTGTTAATTGAAATAGATTTTCCCCAAGGATTTTCGGCAGGAATATGTAAGTCATTGCATTCAAAGAATGTTATCAGAGTTGAGCCACTACTAGTTTTTAGTGTTAATTCAGTAGTCTGTTTTATCCAATTGAATTTAATAGATTCAAGTGTCGAGTCATGCAAATCTAACTTGTTTAAATCTTTCAAAATTAAATCCCTATAAAGCTCTAGTTCCGTTTATCGCTCTAACCCGACCTTAACCTTTTCAATAGCTTATGGTCAAGTCAGTGCCAATCAGAGACTGTCGTTGATATATTGACGTATTCTAATTTCATCTCCAGACTGCATGTATTCAAACTCATCAATATGGTTTTTATGGACAAGGTATCGGTCTTTTAAAACACCGTGATTAAAAAGTTCACAAACCAACACTTTGCCAAGTTTTATTTCAGAAAGAACATCTATATAAGCTAGCTCTGTGTAGCAACCATCTGAGCCACTAAACATTAAGACACCATGCTCATGCCAAGGTGTACCAGAAAAGCCAATTAATGAATCTGTTTGCTCATCTATATTTTGAAAAACTAAAATGGCATCTTCAAAGATTTTAATGTCAACTGAGGTTTGGGAGCTATCAACTATACTAAAACCGAGTTCCTTTGATAGTTCAGCTACTAATTTGAGGTCGTAAATCATCTTGCTACCTGAGAATAATCCTTTATTTAATGCGGGTATAAATTGGTTAGTCGACGGTCTGGTTATCGCTCAAACCTGTCGGTGAGCTTTTGATTAATTTACGTTATATATCTGAGTGTTGCAAATGTATTGGTGCCAACAATTCACTTTATTCAACCTATAGGAATACAAATAAAACTAGCCGTACTTGCGAAATGTAAGATAAAACAATGATAGGGCCGCAAGTAAAGGTAATAATACAAAGATTAGTAACTTAGGTTCAAACCCCATCAATTGATAGCACTTTAGAACTGATAAACTTCCCAACACCAACCCTATACGACAATATTTTGTTTGTGATTGGTTCAAAGCTTTGCCTAAAGGAATATTTATAGCAACAAACACCGAAGTCAGTCCAATCCAACCAAAGGCAAATGCTAAAAAGGTTAGAATACCTTCTATTTCTAATGACCATACTGAAGCCAACATATAGGGGACGAGACCAATACTGGTCAACAAGAAAAATGTAACTGGCGTGAAGCAGATGATGACTAGTAAATAAACTATAAACTTTTTCATATTAAGCTAAAAATTCTACATCCCATAACTTCCGCTTATCGCTCATTTTTGTCGTTCGGTTGACCCAAACTTTTGCTCAACTTCAAGCGAAGTTATTCGGCTTAAAATTGGGTTGCCGCCACCATGACATTCTGAGTTAGGGTACGACTTAACCCAATACTCATTCGCATCTTCATTTATGTATAAAGTTTCCCAGTCTGAAGAATCAGTAGTTAACTTTTTACACCGACATTTTATAAAGTCGTTTATAGTTTCGACGTCAGTAATAACATCCATATTTTAGACTTCCCTATGTCTGCTGCTCGCTCGCAGCGGCCTGTGAGCTTTTGATTACATTACGTTAAATCGGTGAGTGGTGCAAACGTGCCATTCTTGAATTTGTTAAGCACCATTTTCTGTGTAGATTATATAGAACGCACCTTGCTCATTTATCATTTTTTGCCAATCCTCATGACCTTCAGATTGCTTACTGTAATCGCGTAGAGTTATTTCACTGTACTCTTCGATATTAACATTGTTCCAATCTTGACTCTCAAGCAATTGGGTAATATGAGTAGCTGAGAGTTCAATATTGGCTTTATCTATAATGGCTAAGAAAGGATACACCTTTTCTATTTCATATAATCCATCATGACCTGAATAAGTAACAAGTCCTTTAACTGTGAAACCTATTTTGGAGTTGTCAGCGTATTCTTCCAATTCACTTATTTTATTTTTGATTTTTTCAATGATTTTTGCGAACACTCAAGGCTTCCTGCTATGTATAAAGATTGTGTGGAGAAGTTTTAATACCACTGTCTGCTGTTCGCTCAAACCTGTCGATGGACTTTTGATTACATTACGATAGATTGCTTAGATGTGCAATTAGTCTCAGCACCTATTTGGGAGGAGATGCTACAATAGTTGTAGTGATATGATGAGAGATAATCCATGACAGATGCTGAAGCACTTGAACTCATTGCGTTATATGCTAATAACGCATTAACAAGCTTTACTATTTATATCACTTTTACGTTTGGTTTCTTAGTTACCGCGTTCGTTGTTGGGGCGAAGCTTACACGATTTCAGGCTTTCGTAGTCAGCACCTTGTATTTAATTTCTGTAGGCAGTGCGGCATTATCTTTAATTGTAGATATGCAAGTTTGGGTAGCTATCAAAGAAAGTACACCAACACTTATAGATGAACTACCACTGACCAACGGGACTTTTTGGCTTACCTATATGTGTATTGTTTTGATAGGTGGTATTTTAGTAAGCTTGTATTTTTTATGGGATATAAGGCAAGGCCATAAACTCACCTCCTAATTAAATTGCCAACGGCTGTTCCTCGCTCTAAACAGACCTTAACCTTTTCAATTAGTTAAGGTCAAGTTGACGATGATTTACGGCTCTTCACTTGAAAGCCTAAAGTAAGCAATCAGTTCGTTATCTGATTCGTAAGTACCTTCAAAATCCTTCGTACTTTCAGGAGCAAGACTAAACGGAATATCGATATACCCTAAATCTTTAGGTGTATTCGCCATGGTCGGGAGATGTTTACGTAAATGAATATAAACGAAACCTGTATGTATTTTTGTTGTAGTGTTCGTTATTTGGTAACTATATTTACAAATATCAGCTTCACAATTGAAAGCTGTAGAATGAATGGTTATGGGGTTATCACTAGTTAGTATATAAGCAACACCACTCAAGAGAAGAAGACTTACAACCCAAATATTCATTAACTTAGTAAAAGACAAAACATTCCTTTATTGACTCGCTGTTGTTCGCTCATTCCAAAACTTCAAATTTTAAAGCTCCACCGTTGATTTCAACTTTACCAAAATCACCAATCAACTCAAACTTATCTTCTAATACGGTTAATGTATCTATGTTTCCATAATCAATTGAACCATCAGCATCTGTTGATGGTTTGACGGATTCCTTAGATAGTAAGCCAGTAATGGAAGTTATATTTTCAAATGAAATTAATGCATTCCGATAGCAAGTGTATTCATCTTTTTTAGGGGGATAATAAAAGTCGGATTCTGGCCAAATACTAGCAATCAAATCGAACTTTAAGCGGTTGTTTTCAAGAGACCAATCTATAACAAGAGAATCGTTTAAATCAATTCCTTTGAATATATCTAATGCTCTCCAGTCCATATTAATTATTCCCTGTTAACTTCCGCTTATCGCTCATTACAGCCTATCTTATTGGACCGAGTTACTCAAATGAGTTGTTTTCCGTCAGTTGGTAAGTTTGGCGATTATTAGTTTTGCCTATTCAGATTGAAGCTCATTCAATTTCCACTTTAAAGCCTTAAGCAATTACCACTTTATTACGACCAGTATTTTTGGCTTTATAAAGAGCCTTGTCAGCCTGAGCAATTAATAGCTCAATGGCTTTTTGGTCATTTTTTTCACTGATTTCAGCCTTACAATGAACAACTCCGAAGCTAGCAGTAATTTTTTGAGGAATACTCTCAAAACATAATGAGCTAATCGCTATCCTTAGGCGCTCTGTAATTTCACTGACTAAGTGGTAGTTATTGTGTCTTAAAATCGCAATAAATTCCTCACCGCCCCAACGCCCCAGCTCATCAAATAATCTAAGTTCACTTTTAATCGAATCGGCAATTGCTATTAACACTTCATCGCCTGCCAAGTGGCCGAATTGATCGTTTATTGATTTAAAATGGTCTATATCAAAAAGAACAACACTAAATTGGGTTGAGCCACGTTTATATTCGCTTAACATTTTTCTCAAACTTTCATTAATGCCACGACGGTTTGAAACCTTAGTCAAACTATCTATTTTTGATAATTTATACATGAGATTTGCGTTGTTTCTATCGTGGTAGCTCATCATTTTTAAATGACTAACTCCCCATAATAAACAAATATAAACAGGGTGTGAGAGCATTAAATTTAAGGTTAAGCTATGTGCGATCGGTGAGTGATTATATACGTTATCAAAGCATAATAGTTCAGGCAGAAATAAACATAGAGCAAAAACCAGTGAAAATTTTAAAGCATTATATTTTTTTAAAAATAGGAAAGCACCGATATAGGCTATTGGCAACCACTGGCTCAAGGAAGATAAGTTGTAATGAGAGCTCTCACCTATCACTTCCAGATATATAAATATGTAGTAATAATCAACAACAAAATAAGTCATGAACAATATAAAAAACAAGCAAGTGACTACTTCAATGTTAGTTTTACTCCGATAGGAGTATATAAGATTCGTTGCTAAAAAGAGGGTAAGTAATGGATAACAAAATTTATTAAATGAACTGATTTGTTGTAAATAAGTTTCAGTTGACCAAATTGCTAATAAACATATAAAAGAAATAAACATTACAGGACGAATGAATAATAAAAATGATTGAGAAAAGTAGACGCTTTGTTGCCTGGTAATGTCCCTATGATTAAGAGGGGGTTTGCCTAAATTAAGTATATTCTTACAAATTGTTTTTACAGAAAGGTTCACAGGAAAATAACCCCTTGTTAGTTTAGAGTTTTTCATTAACATTTTATTTACATTATTTTGAGCGCTGCGGACTCTAACACAGATCATTTATTGTACAAAGGTTTAATTTTCATTGGCTACTTAATAGGGTATCTGATCATAAATATTAATTTAGTTGTGAAAGTGAGGAGCCTTATACTTACCAATAAAAGATAATAAAGCGTACCCTGCTGTATCAATGATGGAGTTTAAAGTATGCATATTGCAAACTATAGAAATGTGAGAGTCTGAAAAGATGTAGTAGTTAGTTTAAACATAATCCAATTACTTTTTAACTATTTTAACGTAGCTGGGCAGCTGTTCGCTCGTAACAGGCCCTAAACGATACCAATGACTTACGTAAACTTAATGGTTAGATTACAAACTAAAGGAATTTAGTTTGTTAGATCTTCCCTACTTCGGCTCAGGGGCGTTTCATTTGCTTATTCAAAAATCAATAACAACTGACGGGCACAAAAAAGGCATACTAAACAGTATGCCTTTTGAGTTTTCACACACTATTAAACATGATTAATATATGTTTAATAGCTACTTGTTGCCCTTTGATGTAAAAGGGAACGTATAGTGAGGCTGGGTTTACATCATGCTGCACAACAATACCTATCATACTGTTTTAGTAGGAAAATAAAAAACAAAACAAATAAATACCCCTCATTACACCCCTAAATTATTTAAATATTCCATCTAAATACCCCAGAGCTTTTTCTGCATACCAAGGTCGCATATGATTAGAATCTTTATAATAATAATTAAAGTTACTATCCATAGTCATGCACACTTCATCACATAAGTAATCAATCGGGTCAATAACAACTACCCCATTAACTTCATTGAGTTTATTTAATGCGTCATAATGAGTTTTATAAGATTCTCTAGCTTCTTTTAACGTAATAAAGTCATTTAAACTATTCCTAATCGATAATTGCGGAGCAAATGCTGAGCCTTGCGGTTCACCTAAAATCATAAATACTTTATGCGAATTGTTTTTTGCAAAATGTAAAAAGTCATTATATTCAAGTGTTCTTGAATCAATTTGATCGCTTCTATCTTTTTCAGTTCCTGATAAATACCCATCAAGAAAGTAGATCGATGTAACTATTTTATCAAATCCAATTTTTTTAATAATTTCTTTATAATTCTGAATATTTTCACAACTCCACTTTGGATTAAAAAAAGAAGGTGAAACAAAGCAGCCTCCCATAGTCAAATAATAAACATTATATTCGCTACCTAAAGCTTTTACATAAGGGTAAGTATGTTCAATATGACTGGAGCCTATGAATAATATATTTTTATCTGAGCTACCTCTAATCAGCCTAATTTTATAATTATCTACTTCAAAGTTAGGGCTTGGGTAGCCCCAATCACCAATAGCTGCCATGGCATTTTTACTTTTCAATTGCTCGTCTCCAGAAAATCTAGAGTCAAAACCGTTATTGACAAAAGTGATGCTACCTAAAGCTCCAATAAATAAAACCATATAAACAGGTTTGGCTTTAAAGTGATCGGATATATTTACAAAATTATCCCTAAATTTGACTTTTTCAATATATTTATGACTCAAAAATCCAAGAAAAATTGATAGCGTGAGACCTAAGTAGATGAATACTTCACTTAATGAGTAATAGTAAATAGCAACTACAAGAGGCCAATGCCAAAGATATATAGAGTAAGACCATGCTCCTAAGTTTTGAGCGATAATATTATTTGTGATTAGACTGTCATTACGTTGTGCTTGAATAATAATAAACGTACCTAGAACGGGAAGCATGGCTAAATAACCAGGCCAAAAGCTTTCTTTTGATATAAAAATATAAGAGCTAAGTATTAAAGCTAAACCAACCCACTCTAAAAGCTTCTTTTTTTTATCTTCAAGGTTCCATGGATAAAGATAAGCAACGCCACCTAGCATCATTTCCCACGCTCGGGTGTGCAACATATAATATGACGAACTAGGCCATTGATAAGTAACTATAACGCAAAGCATAAACCCTAAAATGGTTCCGAGCAAAATCATTTTTTTCATCATGTTTACCGACATGATTTTTCTTGATGCTACAAGTATTAACGGGTAAATTATATAAAACTGCCATTCAACTGATAATGACCAAGTATGCAATAACCACTTTCCTTGTGAAGCTGTATCAAAGTAGCCTGACTCCCTCCAATATATGATGTTAGAAAGAAACCCTATACTACTTCCGACATGAATGCCTAATGCTTTATAATCTATTAAACTTAAATAAAACCAACCGAACACAAGTAAGACCGAGCATAGAACAGCTAAAGCAGGAATAATCCTATTAGCTCGTGCAACATAAAACTTCAGAATAGAAAAACTTTCTTGTTCTATTCCTCTAAAAATTATCCCTGTCATTAAAAAACCAGAAATAACAAAAAACACGTCTACACCTGCGAAACCGCCAGGCATCCATGAAGCATTAAAATGAAACAGCACAACCGCTATTACTGCAATGGCTCTTAGGCCATTAATATCTGATCTAAATTTCATTCAACCAATTAATCCCAATATTGTATGTTGGTGGGGGATTTTACAGGGAATAAAAAAATAAGTAACCCACTAACTACACCTCAATTAATATGTACCCATCATTTTTATAAACATCTCTTCATATTCAGCTTGTTTTTCTGGGGTAACATCTGAACTTGGCTCCCTTAACTTTTTCAATACTTCAGCTTGTCGATAATCAGGTACATCACCATAGCTATACAGAGTGGTTAAAAAACCCTCATGCCCTATATTTTGACTCCATGCTTTAAATTGCTCTGGTGTCTGGCATAAGTTCTCGCCTAGCCTTACTAACGTATTGCGGAAGCTATGAGGGTTATAATACGGCAATCCTGCATTTTGAAAAGCCTGTTTAAAAATTTCTCTGATCGGGCTAGCTGTTTGCCAATGTTCGCGTAATAAACCAGAGGCTTGAAATTTTCTGTTAGTGCCATTTATCATTTTAGTTTTTGGAAATAACGGATCATCAGGACTAAAAAGTAATTCTTTGGTTAAGTATTCAATCCATGTTTTTATTATGTTTAGCGGTAACTCGCCCACAGGAAAAAAGTAAGTGGTAAATGTTTTGCTAAATTTGGTGTTCACTTCTCTAGCATCTTGAAACAGGCTTTCTTCAATTAAGTTTACATGCTTAATTTTAATTGATGCTATGGCGCTATCTCTTGCCCCTGTTAATAAAGTAAAAGCAATTAATGCTCTATTACGTTTTTCAATTTCGGTGCAATCTGACATGTTTTCTAATACGTGAATTATTTGCTCAGGGCTAGGCACTGGCTTTTTTCTTTTCGCATTGGCAACACGAGTATCTTTTTCTGATAAGTTAAAGTATTCGGTGTCACTATAATTAATTCGTGATTTATAGCCCGTTTGCATCGCAAGCCATTGAAAGAAGTTTTTTAAATGGCGTAATGTTGTATGCAAAGTTGCCTTGCTTAATGGCTTGTTGGTTGTTTCATTTTTTTGATTAGTTAAGTTCTTTTTAAAACCTACCGCTTGTTCAAAGTGAAACTGTTTAAATTCTTTAAATTTGGTGTATTGTTCAAAGCGATTTATTGCTTTTGCCACACCATCAATTGACGCTTCATTTTGCCGTTTAGCTTCTTTTAAAAATATGCAATATTGTCGAGTAACTCTTACGTTATTTGCGTTGTGCTTTTTCATCGTTTCACCTTATCTATTTAAAGTACAATTCAGGAGGGGGTTAGTCATCTAACCTAATCGTTTTTGTTGCAGCGGTAAGATCACCGATAGATCTCGCTGAATTGATGTTAAACGTTCTAATTTGAAGTATTTATTCATCATCGAATTGCACACCGAACAAGCCGCAATCACTCGACCTTTAGTGTTAGTTTCTTCGATAAATTCAAGGGTATTTTGACCTGGCGTTCTTGGCTCCCTGCACTTTAAACAATAAAGCTCTGACGGCTTACATTTACGCTTATTAACTTTTCTTTGTTTTTGTAAGAACTGCTTTAAATCATTACCTAAAATAAGTATCGGGCGTTTATCTCACAAACCGCTAAGCCTTTAATGATCCAATTTCTCACCGTTCTTTTATGCACCTCAAAAAGTAAGGCAACTTCCTCCACCGTATAACTACGGTGGATCTTGCACTTGTTAGGGTTATGGGTTCGTTTCATAACGCCCCCTATTTTTACTTGTCGCGATACACTGCTCAAGCCATTCATTGATATCACTTTCAAGCCAACTAATTGCACGACCGCCTAATGAAATACTTTGGGGGAACTCGCCATTGCTCATGCGTAAATAAATACTGCTACGCGACAAGCCCGTTTTGTTTTTTACTTCTGGTAAACGAATGAATTTTTTAGACATGTTAAAACCTCTTAATCATTTATTGGAAAACGATCACGAGGTTATTTAATAAAGGGGTTAGAAAAGGAGAATTAGGAATATACGATCCCTAATTCGGTTTTGGTTTACTTACTTCTAGACTCTATTGCGGGTTCAATCTGGTTTAATATTTTACGGATAGTATCATCTGTTAATGGTGCGCCAATTAATTCAGTCAAAGCAACTAATGAGGTTGCTATACCGCGTTGGCTTGGATCAATATCAGCGTTTTTACAAACTGCTCCTAATAACACTAACAACGAATTGCGCTCTTTAGACGTTAGCGGTTTGGCTTCTGGTGGCGTACCTTCTAGTGATTGAATAAACCGTGTCACTTCATTGGTTTTAACCACTAAAACATAGTCATGCTCATCTAAACCACCTGAGGGGTAATAGCTTGGTACTCGTTCAAACTCTCTTTTTCCGCCAAGGTATGCTTTCCGTTCAGTTTGGTATTCATCCCTTAGCTTTTTAATTTCATCATCAGTTAATTTATTGCTGGTAATGAATTGTTCTAATTTTTGTTTTGCCGCTTTAGAGCCTTGCTGATATTCATTATCATCAAAGTCACTTTGAAGTTGACAAATAACGTCACCTTGACGAAGGAGAGTACCTTCTAAACAAGTTAAAGTGACCTTTAGTCCCGATGTTTCTTGTTGGTAATAATGCTCAATATCTAAAGCCTCTGAGCCTATCATTGTTAAGTCCCAAAGCCCTTTTATAGAAACCGTTTTTGAATCTAATGATACCCAATCATCTTCGAACACATAAGTTTCGTTATTTAAGGGGCTTAAATAGGGATCTTCTAGTTTTTCGCCCGTAAAAAGATGATTTTCTACTTTCCTAAATTCAATATCATCTGTTTTGACAAATTTGCCTGTCCTCGCCTGTGCGCCATTAACAAAATCAGCCGAAAGCGTTATATGCTTATCAAGAGCCAATCGGTAAATATCTGCTAATGTAACAGACTCACCAAGTACAGTAGAAATATGATTAGCTGCTTCTTTAAGTGTTAACCACTCCTTTAGTTTAAATAGTTTGCTCATTATATTTACATCCCTTTACTATCAGATAATTCATCTAGATAATCAGCCCATTCCTGCATTAACTTTGTTCTTTCCGCCAAATAAAGTGAACGGTTATAAGCCCTTGATGTTGCTGTTCCTGTCAAATGCGCAAGCTGTACTTCAATCACTTCATGGTTCCAGCCTTTTTCGTGCAATATAGTGGAAGCTGTGCTTCTAAAGCCATGAGCCGACATTACATCAGCGGGATAACCTAAATCTCGTAAGCGATTGGTTAATATGTTTTTACTCATCGGCTTACTGCTGTCTCTTTGGTTTGGAAATACCAGTTCAGAGTAACCAGTAACGGCTTTAACTTCTTTAAGCTGCTCGGCAACTTGTTTCGCCATCGGCACTAAGTGTTCTCGATTTCGCTTCATTTCTTCGGCGGGTATTCTGATCAAACGATCATCAAAGTCGATATATTCCCACTTTAGATTTCTTATTTCAGTAGGTCTTAAAAATACCCTAGGAATTAATTTAAGCGCTTCAATAGTGCAATAATTACCTGATTGTGTTGTATCTATGTCTTTAATTAATTGACCAAGCTCATTAGGTTTAACAATTGCAGCCCTATGCTTAACGGGTGGTAAGGGCTTTAATATATCCCCTAACGGTAATCCTTGTGCTGGGTTACTTCTTGTTAATCTATGCGCCAGCGCATAGCCAAACACCCTATTTATTACCGCTAATATATTAGGCGCTTTTTTAGGTGTGCCAGCCGTTTCAATGGCTAACATTAATTCGGTAATATGCCCCGCATCAATCTCTTCAATATGGAGTTTACTTATACTTTTAGAGTCAATCTGTAACCAGCGTTTAATTCGTGCGGCATGATCTTCTGACCAAGAGTCTTTTTGTTGTTCCCACCACTTTTGGGCAATGGTTGAAAATAACTTATCTTTCGCAGTGGTTTTTGTACGCTTTCTTTCTCTTCGTTCATCCATCGGGTTAATACCGTGGATTAAAGAGGCTCTTGCTTCTTCTGCTAATTTACGTGCTTCACTTAGGGATATGGAGGGGTATTTTCCTAAAGCCATTTCTTGATACTTGCCAGCATGCCTAAACCTCAACCTCCAAAGCTTAGAACCGCCATTCTTAACCAGTAAAAACAAGTTATTGCCGTCAGATTTTTTGATCTGTGATTTACCATCAGGACAGGATATATTCTTAACTTCTTGTACTGTTAATGGCATTCAAAGCTCCTAAGCGGGGTACAAAATGAAGGGTACGCGTATCTCAAAGACTCAATTTAAGGTTGCAAAAAAAATGAGATACCCCTCATTAACACCTAATAATTCTGGGAATTAATGATATATTATGGAATGACTTAGGAAGCTAAGTCAATAAAAAAGCCCGTAAACTATAAGCTTACGGGCTTTTCTAGGAAGTACTAGTATTTGGGCAATACGTTTACATCATGCCGCCCATGCCACCCATACCGCCCATGCCGCCCATATCAGGCATTGCAGGAGCTGCTGAAACTTCTTCAGGTTGATCAGTGATCATCGCTTCAGTAGTAAGCATTAAACCAGCAACAGATGCTGCAAATTGTAATGCGCTACGAGTTACTTTAGTTGGATCTAAAATACCCATTTCTAACATGTCACCGTAAACGCTAGTACCAGCGTTGTAACCGAAGTTACCTTCACCATTACGTACTGCATTTAATACAACTGATGCTTCATCACCACAGTTAGTAACGATTTGACGAAGTGGCGCTTCCATTGCACGAAGTGCAACTTTAACACCGTGAGTTTGATCTTCATTGTGGCCTTCTAAATCTTTGATTTTGTCAGCAACACGAACTAGTGCAACACCACCACCGGCAACAACACCTTCTTCAACCGCTGCGCGAGTTGCATGTAATGCATCTTCAACACGAGCTTTCTTCTCTTTCATTTCTACTTCTGTTGCAGCACCAATTTTGATAACAGCAACACCGCCAGCTAATTTAGCTAAGCGTTCTTGTAATTTTTCTTTATCGTAGTCTGAAGATGAATCTTCAATTTGGCCACGAATTTGAGCAACGCGTGCTTTAATTTCAGTTTCTTCGCCAATACCATCGATAATTGTGGTGTTGTCTTTAGAGATAACAACGCGCTTAGCTTGACCAAGGTCTTCTAATGTTGCTTTCTCAAGTTCCATACCGATTTCTTCTGATATTACAGTACCAGTCGTTAATGTTGCGATGTCTTGTAACATTGCTTTACGACGGTCACCAAAACCTGGCGCTTTAACAGCTGCTACTTTAACGATACCGCGCATGTTGTTAACAACTAATGTTGCAAGTGCTTCACCTTCAACATCTTCAGCAATAATAAGTAGAGGTTTACCAGCTTTAGCAACACCTTCAAGCGTTGTTAATAACTCACGAATGTTTGATACTTTTTTATCAACTAATAAAATAAACGGATTTTCTAATTCAACGCTACCGCTTTCTTGGTTGTTGATGAAGTATGGCGATAAGTAACCACGATCAAACTGCATACCTTCAACAACGTCTAATTCGTTAGTAAGGGCTTGCCCTTCTTCAACAGTAATAACACCTTCAGTACCAACACGATCCATTGCTGTTGCGATGATTTCTCCAACAGAAGAATCTGAGTTTGCAGATATAGTACCTACCTGCTCAATTTCTTTAGTATCTGAACATGCTTGTGATAATTCTTTAAGTTCTTCAACTGCAGAAATTACTGCTTGATCAATTCCGCGCTTAAGATCCATTGGATTCATGCCAGCAGCAATTGATTTTAGACCTTCATTAACAATAGCTTGAGCTAAAACTGTTGCAGTAGTTGTACCGTCACCAGCTTCATCATTGGCTTTAGAAGCAACTTCTTTCACCATTTGTGCGCCCATGTTTTCAAACTTGTCAGCAAGTTCAATTTCTTTAGCAACACTTACACCATCTTTAGTGATAGTTGGACCACCGAAGCTTTTGTCTAGAACAACGTTACGGCCTTTTGGACCTAATGTTACTTTTACAGCATCAGCTAATACATTTACACCACGTAGCATTTTTGCACGTGCGTCATTACCGAATAATACGTCTTTTGCAGCCATTATTTGTTTCCTTTAATTCTGTTTAATCTAGGATTAATATTTTTATTTGGATACGTTGAAATTATTCAACGATCGCTAAAATGTCACTTTCGCTAAGAATTAGTACTTCTTCGCCGTCAATTTTTTCAGTTTTAGCACCATAGCCTTCACTGAAGATAACTTGGTCGCCAACTTTAACGTCTAGGGCGCGAACTTCACCGTTTTCAAGAATACGGCCATTGCCTACAGCAACAACTTCACCGCGAGTTGATTTTTCAGCTGCGCTACCAGTTAAAACGATACCGCCAGCTGATTTTGATTCTACAGCTTTGCGTTTGATAATTACGCGATCATGTAAAGGACGAATGCTCATTACTATCTCCAAATTAGATAAATTAAATAATTAAAATTTTTATTAATAAACAGATGGGGGTATTTTTTTTACTCTCAAGGGTGCTGCTTAAATTTAGCTAAAAAAATAGCGCTTATTGGTAAAATAGCGCCATTTAACATTAATTTTGAGGTTTCCCCTGATAATTAATCTTTGCGTTCAAACTCACCATCAATAGTTTGGTTACTTTTACCATCATTTATATGATGGCTGGAAGCATGCTCATCGATATCACTAAACGGGGTTTGTTGGTGATTTGACTGCTGAAAATTACTGTAAAAAAACGTACTACTCTGGCTTGGATTAGCTTTACTTTTTGCCATTTGAGCTTGTACTGCTTTTACCATAACGGCTCGTGAAACTGGCCATAATAGTAGTAAACCAAAACCATCCGTAATAAAACCTGGGGTTAATAATAATACGCCGGCAACAAGTAGCAGCATAGCGGCAATTATTTCATCTGAAGGTATTTGTCCCTGTGCCAGCTTATTTTGCACCGATTGATAAGTGGCCATACCCTGTTGACGTACCATGGCAGCACCAATCCAAGCAGTAAGAATAACGATACCAATAGTAGGTAAAGCGCCAATTAAACTACCAACATTCATCAGTACCATAATTTCAACAATCGGCATGACAATAAATAATAAAAATAAAACTTTAAACATTAATGGTCCAAATATTTATAATGATGAAACTAATATGGGGGTTACCGGGTCTATTTCAACCGTAAGCAATTGAATAGCGATTACTCTATTAATATAATTTATACTTAGTTAATTTAATTATTAAGAAAGCCTTAAGGTAAAAGTTTATTATGTATCAAATTGTTGTATGTAATTGTCCGGATAATGACATAGCTAAAACAATTGCTAACCACTTAGTTTCTGAAAAGCTAGCGGCTTGTGTTAATATCTTGCCGACAATGACATCGGTATATCAGTGGCAAGACGAAATTCATTGCGATGAAGAAGTCATGCTTTTGATAAAAACTAAAGCTTCAGCATTTTCTGAACTTGAACAGAACATAATAAAACTACACCCATATGATGTAGTTGAAATTGTTGCCTTGAATATCCAGCAAGGTAATGAGCTGTATTTAAACTGGATAAATAATACTGTGAAAAATTAACCTATGCGCTCAATAATAACTGCGTTGCTAGTAACAATTACCTTATTAGGTAATGTAGCCAATGCTCAAGATTCAATTTTTGATACCTCAATGGATTCTCTGTTCAGTAACGACAAAGAATTTTTACCTGTTGATCAAGCATTTCAATTTGATTTCAACCAACAAAGCTCTCAAGTTGAAGTGTATTTTGCCATTGCAGATGGCTATTACTTATATAAAGACAAGCTAAAATTTAACGCCGAACGAGCAGAGTTCACATCTCCTGTTTTACCGCAAGGTGTTGATCATGAAGATGAATACTTTGGTATTCAGCAGGTTTATTACAACCAAGTTAAATTTACAATACCTCTTAGCCAATCAGGCCCTAATGGTGAGTTAACGCTTACTTTTCAAGGTTGTGCTGAAAAAGGTTTGTGTTACCCACCAACCAAACATGTTATCCCATTAAATGATTATATCGCTGGCTCAGATGAAAGCACTGCCAGTTCAATACTTGGCGCGATAAACAATGAAACAAGCTCCTCGTCTAATATTGAAAGTAATGAGTTAACCTCGGTTAGTCAACAAGACGAACTTGCTTCAATGCTAGGTGGCAGTAGTCTATTTTGGACACTATTAACATTTTTTGGTTTAGGGGTATTACTATCTTTCACCCCATGTGTATTTCCTATGTACCCTATTTTAACGGGTATCATTGTTGGTCAAGGTGAAAGCCTTACCACTCGCAAAGCATTTACGCTATCTATGGCATACGTACAAGGCATGGCCATTACGTACACTGCATTAGGTGTTGTGGTTGCATTAGCGGGCGCGCAATTTCAAGCCGCATTTCAGCATCCTGCAATTTTAATTGGTCTTAGTGTTTTATTTGTATTTTTAGCGCTGTCGATGTTTGGGGTGTTTAACTTAGCCCTACCGGCTAGCTTGCAAAATAAACTTAACAATTTAAGCAATAGCCAAAAAGGCGGGTCGATCCCTTCTGTATTTATTATGGGTGCAATTTCAGGTCTGGTTGCCTCTCCTTGTACTACTGCCCCGCTTACTGGTGCGTTACTTTATATTGCTCAAACGGGTGATTTATTTCTGGGTGCTTCTGCATTATATGTATTGAGTCTAGGCATGGGTTTACCATTACTTGCTTTAGGTAGCTCAGGCGGTAAATTGCTTCCAAAAGCAGGAAATTGGATGACTGTGATCAAGAATATTTTTGGATTCTTATTACTTGCTGTACCGGTATTTTTACTTGAACGTTTCTTATCAGAAACTATCGCTAACTTATTGTGGGCGGCACTATTATTAGTCACTGCAACTTACTTTTACATGGTAAATAATGATAATCGTAAATCACCTGCAAGTATTTGGTATGGGCTACGCTCATTGTTAATTTTCTTAATGATGTTTTTCGGTGCCAATTTAGCTTATAACACGGTATTTGATAAACCAACGGCTCAGCAGTCTGCACATCAAGAATTTATTAAAGTAGCAACGGTATCAGAGTTAGATGACGAAGTTGCTAAAGCGAATGCAGACGGTAAAACGGTTATGGTAGATTTATATGCCGACTGGTGTATCGCCTGTAAAGAATTTGAAAAATACACATTTCCAAAGCCTGAAGTTAAACAAGCATTACGTAATACGGTATTGATACAAATTGACTTAACTGAAACAGGCAGTGAACAAAATATTGAAATAATGTCGCACTTTGAAGTATTCGGCTTACCTTCAATTTTGTTTTTTGATTTAAATGGAAAAGAATTAAGTCAGCAGCGAGTAACTGGTTTTATGGGGGCAAACGAATTTGCCAACCACATAAATACGTTATTTAACCAGTAAATATAAGGGCTTTGCCCTACTACTTAACATGATTCATAAAAGGGGCGCTTGCCCCTTTTGTGCATTTTAATGTAAATAACATGTTAAATAAAAACAACTTCAGTGATTAGACCAGTATTTTGCTGCTAATTTCTGCGAAAATGACTATAATGTGCAGATATTTGGAAAAACACATATTTTCTGCATAAAAAATAAGCAACGAATGCATTTTAAGCAGATAATATATTCAATAATAATAATTACCATGGATTTAGCGACAGATGACGACAAAGTTTAATGTTTTAGTGTTGAATGGCCCTAATTTAAATATGTTAGGTAAACGTGAACCTGAGATTTATGGCTCACAATCATTAGTAGACATTATTGCCGCGTTAGAAGTTAAAGCTGAATCTTTAGAGATAAATTTACAGCATCTGCAAAGTAATGCAGAGCATGAATTAATTGATGCCCTTCATCAGGCACATAACAAAGTGGATTTTATAATCATCAATCCAGCGGCATTTACTCATACTAGCGTGGCACTACGTGATGCGTTGTTAACAGTAAATATCCCGTTTATTGAAGTACACTTGTCTAATGTGCATAAACGTGAAGAGTTTCGCCAACATTCTTACCTTTCAGATATAGCTGAAGGGGTAATATGCGGTTTGGGTGCTAAGGGGTATGAGTATGCCCTTGATAGTGCAAGCCAAGCCCTAAACAAATAAATTACAAAAAACATTTAAAAGGTGTACTAATGGATATTCGTAAAATTAAAAAACTAATCGAACTTGTTGAAGAGTCTGGGATCAATGAATTAGAGATCTCTGAAGGTGAAGAATCAGTTCGAATCAGTCGTGGCGGTTCAGTTGTAGCTGCGGCTCCAGTTGCAATGGCAGCTCCTGCACCTGTAGCAGCTCCAGTTGCGGCACCAGCTGCGGCGGCACCTGCTGCTGAAGCTCCGGCTGGCGCTGTTTTATCAGGTCATGTTGTTCGCTCTCCTATGGTTGGTACGTTCTACTCAGCTGCTTCTCCTGATGCGCCTGCGTTTGCTGAAGTTGGTCAACACGTAAATGCTGGTGATACATTATGTATTGTTGAAGCTATGAAAATGATGAACCAAATTGAAGCTGACAAATCTGGTGTTGTTAAACAAATTCTTGCTGAAAATGAAGACACAATTGAATTTGACCAACCACTATTCGTAATTGAATAAGCCCGATAAGGAAGGTTAATTCCATGTTAAAGAAAGTAGTTATTGCCAACCGTGGCGAAATTGCATTACGTATATTACGTGCATGTAAAGAGCTAGGTGTTAAAACCGTAGCTGTTCACTCTACTGCTGACAAAAACCTTAAACACGTTTTATTAGCAGACGAAACTATTTGTATTGGTAAAGCTTCTGCTTTAGACAGTTACTTAAACATCCCTCGTTTAATTACTGCAGCAGAAGTAACTGACGCCGATGCTATTCATCCAGGTTACGGCTTTTTAGCTGAAAATGCAGACTTTGCTGAACAAGTAGAAGATTCTGGCTTTGCATTTATTGGACCTTTAGCAGACAGCATCCGCTTAATGGGTGATAAAGTTTCTGCTATTGCTGCGATGAAAGCTGCCGGTGTACCTTGTGTACCAGGTTCTGATGGCCCGCTTACAGACGATGATGCAGCAAATATTGCTCATGGTCGCCGTATTGGTTACCCAGTAATCATCAAAGCCTCTGGTGGTGGTGGTGGTCGTGGTATGCGTGTTGTACGCAGCGAAGACGACTTACTAGAATCTATCCAGTTAACAAAAACTGAAGCAAGAAACACCTTCAATAACGATATGGTTTACATGGAAAAATTCCTAGAAAACCCTCGTCATGTTGAAATTCAAATTCTTGCTGACGGCCAAGGTAGCGCAATTCATTTAGCAGAGCGTGACTGTTCAATGCAACGTCGTCACCAAAAAGTTGTTGAAGAAGCGCCAGCACCTGGTATTTCTGAAGAACTACGTGCTGAAATTGGTGCTCGTTGTTGTAACGCTTGTAATGAAATTAATTACCGCGGCGCTGGTACATTCGAATTCTTATTTGAAAATGGTGAGTTCTACTTCATTGAAATGAACACCCGTATTCAAGTTGAGCATCCAGTTACTGAAATGATCACTGGCGTTGATTTAATCAAAGAGCAACTACGTGTTGCTGCTGGTCAAAAATTAACGATCAAGCAAGAAGACATTAAAGTTAACGGTCATGCAATTGAATGTCGTATTAATGCTGAAGATCCACGTACATTTATCCCTTCTCCGGGTAAAATAACGCGTTTCCACCCTGCTGGTGGTATGGGCGTTCGTTGGGACTCTCACATTTATACTGATTACTCAGTACCGCCTCATTATGATTCTATGATTGGTAAACTAATCACTTATGGTGAAACTCGTGAAGTAGCAATTGCTCGCATGAAAAACGCTTTGGATGAGTTAGTTATCGACGGTATTAAAACTAATATCGCGTTACAAGAAGATATCATGAATGATGTCGGCTTTGCTCGTGGTGGTGCAAACATTCACTACCTAGAGAAAAAACTAGCTGAGATTGAGTAGAGTTTAGGGTCAAATATCCCTAAACCACTTCCTGAATTTATTTCAGGATCTTTGTTAAGTTAATCAAACCCTGCACTTCAACTGCAGGGTTTTTTATTACCTAAATATCCGGTGTATCTCTGTACTCATTTCCTGAGCTTGTTTCAGGATCTAAGCTCTAGTACCGACCTAAACATTCAGGTAAAATAACGAACAATAAACATTTAAAATTATTAATGAAACATCATGACCGAATTATTAGAAAAACCCTACCCACCTGCCGATGATGACTGTTGTGGCGGAGGTGCGTGTTGCCCATGTGTTTGGGATAATTACTACGCTGAATTACAAAAGTGGCGTGTTCAACAAGCTGAAATTAAACAACAGGTAGATTCTTAAAGCCATGACCGATGTTCTTGAAAAGCCAACCCCTCCCAATAGCAATGAATGTTGTGAAAGCGGTGTGTGTAACCCTTGTGTTTGGGACCATTACTATGCCGAATTGCAAAAGTGGCGCATTCAGCAAAGCGAATTAGAAAAAAGCAATAAAGCCGAAAACAATCAATAACTTAGATCTAGCACTCGTTCTGGTGTCAGATTTTTTTACAAATTTAAAATTTTTACAATATACTTAATATCTAATTCTAACCATATAATTACTAACATAAATTTTACATTTGTAATACGACACTTGTCGTATAAAGCTTTATTTATGTAGGTTTTGTGTCACAAAAATATACACTCCTTTTCAAATAAGGTCCCTGATAAAACTAAACACCTTAACTTGCGGCATAACATACTGATTTATATTGTTTTTTAATTTATGGAACAGTTAATGCTTATTAATTCTTCAATTATGCTTGCTTTTTCTGATTTTGGAGAATTAATTATGAAAAAATTATTACCACAAATATTTATTCTGTTTTTACTCATTTTCTCATCAAACGCAAAATCTGCTTTAATTGAATTTTCTACTTGTCATAGTAGTTGTAGTAACATTGGCTTGTCGAATGGTGATGCTGTTGGAGTTGTAGTAGCAACACTCGAGTATGTAGAGAATGGTGATAATTTAGATTTTACCCTGACTAATACTATCGGTAATTTATTTCCAGGCAATGACTTTACCTTTTTAAGTCGTTTGTTTTTTGGCGGTGATTTAGATGCAACCTCGCTTATCAACGAGTCTGCAAATGTTGACGCTATTACTTTTGATGGAACCGGTTTTACTAACGCCTCCATAACTTTTAACTGGGATGTTGACTTCCCTAACTGTGGTAATATAAGTTGCGATAGAATGACCGATGGTGAAACTGCAACATGGACATTAACCAACCTTTCTTTAGAAAATATTTTTACACCTGCCATGGTACATTTTCAAGCTTTGCCTGATGGTGGTGGCAGTGTAAAAATCACTGATGGGGGCCCTGGTTGTCCAGCTGAAGTACCTGGAGATGAATGTTTTTGTGCGGAAAATCCGGGTCACGACACTTGTATTGTGACACCAAGAGGTCTTCCTGAACCTGGGACATTATTAATTTTAGGCTCTGGTTTGATTGGATTATTTATTTCTAGAAGAAGAAAAGTGAAGTAATATACTTCTAAAATAAAAAAGCTCTGTATTTATACAGAGCTTTTTTTTGAATTTATCTATCTTGAAAAATTATACACGTTTACGGTTTATTCATTTGCATTTCAATTGTAATAACACTGAAGGCACTATTGAATTAGACAACATGCATTTAATATGCCTACTTAATGAGGCTTTTTACCGTTACCTTTTGAATTACTAGCTACTGAAACAACTATGTTTTGTTCACTATAATTACCTGCTGCATCATAAACTCTTGCCTTAATACTGTGATTACCAGTTCCAGCTTTCTTAGTATTCCAGCTGTAGCTCATACTAGATGAAAATACTTCTGATTTAAGTTGAGAATCTATAAACAATTGAATTTTTTTCACCCCAACATTATCTTTTCCTGAAACTTGGATTGCTTGATTTCCACTAATAGTTTGACCATTAACAGGGTTGCTAATGACTACTGTTGGAGAAATAGTGTCTTCCGGCTCAGGCTCAGGTTCAATAATTTGATTATTGATTTGTACCCAATAATTTCCGGTAGAACCAATATTATTAGCTGCATCGTAAGCATATGCTTCAAGAGAAACTTCTCCATTTTTCATTTCTGTTGTATCTAAACTAAAACTATAAGGTTGAGTTGTATCTGTCGCTACTTTAGTCCCTGATACATACAGCTCAACTTTACTAACTGCAGTATTATCTTGGGCGTTTACTTGAACTACCATGTTATTTGAATTTGTACTATCTTCAGCTGGAGATGTAATAGCTACAGAAGGCGCTATTTGATCAGATCCAGGTACTTCTACATCACTGCTTAGTGCTGAAGCGGCATCAACTCTACCATGACCATATAGCTTACTATAATTTGTACCACTTACAGTTTTATCCGCCGTTGATTCTAGTAGACTTTCTAATTCAAAATTAGTCAGAGTTGGATATTTTGATTTCATTAATGCTAACACTGCAGCTGTAGCGGGTGATGCTGCGGATGTTCCCGAGAAGTTAGTATAACCACCAGATTTCGTGGTTGTTGGCAAACCAGCACCTGGAGCTGCTACATCAACACAGTTCCCGTAATCAGACCAGCTTGTTTTAGTATCATTGCTACCTGTGGCAGAAACAACAATGAAGTATTTATTATCTACACAATTTAAATCTGAGCCGTCATTTCCTGCAGCTGTAACAACTAATCCACCTTTATTGTAAGAATATTCTGCGGCATTTACGACAGCACTACTTTTAAATATACTACCATAGCTAATGTTGATTATATCTGCACCATTATCAGCAGCCCATGTAATTCCTTTCGCAACGTCGCTGGTATAAGCGCTTCCATTACTATTATTGGATATTCTCACGGGCATCACCTTAGTATTCCATGCAATAGAAGTAACACCAGTGTTGTTGTCACTGACTGCTGATATTACACCAGCAACCATGGTTCCATGACCATTAATATCACTTGTATCATAGTTACTACTAACAACATTAAAGCCTGATTTAACGTTACCAATCAGATCTGGATGATTTGAATATAGGCCAGAATCTAACACTGCGACAACAATACCCTCACCTTTAGATTGCTCCCAAGCCGATGGAAGATTCATTTTCGATAGATGCCATGCATTAGAGTACTTTGTATCATTTGCATGAATTTCACTAGAAGCAACAAGCTCGTCTACCTCTACAAAATCAATATTAGGGTTTTTTGATAATGCATTAACAATGCCTTTTTCCGCTTTTTCAGGAACAGAAACAATATGCACATTTATTTTGGAAATTTTAGATTTTGATTTACCCTTATGTTTTTCTAGAATCTTAGCTAGCTGAGCATCTGACAACCCCGGCTTAGCCGACACTAATATTCTCCCAGGGGCAAAATCATTTGCCGCAAAAGCTGACAAAGGTAATAACGAAACTATGGCTGAGGCCATGATCATTTTTTTAGAGATTTTTATTGTTTTTATTAACGCATTTATACTGAACACTACTCGTTCCTCCTAAGGAAGTAAATTTAAGTTAGGGTCCCTACCGGTTTTGCCATTGGCATGCTCGATAGAGGAAGAGCTATTGTTATTTTTAGAGCTAGTTACAAATTAAAAGATCAGTCATCTGAAACTTTTAAAGAAAAGAACTTAAAATTAGGAAAGAAAAAGAAATGAAACCTTGAAGTTTGATGAGTTAAGTAACAGTAAATAACAGGTCTACCAATAGGTATACTTAACAATAAAAACTGTAAATGCAGTTTTAAAGTTAAAACCATTATTAATTAATGTTTTATTGGCAAAATAACGCCAATTTATCTAAATAAATCACCAAGACTTCACTTTCGTGAAGCCTACAACACACCCTAACGCAATTAATTGTCTTTTATTATTATTATGTTAATTTTTAAGGTTAACATGCAAAATGAAAATGACAGTTCTGCAAACTAGGAAAGGTATCGTAGACCTTTGATTAAAAACAAATTAATTGTTTGTAAAATTTATTTTAAATCAAAACTACCTTTTCTATCAAATTACAAAACCCCTTTAAAATAAGGTCTAAAGCAAACTTTATGCTTAAGAACAATATTTGCAAAGTCGTTTTTGTTCTTGTTTTCAAGTGTGAAATGTATGATATAAATTGTACTGCGGTCAACCAAATTGAACAGGTTTTAACCAATAGTTAACTCTTTAAAACAACTTACGAACATCAAAAGTAAATAGGTGGTTAATTTAAAACGGTTTATTTTTGAACAATTAAGAAAAAATACTTTGTTATTTTTTGTTATCAAAATGTAACCAGAAAGGGAATTCTTCACCCTAAGCAGATAAATAGCAGTTTAGGGGTGAAATCGAAGAGTAAGCTTTATAACTATAGTTTTCGTTTTAACGGTGAATATTGGCATAAACCAACGAGAATAATTGAAGTTAACATCAGAACCGCAAAAGGCAGTGCTGATTCTGTATGGAAAAATGCTAAAATTGGTCCTGCTAAAGCGCCGATGCCAAACCTAAGGGTACCGATTACCGCTGTTGCGGTCCCTGTTTGATTCGCGAATGTCAGTAATATTAATGAGTCTGAATTTACTGCGATTAATGAAATACTGCCCATTAAAGGCAGTATTGAAATAACTGTCCAGAATAAAGACAATTCAAGAATATTAACAACGACTAAAGTTAAAGCAGAAAAAAGGGCAACCAAAAGGCCAGACAAAAGCATTTTTTCCGAGCCATATTTACCAACACAGCGAGTATTTATTAATTGTGCCATCATCAGAGCAACAACATTAATACCAAATAGGAAACTAAAAACAAATTCACTGGTTTTATATACTTCCAAATAGACAAACGGTATTGCCGTTAGATAAGCAAAAAATGCCAAAGACACCAGCATCGAGCTCAGTATATATTTACGAGCGGCTTTATTAGACAGTACAATTTTGTAATTACCAAAAAACGAGACTTTTTCAATATCAGGATCAGTATTTTTGGTCATTTCGGGTAACTTTGTAAAGCTAGCGATTAATATAATTAACGAGTAAATGCCCAAGAAATAAAACATCGACTGCCAATTTGCAATCACTAAAATGGCACTACCAATGGTGGGCGCCAACATTGGAGCAAACATCATTATCATACTGACATATGACATCCCTTTCGCTGTATTTTTGCCATAGAATTGCCTGATAATTCCAGGTACTACGACAGTAGCTGCACTACCGCAAAATGCTTGAGCAAATCTTAATCCAATAAACTGATCAATTGTTTGTGACAAAGGAATAGCAAAAGAGATAATTGAGAAAAAACTTAACCCAAAGATGGCAAGTTTTCGTCTACCAATAATGTCGGCTAAAGGCCCGAACAAGACCAGTCCACAAGCATAGCCGGCTAAATATATACTTAAGGAATTTTGTACCGCAGCAATCGAGCTATTAAAGTATTGAGCTATAACAGGCATTGCTGGAAGGTATAAATCAACAGCTAAGGGAGTAATGGCAACTATTGACGCTAATAACGGCAATAATAAACTTAGTGAAATGTTATTGTTTTTTTCCTGCTCTGCCATTAATTTGGATTACTTTTTTCTAATTTTCAAAATGTATTAGCATTATAGCTGAACTGATATTTAAAACAGTTTATTTATTAATATTTATAACTAGGTTAGGCTAGATTATTAGCTTTATTTCTTTTAGGCAATAAACACAATGTCATCGACCATTTTAACAAACGTAACTACCTACCCAATTAAGTCAACTCAAGGTATATCCCTTAACAATGCATTAGTAAAAGAAACGGGGCTAGAACTCGATAGACATTTTGTTATTACTGATTTAAATGGAAAGTTTATTACTGGCCGAACAAAGTCAGCCCTAGTATTGGTAAACAGTAATATAACGGCAACTGGATTGATATTAAATGCTCCTGGCATGCCCGAGTTAAGAATTACTTATAATAACTTCTCAAATAAATATCAAAATGTTCAAGTTTGGAATGATGAAATATCTGCTCAACATTGTTCTAATGAAATAGATCAATGGTTTTCAATGTACCTAAATTTTTCTTGTAGGTTCTATTACCTAGGGGAACATTCACATCGAGAAGTAAAGGGCTTGGATCACAAACTAAGTTTTGCTGATGGATATCCTTTATTACTCATCAGTGAAGCATCTTTAGAAGCGTTGAATGCTAAATTAGAACACCCTGTTGCGATGGCGCAATTTAGACCAAACTTAGTGGTGTCACAATGTTTAGAATTTGCTGAAGACGGTTGGCACAAAATTAGGATAGGTGAGGTTGTTTTTGAAATAGTGAAACCTTGCAGTCGATGTATATTTACCACCGTTAATGAAATAACGGGTAAGAGAAATAAACAAAAAGAGCCACTATCGACATTAAAGAAATTTAGACAAGCCAAAGACAAGGAGATTTATTTTGGACAAAACCTTATCGCATTAAATGAAGGCTCTATTAAAGTTGGTGATAAGGTTGAAATAATAAGTAAGCACCCCCCCCAAGAATACTCTGTTAGCAATTAAATTATTTAATGGACTTGGTAAAGCTTAGAGATATAATTGCAGCTCTTATTAAGCTTTAGGACGTTCCATGCTTTTAATGATCGATAATTACGATTCGTTTACCTTTAATTTGGTGCATTATTTCCAGCACTTGGGGGAAGAGGTAATTGTAGTTAGAAATGATGAAATCACTATTAATCAAATACGTGAAATGGCGCCTGATCATATTGTTATTTCACCGGGTCCCTGCGATCCAGCAAGTGCTGGCCTATCATTAGAAATCATCGACAAGTTCTCAGGTGTAATCCCTATTTTAGGTGTATGCCTAGGACATCAGTGCATTGCACAATATTTTGGTGGTGTGGTTGAAAAAGCTAAACAAGTGATGCACGGCAAAACATCATTAATAAAGCACAATAACGAAAGTGTATTTATAGGTCTCAATAATCCATTACAAGTTACCCGTTATCATTCATTAGTAGTAAATAAGCAATTGTTACCTGACACGCTTAAGATCACAGCTTGGACTGAGACGAAGCAAGGCGATATGGATGAAATAATGGGCGTTGCTCATAAGACATTACCGATAATGGGCGTACAATTTCATCCAGAATCAATTCTTACCGAGCAGGGTCATCAACTACTTAATAATTTTTTAAAATTAACTACAAATTAAACTGGTTACATTGCCGTCAGATTTGTTAAAGTATGAAAAGAATAACAATAATAACTGAGGCTCATTATGTCGATTGAAAGAAGGTTTCATCCAAGAAAGGATGTGAATTTTTCAGTAAATATCGTGCTAAATAATAATGAACAACAGCTAGAAAGTACTGCTGTTAACCTCTCATTATCCGGCATCCAACTTAGTTTAGACAAAGCAAGCGTTGACCTCATCCTAGAACAAGCTGGTCACCCCGCTGAGTTCCAAATCAATTTAAGTGACAATTCAGACGTAACACCAATAACAGTTCGTTTAATTGTAAATCGTCGCATATCCCAAAATGAATTCCTCTTAGGGTTAAAATTCATCAATATTTCTGCCGAACAATTAACAACTATAGAAATGTTACTTAATCATTAAACCTAACTACTTTAAGTGACTATAATTGTTAATCAACAATTAATTTTTTATTTGCTATTAAACACTCTTTTAACAAGTATAGTTATGCATAAATATTGAATAAAACCTTGCAAGCCCTTATATTTACTGGCTTTCAGGATTTTTCAATCAAGACAAATGCAATTTTTTCTGGCATAATATCACCTCATTTTTAGTTGAGCCTATACGTTATTAGAGAAACAAACATAAACAACGTATTCAACATTTAGCATTTTAAAACGAGGATTTAGGGTATGACAGAACATAATTCAGCAAATCGTGATTTATTTGATCAAGTAATGGTGCCTAACTATTCACCTTCTGCAGTAATACCTGTACGCGGTAAAGGTTCAAAAGTTTGGGACCAAGATAACAATGAATATATCGACTTTGCTGGTGGTATTGCTGTTAACTGTTTAGGCCATTGTCACCCTGCTTTAGTTGAAGCGTTAAAGACACAAGGTGAAAAGCTATGGCATTTATCTAATGTTATGACTAACGAACCAGCTCTTCGTTTAGCTAAAAAACTTGTCGATAATACTTTTGCTGAAAAAGTATATTTTGCTAACTCTGGCGCAGAATCAAACGAAGCAGCATTAAAGCTGGCTCGTCGTTGGGCACTTGATGTTCACGGAGCAGACAAGACTGAAATTATAGCTTTTAAACAAGGTTTCCATGGTAGAACATTCTTCACTGTAACTGTTGGTGGTCAAGCAGCATACTCTGACGGTTTTGGCCCTAAGCCTGGTGATGTATTCCATGCAGAATACAACAATTTAGACTCTGTAAAAGAGCTTATTTCTGAGAAAACTTGTGCCGTTGTAATGGAGCCATTACAAGGCGAAGGTGGAATTATTTCTCCAACAAATGACTTTATTCAAGGTGTACGTGATCTTTGTGATCAACATAATGCTCTATTAGTATTTGATGAAGTTCAAACAGGTGTTGGCCGTACTGGTGACCTATACGCGTATATGGGATTAAATGTTACTCCAGATATCCTAACAACAGCAAAAGCGTTAGGCGGCGGTTTCCCAATTGGTGCTATGTTAACAACGACAGAAATTGCTAAACACTTAAAAATTGGTACTCACGGCAGTACTTATGGTGGTAACCCACTTGCCTGTGCTGTTGCCGAAGCTGCATTCGATACAGTAAATGATCCTGCAGTGTTAGCAGCGGTATTATCAAAAGCCACACTGTTTAAAGATGGCTTAAACAAAATTAACGATAAATATAATGTCTTTAAAGAAATTCGCGGAAAAGGTTTATTAATTGGTGCTGTACTTACAGATGACTACCAAGGCAGAGCTAAAGAATTCTTAAACGCAGCAATGTCTGAAGGTTTAATGTCTTTAGTTGCTGGCGCAAGTATAGTTCGTTTTGCTCCTTCTCTTGTGATCCCTGATGCAGATATTGCTGAAGGCTTACTTCGCTTTGAAAAAGCAGTAGCAAATATTGTAAAAGGTTAAGGATCGCCTTAACCAATTTCAACGAACTTTAAAGAGAACATACTATGATCATCATCCGTCCTATTCGAAATAGTGATTACGATGTTTTACACCAAATTGCAGTAGAATCTGGGCATGGTTTCACTTCGTTACCGGTTAACGAAGAACTATTGCTTAGCCGTATAAATCGTGCGACCAAATCATTTCATACAGAATTAGAAAACTGTGGTGATGAAGGTTACCTGTTTGTTATGGAAGATACTGCTACAGGTGAAGTTGTAGGTACAACAGGTATCGAAAGTGCAGTGGGTTTGCACGATGCCTTTTACCATTACCACGTTGGTAAAGTTGTGCATTCATCTCGTGAACTTAATATTCATAATACCGTTGAAACATTAACCTTAAATAATGATTACACCGGTACATCTGAGCTTTGCACCCTGTATTTGCGAGACAATTATAGAGTGAATAACAACGGACGATTTTTATCGAAATGCCGCATGTTATTTATGGCTGAACATACTAAACGATTCAACCAAACGGTAATCGCTGAAATGCGTGGTGTATCAGATGAAAATGGTAATTCACCATTTTGGCAATGGTTAGAAGAACACTTCTTTTCATTAGACTTCCCTACTGCTGATTACTTAACAGGCATAGGTAAAAAAGAGTTTATAGCGGAGCTAATGCCGAAATATCCTATCTATGTAAGTTTGTTAAGCAAAGAAGCACAAAAAGTTATCGGTAAAGTACACCAACATACTGTTCCAGCATTGCGTTTACTGGAGAATGAAGGTTTTGTTAATCGTGGCTATGTTGATATTTTCGACGCTGGTCCTACAGTAGAAGCAGAACTTAAAACCATTAAAACAGTGCGTAATTCATTAAGTTTAACGGTAAAAATTGGCGATGTAGAAGGCGCATCTAAAGCAATGGTATGCAACACTAAAGTAAGAGACTTTAGAGCTGTACAGATGCCAATTGCAATTAATCAAGATGATAAAATCGCAATTATTGATCAACAAACGGCTACAGCTTTACAAGTCACTAATGGTGATTCTGTAAGAGTTGCAAAAAGTTAAGTGCTGTTTAATCAGCGAGAGGTAAAAATGACAAATTCGGTACAATTTATTAACGGGCAATGGCAACCAGGCCAAGGCCATGAAATGAATTCATTAAACCCTGCATTGAATGAAGTGATCTGGCAAGGTAAATCGGCATCACAACAGCAAGTTAATGACGCTATTGATAGTGCTCGACTTGCTTTTGAGGAATGGGGTTTTAAAAGTGTAGATGAACGTTTAGTTGTTATTCAACGCTACATGGACATTCTAACTGAACACAAAGAAGAAATGGCAATAGCCATAGCTCAGGAAACGGGCAAGCCTCTTTGGGAAACTCGCACCGAAGCTGGTGCAATGATTGGCAAGGTAAACTTGTCTATTAAAGCATATAACGATAGAACAGGTACCGTTGAAAACCCAATTCCAGGAGCAAAGGCTTTTATTCGCCATAAGCCTCATGGTGTTGTAGCTGTTTTTGGCCCATACAACTTTCCTGGTCATTTACCTAATGGTCATATAGTTCCAGCGTTAATTGCCGGCAATACTGTTGTATTTAAACCTTCAGAGTTAACGCCAATGGTTGCAGAGTTGATGCTTAAACTTTGGGAAAAAGCCGAATTACCTGCTGGCGTGATTAACCTAGTTCAAGGTGAAATTGAAACAGGTAAAGCATTGGCAAGCCATAACGGTATTGATGGCTTATTCTTTACCGGTAGCTCAACCACAGGTAAGTTACTACACCAACAATTTGCTGATAAACCCGGCAAAATTTTAGCGTTAGAGATGGGCGGTAATAACCCTCTTATCGTTAAAGATGTATCTGACATTAATGCTGTAGTACATGACATTATCCAATCTGCATTTATAACTACCGGCCAACGTTGTACTTGTGCCCGTCGCTTGTTTATTGAGAACAATGCCACTGGCGATGCCATTATTGCAAAGCTACTTGATGCAACTAAAGCAATCAAAATTGGTTACTTCAACGATGAAGAGCAGCCGTTTATTGGTTCTATGATTTCAGAACGCGCAGCTTTGGGTTTAGTTGCAGCGCACGATCAATTGGTTGAGCTTGGTGGGACATCTCTGGTCGAGTTAACTCACAAAGAGCAAGGTACAGGCTTTGTAACGCCAGGTATTGTCGATGTTACAGCGATTAAAAATATGCCTGATGAAGAGCACTTTGGGCCATTATTGAAAGTTTATCGTTATGACGACTTTGACAGTGCTATCGTTGAAGCTAATAACACCAGCTTTGGATTATCTGCTGGCTTATTAAGTGACAGTGAAGAGCTTTACAATCACTTCTTTAAGCGTATACGTGCCGGTATTGTTAACTGGAACAAGCCGATTACTGGAGCAAGTGGTGCAGCGCCATTTGGTGGTATTGGCGACAGTGGTAATCACCGAGCTAGCGCTTATTATGCCGCAGACTATTGTGCATTCCCAGTTGCTTCTGTAGAAGCAGATAAAGTACAATTGCCAGCACAATTAAGCCCTGGCTTATCAATCTAACTGGTTTAACGTTTTAATGCTTAGGTTATCGTACATATTACAAATTGCAGGACTACGTCCTTGCTTTTTCAAAGCTATCGATAACATTTAATTAGCTGGCGAAGGATACACCTTCGCCGGGTAATTCACCTCGTGTTTTCCCCGCAGTAGTAAACCTTTCGCCCACTATTACCAAATTATACCAATTTCATTAAGTATATGGCCTACTTTTTAATGAGGAAAAACGGATAAATACAAGGCATGAAATTTAGTAAGTAGTTATTCTACTTATAAATTTTATAACGCAGTAGTTATTCGTTTTAACCATTTAAAATGATCAGATATTTAATCAACTTGGTATTCTATAAACAAATTTATTTTAATTAATTCAATCTAACGATTTGAAGGGTCCACCATGAAAAAACAAGTTACAGAACTTTTTGAAAACATCTGGCAGCAATACCTAGCAGTTACTCCATCTGCTGATAAAGTACATCAATTACTAGGTGCTGGTAATGATTTAATTAACGATCATGTTGCATATCGTACATTCAATATTGAAAGAGTTAATATTGATAAGCTATCAGCTCACCTTTTAAATCTTGGCTATACGGAATGTGGTCAATATGAATTTAAAGCAAAAAAACTGAATGCTAAACATTTCGAGCATCCTGATGACACTTTGCCGAAAGTATTTATTAGTGAGTTAATCGTTGAAGAGTTTTCAACTGAAGTGCAAGCTATTATTAACCGTATCGTTGCTAATATGGATAGTAGTGTTACTACAGATAGCAATTTTCTATTCTCTGGTACGCACTGGGAAATTAGCTATGACGAATACAAAACACTATTAAATGAAAGTGAATACGCTGCATGGCTAGCGGCTTGGGGTTATCGAGCAAACCACTTTACCGTTAGCATTAATCATTTAAATGATTTTGAATGTATTGATAAAGTAAATACCGTTGTTAAAGATGGTGGCTTTAAACTGAATAGCTCTGGTGGTGAAGTAAAAGGAAATGCACAAGTATTTCTAGAACAATCATCAACAATGGCTGATAGCATCAAAGTTAAATTTTCTGATAAAGAAGTTGAGATCCCTAGCTGTTTTTATGAATTTGCTAAACGCTATCCAATGGCTTGTGGAAATTTATACACCGGGTTTGTTGCCGCATCTGCAGATAAGATTTTTGAAAGCACGAATACGTCTTTACTCAATTAATTCTTTGCATTGAGTCTCCCAGAATCAAGAATGCCGCAATATTTTATTGCGGCATTCTTATTTTAAATATCAACTAAGTTAACTTGTCGTTATTAACTTGTCAGCCCTAAGCATTCTATTTAATAAAAAGAATGTCGCAAGCAAAGTAATTACACCAGCTGAAACTGTTGAGATACCAATCGGTAGGCCAAAACCAAGGGTGGCGGAGCTAAATATAAATGCAATTACAACAACGGTCATAAACATCGCCGGGATTGTACAAATCCAGTGATTTTTTTGATGTTGCATCAAATAAGCTGCAGCAGTCCACAACATTAATGCTGCAGTTGTTTGGTTAGCAACACCGAAGTATCGCCATATAATACCAAAATCAACTTGTGTAAGGATTGCACCAATGGCAAATAGAGGTAATGCCAATATTAAACGCTTATTTAATTTCTTTTGAGAAATATTGAAAAATTCAGATAAAATCAGTCGAGCTGAACGAAATGCGGTATCTCCAGAAGTGATTGGTAAAATGATCACGCCAAGAATAGCCAAAAACCCACCAACAGCGCCAAGAAGCCCATTAGATATTTCGTATACCACATTGGCAGGGTTACCGTTCATGGCAATGTTTAATGCGTCAACACCACCAAAGAATGATAACGCTAGCGCACACCAAATTAAGGCAATAATACCTTCGCCTATCATTGCCCCATAAAATACGAAACGGCCATTTTCTTCATTTTCAATACAACGAGCCATCAACGGCGATTGTGTAGCATGAAAACCAGAAACCGCACCGCAGGCAATAGTAATAAATAATGCTGGCCACAACGGCATGTCATTAGGGTTTAAGTTAGTCATGAAATCGCTAACCTGCACACCTGGCAGCAAGGTATGCTCAGAAGAGAATATTATCGCTAGTGTTAAGCCGACACTCATAAATACCAACAGTGCGCCGAAGAATGGGTAGAAACGGCCGATTAGCTTGTCTACCGGTACCAGAGTTGCAATCAGGTAGTATGTGAAGATGATGCCGAGGAATATAGCGGCATCTAAACCAGTTAACTTAGCCAGTAAACCTGCTGGGGCAGAGATAAATACCACACCAACAAGTAACAATAAGATAATGGCAAAGACATTCATAAAATGTTTTGCTCCTGTACCTAAGTACTTACCTGCAAGGTTTGGTACAGATTGACCATTATGTCGAACCGAAATCATACCTGAAAAGTAGTCATGAACTGCACCGGCGAAGATACAACCGAAAACAATCCAAATCATCGCAGCAGGACCATATAGAGCACCTAAAATGGGTCCAAAGATTGGGCCTACACCGGCAATATTCAGAAGTTGAATTAAATACACTTTACCTTTTGACATAGGAACATAATCGACACCATCGGGTTGAGTTAACGCTGGTGTTTGTCTATTTTGTTTTACGCCAAAAACCTTTTCTACGAAACTGCCGTAAATAAAGTAACCCGCGATTAATAACCCTACACAAAGTAAAAAATAAAGCATTCTGATATTCTCTTAACTCAAGTAACAAAATACTAACGATTATGGATAGTTAAATCTGTGATACTTTGTAATTTTTAACGGTAAAAATGCTCAAAAATGATACGACAAAGTTAGAGCTTTCGTTCTAATTAATAATTTAAATCCGCATATTTTATATTCGTTATTAAGACTGGATGATGTAAAATAACTTAATTGAAATTCATAATTTACACAGGAATAAAGCATGCAAGCAAAAGTACAATGGGTTGGTGAAGAAATGTTTATGGGCACATCTGAAAGTGGTCATAGCATGTTAATGGATGCTAATGGCGGTAATAACGCTGTAAGTCCATTAGAAAACATTTTACTTTCTTTAGGTGGTTGTTCTTCAGTAGATGTCGTTAGTATTTTAGAAAAAGCTCGTCAGAACATTAAAGATTGTGTTGTTGAAATCGATGGTACTCGAGTAGATACCGTACCAAAATTGTTTTCAGACATTCATTTACATTTTGTGATTACCGGAACTGATGTAAGTGAAAAACATGTTGCTCGTGCAGTATCTCTTTCAGCCGATAAATATTGCTCTGTTGCCTTAATGCTAAATGCATCGGTTAACATTACACATGACTTTGAGATCGTCGAAGCATAAATTCTGTACAAAGCGTTTATTAAAAAAGGAGCCATTTGGCTCCTTTTCCGTTTTGTGTTTCTCATTTTAATCGTAAGTTTGCATCCAGTCCATTTGCTGACTTGCGGCCTTTTTCTTTTCCATAATATCAACAATCAACGGTTTTAAAATTAGCTCCATGGCAAAGCCCATTTTACCACCTGGTACAACTAATGTGTTTACCCTGGACATAAATGAACCATCGATCATGCGAAGGTAAAAAGGAAAATCTACGTTTTTCATTTCTCTAAATCGAATAACCACAAAGCTTTCATCCTGCGTAGGAATAGCCTTTGCACTAAACGGGTTAGATGTGTCTACAGTAGGGACTCGTTGAAAATTTATGTGGGTTCGAGAAAATTGTGGGGTGATAAATGAGAAGTAATCTTCCATGCTTCTTACGATACTTTCAGTAACAGCTTCTCGAGAATGTCCTCTAGAGTTTGTGTCGCGAATAATTTTCTGTATCCATTCCAGGTTTACAATAGGTACCATGCCTATCAGTAAGTCCACATGACGTGCTACATCATTTTTTTCTGTAACCACCCCTCCATGTAAACCTTCATAGAATAAAAGGTCTGAATCCTCTCCCAGGGGCTCCCAAGGAGTAAATGTTCCTGGCATCTGGTTATAAGGTACAGCTTCGTCAAAGGTATGCAGATATCTGCGCATGGTGCCAACACCTTTTTCACCGAAATCTGTAAACAAACTTTCTAGCGCATCAAAGTCATTGGCAACGTCACCAAAGTAGCTCACTTTCGAACCTTCGGCTTTAGCTTTTCTTTTTTCCAAATCCATTTCAGGTCTGGTAAAACGATGGAAACTATCGCCTTCAACCATAGCAGCGTTAATACCAAGAGAACGGAAGATGTGCTCAAAGGCGTCTAATGTAGTAGAAGTACCAGCACCAGATGAACCTGTTACTGCTATTATCGGATTTCGTTCTGACATTATATTCGCTTAAATTAAAATTGACTTACCACAGTACGGTGTATCAGGATTAAGGTCAAGGATGAGGATTAAAAGAGCGATGTTAAACAAGAGCTCACTGTCAATTATGGAGGCCCCTGATGTCGCTAGAGCTCGACAATTTGCTCCTGCATTGTTCTACCTACGTGCATCCATGCACTAGTCCTCAGGAATGACGTGGTGTAAGTTAATAATTAACGCGTAGCATCAACAAAATTAGAAAAAGTGCAACGTCATCCTGTGCGAGCCTAAGCGAGGCACGGGACCTCCTTAATTCAAAACGTGCATTTGTTAAATGACAAATTTTAAACAAAAAAAAGAGCCCCGAAGGACTCTTTTTTATCGAATGTAAATTCGATTATGCTTCTGCTGAAACTTCTTCAACGTCTTCAATAACTTCTTCAGTTACTGGACGGTCAACAAGCTCAATATAAGCCATAGGTGCTTTATCACCAGTACGGAAACCACATTTTAAAATGCGAGTGTAACCACCTGGACGTTCTTGGTAACGAGGACCTAGATCGCTGAATAATAAACCAACTACTTCTTGGTCGCGTGTACGAGCAAATGCCAAACGACGATTTGCAACGCTATCTGTTTTAGCCAATGTAATTAATGGCTCAACAACGCGACGTAGTTCTTTAGCTTTAGCTACAGTAGTTTTAATAACACCGTGCTTAACTAGTGAACTTGCCATATTGCGGAACATCGCCTGGCGATGACTGCTATTACGGTTTAACTGGCGGCCGCTTTTACGATGGCGCATAAGTTAATCCTTCTTCTCTTAAACTATTATTGTGATCGACTTAGTCGTTATCAGCAATGCTTTCAGGTGGCCAGTTTTCTAGGCGCATGCCTAGAGATAAGCCACGAGACGCTAACACGTCTTTGATTTCAGTTAGAGACTTCTTACCTAAATTAGGTGTTTTAAGAAGTTCTACTTCTGCACGCTGTACTAAATCACCAATGTACTGAATCGCTTCTGCTTTTAAACAGTTGGCTGAACGAACTGTTAGTTCTAAGTCATCAACTGGACGAAGTAAAATTGGATCGAAAGCAGGTTTAACTTCTTCCGGTTCAACTTCTTTAACATCGCGTAAGTCAACAAACGCATCTAACTGTTCAGCTAGAATTGTTGATGCACGACGAATCGCCTCTTCTGGATCTAACGTACCGTTAGTTTCCATGTCGATAACTAGTTTATCTAAGTCAGTACGCTGCTCAACACGAGCCGAGTCTACGTCATAAGCAATTCTTTCAACAGGACTGAAAGATGCGTCAACTAATAAACGACCAATTGCACGCTCTTCTTCCTCGGCATTGCGACGAATAGATGCTGGAACGTAACCACGTCCCATTTCTATCTTGATGCGCATGCTGATAGAACCGTCACCTGTTAAATTACAGATTACGTGAGCAGGATTAGCGATTGTTACATCACCATCATGCTGTATATCAGCGGCCGTTACAGGGCCTTCACCCGACTTAGTTAAAGTTAAAACTGCTTCAGTTTTGCCTTCTAAACCAACAGCCAAACCTTTAAGGTTTAACAGAATTTCGATGATGTCTTCTTGAACACCTTCTTTACTACTGTATTCATGCAATACACCGTCAATTTCTACTTCTGTCACTGCACAACCTGGCATTGAAGAAAGTAGGATACGACGTAGTGCGTTACCTAAAGTATGACCAAAACCACGTTCTAGTGGCTCTAAAGTTACCTTTGCACGCGTATCAGATAGGTTTTCAATACCTACTAATTTCGGCTTTAGGAATTCGGTTACAGAACCCTGCATTATTGTCCTCTCTTAAAGTTCAGCTTTATTTCGAGTAAAGCTCGACAATCAACTGTTCGTTAATCTCTGCTGATAAGTCAGAACGGTCAGGAATACGTTTGAACGTCCCTTCCATTTTCTTGTTATCAACTTCAACCCAGATTGGTTTCTCACGTTGTTCAGCTAATTCTAAAGCAGCAACGATGCGCGCTTGAGTTTTAGACTTTTCACGAATTGAGATCACATCATCTGCATTAACAGCGAAAGATGGAATATTAACAACTTGACCGTTAACTACGATAGCTTTGTGGCTAACTAGTTGACGAGCTTCTGCACGTGTAGATGCATAACCCATACGGTAAACAACGTTGTCTAAACGCTTTTCTAAAAGTTGTAACAAGTTTTCACCTGTATTACCTTTCAGACGAGCAGCTTCTTTGTAGTAATTACGGAACTGTTTCTCAAGCACACCGTAAATACGACGAACTTTTTGCTTCTCACGAAGCTGAACACCATAGTCAGATAAACGACCGCGACGTGCGCCGTGCTGACCTGGAATAGTTTCGATCTTACATTTAGTATCAATTGCCCTAACACCACTTTTTAGGAACAAATCTGTTCCTTCGCGGCGGCTAAGTTTTAGCTTAGGACCTAAATATCTTGCCATGTTATTTCTCCAACTTACCTATTAAACGCGACGTTTCTTAGGTGGACGACAACCATTATGAGGAATCGGAGTTACGTCAGTAATGTTGGTGATTTTAAAACCAGCAGCATTTAAGGCACGGATTGCAGATTCACGACCTGGACCTGGACCTTTAACGAAAACTTCAATATTCTTCAAGCCAAACTCTTGTGCTACTTTACCAGCACGATCTGCAGCAACCTGTGCAGCGAATGGAGTAGATTTACGTGAACCACGGAAACCTGAACCACCTGCAGTTGCCCAAGATAAAGCATTACCTTGACGATCTGTAAGAGTTACGATTGTGTTGTTGAAAGAAGCATGGATATGAGCCATGCCATCAGCAACTTGTTTTTTTACGCGCTTTTTCGTGCGCGTTGGTGTTTTAGCCATGTCTATTTCCTCGATCTACTTTTTAATCGGCTTACGAGGACCTTTACGGGTGCGCGCATTAGTCTTAGTGCGTTGACCACGTAGAGGGAGACTGCGACGATGGCGTAAACCACGATAACAGCCAAGGTCCATCAGACGCTTGATGTTCATTGAAACTTCACGACGTAAATCACCTTCAACGGTAAATTTCGCCACTTCTGTACGAAGCAAATCGATTTGAGCTTCGTCTAATTCACTGATCTTTATATCTTCAGCGATACCAGCGTTCGCACAAATTGCCTTTGCACGAGTTGCACCGATACCGTAGATAGCAGTAATGGCAATTACTGCGTGTTTACGATCAGGGATGTTAATGCCAGCGATACGGGCCACTAACACATCTCCTATTTATTAAGGTTAAAAGATAACCGGTTGAAAAGCCCGTAAGGATACTCAACCAGCAACAATTTTGCAATATAAAGTGTCACAGATTGCAAAATAATACAACAAGTGACACTTTAGTAAAAGATTAGCCTTGCCTTTGCTTATGCTTTGGCTCACTGCAAATAACTCGTACAACGCCTGAACGTTTTACAACTTTGCAGTTACGACACATCTTTTTCACGGATGCACGAACTTTCATTTAATACTCCGTTGGCCTAACGGCCATAGCCTTTAAGATTGGCTTTCTTCAGTACATTGTCATATTGATGAGACATCAAATGAGTTTGTACTTGCGCCATGAAATCCATAATAACAACTACTATAATTAGTAGGGATGTTCCACCGAAGTAGAATTGTACATCCATAAATATCATCATGAACTCAGGTACCAAACATATAAAAGTAATGTATAAAGCACCCGCTAAAGTTAAGCGAGTCATTACTTTATCGATATATCTAGATGTTTGCTCACCCGGGCGAATGCCTGGAATGAACGCACCAGATTTCTTCAAATTATCTGCTGTTTCACGCGGATTGAAAACCAATGCCGTGTAGAAAAAACAGAAAAAGATTATTGCTGCAGCATATAGCATTACATACAAAGGTTGTCCTGGCGATAGAGCAAGAGAAACTTCTTGCAATACGTCAGCTACTGTACCGCTACCTTGTCCAAACCAACTTGCGATGGTACCTGGAAACAAGATAATACTTGAAGCAAAGATAGGTGGGATAACACCCGCCATGTTTACTTTAAGTGGTAAATGTGTACTTTGAGCAGCAAATACCTTGCGACCTTGTTGGCGCTTGGCGTAGTTTACCACAATGCGGCGTTGACCGCGCTCTACAAATACAACAAACCATGTAACGGCGAAGACAACAACGCCGATAACTAATAATGCTAATAGGTGCAATTCACCTTGACGCGCCATTTCTGCTGTTTGACCAACAGCTGATGGCATGCCAGCAACAATACCTGCGAAAATCAATACTGAGATACCATTACCAATACCACGTTCAGTAATCTGTTCACCTAACCACATTAAAAACATGGTACCAGTTACTAAAGATACTACCGCGGTAAAGTAGAAACCAAAGCCAGCATTAACTACTAGGCCAGGCATCATACCAGGTAAACTCTTTGATATTGCTATCGCTTGCACTGTTGCCAGAAGCAGTGTGCCGTAGCGTGTGTATTGACTGATCTTACGACGTCCAGCTTCACCTTCTTTTTTCAATTCTTGCATACTCGGCACAATATGTGTGCTGATCTGCATGATAATCGAAGCTGAAATGTACGGCATAATACCAAGTGCCAATACAGAGGCTCGCTCAAGTGCACCACCAGAGAACATGTTAAACATTTCTACAATGGTGCCCTTTTGTTGATCAAACAACTGAGCTAGTACAGCGGCGTCAATACCAGGGATTGGTACAAATGAACCTAAACGAAACACAATAAGCGCTCCGAGTACGAACAACAATCTTTGTTTAAGCTCAGACAAACCGCCTTGAGCTTTGTTTTCCATTCCTGGTGTAGCCATTGTGTACTATTCCTCTATTGTACCACCGGCAGCTTCAATCGCTGCACGTGCACCTTTGGTTACTGCTAGGCCACGAACCGTAATTTTACGGCTGATTTCACCAGATAACATGATCTTTGCAGATACGATGTTACGAGTGATTAGACCTGCGTCTTTAAGCGCGTGAATATCAACAACATCACCGTTGATTTGATTTAATTCGTGTAAACGAACTTCAGCGCGAACTAAAGATTTACGCGAAGTAAAACCAAATTTAGGTAAACGTTGTTTAAGTGGCATCTGACCACCTTCAAAACCAGGACGAATGCCGCCGCCTGAGCGAGACTTTTGACCTTTGTGACCGCGGCCACCAGTTTTTCCGATTCCAGAACCGATACCACGACCACAGCGCTTTTTATCTTTCTTAGCACCAGGTGCAGGGGATAATGTATTTAAATGCATAACTTAATCCTCCACCTTAATCATGTAATGAACTAGGTTGATCATGCCACGTACTGATGGAGTATCTTCTAACTCTACAGTATGACGGATACGACGTAAACCTAATCCTTTCAATGTAGCTCTATGTGACGGTAAACGTCCGATAGAACTTTTTAATTGTGTTACTTTAACAGTCTTAGCCATGTCTAGTTACCCCAGAATTTCAGTAACGTTTAAGCCACGCTTAGCTGCAACAGACTCAGGCGATTTCATGTTCGCAAGAGCACCGATTGTAGCGCGTACAACGTTAATTGGGTTAGTAGAACCGTATGCTTTTGACAATACGTTCTGTACGCCAGCAACTTCTAGTACTGCACGCATCGCGCCACCGGCGATGATACCTGTACCTTCAGAAGCAGGTTGCATGTAAACTTTAGAACCAGAGTGCTTACCTTTAACAGCGTGCTGTAAAGTAGTACCTTTAAGATCAATGTTTACGATATTACGGCGAGCCTTTTCCATTGCTTTTTGGATTGCAGCAGGCACTTCACGTGCTTTACCGTAACCAAAACCAACACGACCGTTGCCGTCACCAACTACTGTTAGTGCAGTGAAACTGAAAATACGACCACCTTTAACCACTTTTGATACGCGGTTAACTGCGATTAACTTTTCAGCAAATTCACTTTGTTGTGTGTTTTCTACATTAGCCATTATCTAACTCCTAGAATTTAAGGCCAGCTTCACGAGCTGCTTCTGCTAACACTTGTACACGACCGTGGTATAAGAAACCTGAACGATCGAATGCAACATTAGTAATACCTTTGGCTGCAGCGCGTTCTGCGATTGCTTTACCAACTGCTGCTGCTGCTTCTTTGTTACCAGTAGCTTTAACTGATTCACGAACTTCTTTATCTAAAGTAGATGCAGATGCAATTACTTCAGAACCAGTTGCTGCGATTAGTTGCGCGTAAATGTGACGAGGAGTACGGAAAACGACTAAACGATTCGCACCCAACTCGCTGATCTTTGCACGTGTACGTTTTGCACGGCGAAGACGAGATGTTTTCTTATCCATAGTATTATCCTACTTCTTCTTAGCTTCTTTACGACGAACAACTTCATCGCTATAACGAATACCTTTACCTTTATAAGGCTCTGGTTTACGGTAAGCGCGAATGTTCGCTGCTACTTGACCAATCACCTGCTTATCAGTACCTGTAAGTACGATTTCAGTTTGACTAGGAGTTTCAACTTTAACACCAGTTGGAATCGCGTGGTCTACTGGGTGAGAGAAACCTAAAGATAAGTTTAAGTTCTGACCAGCAGCTTTCGCACGGTAACCAACACCGTTTAAAATTAAGCGTTTTTCGAAACCAGTATTCACGCCAACAACCATGTTGTTGATTAATGCGCGAGTAGTACCGGCTTGAGCCCAAGCGCCTTTAACTTCGCCAACGATTGTAGTGATGATGCTGTTTTCTTCTTGAGAAACTGCTACGTCACTGTGAATCGTACGAGTTAATTCGCCCTTAGGACCTTTTACTGTAATGTCTTGTCCAGATAACGTAACTGTAACGCCAGCAGGGATAGACACAGGTGCTTTTGCAACACGAGACATATTCTTGCTCCTTACGCTACGATACCAAGAATCTCACCGCCAAGACCCGCATTGCGAGCGGCACGGTCAGACATAAGGCCTTTTGAAGTAGAAACAATACAAATACCTAAGCCAGCTAATACTTGAGGAAGATCATTACTTCCTTTGTATACGCGAAGACCAGGACGTGAAACACGTTTGATTTGCTCGATTACTTCTTTACCTTCGAAATATTTTAAAGTTACTTCTAATGAAGGTTTAACACCTTCAGTTACTTCAAAACCGTTAATATAACCTTCTTCTTTAAGCAAGTTAGCAATTGCTACTTTTAGCTTGGAAGATGGCATAGATACTGCAACTTTAGCTGCAGATTGACCGTTACGGATGCGTGTAAACATATCCGCGATAGGATCAGTCATCATAATTAATTACTCCCTTACCAACTTGCTTTTTTAAGACCAGGAACTTCACCACGCATAGTTGCTTCACGTAATTTAATACGGCTTAAACCGAATTTACGTAAGTAACCATGTGGACGACCAGTAACAGCACAACGGTTACGTTGACGGCTGCTGCTTGAATCGCGAGGTAAAGCTTGTAGTTTTAGTACTGCATCCCAACGCTCTTCTTCAGAAGAATTTACGTTAGAGATGATATCTTTTAGTGCTGCACGCTTTTCAGCATATTGAGCTACTAATTTTGCACGTTTTGCTTCACGTGCTTTCATTGATGATTTAGCCATAACTCTACACCTTATTTCTTAAACGGGAAGTTAAAGGCAGTCAGCAAAGCATGACCTTCCGCATCTGAACTCGCAGTAGTAGTGATAGTAATATCCATACCGCGAATCTTATCGATTTTATCGTAATCGATTTCAGGGAAAATAATTTGCTCACGCACGCCCATGCTGTAATTACCACGGCCATCGAACGATTTAGGGTTCAAGCCACGGAAATCACGGATACGAGGAACCGAGATCGCGATTAAGCGCTCTAAAAAGTCCCACATGCGGTCACCGCGTAGAGTTACTTTTGCACCAATTGGATAGCCTTCACGGATTTTAAAACCAGCAACAGATTTGCGGGCTTTAGTTACCATAGGCTTTTGACCAGAGATTGCTGTTAGATCATTAACGGCGTGGTCTAGTACTTTTTTATCAGCAATAGCTTCACCAACACCCATATTAAGTGTGATCTTTTCAATCCGAGGGACTTGCATGACACTTTTGTATCCGAACTCTTTGGCAAGTTCAGCAACAACTGTATCTTTGTAAAAATCATGCAGTTTCGCCATCGTTTTTACTCCAAAAATTAAACTAATTCGTTATTAGACTTGAAGAAACGAACTTTTTTGCCGTCTTCAATTCTAAAACCTACACGATCAGCCTTGCCAGAAGCAGGGTTTTTGATCGCAACGTTAGATACGTTGATTGCAGCTTCTTTCTCAACAATGCCACCAGGTTGCTGTAACTGAGGTACAGGCTTTTGATGTTTCTTGATTAAGTTGATACCTTCAACGAAAACTTTTCCTTCAGCTGTAAGAACTTTAGTGACTTTGCCACTTTTGCCCTTATCTTTACCAGCAAGGATTACTACTTCGTCATTTAGACGAATCTTAGAGGCCATTTTCGTGACTCCTTAAAGTACTTCAGGGGCTAGTGAAACGATCTTCATGAACTTTTCAGTTCTTAATTCACGAGTTACTGGTCCGAAAATACGTGTACCAATTGGCTGTAAGTTTGCATTAAGCATTACTGCCGCGTTACCATCGAAACGAATAGATGAACCATCCGAGCGACGTACGCCTTTTCTAGTGCGCACCACTACTGCATTAAGAACATCACCTTTCTTCACTTTACCGCGAGGAATTGCTTCTTTAACAGAAACTTTGATGATGTCGCCAATACCTGCATAGCGACGGTGCGAGCCACCTAGAACCTTTATACATTGCACGCGTCGAGCGCCGCTGTTGTCAGCAACGTCTAGCTGTGATTGCATTTGGATCATATTATATGTGCTCCGCTGTTATTAAATTCAAGGCCAAAAATTTGACCCGTCACTGCCTTTTATCCACTAACCTATAGTCAGTGGGCGCGAGATTATAACACCACTAAGAAAAAAGTGGTACTTTATTTAAACAAAAAATAAGGTGAATATGGGAGGGTTAACCAGTTGTTAATTTATTAACATGCTATCTACTTGTTTTTACAGGAATAAACAGTAGAAAACTGAATTACATATTGTTACGAATCAGCATTAAAAAAGCCCCTTTAAACAGGGGCTCTAAATGCTCTCTTTTTAGCCGGTTTGCCATAAGCACGATTGTGGTTATCTAGCTAAAAAAATTAAGAGGTGTAATCTGATATAGCTACAGCTATGAAATAACAGCTATTTTTATTCTAAAATGGCTTATTTACATTATTCTTTTTCATCTAAGAATGCATTAAATGCCGACGATTCCAGAGCATGCGACCATAAAAAGCCTTGCGCTGAATTACAGCCAAGTTCTTTCAATAAACTTGAGATATCTTCTGACTCAACCCCTTCTGCTACACTTTTAATTCCTAGGCGCTTGGCAATATCTATAATGGCGGTAACAATTGCTAAGTCATCGTCATTTGAAGCCATGCCCTTAACGAATTCAAAATCTATTTTGATTGAATCTATATTTAACTTTTTAATATAAGCCAAATTTGAATAGCCTTTACCAAAATCATCAATAGCCAGTTTTATACCCGCAGCTGCCAGCATATTAATATTAGCTCTTTGCACATCATTCTGCTCGATGAGCACATTCTCAGTGATTTCTAATTCTAAATGTGACTCTGACAGACCGTGTCGGCCTAAAAGCTGTAACACTGACTTAGTAAAGTCCGGCGAATTAAATTGTATTGGTGATAGATTGACCGCTATGACTAAATCTTTATAGCCGCGCTTATGCCAATAAACACACTCTTTAATTGATTGCTCAAGTACCCAAAAACCCAATTCCTTAATTAACCCTGATTTCTCTGCTAAAGGAATGAATTGGTTTGGTGTTATTTGCCCCATAGTTGGATGCCACCAACGTAATAACGCTTCTGCACCAATAACTTCTTTTGTGACCAAATCCAGTTTTGGTTGAAAGTGAACTTTAAATGATTCATCACGCAGAGCTTTACGCAACTCTTCTAACAAGATGAATTCTGTTTCCGTTTTCTCGATCATTTTGTCGGTTATTAAACAGATCTGATTTCGACCTGCACTTTTTGCTTCATATAACGCTATGTCCGCATATTTTAATGCGGTATCAAAATCTTCAGCATCTGTTGGTGCTATGGTTACACCGATAGAGCAACATGCAGATAAATGGCAATCATTAATGGTTAGTGGCTCACTAACAGTACGAGAGATAGTTTCAGATATCTTTTTAACTTCTGCTGTTGTAGAGGCAGAATTAAGTAAAATAATGAATTCATCTCCCCCTAGGCGATACAAAGAACCGATACCGGCAAGTTTACCTGCCATTCTTGTTGAGATGATTTTTAGAAATTTATCACCTACATGATGTCCTAAAGTATCGTTTATATTTTTGAAGTCATCTAAGTCGACAAAGAGCAACGCCAGTGAAGTGTTATCATCTTTAGCCGCAACGACTAGTTCTTTGAACTTACTTTCAGCTACTACTCTATTAGGCAATCCCGTTAACGCATCCTGGTGGACTAGTTTTTGAATTTCACGTTTCGACTTTTCAACTTTCTCGTTTTCTTTAACCAATTTGTTGATTAATTCTTTTATGTTTTGTGCGGCGAAATAACTGCAAATAAATATCACTAATAAAATTAAGTTAATGATAGCGGCTGACTGGAGATCTATTTGTGGTGCGTTGTTTGTATAAAGTCCATATTGATTCGCATAGCCGTTAGCAAATATTACTATGCTGATTATCGAAAATATAATTGTTACAAGTTTAGTTGAGCCAAGTAATGTCGCAAAAATTAATACCATTGGATATACAAATAAAACCTCATCACGCATACCACCGTATGACCACATCAATACGGTAGCCAAACAAGTGTGGCCAAATAGCAAAATGCCTGTTGCCGTTTTAGGATGCTTTTTATAGAGGGAAAGAAAGCTTGCAGCAATTGCCACAAAAACAAGAAACAACGCCCCTGCCAAACCATAAGCAGCATTACTTAGTTGAATAATGAATGCGATTAACAATGCGACTTGGGAGACAAGAAACACTTGGAAAGACTTTTCACGATAAAAGCCAGTTGCAATCAAAGTATTGGATAAGTCGCCAAATAGTTTTAGAGATATAGAAGTCATGAGAAGCTTATAATTTTTATTATTTTGCTTACTAAATTAGCACAAAACTCAGTCATTAAAGTAGATAATTATTCAACATTTTAAAAAACCTATTAATATCAATAGTTAGCACATTTATCGATGTACGAAACTGAACACCAAAAAACTGGAGCTTAATCTCCTACCGTAAACAGGAACTTGAATGTCAAATTTTGAACATAAAAAAGCGGCTCCCTAAGGAACCGCTTTCAGATAGTACAATTAGCTTAATTTTTATAAGTTAGTAGCTTTAGTGATTACATCAACTAAAGTCCATCTTTAGTAAGTCAAGAGCAGACTTTGAAGCTTGAAGGTGCCAATACATTCATCGAATGTGCATTTCAAAGCTATATATTTTAGACATAAAAAAACGGCTCCCTAAGGAGGCGCTTTTAGGTAGTACAATTAGCTTAGCTTTTATAAGTTAGTAGCTTTAGTGATTACATCAACTAAAGTCCATTTTTAGTAAGTTAAGAGCAGACTTTGAAACTTGAAGGTGCCAACACATTCATCGAATGTGCATTTCACAACTATATACTTTGGACAAAAAAAAGCGGCTCCCTAAGGAACCGCTTTTAGATAGTACAATTAGCTTAATTTTTATAAGTTAGTAGCTTTAGTGATTACATCAACTAAAGTCCATCTTTAGTAAGTTAAGAGCAGACTTTGAAGCTTGAAGGTGCAAATACATTCATCGAATGTGCATTTCACAACTATATATTTTGGACAAAAAAAGCGGCTCCCTAAGGAACCGCTTTTAGATAGTACAATTAGCTTAAAAAATTAAGCTTTAGTGATTACATCAACTAAAGTCCAGTTTTTAGACTTTGAGATTGGTGCACATTCACGAATTGTTACTACATCACCTTCGTTACATACGTTAGCTTCATCATGCGCTTTCAACTTAGTTGAACGGATCATGAATTTACCGTAGATAGGGTGTTTAACACGACGCTCAATCAGAACAGTGATAGACTTTTCCATCTTGTTACTGATAACGCGACCTTGTAGAGTACGAATAGATTCGCTCATTATGATGCTGCCTTTTCAGTTAGAATTGTCTTTACACGTGCGATATCGCGACGTACGTTACGTAGCAAATGAGTTTGAGCTAACTGACCAGTGCTTGCTTGCATGCGATAGTTAAACTGTTCGCGCAATAAACCTAGTAATTCAGCATTAAGCTCTTCAATGCTTTTATCTTTAAGTTCAGTAGCTTTCATTACATTACCGTCCTAGTTACGAAAGTAGTTTTGAAAGGGATTTTAGCTGCTGCAAGCTCGAAAGCTTCGCGTGCTAATTCTTCCGGAACACCTTCCATTTCATAAAGAACACGTCCTGGTTGAATCTGACATACCCAGTATTCAACACTACCTTTACCTTTACCCATACGAACCTCAAGAGGTTTTTTGGTAATTGGCTTGTCAGGGAAAACTCGAATCCAAATTTTACCTTGACGTTTAACGTGACGTGTCATTGCACGACGTGCTGCTTCGATTTGACGAGCAGTCATACGTCCGCGTGCTACAGCTTTTAAGCCATAAGTACCGAAGCTAACTGAGCTACCAGTGTGCGCTAGGCCACGGTTGCGTAGTTTAAATTGCTTACGGAATTTAGTACGTTTTGGTTGTAACATTACTTATTTCCTTACTTACTGCTCTTGCGCTTGCCTTTACCTTTAGGTTTAGCCGCTGGTTGTTCTGCCACTAGTGGCATTTTACCAATTACTTCACCTTTAAAGATCCAGACTTTAACACCGATAACACCATATGTAGTGTCACCACGAGCTGTTGCGTAATCAATGTCAGCACGTAATGTATGTAAAGGTACACGACCTTCACGATACCATTCTGCACGTGCGATGTCAGCGCCGCCTAAACGACCACTTACTTGAACTTTGATACCCTTAGCACCTAAACGCATAGCGTTTTGTACTGCACGTTTCATTGCACGACGGAACATAACACGACGCTCTAACTGACTAGCGATGCCGTCAGCTACAAGTTGCGCATCCATTTCTGGCTTACGAACTTCAGCGATGTTGATTTGTGCCGGTACACCTGCGATTTGAGAAACTTTCTTACGTAATTTCTCAACGTCTTCGCCTTTCTTACCAATTACAACACCTGGACGGGCTGTATGGATAGTAACGCGGATTGACTTCGCTGGACGCTCAATAACAATCTTCGATAATGATGCACGCTTTAATTCTTCAGTAAGGAATGCACGAACTTCGTGATCGCCCTTAATGTTAGCTGCATATTCTTTGCTGCTTGCATACCAAGTAGACGCGAAAGGCTTAGTGATACCTAGGCGAATACCGGTAGGATGTACTTTCTGACCCATACTAATATCTCCTAGTGATCAGCTACAATCACAGTAATGTGACTGGTGCGCTTAAGGATACGATCCGCGCGACCTTTCGCACGAGGTTTAATACGTTTCATTGTTGGACCATCGTCAACCATAATGGTTTTAACGAATAATTCATCAATGTCTGCACCTTCATTGTGCTCAGCATTTGCGATAGCTGAATCAAGAACTTTCTTTACTAAATCTGCAGCAGACTTGTTGCTGTAGTTTAATATTTCAAGAGCTTTTTCAACTTGCAATCCGCGAATTTGGTCTACAACCAAACGTGCTTTTTGTGCTGAACCACGGGCAAATTTATGTTTAGCGATAGCTTCCATCTTATTTCCCCTTATCTTTTCTTCGCTTTCTTATCAGCGACATGACCGCGATAAGTACGAGTAGGTGCAAATTCACCCAGTTTGTGTCCGATCATTTCATCGGTAACAAATACTGGAACGTGTTGACGGCCATTATGGACAGCGATGGTCAATCCGATCATGTTAGGTATGATCATTGAACGACGGGACCAAGTCTTAATTGGTTTTTTATTCCCGCTTTCCAAAGCTTTCTCTACCTTCGTCAACAAGTGTAGGTCGATAAATGGACCTTTCTTGAGAGAACGTGGCATGGTAATTCCTCTTTAATTACTTAATTAGTACTACTTAGTACGACGACGTACGATAAATTTATCAGTACGTTTGTTTTTACGAGTCTTGTAACCCTTAGTTGGTACACCCCAAGGTGATACCGGGTGACGACCGCCTGAAGTTTTACCTTCACCACCACCGTGTGGGTGATCAACTGGGTTCATGGCAACACCACGAACAGTTGGTCTAACACCACGCCAGCGTGTAGCACCTGCTTTACCCAAAGAGCGAAGCATGTGTTCAGCGTTGCCGATTTCACCTAAAGTTGCGCGACAATCAGCTAAGAATTTACGCATTTCGCCAGAGCGAAGACGTAAAGTCACGTATTGGCCGTCTTTTGCAACTAATTGTGCATAAGTACCAGCTGAACGTGCGATTTGTGCACCTTTACCAGGTTTAAGTTCGATTGCATGGATTACGCTACCAAGAGGTACATTACGAAGTGGTAATGTGTTACCTGCTTTGATAGGTGCGTCAACACCAGACTGGATCGTATCACCAGCGCTCACACCTTTAGGTGCAAGAATGTATTTACGCTCACCATCTGCATAAAGTACAAGTGCAATGTTTGCACTACGGTTTGGATCATATTCCAAACGCTCAACTTTTGCAGGGATGCCATCTTTATTGCGTTTAAAGTCAATAACGCGGTAATGATGCTTGTGACCACCACCAACGTGACGAACTGTAATACGACCAGTATTGTTACGACCACCAGACTTAGAGTTTTTCTCTAATAGAGGAGCGTAAGGCTTACCTTTGTGCAATTCCGAGTTAACCACTTTAACAACGTGGCGACGACCCGGAGAAGTAGGTTTACATTTTACAATAGCCATTATAATCTCCTATTGCTCTGCGCCAACGAAATCGATGTCGCTGCCTTCTTTAAGAGTAACGTAAGCTTTTTTCCAGTCGCTTCTGCGACCAAAACGTGCGCCGGTACGTTTAACTTTACCCTTAACATTTAAAGTGCGAACACCAGTTACTTCAACTTCAAAAAGTTTTTCAACTGCTGCTTTGATTTCTGCTTTATTAGCATCTGTAGCTACTTTGAAAACAACAGTGTTGTTTAACTCAGCAGACATAGTTGCTTTTTCAGAAATGTTAGGTGCCATGATCACCTTCAACAAACGTTCTTCGTTTATCATGCTAACATCTCCTCAATTTGCTTAACCGCATCAGCAGTAACTAATACTTTTTCGAAACCAACAAGGCTTACAGGATCAATACCAGCTACGTCACGAACGTCAACTTTATATAAGTTGCGAGCTGATAAGAATAAATTCTCGTCAACTTCTTTCGTTACGATTAAAACGTCTTTTAATTCAAGACCTTTTAACTTGGCAACTAATTCTTTAGTCTTAGGTGTTTCTACCGCAAAGTTCTCAACCACAACTAGACGTTCTTGACGTACTAATTCTGAAAGGATGCTTTGAATCGCACCACGATACATTTTACGGTTAACTTTTTGGCTGTGATCTTGTGGCTTAGCAGCGAATGTTACGCCACCTGTACGCCAGATTGGACCACGAGTTGTACCAGCACGTGCACGGCCAGTACCTTTTTGACGCCATGGCTTCTTGCCACCGCCGCTAACTTCTGAACGAGTCAGTTGAGCACGAGTACCTTGACGAGCACCTGCTGCATATGCAACAACTACTTGGTGTACTAGGGCTTCATTGAACTCACGTCCAAAGGTAGCTTCAGAAACTTCAAGAGCGCCTGACGCGTCTTTAATTGCTAATTCCATCACTAATCTCCTGGACGTTAGGCTTTAACAGCTGGTTTAACGATTACGTTGCCATTTACTGCACCCGGAACCGCACCTTTAATAAGGAGCAAGTTACGTTCAGCGTCAACGCGAACCAATTCAAGGTTTTGAGTAGTAACTTTCTCAGCACCCATGTGACCAGACATCTTTTTGCCTTTCCAAACGCGACCAGGTGTTTGACACTGGCCGATAGAACCGTTAGAACGGTGAGAGATAGAGTTACCGTGAGTTGCATCTTGCATGCTGAAATTCCAGCGCTTGATACCACCTTGGAAACCTTTACCTTTCGAAGTACCGGTAACGTCTACTAATTTGGTTTCATTGAATAACTCAACAGTGATGTCACTGCCAGCTTCAATACCTTCACCTTCGCCATCTGATAAGCGGAATTCCCAGCAGCCACGGCCAGCTGTAACACCTGCTTTAGCAAAATGACCTGCTAAAGGCTTAGTAACACGGCTAGCTTTACGGCTGCCAGTTGTTACTTGTAAACCACGATAACCATCGTTTTCAAGAGTTTTCACTTGAGCAACGCGGTTAGCTTCAACTTCTACGACTGTAACTGGTACAGAAACGCCATCTTCAGTGAAGATACGTGTCATACCAACTTTACGTCCGACTAAACCAATAGTCATAGTTAAATCCCCTTATTAACCCAAGCTGATCTGAACGTCAACACCAGCTGCTAAATCTAAACGCATTAATGCGTCTACAGTTTTCTCAGTAGGTTCAACGATATCAATCATACGCTTGTGAGTACGGATTTCGTACTGATCACGAGCATCTTTGTTTACGTGTGGAGAAATCAAGATCGTAAAACGCTCTTTACGTGTAGGAAGTGGAATAGGACCACGAACCTGAGCACCAGTGCGCTTTGCAGTATCTACGATTTCAGCTGTTGATTGATCAATCAGACGATGATCGAACGCTTTCAAACGAATGCGAATTCTTTGATTTGACATTTATCAAATCCCCAATATAAAAAGAACGAACAAAGTACGGCTCATCACCTACGTTTTGGTGTAGGGGAGCGTACTGCTATATATACATTCAACTCCAAATCGGAGTTGCTGTCGGTTAGATTTCAAAAGGCCTGTAGCCAAATGCACCTAACAAAATTACTTACCCATATAGGACAAGTCGGCGTATTATACAGAATTGGGCAATTGATGCAAGTATAAATTATGAGCTACGCCTTAGAAAATTGTAGCTATATTGTTAACTAATTTAATCATCAAAGTTTATATGCCTGTTTTCTATGAAAATCACTCTTTAGAACATGGTTTAGAATTGTTCAAACTATCAAAACCAGAATGATATTGAGTTTGTTTTCCTATCTCCATATTTATTAACAATGTAAGTTTTTAGATAAGTTTTATGGCATAATGCTCGATTCTCAAAATTTCAGGCTGACCGGAACCAATATTTTGGTTTAAAGGTGGCAACAGGATGTAAGATGAAACAAATTGAAGTTCGTGGTGCTCGCACTCATAACTTAAAAAATATCGACTTAGATATCCCGCGCGATAAACTCATTGTTATAACCGGCCTATCCGGTTCGGGTAAATCATCTTTAGCTTTCGATACTCTTTATGCTGAAGGTCAACGTCGTTATGTTGAATCTCTTTCTTCTTATGCCCGTCAATTTTTATCCCTAATGGAAAAGCCTGATGTCGATCATATAGAGGGCTTATCGCCAGCTATTTCTATCGAACAAAAATCTACCTCGCATAACCCTCGTTCAACCGTAGGTACTATCACAGAAATTTATGATTATTTGCGTTTAATGTTTGCCCGCGTGGGAGAGCCTCGTTGCCCTACTCACCATGAACCTCTCGCTGCACAAACTATTAGTCAAATGGTTGATAATGTTTTATCCCTTGAAGAGGGTACTAAGGTGATGTTGTTGGCTCCGGTGGTTCAGGACAGAAAAGGCGAACATATAAAGTTATTAGATAACTTGGCCGCACAAGGCTACATCCGTGCTCGTATAGATGGCGATGTTTGTGATTTGTCTGATCCTCCAACCTTGGACCTACATAAAAAGCATACTATTGAAGTGGTTGTTGACCGTTTAAAAGTGCGCGAAGATATTCAAACACGTTTGGCAGAGTCTTTTGAAACAGCGTTATCACTAACTGATGGTATTGCTGCGATTGCTTTTATGGATGAGCCTGAAAAAGAAGAGCTACTATTTTCTGCTAACTTTGCCTGTCCGCAATGTGGTTACAGCATGCAAAAGCCTGAGCCAAAACTATTTTCATTCAACAACCCTGCAGGGGCATGTCAAACCTGTGATGGTTTAGGGAATAAACAATTTTTCGATCAACATCGTGTGATTGCTAATGATGAACTTAGCCTGGCTGGTGGCGCTATCCGTGGTTGGGATAAGCGTAACTTTTACTATTTCCAAATGCTTAGCTCTTTAGCTGAACATTATAAATTTGACCTAAACCAGCCTTTTAAAGAATTAGAACAAGGTATCCAGCACATAATCTTACTTGGCAGTGGTCGTCAAGATATTGAATTCAAATACATGAACGACCGCGGCGACATCGTTAAACGCAAGCATCCTTTTGAAGGCATCTTGGTGAATATGGATAGGCGCTACCGCGAAACAGAATCAAATGCAGTAAGAGAAGAGCTGGCTAAATACTTAAATAACCAAGCATGTCCAAGTTGTGACGGCAGCCGATTGCGTTTGGAAGCGCGTAATGTATTTGTTGATAATAAAACCATCGATGAAGTTGTTGAGTATTCGATTGCTCAAGCTGCCGGATTTTTTCAGCAGCTAGAGTTAACTGGCCAACGTGGCCAGATTGCCGAAAAAATATTAAAAGAAATTAATGACCGTTTAGGCTTCTTGGTTAATGTTGGTTTAAATTACTTAACGCTTTCAAGAAGTGCCGATACATTATCTGGTGGTGAAGCACAGCGCATTCGTTTAGCTTCGCAAATCGGCGCGGGCCTGGTAGGCGTAATGTACGTACTCGATGAACCTTCTATAGGCTTGCATCAACGCGATAATGAGCGCTTACTAAAAACTTTAATTCATCTACGTGACTTAGGTAATACCGTAATTGTGGTAGAGCATGATGAAGATGCCATTAAAGAAGCCGATCATGTAATTGATATAGGCCCTGGTGCAGGTGTACATGGCGGACAAGTTATTGCCGAAGGAACCATTGATGACATTTTAGCTAGTGACGATTCTTTAACGGGCAAATATTTATCCGGTGCGCTTAAGATTGAAATCCCTAAAAAACGCACACCGTTTGAACAAGACAAAGTTATTGAGCTTACTGGCGCTACGGGGAACAACTTAAAAAATGTTGATTTAACCATTCCTTTAGGCTTGATGACGTGTGTTACCGGTGTGTCAGGCTCGGGTAAATCGACACTAATTAATGACACACTATATAAGATTTCTCATATCGAATTGAACCGTGCCACGTTAGATGAACCAGCGCCTTATAAAACCATTACTGGTTTAGATAAGCTCGATAAAGTAATCGATATTGATCAAAGTCCGATAGGTCGAACGCCTCGCTCTAATCCAGCAACCTATACAGGAATATTCACCGCTATTCGCGACATTTTTTCTGCAACACAAGAATCTCGCTCTCGCGGTTATAAACCTGGCCGCTTTAGCTTCAACGTTAAAGGCGGTCGTTGTGAAGCATGTCAGGGTGACGGTGTTATAAAAGTTGAGATGCACTTTTTACCGGATGTTTATGTGCCATGTGACATTTGTAAAGGCAAACGTTATAACCGTGAGACCTTAGAAATTCGCTATAAAGGCAAAAACATTCATGAAGTTTTGGATATGACTATCGAAGATGGTTTTGAATTCTTCAATGCCATTCCTGCTGTGAAGCGCAAGCTGCAAACGTTAGTTGATGTTGGGCTTTCTTACATTAAGCTTGGTCAGTCGGCTACAACCTTGTCAGGTGGTGAAGCTCAACGGGTAAAACTCTCAAAAGAACTGTCAAAACGAGATACCGGTCAAACGCTTTATATACTTGATGAACCAACAACAGGTTTGCATTTTCATGACATTAAGCAATTAATGCACGTATTACATCGCCTGCGTGATCATGGCAATACGGTGGTCATTATCGAGCATAACTTGGATGTGATTAAAACCGCTGACTGGATTGTTGATTTAGGACCCGAAGGTGGCTCCGGTGGTGGACAAATACTTGTTACTGGCACGCCGGAAGTTGTTGCTGAGCATAAAGAGTCACATACAGCTAGATTCTTAAAACCTTTATTGAATTAACAATAAAGCCTTCTTAAACAATAACAATTTAAGGTCGCTGTTGCGGCCTTTTTTATATTCAACAACTGCGGAATTCTAAAGAACGGCCAAGGCGATTTGCATTGATTCATCCCATTTACAAATCTATTGCCATCCCAAAACCAAACCCTCCCTTTGCGCCATCCATGGCACGGGAGGATAAGCACTTCCTTGTGCAAAAAAAGCGGGCTAATTAGCCCGCTTTTTAAATGGTTTAATATAAACCGTTATTCTTTACCATCTCTCGCAGCATCGGCGATTGATGCAATCTGAGTCTTCGAACCAAAGTTCTCACGTAATCTTTGGAACATGATGAAGAAGATTGGAACAAATATACAACCAACAATTGTAGCTGATAACATACCACCAAATACCGTTTGCCCCATCACGTTACGAGAAGCAGCACCAGCACCTGAAGCTATCATCAGAGGCACAACACCTAAGATGAATGCAAATGCTGTCATTGCTACGGCGCGCATACGAAGTTTAGCAGCCTGTATACCAGCCTCTAAAATTGACATGCCTTTCTCTTCACGTAAAACCTTGGCAAATTCAACAATCAATATCGCGTTACGAGCAGCCATACCAATCATTAAGACTAAACCAATTTGAGTATAAATATTTAACGTTCCGCCCATCATGCTTACCAAGAACAATGCACCAAATAGTGCTGTTGGTACACAAAGTATGATAGCAAACGGTGTCATCCAAGATTCATACTGTGCTACTAGGAACAAGTATGTAAACAAAATAGCTAAGGCGAAAAGGAAAATGATACCGCCGCCAGTTTCAACTTCTTGATACGTTTGCCCCGTCCAGTCAAAAGAATATCCATCAGGTAATGTTTTAGCTACTTCTTTTACTGCATTAATTGCATCACCAGATGAATAACCTGGAGCCGCCGCGGCCATAAGCTGGGTAGCATTGTATAAGTTATAACGGGCTGATACATCTGCACCAATAGCTGGTTTAAATTCTGCAAACGAAGAGAATTTAATTAATTTTCCAGTATCACTAGCAACATACAATGTATTTAGATCTGATTCATCATCCCTAAACTGGCCGTCAGACATAATATTAACCTGATAGTTTTTACCAAATTTAGTGAAGTCATTGACGTATTTTTTACCAAACATAGTCGACAAGGTTGAGTTAATTGCTGTTGGCTGAATGCCTAACTTCATTGCTAACTCATAATCAATATCTAGGTACAGTTGTGGAACATTCGCGGTATAAGTAGAAAATGCAAAAGCAATTTCAGGTCGAGCCATCAAGTCCATAGAAAACTTTTGCAATACTGGTGCAAGTGACTCTGTTGAACGGCCCATAGTATCTTGTAAAACAATACTCAAACCCGATGATGTACCCATACCAGGAATTGCAGGAGTGGTAATTGCCAAGCCTTTGATTTCTTTGTTTGCTGCAAGTAAACCGCGAGTTTGGGCAAGTACAGACATTAACGATAATTCAGGTGTTTTACGTAAAGACCAATCATCCAATGAAACAATAAGCATTGCCGAGTTAGTCGCCAGAGCTCCTTTAAGCATACTAAAACCTGATGCCGAAACTACACGGGCAACACCCGGAATCGCTTCTATTTGTCGTGTCATTTCGTTTACTTGTTCAATAGTACGTTCTAATGTTGCCGCTTCAGGTAACGACACATCAACGATAAAGTTACCTTTATCTTCTTCAGGAATGAAACCAGTTGGCATGGTTTTACCCAAATAGCCAATATAGGCAAGTAGTGCGACAAAAATGACCATGGTTAGCATTAAGCGACGACCAAGGAAGTCAACTAACCAACCATATTTTTCACGGGTAACATCAACAAAACGGTTAAACCAACCTAAAGGCCCTTTAGTTGCAAGTGGTTTTACCTGCATCAAAGTTGCACAAAGAGCAGGTGTTAATGTTAAAGCAACAACTGTCGATAGAACTGTTGAGGCTACAATTGCAACACCAAATTGTGCGTAAAGGATACCAACCATACCTGGTGCTAGTGACACTGGTACAAATACCGCCATTAATACCAATGCTGATGCGATTAGCGGTGCGGTCACTTCTTTCATCGCCTTAGATGTAGCTTCTTTCGCCGGTAAATGCTCTTCATGCATCAACCGTTCTACGTTTTCTATTACCACGATGGCGGCATCAACAACGATACCAATTGCCAAGATCAAGCCAAACATAGAAATAGTATTAATATCCATGCCCATCATTTGGAATACCAAGAATGTGGCTACAAGTGAAACAGGAATTGCGATTAAAGGAATAATCGTAGCGCGCCAGTTTTGTAAGAACATGAACGTAATAATTGCTACCAGTATTAATGCTTCAAATAAAGTTTTATAAACCTCATTCATCGATGCTGAAATAAAGGTTGTTGAGTCAAAGGCAATATCGTATTCAACATCGTCAGGAAACGACTCAGAAATTTCTTTCATTGCTGCTTTAACATCATTTGCTACAACAATTGCATTAGCACCTGGTGCTTGATACGCAATAAGAAGTGGAGAAGGCTTGTCGCTCCAACTTGCTTGTGCCATATATGCTTTTGAGCCTAATTCAATGCGAGCGATATCCTTCAGGCGAATATCACTGCCATCAGGCATTACACGTACAACAATTTCTCCGAATTCATCAACATTTTTCAAACGACCTTTCGTCTTGATAGTGTATTGAAATGTTGTCCCTTCTGGGTTTGGTGACTCACCAATTTTACCAGCAGAAATTGTCGCGTTTTGAGCAGCAACAGCATTGCTTACTTCAGTATCGGTAATACCAAAGCCTGCCATTTTTTCATTATCAATCCAAATTCGTAATGAGTAATCTTTTTGACCTAGTAATTTCAGTTCACCAACACCGTCTACACGAAGCAATTGATCTAAAATATTCAGTGTCATGTAATTCGATAAAAACACATCGTCATAAGTATTGTTTGGTGAATACAAGCTTACAGAAACCAACATTGATGGTGATGATTTTTGTACCGTCACACCCAATTGCTTAACGATTCCGGGTAATTTAGGCAACGCCTTATTTACTCGGTTCTGTACTAAAGATTGTGCGCGATCAGGATCAGTACCAATAGCGAATGTAACACGACCAATATAGGTACCATCATTAGCTGATTTAGTATCCATATAAATCATGTTCTCAACACCGTTGATATCTTGCTCTAATACAGAGGCAACGGTATCACGAATAGTGTTGTGATCGGCACCAGGGAAAGTAGCCGTGATCATAATAGTAGGTGGTGTTACTGTTGGGTATAATGACACAGGCATTTTCAGCATGGTCAAAATACCGGTCAACGTCATTACAATAGAAAGTACTATTGCAAATTTGGGACGATTTATGAAAAATTCAATCATGAGTTAACCCCTTATTCTTCAACTGGATTAACGGCTTGACCAACTTTTGCTTTTAAGATGCCAGAAACAATAACTTTTTCGCCATCTTGCAAACCATCTTCAACAATCCAGTTCACACCATAACGTTTGCCAAGTTTAACAACTCGTTTAGCTACGATATTATCTTTGCCTACTACGTAGACAAATCTACCTAATTGATCTTCCATTACCGCCATTTGTGGGATGTAATGGAAATCTTTCGCTTTGCCAGCTGTAGCAACAAGAGTTACATTTTGACCACCAAGCAATAGGCCGTCTGGGTTAGGGAATAAAACACGATAAGTAACCGTACCTGCGCTAATTTCACTACCGATAAAGTTAATGGTGCCGGTATGGTTGTACATTGATCCATCGGCAAGTTCTAACTCTATTGTATCTGGAATAACTTCCTGATTTTTCAGTTTTTTAGCTACAGATTTAAAATGTTCTTTTTCGCCAATTTGGGTATAAACCTCAATTTGGCCATTAGCTACGATATCAACAATTGGCCCTTGTGCTGTACCAACCAAATCACCAACATCAAACTTAGTAATACCAACTACACCTTCAATAGGCGCCGGTACTTTACTTTTATGAAGAGATAATTGTGCCTGTACCAATGACGCTTTTGCTGCAGCAAGTGCGGCTTCAGCTACATCACGGTTTACCTTAATTTGCTCAGCATCCAATTTACTCATCGCATTGCTGCCAGCTAAGCCTTTCGACATTTCATACTTAACTTCAGCTAATGCAAGACCGGCTTCTGCTTGTTTCAAGTTCGATTGTTGTCGAAGGACTTCTGCTTCAAATGGTTGTGAATCAATTTCAAACATGATTTGACCACGTTTAATATTTTGACCTTCTTTAATGTGAACCTTAGTGATGACACCAGAAACTTGAGGAATAACTGAAACTTTAGACAGTGCAGCTGTTTTACCAGCATAACGTTCTGAAATTGTTAATTTTTCTGGCTTAATTACTTGTACACCAACCTCAGGGGCTGGAGCGGCAGCTGGAGCTGCTTGTTGTTGCTCACCACAACCTGTAATCATTAGCATCATTAATGCTGAAGTACCTAAAACTTTGAAGCGCATTATTATCTCCTGCGAACTCTAAATTATTTTTTAACTCGATTAATATATCAATAACTAAGCAAAACAAATGATCCAAAGGGCAACTGGATGTTATCAGTAAACGCACTTACTTATAACATCAAGATCTATTATATGACGTTTTGGTATATGGATTAATTATTTATTCTAATTTTATAGTAGTTCAAAAATGGGGAATTAAAATTTTATTAACAAATAAAATTATAATTTTTTACATGGAAATAGAGATTATTTTTCTTTGTTTGCAAGGAGTTAGGGAAACTCCTTGCAAAAAAGAAAGAAAAGTTAGATGCGAGCAGCCAATTCTGCGCCTTGACGAATTGCTCGTTTTGCATCAAGTTCGGCAGCAACATCTGCCCCACCAATTAAATGAACGCTTTGATTTCGATCAACTAATTGTTCAAAAAGCGTCCTGTTCGGTGTTTGGCCAGCACAGACAATAATGTTATCAAGTTCAATATTTTGCTCTTTGCCATTAACAATAAAAAACAATTTATTACCTTCAATTTTAGAGTATTCAACGCCAGGGATCATATTAACCCCCTGATTTTTCAGTGTACTTCTATGGATCCAACCCGTGGTTTTTCCTAAGCCCGCGCCAACTTTGGTTGTTTTACGCTGCATTAAATGTATTTCACGCTCAGATTTAGTATGAGTATGTTCGGCTATTAACGCCCCACCCTGTTGGTATGATTTATCTATACCCCATTCTTTTAACCACTCTTGTGGCTTATTAGTTAGTGAATCTTCTTCAGCTAAAAACTCAGCAACGTCAAAGCCAATACCGCCAGCACCGATTATTGCAACTCGCTTACCTACTGGCTTGCGATCGCGTAATACGTCAAGGTAACTGAGCACCATAGGGTTATCAATACCTTCGATAGGTGGTGTACGCGGTGAAATACCTGTGGCGACAACAACATCATCGAAACCTTTTTCAACTAACGTTTCAGCTGTTTGATGGCTATTAAGAGTGACCTTCACCTTCAATAGTTCAAGTTGTTTAGTAAAATAACGTAACGTTTCGTAAAACTCTTCTTTACCTGGAATTTGTTTAGCAAAATTAAATTGTCCGCCAATCTCACTTGCGGCATCAAACAGCTCAACCTTATGACCTCGTTCAGCGGCATAACAACTAAATGCTAATCCTGCAGGACCCGCGCCAATTACAGCGATAGATTTTGATTGTTTAGTTTTATCAAACGTTAATTCTGTTTCATAACACGCTTGCGGATTAACTAAACAAGATGCTCGTTGTTGTTTAAATACATGATCTAAGCACGCTTGGTTACAACCAATACAAGTATTTATTTCATCGGCTTTATTTTCTGCAGCTTTATTAACGAAGTCAGCATCGGCTAAAAATGGTCTTGCCATTGAAACCATATCTGATTGCCCAGAAGCTAATATATCTTCTGCAACTTCAGGTGTATTAATACGGTTAGTTGAAACCAATGGAATGTTGACCTCGCCCATCATTCGCTCGGTAACCCAAGCAAATGCAGCCCTTGGAACGCTGGTAGCAATTGTAGGTACTCTGGCCTCATGCCAACCAATACCTGTATTGATAATAGTGGCTCCTGCTGCTTCAATAGCTTTAGCCATGGTAATAACTTCTTCCCATGTATTGCCACCTTCAACAAGATCGAGCATAGATAAACGGAAAATAATAATAAACTTTTCTCCGACTCGTTCACGCGTTGCTTTTACAGCTTCAACACCTAAACGCATACGGTTTTCAATGCTTCCCCCCCAAGCATCTGTTCGATGATTGGTGCGCTTACAGCTGAATTGATTAATTAAATAACCTTCCGAGCCCATAATTTCAACACCATCATAGCCAGCGTCTTGGGCTAGTTTTGATGATTTGGCAAAATCTTTAATGGTTTTCCAAATTTGGCGTTCAGATAATTGCTTAGGCTTAAATGGATTAATTGGCGCTTTTATATTACTGGCTGATACTGAAAACGGGTGAAAACCATAACGACCGGTATGCAATAACTGTAAGCAAATTTTTGTCGGGTACTTATGTACTGCTGCTGTTACTGCTTTATGCTTTTTAACATGCCACCATTTACTCAACTCACCGCCGAACGGTGAAACACGACCGCGAAAGTTAGGGCTGATGCCTCCAGTCACTATTAGGCCAACGCCACCTTTTGCTCTTGCTTCATAAAAAGCCGCAAGTTTAGAAAATCCATTTTTTTCCTCTTCAAGGCCAGTATGCATTGAGCCCATTAGTACTCTGTTGCTTAATTGGGTGAAACCTAAATCTAAAGGAGATAGTAAATGTGGATATGGATTGTTATCGTTTTTTGTATTTGTTGTCATACCGAACCTGAGGTCTTACCAGTGTAATAATTCCCCTATTAACACAAATTATTTAGCCAATGTAAACACTTGTTTGAAAATAATTGAATATAATATTGCCGTTAAGGGTAAACAAAATGTGCAACCGCTACGATTACCGGAAGTGTCACAACAGTACGCAAAATAAAAATAACAAATAAATCTAATATGTTAACTGGGATCTTGGTACCTAATAGCATCGCGCCAACCTCAGAAAGATAAACTAATTGTGTTATTGATAAAGCAGCAACAACAAACCGGGTAAATTCCGACTCTACGCCGGCAATTAAAATGGCTGGTAAAAACATATCTGCAAAACCAATAACAACTGATTTAGCAGCCGTTGCAGCTTCAGGTACTTGCAAAAGTTCTAAGTAAGGAACAAATGGCATGCCTAAATAATCAAATATTGGCGTATATTCTGCACAGATAAGCGCAATGGTACCTATTCCCATAACCACAGGTATCACGATAAAAAGCATTTCTAACGCATTCTGAATACCATCGGCAATTACACTTGAAAAACTTTTAATCTGCGCTGCCCGCATTAATGCTGATTTAAAGCCATGACTGAAAACATTATCACCTTCAGGGATTTTATGGGCATCGGGATCTGGCAAGGTGCCATCTATGTAAAGATCCTTTTTAAATACTAATGGCGGTAGGCGTGGAACAATTAATGCGGCAACAAAGCCTGCTAAACACACTGCAAAATAAAAGGGAATGAACATGTGTGCCAAACCAACTTCAGCAATGACAATTAAACTAAAGGTAATTGAAACAGCTGAAAATGTGGTGCCAACGACAGCGGCCTCTTTTTGTGTATAAATTTTTTGTTCATATTGTTTATTGGTAAGTAGCACTCCAACGGTACCATCACCTAGCCATGAAGTGGTACAGTCAATGGCAGATCGCCCAGGTAGGTTAAACAGAGGGCGCATTACCTTGCTAAATAAAGTGCCAATAAACTCAAGTAAACCAAAGTTAAGTAATAATGGTAATAACAAACCAGCAAAAATAAACATGGCGAATAAAATCGGCATTAAGTCATTAAGCAATAGACCACCAGTATTTCCATTCCAAACTATTTCAGGGCCTACTTTGGTATACACAATAATTGCAAAGGCTGCGCCGAGTGAGCGAATAACCAACCAAATGGGGGTAACAATAAACAGGCTACCAACTAATGAGTCGGGATGAATACTTTTAGGACGAAAAATACTGACAATGAGGCTCAAAATTGCACTGATAAGAATTAACAAACACACAGCTTCGCTGGCAAAATCAGACATTGCGTTTTCTAATATCTTTGCCAGAACGGCAACAGGAATACTGGTTTTCCCATCATATTCAAGCGGGAAGAGGAACAACCCAAGGCCAAGCAATGAAGGCAAAATAAACATTAATTTATTGCGCGTGGTTATTATTTCTTTCATATTTTTCTTTTCTTTCTTATCAAGAAATCACATTTACTTATGCAAGATGCATTCAAAACTATGGCACAAATTAATAAATCTGCACGTTTTTCGATGCTAATACACCTTATATAAGAAAATTTAACTATGATTTACTAGACAAAAGAATAACTAACGCTAAACTCTGCGCTCTAATATTTAAATACGATTGGAAAGGTACCTATAAACATGTTCAGTCACATACACCCAGACAATTATCAAGCTCAACTTGATGAGAAAGAAACTGCTATGTCGGCTCTGTTTGCTCCGTTTGGAGTACCAAAGGCAGAAGTGTTTACTTCTGAACCTTTGAACTACCGATTACGCGCTGAATTTAGGGTGTGGCATGAAGGTGATGATCTGTATTACATCATGTTTAATAAAGAAACTCGTGAAAAGTATCGGGTTGATCACTTCCCTGTAGCCAGTCAACTTATTAACGATGCAATGAAAGCGCTATTGGACAACATTCGAGATAATGAAATATTACGTCGTAAGTTATTCCAAGTTGATTTTCTCTCAACGCTTAGTGGCGAGTTGTTAGTTAGTTTGCTCTATCATAAGCAACTGGACGATGAATGGCATGAGCAAGCACAGCAATTAAAAACAGCTCTATCAACAATAGCCCCTGTTGATATTATTGGTCGCGCTCGTAAACTAAAAATTGTATTAGATAAAGAGTATGTTACTGAAGTACTGAACGTTAAAGGTAAGCAATTAAAATACCAACAAGTGGAAAACAGTTTTACCCAGCCTAACGGTGGTGTGAATGAAAAAATGCTTGCTTGGGCTAGCGATGCAACGACAAATGCCAAGGGTGACTTAGTTGAGCTTTACTGTGGTAACGGTAATTTTAGTATTGCCTTAGCGCCAAATTTTGACAAAGTGTTGGCCACCGAAATATCTAAAAGCTCAGTGCATTCTGCTCAAGTTAATATCAAAGCCAATAATATTGAAAATTTAGATATTATTAGAATGTCGAGTGAAGAGTTTAGCCAAGCGATGAATGGTGAACGTGAATTTCGTCGCCTACAGGGCTTTGACTTGAGTAAGTATAATTACGATACCGTTTTAGTCGATCCACCTAGAGCAGGAATGGATGATGCATCGTGTGAGCTGGTATCTCGATTTAAAAAGATTATCTATATTTCTTGTAACCCGCATACGTTACATGACAATTTAGAAATCCTTTGTAAAACTCACAAAGTGGATAATTTTGCCCTGTTTGACCAATTTCCTTATACCGATCATATTGAATGCGGTGTAATTTTAACCCGTAAATAGTTCCTTTCTATGTTCAAACAAGCCCTAACCTTTTGGGCTTGTTGCTCTTGAACTTAAATCTAAAGCACCACGAGCGATAATTCTAAGTTGCTTTATCATACGATCAGCCAGTACTGCTTTTTCTTCGGCGCTGGCATCAAGTGCTTCTGCTCCGGTACTGAATACAATAGTTACCGCAGCATTTGCTTGTAAGTAACTAGTTTCGGCATCTAATTTATTCGCTTTTTGTAAATAGTCACAAAGTTCCATAGTAAAATATCGGATCTCACGACTAACTGCAGCCCTAAACTCAGGTGATGTACCAGAACGTTCGCGCAGTAATAATCTAAATTCATTGCCATTTGATTCAATAAACTCCATAAAAGTCTTAACTGAAATTTGTATAACTGAACCGCCTTTTTCAATACGCTGCCGCGCTTGACGCATTAATTGTCTCAAGGTTAAACCTGATTCATCAACGAGAGTTAAACCTAGCTCATCCATATCATTAAAATGACGATAAAAAGATGTTGCGGCAAGACCCGCCTCCTTAGCGACTTCCCGTAAGCTTAAATTTGAAAAACTGCGTTCAGCACTTAATTGATTTAACGCAGCATCGATTAATAACCTTCGAGTTTTCTCTTTTTGTTGAGCTCTAATTCCAGACATAGTTTGCTGATTTCTAATGAGATTAAGTTTTATTAAGGTAAATGATAACACAACTTTGAAAACTGGTGCTTGACTCATTCAACACAAAAGTTAAAATAGTGTACACTTGTACGCTCAAATGATTATATAGAAGAGATTTTAATGACCAAGCCTCGTTTACTATGGATAAATATCCTAGTTTTCTTAGCCACTTTCCTTGTCGCAGCAGTTGCCGTTCCTTATAGAGCCATTACCCACGGATTTGACAGCTTTGAAATAATAACCGCAATCATTTGTTTTTGCTTTTGTGGTATTTCTATTACCGCTGGTTACCATCGTTTATGGTCACACCGTACATACAAGGCGCACGCATCAGTAAGATTCATTTATGCAATTGGCGGCGCATTTGCCCTACAAAATAGTATTTTGCATTGGAGTTCTGATCATCGAGTGCATCATAAGCATGTCGACAATAATGACGTTGACCCTTACTCTGCCAAAAAAGGTTTTTGGTTTTCACATATTGGTTGGATGTTAAGAGATTACCATCGAGAAACGTATAGTAACTACGATAATGTTAGGGATTTACAGAAAGAAAAAATAGTAATGTGGCAGCACAAAAACTATCTATTACTTACTATTATTACTAACTTTGGTATTCCTATTGGTCTGGGCTTATTACATGGCGATGTTTGGTCGAGCATATTACTTATTGGTGTAATGCGATTAGTACTAAGCCATCATACGACTTTCTTCATTAACTCACTTGCCCATATTTGGGGAAAGCAAACCTATACGAAGAAAAACACTGCCCGTGATAATGGAATATTAGCGTTTTTCACATTTGGCGAGGGTTACCATAATTTTCATCACATCTTTGAAAATGACTATCGCAATGGCATACGTTGGTTTCATTTTGACCCAACCAAATGGATTATCAAAGTGTGCAGCTATTTAAATTTAGCGCATAGTTTACGAAAAACCCCTGAAGATAAAATAGCTAAGGCTAAAGCTCATATGCAATTAGTTAATAGCCAAACTAAATTACAGCATTCTATTCATGCTGAAGAGTTAATTAGCAAACTGCAGCATGAATATGACTTACTTATAGATCATATGACTTTGTATTATGAAACAAAGAAAAAACTGATCGCGCAAAAAGGTAATCAACTATCTGAAGATGTTGAACGCTCAAGCTTAGTGCAACATTACAAAGAATTAAAAGAAAATCTAAACCTACGTTATAAAAACTGGGATTTATTGAGGGCACAATATGCTTAATAAAATATTTAGCTTAGGGTTAATTGTATTTTCTTTAAGTTTGCACTCTGCTTCTGCATCTAATGCAGAAACAGCAATAACAGAGAAAAGCTTTACGATTTATTTAGTCAGACATGCAGAAAAACAATTAAATATTAAAGATCCTGAATTAACAACGTGCGGTCATGAAAGAGCTGCCGCTGTAGCAAATCAATTAAAACTTGTTAATTTAGATAAGCTCTATAGCACTAACTTTAAACGAACTATGCAAACAGCACAGCCCGTTGCTATTAATAAGAGCTTAGATATAACGAATTACAACCCCAAAGAATTACAATTACTGGCCACAAAGTTAAAACACAATCATGAGAATGCAATGGTTGTTGGCCATAGTAATACTACTGCAGTGTTAGCTGGTTTATTAGCAAACCAGCCATTAGGTAGTTTTGATGAGTCTATTTACAACAGAATTTATCAGGTTGTTATCTTTAAAGATGCTGTGCAATTAAATATCTTACAACAAAGCTTTGTTTGTAGTGACTAGGGCTATGTTAGATATCATTGGGATTTACAGTTGATTGTTTACCGGCTTTAATAATTTCAACTTGCTCAACTCTAAATGGTTTTCCCCATTGTTGAATGGTCATTATATCGTTATCAACTTTACCAAAAATCTTTATTTTGGCCCCATTTTGCTGATATTTTTTATCTAGGTTTAATGGTAAAAAGCGTTCGCCATTATCACCAGTAAAGCCAAAGAACCCCCCTTCAAGATTGTAAAATTTTAATGTTCCTACATACCACTGCCCTTGTATTGGGGCTTTGCTCAATTCACTTGTAGGTGGCGGAGTATGATGTTTCATTGGCAATGCCTTTTCAGTATTTGATGCTGTGGTAGAAGTTTCGCTCAAAGACTCGTTAGCACAAGCGCTGGTGATCAGTGTTGTAGAAACTATCATCAATGTAGTTAAAAGATTTTTCATATTTATACCTTAAACGTTATCAATTTAAACGAGGTTATCAGTTACGGCCTCTAAAAAACATTATCAAAAATAGCTAATCTGATTTATGTACGTGTACATCCATTTGTGGGTACGGAATATTGATCCCCTCTTTATTGAATGTTTTATAAGTATTTTCGTTCATTGCAAAAAATACATCCCAGTAATCTTCAGCCTTAACCCAAGCTCTAACGGCGAAGTTTACTGAACTATCAGCTAAAGCAGATACCGCAATAAAGACTTCAGGATCTTTGAGGATACGCGGATCATCATCACACAATTTTTGAATAATTGCTTTTGCCTTATCAACATCATCACCATACCCCATACCGATAGTCCAATCTACTCGCCGTTGACTTTCAGTGGAATAGTTTGTCATTGAACCAGTAGCCAAACCACCGTTAGGTATAATGATAGTCTTGTTATCTGGCGTTTTTAATATCGTATTAAATATCTGGATTTCTGAAACTTTACCAACATAGCCCTGAGCATCTATTACATCTCCGATTTTAAACGGTTTGAAAATCAAGATCATCACGCCGCCGGCAAAATTTTGTAAAGTCCCTGACAGTGCCATGCCAATAGCCAAACCCGCGGCACCTAAGATGGCAATAAATGAGGTCATTTCGATACCAATCATACCGAGCACAGTGATAGCCAGTAGTACTTTCAGCAGAGTAGAACATAAACCTTTAACGAATGGTTTTAATGATTCATCTACATTGCCTTTATCGAGGACTTTGCTCAAACCAATAATTAACGCTTTTATTACCCATGCACCAATGATCCAAACAAAAATTGCAGCTACAATTTTGGGGCCAAAGTCCATAATAAGAGTAGTTAGCTGAGTAATTAGTTTTTCATGGTCCATAAATTAATCCTATACAAACAATTATCATGTGAATAAGTATAGAGGTTATTTGGAAAGTACTATTAATAAACAATAGATTATGAGTTGGCGGGACTAGTTAAACAGATCCTGAAATAAATTCAGGAAAAAGGCATTCGTTTCTCGTTTCTCGTTTCTCGTTTCTCGTTTCTAATTTTTACCCAATAAAAAAGGCCGCGTTAGCGACCTTTCTTTAGTGTTCTATAAATTATCGATATTAGTCGATGATTTTAGATACAACACCAGCACCAACTGTACGGCCACCTTCACGGATAGCGAAGCGTAAACCTTCTTCCATCGCGATTGGGTTGATTAGCTCAACAACAAACTTAAGGTTGTCGCCAGGCATTACCATTTCAACACCTGCAGGAAGCTCTACAGCACCTGTGATATCTGTTGTACGGAAGTAGAACTGTGGACGGTAACCTTTGAAGAATGGAGTATGACGACCACCTTCATCTTTACTTAACACGTATACTTCTGATTCGAATTTAGTGTGTGGGTTAACTGAACCAGGCTTACATAATACTTGGCCACGTTGTACTTCTTCACGCTTAGTACCACGTAATAAAACACCACAGTTTTCGCCAGCACGACCTTCGTCAAGAAGCTTACGGAACATTTCAACACCAGTACATGTAGTTACTGTTGTGTCTTTGATACCTACGATAGCAACTTCGTCACCTACACGTACGATACCACGTTCAACACGACCTGTTACAACCGTACCACGACCTTGGATTGAGAAAACATCTTCGATTGGAAGAATGAAGTCACCATCGATTGCACGCTCTGGCTCTGGAATGTAAGAATCAAGTGCGTCAGCAAGTTCAACTACTTTCTCTTCCCATTTAGCTTCACCTTGAAGTGCGCCTAATGCAGAACCTTGGATTACTGGTAAGTCATCACCTGGGAAATCGTATTCTGAAAGAAGTTCACGAACTTCCATTTCTACTAATTCTAATAACTCTTCGTCATCAACCATGTCACATTTGTTCATGAAAACAATAATGAATGGAACACCAACTTGGCGAGATAGTAAGATGTGCTCACGTGTTTGTGGCATAGGACCATCTGTAGCAGCAACTACTAAGATAGCGCCATCCATTTGTGCAGCACCTGTGATCATGTTTTTAACGTAATCGGCGTGACCTGGACAATCTACGTGTGCGTAGTGACGTGTATCTGTATCGTACTCAATGTGAGAAGTATTGATTGTAATACCACGCTCGCGCTCTTCTGGAGCGTTATCGATTTGTGCGAAATCTTTAACTTCACCACCGTGTACTTTAGTAAGTACAGCTGAGATTGCAGCAGTTAATGTTGTTTTACCGTGGTCAACGTGTCCGATTGTACCTACGTTTACATGTGGTTTCGAACGTTCAAATTTTTCTTTAGCCATTTTTCTAATACCTTAAAAGTTATATACAACTGGGCGGCAACCCAATCTTTTTTGTTTACTACTATATATGTATTCGATTCCCAACAAATTCTAGTCGAACAATTCAAAATTGACCAACAATTATACAGAGAGTCTTTTCAGGGGCACAATTTAGCAAACTCTCTCGATATTGTCTAAACTTTATGCTTTTCTAGAGCAAAAATAAGCAAAATAATTGTAAAAACACCGAATTTAGCCACCTAAAGGCAAATTTTTTTTAAAATAAACAACTAAGTTGGTTAATTTTTATCAAATTTTGATGTTAGTTTTTCTTAGTTGATGTATAATCCGCGCAAAATTTTTTAACGTAACTTTTAATAGAAATAGAGTAATACAATGGCAGATTTATCAAAATACAGAAATATTGGTATTTTCGCTCACGTTGATGCTGGTAAAACAACAACAACTGAACGTATATTAAAACTAACAGGTATGATCCATAAAATTGGTGAAGTACATGACGGTGAGTCAACAACTGACTTCATGGAACAAGAAGCTGAGCGCGGTATTACTATCCAATCTGCTGCTGTAACATGTGAATGGAAAAAGCATCGCTTTAACGTTATCGACACCCCTGGTCACGTTGACTTCACAGTTGAAGTTTATCGTTCATTGAAAGTACTAGATGGCGGTATCGGTGTATTCTGTGGTTCTGGTGGTGTTGAGCCGCAATCAGAAACTAACTGGCGTTACGCGAACGAGTCTAAAGTTGCTCGTTTGATTTTCGTAAACAAATTAGACCGTTTAGGTGCTGATTTCTACCGTGTTAAAGATCAAGTGCAAAACGTACTTGGCGCACGTCCTCTAGTTATGACTTTACCAATTGGTGAAGAAGATGATTTCGTAGGTGTAGTAGACGTACTATCTCAAAAGGCTTACTACTGGGATGATTCAGGCCAGCCTGAAAACTACGAAGTAAAAGACGTTCCAGCTGATATGGTTGATGATGCTGCTGCTTACCGTGAAGAAATGATCGAAACTGCTTTAGAAGCAGACGAAGATTTACTAATGGATTACTTAGAAGGTGAATTAACGCCTACTGAAGAGCAAATCAAAGCATGTATCCGTAAAGGTACTAACGAGCTTATGTTCTTCCCTACGTACTGTGGTTCAGCTTTCAAAAACAAGGGTATGCAATTACTACTTGATGCTGTTGTTGACTACTTACCATCTCCAACTGAAGTACCACCTCAACCGCTAACTGATGAAGAAGGTGAGCCAACAGGTGAATTCGCTTTAGTTGATGCAGACGAGCCTTTCCGTGCTTTAGCATTCAAAATCATGGATGACCGTTTCGGTGCTCTTACTTTCGTACGTGTATATTCAGGTACATTAAATAAAGGTGATACAGTTCTTAACTCATTCACTGGTAAAACTGAACGTATCGGCCGTATGGTTGAAATGCAAGCTGAAGATCGTACAGAACTTAGCTCAGCACAAGCTGGTGATATCTTAGCTATCGTTGGTATGAAGAACGTTCAAACTGGTCATACTTTATGTTCAGTTAAAGAACCTTGTACTCTAGAAGCTATGGTATTCCCTGAACCAGTAATCTCAATCGCTGTTGCACCTAAAGATAAAGGTGGTTCAGAGAAGATGGGTGTTGCTATCGGTAAGATGGTTGCTGAAGATCCAACGTTTAAAGTTGAAACTGATGAAGATTCAGGCGAAACAATTCTACGTGGTATGGGTGAGCTTCACTTAGATATCAAAGTAGATATCCTTAAGCGTACTTACGGCGTTGAATTAAACGTTGGTAAGCCACAAGTTGCATACCGTGAGACTATCACTCAAGAAATTGAAGATTCTTACACGCATAAGAAACAATCTGGTGGTTCTGGTCAGTTCGGTAAAATCGATTACCGTATCAAGCCAGGCGAGCCAAATTCTGGCTTTACTTTCACTTCAACAGTTGTTGGTGGTAACGTTCCTAAGGAATTCTTCCCAGCTGTAGAGAAAGGTTTCAAATCTATGATGGATACTGGTGTTTTAGCTGGTTTCCCTGTACTAGATGTTGAAGTTGAATTATTCGACGGTGGTTTCCACGCAGTTGATTCATCTGCTGTTGCTTTCGAAATCGCTGCTAAAGGCGCATTCCGTCAGTCAATTCCAAAAGCTGGTGCTCAATTAATCGAACCTATCATGAAGGTTGACGTATTTACTCCAGAAGATCACGTGGGTGATGTTATTGGTGATTTAAACCGTCGTCGTGGCATGATCAAAGACCAAGAAGCTGGCACTTCAGGTGTTCGTATTAAAGCAGACGTACCTCTTTCTGAAATGTTCGGTTACATCGGAACTCTACGTACAATGACATCAGGTCGTGGTCAATTCTCAATGGAATTCTCACACTACAACCCATGTCCAAACAACGTAGCAGAAACTGTTATCGCTGAAGTTAAAGAGCGTGAAGCTGCTAAGAAAAAATAATTAGTTATATAATTATTTAATTCTTATAAAAGGTCGCATTAGTGGCCTTTTTTTTACTTCATGCATGATGGAATGCAAACCACCATGGAGGGTTTTAGGTTTGTAAAGTACATGGAATTCTCTCGTCAAACCTAGGAACCCATGTCCAAACAACGTAGCAGAAACTGTTATCGCTGAAGTTAAAGAGCGTGAAGCTGCTAAGAAAAAATAATTAGTTATATAATTATTTAATTCTTATAAAAGGTCGCATTAGCGGCCTTTTTTTTATTTCATGGATGATGGAATACAAACCACCATGGAAGGTTTTAGGTTTGTAAAATACATGGAATTCTCTCGTCAAACATCAGAACCCATGTCCTAACAACGTAGCAGAAACTGTTATGGCTGAAGTTAAAGAGCGTGAAGCTGCTAAGAAAAAATAATTAGTTATATAATTATTTAATTCTTATAAAAGGTCGCATTAGCGGCCTTTTTTTTATTTCATGGATGATGGAATACAAACCACCATGGAAGGTTTTAGGTTTGTAAAATACATGGAATTTTCCCGTCATGTTTTTGGACGGGATCTCCTTCAGCGTATTGTGCATAGATATTTACTATCTTGATAAAGGGTAGTAATTATTGGCTAATCGGATGCAATTCTGCAATATCCTGTGGCGCTCCTGGACCGTGACAAAACTGACATTGCTCTATAATTATTCCATTATCAATATCACTTTGTGTAGTAGAGAAACTGCCTCCATTAGACTCCATATGACCTTGCGCCAGCTCACTGTCGTGGCACGAACTACATACAGCTGCTGTAGGGGATATAACGATATCATCATTTGGGTCTGAAACTTCAACGCCGGTATTAACAGATGTCGCTAAAACATTATCTGCAAGTGGTAATTCAAATGTGCCGTCGCTATGACAAATAAGACAGTTTCCTACCTCTCCAGGAAAGGTATTATCATAAACATGAGTAGAAAAACCCTGGTAACCAACAATTTGTAATGGGTTTTCACGAATATTGGTGCCATGAATACCATGGATCATGGTTTTAAAATCTATAGACTCTTCTGTTTTGCCATCAGTAGGTGGTGTAGCTGCGATTGCTCTCACTCGTTTATCAGTATTTCGTGGGTTATGACACATAACACATGCTTCAATATTATCGTTGCGATTTCCACCATGCATTGATAATTCACTGTGACAGCCAAAACAGTTATTTAGGTCTACAACTATTCGACGAGCAGTAGGAGATGTGTCTGTTATAGTAAAATAATCTACAACATTCGTTAATGGAACACTTTGATAATCTGGATTGTTAACATCACCAAAGTTAACCGCAGGATGACCTTCAATATTTACCGCACCGCTGCCTGTAGCCGAAATTAAAGGCGCTTGGCTACCGTCTGGCACTGCCACACTAGATTGCACAGTAAAGCTGCCATCACCTACAGCCGTCGCTTCTGTTAATGCATTTACTTGTACCGCGCTGGCATTGTCACCTTGATTACCAATATTCGTATAATCTGCTGTCGACCACGCTATATCAACAGCTAATGAACTTAAATCGTTGGTAAACTCTTCGTCAGTTAAAATATCATATAATGCGTCGTTATCTTCTGGGTTACTGATACTAAATTGAATTAAAGGAAATTCCCCAGGCGCTGTTTGACTAATATTTAAAATATTTGCAGCGAATAGGGATTTTGCTTCGTTGATCAGGTTTTTATGTTTATCTTCAATAGAACCAGCAATAGCAGAGTTTTGGTGGCAGCTACGACAGTTAGTGTTATCTGTTTGGCCTCCCATGTGTTCAGAAAAAATGAGATCATCATGACATGATCCACAGGCTTGCATAGTAACGACTTCTCGCCAGTTGTCTCCGCTTTGGGTTACTGTAACGCCCGAAATCGCAGTAGCACCGCCAGCATGGCATTGACCACATTCAAGTATGTCGTTTGGAAAAGTGACTGCACTATAGTCATGCAAAGAGTCTTGATAGCCATAAATTTGATAACTACCACCGGCTTGCACAGACGGTAAATCTTTACCACGATGAATTTTGTGGATCATGTTCTTAAAATTAACTGTGTTACCACTATTGGCATCTGTTGAACCAGGATTATGACACGTTACGCAATAATCAACTTCAACCCTACCACCGCCGTGCATGGCTAATTCACCATGACAAGCATTACAGTTTTCCGTGGCAACTATATGCTGACTAAAGAGTCCATCGTATTGTGTTTTTCCAGAGCTAGGGTTCCAATCAAAGGTAACATTAACTGGCTCATTTAAATTGGCAATTTGAACTCCAACTCGATGAGTAAAGTTATCTTGATAATTTAAATTTAGCCCTTCTAATTCAGCTTGTTGTAGTAACGTTTGGTTGCTGGTTTCAAGTGGTTGACTAAACGTGTATTGGTACACGCCATTATTAAAGTTTACAAAACTACCTGTCGTTGCTTTTTCAGTTGTTGCCTGTAATTTTGCTTCAGTACCAGTTCCTACGCCAGGGTATTCAATTTTGTTAAGATAGGATTGCCAATTTCCGGTAAGATTTCCTTCTGGGCCTATCATTAATTTTGCCACGGTAAACTGTACGTCCTCAGCAGTTACTGTGGTGACGGGTTGACTGTCAACTTCAAAAAGCTGAAATTGTACGGTTAATTTTCCTGACTCAATCGTTGCAGAAGTAATAAAGTTACCAGGAGTGATTTCTTCTGTTTCTGATTTTTCCGTTACATTTTGGCTATTACTTTCAACTCCAGAATTGTCACTACCATCCCCTCCACAAGAAATGGTCAAAAATGCTAACAATAAAACTAGAACATTCTGAAGCGATAATTTTTTAAATCTGCCAATTTGCATAGTCAACTACCACCTTACCGTTTATGGACCATTTCAACATCGGCCGCTTCTCCGGGACCATGACATAAGGCACAGCTCTCCGTAGTGCTTTGCACCAAATCATAACTTTCATTAAATTTTGCCCCACCTGTTGAAATCATATGGGTTTGAGCTTCAGCAGAATCATGGCAAGAACTACAAGCAGTTGCCGTAGGAGTAGTATATTGATCTGTAATACCGGTAAATATTGGGGTATTAAACGCTAATGGCAATTGTGTAGTACCTTCAATATGACAACTATCACAATTAGCTATATCACCTGGAAAGTGGATATTTTCGGAAAACTCTCCTCTATATGGCTCCTCTCTAATATCAGTCGCGTGTACGCCGTGGATAAGATACCTAAAATCAGCATATTCGCCAAAACCAAGGCTGGCACCATGGCATGATGCACACACTAAAGGTTCACCACTAGGTACTGCATGAAAATTTACGTGACCTTTTTCAACCATAGAGAGGCGATTATGACAGCTGTTACACTTATCAATAGAAACAACTGTTCGTCTTGGAGTAACAGATGTTCCACTACTTGCGAAAAATTCTATTGGACTTTTGATGGGGCTTACATCATCAAAGCTGGTAGCGGTAGTATTTGGTCCATTTGCATGGCCCAACATCAAGACAGCAATAGTATCTTGACCATCAGGAATTGTTTTTGGTGTTAAACCAACCGTACTTATATCAAGAACAAAACTGTTGTCTGAACCTGCTTTTAAAATGCTTTCGGCAATAGCATCAATTTCAATATTTAACGCATCAAACCCTGTTAACCCTTCATTATCAAAATCACTTGCAGCATCCCATGAGACTCCCACTCTGATTTTACCATCAAACGTTTTTATATCTATTGGCACACCATTTTCAGTAACATTAAAAGTAACCACAGGGCTTTCACCTGGGCCAGTATTAATAACACTTTCAATATTCATCGCATAAGTTAACGCTTTTTCAATGGCAGTATCTCTATGGGCTTGGTTTGCTTGTTTAGAGTCAGGAGTTTCAGCACCTAAATCAGCATGGCATCCTGCACAATTGGTTTCTTCAGTGTAAGAGATATGCAAAGTAAACTCTTCGCCATTAAGTCGAATTCCCTCGGTAAAGAGTTTTTCATGGCATGACTCACATGCCGATTTTGTAGGGTTTGTCACCCAACTATGGCCATTATCAGTTATTGTTGCAGTCGGCTCAGGTATCATTTGAGTTTGCGAGAAAACAATATCTTCGTCACCTGCATGGCAACTGCCACAATTTTTTATATTTTGTGGAAAACCAGTCGTTGAATAATTGTGTTCGCTATTGCGATAGCCCCAAATAGTGAATGGTTTGCCATCATCAACAAAATTTTGCAGGTTTCGACCAAAATGAATTTTATGAATGAGTTGTTTAAAATCTACCGAGTTACCGCTATTACTATCATTTGTGTCTGGGTTATGACAGGTGACACAATATTGGGTTTGAGTTCGTCCACCACCATGTATGGCCAATTTATCATGACACGTGTTACAAGTTCCTTCGGTAACAATTTGTCGCGCATTGTGCGTTTGATAAAACATCTCAGACAAAGAAGTGCCGGTAATTCCATCAGTTGCAGTAGCAACCTCTGAAGGTACAAAGTCCACACAGATATTTTCAACATCAGCATTAAAACTAAACTGAATACAGCTTCGATGAACTTCTGTTAGAGCAGCAACGTCAGAAAACTGAAATGGGAAAGTATAATTCCAGCTGCCATCACCATTATTTTCAAATAAACCATTATTATCTGAAGTTGCTTGAGTTAATACTGACTTACCTGTAGCAAATTCGCTTTGCACTTTTTTGGCTGTATCAGCAATCAATTCAGGATCTGTGTCTTCTGTAAATGTAGTACAAGCATTGTTCTCATCGTCAACATCAGTCTGGTTGCGACAAATGGGATCTTCAAAAGTAACAAAATAACTTGTCCAGCTCATACCTTGCGCTTCACCGGCGTTTGTCACTAGCTTTGCCAGAGTAAACCTTGCGTTGCTAGAATTTAAATCAACAATTTGACTAACGCCATTAACCATTAAAGTGAATGTTAAGGTTAAACTTTGGTCTACTTTTACCCCTGACATTGCTGTACTAATAGTATCATCTTCGGTGATATCACCCGACTCAATTAAACCATTTTCAGGTGGAGGAGGCGTTACCGGCGGAGGTGTCGTTGGGGGTGTTCCACTTGCTGGTGGCGGTGTAGCTTCTATGCCCTTAGCTCTATCACCACCACTATCGCCATCACAACCAGCAAGTACGATACTTGCTAACAGTGACATCATGATAATTAATGTAGTTTTTCTATACATCGTTCACCTCAAAAGCCCTACTCAATTTGATACTTAAAGGAAAGTTGAAACACATGTAACTGGTCGTTAGCTGGGCGTTGACCTGTTCCCAAAACTTTCGCGATTGAATTTGGATTAACCTGATCATAGGCCCAATCCTTAGCATCAAATCGATAATATTGATAACTAAAGGAGAAGCTCATATTGGGCTTATAATGATACAAAGTTTTAAATTCAAAATGATGTTCTTTATTGCTCACATCGGGTAAGCCTATATTGGTTAAGTCAGTTGCCCCGCCAGAAGAATAATTATCATTTTTACTGGTGGAATCACTTAACCTATAATCAAAGTCCATCTCAATTTTTTTAGGTAAGTAGTCCCAATGTGCTGACAGACCAAGTGATACGGTACTGTCTTGTGGCTTTATCTGCCAGTTTCTTGCACTATCACTTGCTTGTGGTAGCGGTTCATATAAATCAAAGGCTGACTTTTCGTAACCACCAGTAAACTCTCTGCCCGTTTGTTCAAACTCATAACTGTCATAACTTAAATAACTCGAAAAATTGACGGTGTTTGAATATACCCAAACACCATTTAAAGTACTGAAAAAGGTTTTATCATTGGTTAAACCTAAAGTAGATTTGTCATAGTCATTTTCTTTAAAGCTGAGATCAAAATTAGCATGCATATTGTCTTCAATAGGATAACTAAAACTGGCTTTAGCATTTAATTGTTCACGGTTAGACAAATAGTGCTGACTAAGTAACGGGTGATTGGTATACCTTTGATTTTCAGGAGTCTGATTTATTAACTGAGCATCAAATAACGAAAAGTAAGATCTGTCCCAATGGTACAATGAGGCCGATCTGTCTTTATATCCTAGCTCAAACCTACTGGCCAAGTTGTTTTCAGAACGAGTTCTAAGCTTTAGTTTAATGCCATTTTCAATAGTGCTATTTACGGCATAGTTATATCGGTCAATTTCTTCATAGCCGTAAATCAACGAGACTTTACTGCGACTAGGTAAAGAATAGTTAGCTGTTAGTTCAAAGTAATTAGAGTTTTTACTATGGGGAGCATTGTAGTGGTGAAACTTTCCTTCCAGTGGAGCCCAAGTATCCGCAAAAACAACTTGATATGCATCTCGCGGACTTTGATTGTCGCGCTCCTTATAGCGATAGAGCCCCTTAAAGTTTAGAGTATTCGAATAGCGATATAACGCAGTAGCTTTAGCAGTAATGGTTATCACTTCGCCATCCAAGTTTGATCTTGGTAAGGAGCCACTTATCAACTGGCTATTAATTGTATATGGTAAATAGTTATCATCTTGACTAGCCATTGAATAGGAAGTATCAGCGAAAAATCGCAATGTTGGCGAGTAGACATAATGCCCTGAGATTCTTAATTGATGAAAATCATTATCGGGTTCGGCCCCTATTTGCCCTGTCCCATCAGGGTAGGCCACATTGGGCCCTATTAGAGAAGAATACGGATTTTGCCAAATGAGCGATGACTTATCATTGTCAAATTGAGAGAGTAAATAGTCTGCTTTTACAGAATAAAGCGCCTGATTATAGGCGATAGATAGCTCCATTTTATTGGTAGTTTGATCTATTGATTGCGGTAAAATTGCCGAATGTCCGTTTTGTACATTAGCGTAAAATGCAGCACCGGTAGTTTTTGTGCCGGTCTTTTCTTCAGAGCTAAAGTCAGAAGTTAAAAACCAGTTTTTACCAAAATATTGTGAATATTCTAGGCTGAGTCGCTCGCGTTCGAGCGTCTGCTCAAATGGACTGGCAATAGTATTAAATGCTGTCATACCATCAGTAGTTTGCGCTGCAACCCAACTATTTGGCAAAGTAAAGAGGCCTCTAGGTAAAACTAATGAATCACCATTATCTGAAAATGGTGTAAAACCGGTAAAATTTTTAACTTGTTGAATTTGATTAAAATGAAACGCTACTTTGTAAGCACGAACTTGTCCTAAAGCAATAGAAAGTTCACGATTATCTAACCCTAAGTTTTGTGCATTGAATTGCCAATAATCTGTCAATGTTGAATCAGTATTAAAATCTCGGTAAGAGCCAGATAAATTTACTTTTGTCCCTTCTTCACTTAAACCGTTATATTGCCCAAAACTAAAATTGTCATCACTTACATTTAGTACATCCAGCTGCACAAAACCAGGAGGACTTACTTTCTGAACTACTATTTTTGGCTGATACTTTTCTTCAGCTAAAAAAGCAAAAGGATCTTCTTCTTTGCTAACATCTACAATCTCTGAGTTGTCATTTTTACTTGTTTCAGGGATGGCCTTAGGTTGATACTTTTCGTCCTTTAAGAATGCAAATGGGTCTTCTTCTTTACTTGCTTCAGAAACGTCCGATGTAGTCTTTTCTTCTGCTTCTGAAATGGCTTTGGGTTGATATTTTTCTTCGGCTAAAAATGCAAATGGATCCTCCTCACCAGCTTGTTCAGCATAACTACTAATGCTAAATATTGCTGTTGCAAGCAAACAAGGTGATAAGCATTCATTTATTTTCATGCCATACCTACCTAGTTAACCTGGAGCCAGAAGGATGGTTTGAGCCGTGAATTTGGGAATGACAATTTAGACAGTTTTTTCCAAGTAAAAATTCAGACCCCTGGCCAGTATTAGGAAGCCCGCCGCCATCGTGCTGAACACTTGGGTGAAAAGCTGCCGAATGACATTGCTGACATAAAAATGGTCCGCGAGTTTTTAATAAGCTGGCATTAACAGAACCATGTGGTTTATGACAAGTGGTACAGTCTTCAGCAACCGGCGCATGTTCAAATAAGAATGGACCACGCTTTTCAGCATGACAGGAAAAGCAGGTGTCATTTACCGTTGGCTCATTTAGCGAATGCTCACTGATATTGCCATGGGGATTATGGCAATCAACGCAGGTTGTTTTACCCTCTAAAATTGGGTGACTAGATGGCATATGGGCAGACGCCTGCACTGATTTATGGCACGTGAAGCAAGTTTCTGACTGCTCTATTCTAACTAAAACTTCATCTATTTGGGTATGGATGTTATGGCATGATAAGCATGATAATTGTTCATCATTATGTACCCCACTCAACCACATCACTTGGTTTCCTTTTTCATGGCAGCCTAAACATACTGCAGACTGCTCATTAAATTCGCTCGGCCATTTAGGGCCAAAGCTTAAGCTAGGAGAGTTATCTCTTGGTACCTTGCCGTGTTCTAAACTTGGGCCATGGCAAGTAACACATGTTTCATTATTTTTGCCAAATACTTTGCCATGTGGTGTTTGCCAAATAGCATGAATAGACGAGCCTTGTGACTCCTGATGGCAACCTAAACAATCTACCTCTACGACTTCTGCAGTAGTAACTTGCTCTGCGGCAAACAAGCTATTAATACTAAATACTAAAACAATAGCGAGTAGCAAACGAATCAGGCTACCTTTTAAAGCTTGTGCTATTTTTGTTTTTTTAATCACGCTTTAACATTCCTTGCGAACTTATTACTGCAAAATAAAATCTGTATCAATACCATCAGATGAAATGGTCAGTGGTAACGACACTTTATGTTCTGCGCCTGATTTTCCATCTAAATGAATGGCTATACCGAAGGTAATATCATTACCTTCAATAAGCGGCTTAACCTTGTCATCAATAGGTTTATTTATGACTACAGTCCATATACCATTAGCAAAGTTTGCACTTGCCGTAAGTTGTCCAAGTTCACTTTCTTTACGTTCACCTAAAACCTTAAATCGCTGTAAATCAGCAAACTTTCCTTTGCTTAAATTAACCCGCCATAATTCGACAAACTCACCATTTGTTATCATGTTATCCAGTGTTTTTTGATCATATTCAACACTAGGAAAACCAACACTGTGCTGTTGTTTTAATGAACTTAATAAATATTTAGTTTTATTAAGACCTCTGTCGCGACTCATACCCGGTAAATCCCCATGACAAGATGCCCAACAGCCACCTTTTGAAAAAGCATCAACCTGGCCATTATCAAACATTAAGGCAAGGCTATTATCATTTTCACTGCCTTTCCAGGTGATGGTAAATTGCACTGCTGATGCCATTTTTTTAACTGACACATTGGATTCTATGCTTGAGATGATTTCTTTCGGAGCAAGTGCTTTACCAAGTTCTTTCGCTTCCCCTAAATGACATTGACGACAATTTCTACCTTGACGTAGTGCTTGTGCTCCAGGATGCTCTTCCAGTAACCAATCACCATCTGATTGCCCAGGGTGGAATACATCCACCAACATCGACGCTAATCCGCCCTCACGTAATTTAGAAAAGTTTTCTTTATCAACATGAGCAACACCAAGGTGACAATCAACACATGTTCTGTCTTTATGTTGCATTACCAAATGATAATTTTTGGCCTTAAGGCTTACTTCACTGCTTAGTTGCATCTCTCTAAAATCATGACAGTTACGACAACCTAACGATCTATTTTCCAGCATCATAAATTGCGGCAGAGGATTAGCATGCGGATTGTGACAAGTTGAACATATGGGGTTTTCATCAATTTTATCTTTAAAATGATGTATGCCATTCTTTTGAACTTTATGACAAACAGTGCAGACTTCAGCTTGTGTGTCTTCTTCTCGAACAGGATCAAGATCTACATGGACGTCATGACAGGTCACACAGGTAACCTCTTGTTCTGCATGTTTACCTGCACGCCACTCCTTATGAGTTGCCGTTTTTTCATGGCAGTTTAAACAGGTATTATTTTGTTGATCGATAGTAGCTGTCCATCTTGGACCATAACTTGTTCTAGGTTGAAATTTAGTTGGTGTTGCTGCATGTGTTTGGCTATCACCATGACAAGCGGCACAACCATCATTATTCACTGGCGACTCTTTTATCAACTTGTCCCAATGCTTACTATTGTGCATTGCTTTGATCTTATGACTCACTTTTGGATCATGACAACTTGTACATTCAATTTTGGCCGATATTTGTTGCGCGCCAGCGTTGCCAGTTATAAATAAACTAAGCAAACCCAATAACACAACAACTGCTGAAGGCAATTTAAACACAATATTTTGTTGCATATTTCCTTTCTCCAAACCAAAAATCAATGTGTGTCTGCTTCAACAATAGCAGCAACGTCTTCAGACAAATGAGTAAGCCCCTGGTGACAATCAATACAAGTTTTACCTTCATTTTCCATAGCTGCATGAAACTCTTGAGCTTTTGCAGTTTGCAATTCAAACACCATTTGTGAAACTTCGTGACAATTACGACATTCTTGTGAGTCATTTGCTTTTAAGCGGGCTATTTCTTTATCCCGCATATGTACAACTTTTGATAGATATTGTTCTGTTGTATCTAATTCCCCAGCAAAATATGACCATAATTCACGCGATGCGATAATTTTTCGCCACATTTTATTGCCAAATTCAACTGGTACGTGACAGTCTGAACAGATAGGGCGAACCCCGGTTTTATTCTTGAAATGAGTAGATGTATGGTAAGTTTCTGCCGTAGCTCCCGGTTGTGAATGACAGCCAGTACAAAAAGCTTCTGTATTGGTCATTCCCATACCAACTTCAAAACCAACAACAGTACCTACACCGACAAATAAACCAACCGTAATCAAAAAGAAACTGGTATATGCTGCTTTATTAAAAAAACGGGAAACAATAAATGCAATAACCAGCAAAACAACCACAATGGCAAATATCACTATAACCAAACCAAATGGTTCGAGTAATTCAAAAATCCATTCCATAAAATCTAGCATTATTTGTTACCTTTATTGTTATTCATATTTGTTATGGAGTTGAAAGCAGAGCATCTGCTATTGCTTGGATTTGAGGGTCTGTGTAGCTTGAAAACTGCCCCATTCCACCAAAATCACCATCTATAGCCCCAGATATTTCAGCAAATGTGGCATCGGTTTTATCTGAGCCTGAACTGCCCATACCATTGCCTTGGTGGCAATCTGTACAATTATTGGTAAATAACGCGGCTCCATCAATTAAGTAATCAGCAATAGCTTGAATTTGCATATCATTAAAATCTGAGAACTGCCCCATACCGCCAGTGTTATTGTCAATTGCTCCTGATATATCAGCAAATGTCGCATTGGCTTTAGCTGCCTCACTATGACAACCACTACAGTTAGACGTAAACAATAACGCTCCGTCAATTAAGTAATCTGCAATAGCTTGAATTTGCATATCATTAAAATCTGAGAACTGCCCCATACCGCCAGTGTTATTGTCAATTGCGCCTGAGATATCAGCAAATGTCGCATTGGCTTTACCTGCCTCGCTATGACAACCGCTACAGTTAGACGTAAACAATAGAGCTCCATCAATTAACTCGTCGGAAATTACATCGAGCTGTCTATCGTTTAATATTTCGAGATCAGCAATCATCATAGAACCGACCGTTGCAATCGCATTGGCAATTTGTGCGGCTGTCCGGTTCGCTTTATCGGCACGAGTGTGACAACCACTACAGCGATCATCAAACAGTTGGACTTGATTGGTGATCGCCTCTTCGACCGCTTGCAGTTGGATATCACTTAGGCCTTGCGTCATGCTCGCGCCTTTGATTTGCTCAATATTTTTATTTGTTTTGTCTGAACTACCTGTTCCAAGGCCATTAGCGGTATGACAGCCTCCACAGGTATTAGTAAATAAATCAGCACCATCAATTAACTCGTCGGAAATTACATCGAGCTGTCTATCGTTTAATATTTCGAGATCAGCAATCATCATCGAACCGACCGTTTCGATCGCATTGGCAATTTCAGCTGCGCTTCTATTCGCTTTATCGGCACGAGTGTGACAACCACTACAGCGATCATCAAACAGCTGGACTTGATTGGTGATCGCCTCTTCAACCGCTTGCAGTTGAATATCACTTAAGCCTTGCGTCATGCCTGCGCCTTTGATTTGCTCGATATTTTTATTTGTTTTGTCTGAACTACCTGAGCCAAGACCATTAGCGGTATGACAGCCACCACAGGTATTGGTAAATAAATCAGCACCATCAATTAACTCGTCGGAAATTACACCGAGTTGTCTATCGTTTAATATTTCGAGATCAGCAATCATCATCGAACCGACCGTTGCAATCGCATTAGCAATTTCAGCGGCGCTGCTATTCGCTTTATCGGCACGAGTGTGACAACCACTACAACTATCATCAAAGAGTTGGACTTGATTGGTGATCGCTTCTTCAACCGCTTGCAGTTGAATATCACTTAAGCCCTGCGTCATGCTAGCGCCTTTGATTTGTTCGATATTTTTATTAGTCTTGTCTGAACTCCCTGAGCCAAGCCCATTGGCGGTATGACAACCACCACAAGTATTAGTAAATAAATCAGCACCATCAATTAACTCGTCGGAAATTACGCCGAGTTGTCGATCGTTTAACACTTCTAGGTCAGCAGTCATCATCGAGCCGACCGTTGCGATCGCATCAGCAATTTGTGCAGCTGTCCGATTCGCTTTATCGGCACGAGTATGACAACCACTACAGCTATCATCAAAGAGCTGAACTTGATTGGTGATCGCTTCTTCAACCGCTTGCAGTTGGATATCACTTAACCCCTGCGTCATGTTGGCATTCATTATTTGCGTAATATTTCGATTGGTTTTATCGGAGCTGCCTGAGCCAAGGCCATTGGCGGTATGACAACCACCACATGTATCTGTAAATAAAGTAGGACCATCAATTAACTCGTCGGAAATTACGCCAAGCTGTCTATCGTTTAATATTTCCAGCTCAGCCGTCATCATCGAACCAACCGTTGCAATAGCATTAGCTATTTGTGCAGCTGTCCGATTCGCTTTATCGGCACGGCTATGACAACCACTACAGCTATCATCAAACAGTTGAACTTGATTGGTGATCGCTTCTTCAACCGCTTGCAGTTGGATATCACTTAACCCCTGCGTCATGTTGGCATTCATTATTTGCGTAACATTTCGGTTGGTTTTATCGGAGCTGCCTGAGCCGAGCCCATTGGCGGTATGACAGCCACCACAGGTATTAGTAAATAAATCAGCACCATCAATTAACTCGTCAGAAATTACGCCGAGCTGTCTATCGTTTAATATTTCAAGATCAGCTGTCATCATCGAGCCGACGGTTGCGATCGCATCAGCAATTTGTGCAGCTGTCCGATTCGCTTTATCGGCACGGCTATGACAACCACTACAGCTATCATCAAAGAGCTGAACTTGATTAGTGATCGCTGCTTCAACCGCCTGCAATTCTAAATCACTTAAGCCTTGCGTCATGTTGGCATTCATAATTTGCGTAACATTTCGATTGGTTTTATCTGAGCTGCCAGAGCCAAGGCCATTGGCGGTATGACAACCGCCACAAGTATCTGTAAATATTTGCGCGCCATCTAGTACTTCGGGTACCAACGCATCTGCAATCGCTTGTACTTCAGGATCGGTTAAATGACCTACCATATCTTGGCGAGCAGTCAACTGCTCAAAGGTATAACTGGTTAAATCCGGCCCAGAGCTACCAGAGCCCAAGCCATTACCTGTGTGACAGCCGCCACAATCAGATTCAAACAATGCTGCACCATCAATTATCTCTGGGACCAATGCATCTGCAATCGCTTGCACTTCAGGATCGGTTAAATGCCCAACCATATCTTGGCGAGCAGTTAACTGCTCAAAGGTATAACTGGTTAAATCCGGTCCAGAGCTACCAGAGCCCAAGCCATTACCTGTGTGACAACCTCCACAATCAGATTCAAACAATGCTGCACCGTCAATTATCTCAGGGACCAATGCATCTGCAATCGCTTGCACTTCAGGATCAGATAAATGACCTACCATATCCTGGCGAGAAGTTAACTGTTCAAAGGTATAACTGGTTAAATCCGGTCCTGAGCTACCAGAGCCCAAGCCATTACCTGTGTGACAACCTCCACAATCAGATTCAAACAATGCTGCACCATCAATTTCTTCTGGAGTAATCGCTACTGATATAGCTTGGATTTCTTCTGCAGTTAAAAAGTCCAATGAGTTCATAGCACTAACGGTTGCTATTGCATCTGTTATTTGCTCTGCTGTTCTACCAGTTTTATCACTACCGCCAGGTGTTCCTAAACCATTAGCCGTGTGACAACCGCCACAATGTGTTTCAAATAGGACCACTCCATCAATTGGCGGTGGAACCACTTCGCCTTCAATAGTCACTGTCACTGTATCAGTTGCCGTTAAACCATCATTGTCAGTAACAGTTAGTTCAAAAACTAAATCACCAGGTTCAATATCTGGCACTGTAAATTTTGTTGTGGGGAAAGTAGGGTTAATTAAGGTCACAGTTGCGCCAGACACTTGTAGCCATTGATAACTTACAATACTGCCATCTGAGTCGGTTCCTAAACCAAATAAGTTAACAACATCACCATACATTGCTGTTTTATCTGAACCGGCTTCTGCTGTTGGTGGAACTGTTCCACCGCCACCATCTACTTGTACGGTAATATCAACAGTGTCGGTAGCAAAATTGCCTTCGGTATCTGTTACGGTTAATTCAAATGTTAAAACATTGTCTGTTGGGTTACTTGGGCTGGTAAAACTTGCCGTGGCAAAATCAGAGTTTAGTAGCGTAACACTATCACCAGAGATTTGAGTCCAAGCATAAGTGCTTATGGTTCCTGTATCAGTTGTACCTGAACCAGGTAAGGTCACAATTACTTGGGAGGTTACTTGTTGGTCAACACCTGCATTGGCGGTAATGTTTGCATCAGGATTTTTGTCATCGTTATCATCGTCGTCATGGTCGCAACCAGCCAATAGTAAAATACTGACGAGCAGTATTAACTTATAAAAATTTTTAAAATGAAATAATGTTGCTGAAAGTAACCCTGAACTATTACTTGAACGCATGCTTCACCTGGTTTTTATTAATGAATTAAAACTGCCGAGAACATCCTGTGGCAATATAAAAAATACCCTATTAAAAAGATTAGTCGCTTTTTACAAAAGAGCGTAATTTATTCGTGAGAAAAAACATTTAATTCAAAAATCTTTTTGTCTCTTGTCAAAATGTCTAACCATATATATTTGCTGGGAATTTTCATTTGAATTGCCGATACAATTTCATTGATTACTTTATAGCTTAGGTGTATTCCTCCCCCCCCTGTACAAATATCGACATTTATTAACTTTTTTTATCATTTATAAAAAATTTGATCTAAATCAACAAATCTAAATGAGAATTGTTTGCATTTAGATTTAACTTTGGTTATAGTCTCGCCATAAAATAATTACCATTTGAAAACATTACATTTACCAGGGAATACCAAGTGATGAAAAAATCAATTATCGCAACTGCGCTTATGTCTTTATTTGCAACTAATGCAATGGCTGCTGAAGAAACTCAAGAATTACGTGAAGTAATCGCAGAACAACAAAAAGTTCTACAGTCTTTAGAGAAACGTTTAAATGAGACTGAAAGTCGTCTTGAAGCAACGGCTGATCAAATGGATGAAAATGCATCTGCAAATCCATTTGCTAATACAACTATTGGTGGCTATGGTGAACTTCACTATAACAATTATGAAGATGAAGATGCTGAAATTGATTTTCACCGTTTTGTTTTATTCTTTGGCCATGAGTTCGATTCAAAAACACGTTTCTTCTCAGAGTTTGAACTAGAGCATTCATTAGCCGGTGACGGTGAAGACAAGCCTGGTGAAGTTGAACTAGAACAAGCCTACGTTGAATATGATTACAGCAAAAATATCACTACTAAAGCGGGTTTATTTTTAGTACCTGTTGGTATCATCAATGAAACTCATGAGCCACCAACATTCTACGGTGTAGAGCGTAACGGCGTTGAGAAAAACATTATTCCTGCAACTTGGTGGGAAGCAGGTTTGGCTGGTAACTTTAAAGTGGCTCCTGGTTTAAGCATTGATGCAGCAATCACAAGTGGTTTAAATGTTGTTAATGAAGTAACTGATAAAAATGCTTATTTAATTCGTAAAGGTCGTCAAAAGGTTGCTGAAGCAAGTGCAGAAAACTTAGCTTATACAGGTCGTGTTAAATACACTGCTATTCCAGGTTTAGAATTAGCTGCAACATTACAATATCAAACGGATATTACTCAAAGCGCAGCGGGTGTTGATGAAGCAGCGGCAACATTAATTGAAGCACACGCAATTTATCAAGTTAATGACTTTAGTATTCGTGCATTATACGCCACATGGGATATTGATGGTGACGAAGCAGAATCACTTGGTCGTGATGAGCAAACAGGTTGGTACGTAGAGCCTTCTTACAAAATATCTGAAGAGTTTGGCGTATTTGCTCGTTATGCGGAATATAACAACCAAGCAGGCGACAGTTCTTCTGAAGCTGTAGAAACAACTACAGTTGGTATCAACTATTGGCTACACGAAGATGTTGTATTTAAAGCTGATGTTGAAGAGTTAGGCGGTTCTAAAGACTCTAAAGGTTTTAACTTAGGATTTGGTTACCAGTTCTAATTAATTGTCTCTGCAGACAAGTAATCAATATTAAAGTGAATAAGGATAATCCTTATTCACTTTATTCATTTAAGAAAAGTATGGATAAAACAATATTTTTCTTAAATGAATAGAAACGATTAATGCTATATTTACCTATTAATATTTTCGGGTAGAAAACGACTATCAGACCGAGTAAAAGGTACTACGTGAACAAATTTATCTACATTTTGTTAATTTTATCTGCAAGTGCATTTTCAGCATTTGCGGATGAAGTTTATCAGTCTAATGAGCAATTTTTAGCACAAGCATTTAACACCGAAGTACCAAAAACAGAGGTTTTATGGCTATCAACTGATGATAAGGCTGCTATCAGTACCATAATGAAGCGTAAGTTCAACCAACTGCGTATTCGTTTTTGGCAACAAGATGATGCCACAGTGTGGATACTTGATGAAATTGGTAAGGAAAAACCTATTACGATTGGTGTTCATATTGAAGATACTAAAATTGTAAATATAAAAGTACTCGCATTTCGAGAAAGTCGAGGTGATGAAGTTCGTCATCAATTTTTTACCAAGCAATTTATAAATGCCCAGTTAGATGATGACAATCAACTCACTCAGCATATCGATGGAATAACAGGTGCTACCTTGTCTGTTAGAGCATTGAATAAAGTTGCTCGCCTTGCGCTCTGGTTAGATAACAAAACCCAAGTGAAACAATAAAATGGTTAAAGTATCTAAAAACTCTCTTCACGCAAAACTGATTCGTCATTTACGTGAGTGGCATCGAAAATCAGGGATTTTTGCTGCCGTACTTCTGATCTTTTTATCTATTTCAGGTATCGCGCTAAACCATACTGAACTTTTTAAACTTGGCCATACTTCCATTACAAACCAATGGTTACTGCAACATTATGGCATCAAGGATCCTACCAATTCCACGTTTTTCCATGATAAAAAATTCACTGTCAGTGACGGCTATATCTTCAAAGATGATACTTTGTTGCAGGAAGGTTTAGAGGATGTCATCGCAATAGGCCAATATTTAGAATTTTATCTAGTGTTAACTACAAATACATTATCACTTTATGATGATAACGATAGCTTGGTTGATACAATAACGTCCAGTGATGGTCTTCCAAGTAACATTACAGCGATGGCTATTAATAACAGCTCTATCATAGTAAACAGCTCAAATGGTTATTATCAAAGTGGCGAACACTTGCTTGATTGGCATAACGTCGATTTTGTTAACGAGCCTTCGTGGATTGTCCCTGATCAAGTTACCAGTGCCGATATTAATAATGCCAGCATACGTTATAAGTCACAGTTTCTATCATTAGAAAGAGTAATTTTGGATGCCCATTCTGGCCGCATATTTGGTGATTATATGGTGTTGTTCATGGATCTTGTTGCCCTTGCAATTATTATCCTTTCACTCAGTGGTTTGTATATTTGGATTCGTTACTCTCGTTCCAAGAGATAATTATCGTAATCCACCGCAAATTTGTTGCTTTACATCAATTATTAACTGATTTAATCATTCTTTTATTGCTGAAATGGCAATGTTTTTATAAAATGAAATGAGAATCATTATTATTTAAGGTAGTTTTATGACCCTAGTTGAATTGCAAAAAAGCCAACGAGCTAAAATAAGTTATTTACCAGATAACTTCGATTTAGCCGCGCAATTAATGGAACAAGGGTTCGCCTTAAAGTCTGAAATTTGTATGGCGCAAAAAGCACCATTTAACGGCCCTATCGCCTTTCATCTGCACGGCACTAAAGTTTGTCTTGCCACAAATGTCGCCAAACAAATTGGTATAGAACTAGTCTAATGTCACAACTTTCTCATATTGCCCTGGTCGGATTTGCAAATGCCGGCAAAAGTACCTTTTTCAATAATTTAACGGGTTCAAAACAAAAAACAGGAAATTGGACCGGCGTTACCGTTGCCAGTACACAAAAGCAATGTAACTTACTCGGTCAAGCAAGGCTGTTATCTGATCTACCCGGTATCAGTTCTTTAACTGCTAAAGCTCAACAAAGCCAAGATCTCTCTATCACCCAAGATTTTCTGAAAAATGAAGATATAGATTATTTGATCAATATTGTTGATGCGACTCAATTAAAAAGGCAATTATATTTAACCACGCAATTATTAGAACTTGGCTTACCTATGTGCGTGGTGTTAAACAAGTCAGATCGTAAAGAAACTGATGAGCTGAACTTGGATATTTTATCCAAAGAGTTAGGTTGTCCAGTTATTGCAGTAAACAGCTTAGCTAAAAATACCACAGAAAAAATAGAATCTATTCTAGAGTCTTTAAGCAACAAAACGAGTCGCCCTAAAAACCTCATTTTACCTGATAACATTTCAACTCAATTAGCCGAAAACAACTGTGACTTACTTGAGCTAGAACAAGGTGGCTGTCAGAATAACCAATGCCAAAGCCATAACGAAGATACAATCGCAATCATGCAGTCACGTTATAACTTTATAAATGACTTATTGGTTAAAGCAACAATTTGCGCAAAGCAGACTCATTCATTCAGTGATAAATTAGACAAATTCATTTTGCATCCAATGCTCGGTTTGCCAGTGTTTTTACTGATGATGTATTTGTTATTTATGTTCGCCATTAATGTCGGCAGTGCATTTATCGACTTTTTTGATATTTTTGCCGGTGCTATTTTTGTTGACTATCCACAGTATCACCTTGCAAAATTAGATTTACCAATATGGTTATTAACGATAATAGAAGGAGCAGGCCTGGGCATTCAGACGGTTGCGACATTTATACCAGTCATTGCCTGTTTATTTATTGGTTTATCGCTATTAGAAAGCAGCGGCTATTTAGCTAGAGCAGCGTTTGTAGTCGATAGTTTAATGCAAAAAATCGGCTTGCCTGGCAAAGCCTTTGTCCCACTAATTGTTGGCTTCGGTTGTACCGTACCTGCGGTTATGTCGGCTCGCATCCTAGATAGCGAACGAGAGCGAATTACCACGATTATGATGGCACCATTTATGTCATGTGGTGCTCGATTGCCTGTCTATGCGTTATTTGCCACAGCATTTTTCCCTGATTCAGGCCAGAATATCGTATTTTTGTTATATTTAATCGGTATTGCTGCCGCACTTTTTACCGGCTTATTGCTTAAACATACAATATTAATGGGCACTAATTCAGTAAACATTTTAGAGTTACCACTATATGAATTACCAAAGCTGTCTTTTTTGATTCAGCGCGTGTGGCAACGAACTCGATCTTTTATTCTCGGTGCAGGTAAAACCATTGTCATAGTAGTGTGTATCCTGAACTTTTTTAATTCCTTAGGAACCGATGGTGAGTTTGGTCATCAAGATACTGAAGAGTCGTTACTAAGCCAAACTGCACAAGTTGTTACTCCTTTATTAGAGCCGATGGGTGTTAAGGAAGAAAACTGGCAAGCAAGTGTTGGTATCATCACTGGCATATTTGCTAAAGAAGCGCTAGTGGCTACGTTTAACAGCTTATATTCTGCCCCTCAAGAAGAAGTAAGCGAATTAAGTACGATACCTGAATTATGGGATGAAGCATCGGACACTGTATTGGAAAACCTATTAGGTATTAAACCTGAAGACCCACTTGGAACTGATATTGGTGACATATCTGACATCCATGTAGCCGCGCAAGAGCAAGGCGTAGAGGAAAGCACTATTACCATTATGCAAACAGCCTTTGCAGGCACTATTGGTGCATTCAGTTATTTGTTGTTTATCTTGCTTTACACGCCATGTGCTGCCGCTATGGGCGCAATTAAGAATGAAGTGGGTACACGCTGGGCTACTTTTGCTGGCTTATGGAGCTTCGCACTGGCTTATCTAGCTGCGACATTCACTTTCCAAGTTGCCAACTTAGCTGCGCAACCAGTGTACGCGAGCATTTGTATTCTGTCGGTAATTGCAACATTAGCCATCATTTATACTTGGTTAAAACGTTACGGTAAGCAGATATTAACCATTCCGGTACAAGTGTCGTTTCGTTAAAGTAGTTTGTACACAGAATTAGCATAAAAGAGGATTAAGCCTATAGCTTAATCCTCTTTTTTTGTTTTATAAGGTTTGGGATTGTAAGCTCACTGTCAAATACGGAGGTCCCGGATGTCGCTTGAGCTCCTCCGGGATGACGTTATATTTTTTCGAGATACGATTGAGCCTCCGCAGAGCTTGTTAACTTAAACTACGTCATCCTGTGCGAGTATAAACGAGGCACGGGACCTCCCAAGTTGACAGCGTGCATAGAACAATAGCTTTTCGTTTCTCGTTTCTCGTTTCTCGTTTCTCGTTTCTAAATTTTAGCCAATAAAAAAGGCCGCGTTAGCGACCTTTCTTTAGTGTTCTATAAATTATCGATATTAGTCGATGATTTTAGAGATTAGGCCATGGATGGCCGATATGCCTATTATGCATGGAGCAATCATAGGTCAACACCAGCACCGATTACGCCATGAATGGCGTGTATGCCGAAAATGCAGGAGCAATTTTCGGTCTGTACGGCTCAAGTAAATCATAAATGATTTATCTGCAAGCCAGAGGCTCACAGCGATAGCTAAAAATAGTGCCTATTTTCTTAACGCTATCGTCATCACGGAACACCGTGAAGCTGGTAGAACAGGCATAAAAAAAGGCCGCTACGCGACCTTCTTTTCAGCTAGGCTGTATAAAAATTATTAATCAATAATTTTTGATACTACGCCTGCACCAACTGTACGGCCACCTTCACGGATAGCGAAGCGTAAACCTTCTTCCATCGCGATTGGGTTGATTAGCTCAACAACAAACTTAAGGTTGTCGCCAGGCATTACCATTTCAACACCTGCAGGTAACTCTACAGCACCTGTGATATCTGTTGTACGGAAGTAGAACTGTGGACGGTAACCTTTGAAGAATGGAGTATGACGACCACCTTCATCTTTACTTAACACGTATACTTCTGATTCGAATTTAGTGTGTGGGTTAACTGAACCAGGCTTACATAATACTTGGCCACGTTGTACTTCTTCACGCTTAGTACCACGTAATAAAACACCACAGTTTTCGCCAGCACGACCTTCGTCAAGAAGCTTACGGAACATTTCAACACCAGTACATGTAGTTACTGTTGTGTCTTTGATACCTACGATAGCAACTTCGTCACCTACACGTACGATACCACGTTCAACACGACCTGTTACAACCGTACCACGACCTTGGATTGAGAAAACATCTTCGATTGGAAGAATGAAGTCACCATCGATTGCACGCTCTGGCTCTGGAATGTAAGAATCAAGTGCGTCAGCAAGTTCAACTACTTTCTCTTCCCATTTAGCTTCACCTTGAAGTGCGCCTAATGCAGAACCTTGGATTACTGGTAAGTCATCACCTGGGAAATCGTATTCTGAAAGAAGTTCACGAACTTCCATTTCTACTAATTCTAATAACTCTTCGTCATCAACCATGTCACATTTGTTCATGAAAACAATAATGAATGGAACACCAACTTGGCGAGATAGTAAGATGTGCTCACGTGTTTGTGGCATAGGACCATCTGTAGCAGCAACTACTAAGATAGCACCATCCATTTGTGCAGCACCTGTGATCATGTTTTTAACGTAATCGGCGTGACCTGGACAATCTACGTGTGCGTAGTGACGTGTATCTGTATCGTACTCAATGTGAGAAGTATTGATTGTAATACCACGCTCGCGCTCTTCTGGAGCGTTATCGATTTGTGCGAAATCTTTAACTTCACCACCGTGTACTTTTGTAAGTACAGCTGAGATTGCAGCAGTTAATGTTGTTTTACCGTGGTCAACGTGTCCGATTGTACCTACGTTTACATGTGGTTTCGAACGTTCAAATTTTTCTTTAGCCATTTTACTAATACCTTAAAGTTTATAGTAAGCATGCTCTTTGTGAGCAAGCTTGAATTTAAATTACTAATTAAGATTAATTCTCTTAATTAGATTGCCAATTAGAATTAAAATCCGCTCGGCTGACAAATTGATTCTGTTACATTTTTTGGAGCTTCATTGTATTGCTTGAACTCCATTGAGTAAGATGCGCGGCCTTGAGTTGCACTACGTAAATCAGTAGCGTACCCAAACATTTCAGATAGTGGCACGAGTGCTGTAACTATCTTTGAACCTGCCGGACCTTCATCCATACCCTCAATCATGCCGCGACGTCTGTTTAAATCACCAACAACATCACCCATGTTTTCTTCTGGGGTAGTTACTTCAACTTTCATCATAGGCTCAAGTAATGCAGGGTTTGCATCTAGCACACCTTGCCTAAAGCCCATTGAAGCAGCTACTTTAAAAGCCATTTCATTTGAGTCGACATCATGGAATGAACCGTCAAATAAAGTTGCTTTGATATCTAACAATGGAAAACCAGCTAAAACGCCGTTTTGCATTTGTTCTTCACAACCTTTTTCAACAGCCCCCCAATATTCTTTTGGTACAGCACCACCAACAATCTCACTCTCAAATTGGAAACCTTCACCTTCGGCGAGCGGTTCTAATTTAAGCCAAACATGTCCAAATTGGCCACGTCCACCAGATTGACGTACGAACTTACCTTCAACTTCAACGCTTTTGCGAATAGTTTCACGGTAAGATACTTGTGGTTTACCAACGTTACAGTCAACTTTAAACTCGCGCTTCATTCGATCAACAATGATATCTAAGTGTAATTCACCCATACCAGAGATAATCGTTTGACCAGTTTCATCATCAGTCTCTACACGAAATGATGGATCTTCTGCTGCAAGTTTACCTAAAGCTACACCCATTTTTTCTTGGTCAGCTTTAGTTCTTGGTTCTACTGCGATTGAAATTACCGGTTCTGGAAATTCCATGCGCTCTAATGTGATCACTTTTTGTGGGTCACATAAGGTATCACCTGTTGTTACGTCTTTCATACCAATTAAGGCCGCGATGTCTCCAGCACGAACTTCTTTGATTTCAGCACGATCATTGGCATGCATTTGTACAATACGGCCAATTCGTTCTTTTTTAGCTTTAACTGCGTTGTATACCGCATCGCCAGAGTTAACCACACCCGAATATACACGGATAAAAGTTAGCGTCCCTACGAATGGGTCAGTTGCAATTTTAAACGCCAGAGCAGCGAATGGCGCACTGTCGTCAGCTTCACGAGAACCTTCGGTTTCGTGTTTATCGTTGTTGATGCCGGTTATCGCCTTTACTTCAGTAGGTGATGGTAAATATTCAACAACGGCATCTAATACCGCTTGCACACCTTTATTCTTGAAAGCTGAGCCACAAGTTACCAGAATAATTTCATTACTTAAGCTGCGAGTTCTAAGTCCTTCTTTGATCTCACTTTCAGATAATTCACCTTCTTCCAGGTATTTATCCATCAGCTCTTCAGAAGCTTCTGCTGCAGATTCAACCAAGTGTTCACGCCACTCTTCTGCTAAATCTTGCATATCACTTGGGATATCTTCGTACGTAAAGGTCATGCCGTGATCGGCGTCATTCCAGTTAATTGCTTTCATCTTGATAAGATCAACAACACCAGTAAATTCTTCTTCGCTACCAATTGCTAATTGCATTGGTACAGGATTCGCGCCAAGGCGATCCTTCATTTGTTCAACAACGTTTAGGAAATTTGCACCGGTACGGTCCATTTTATTGACAAATACTAAGCGAGGTACTTCGTACTTTTCCATTTGACGCCATACGGTTTCAGTTTGTGGCTGAACACCAGATGAAGCACAAAGTACTAGTACGGCACCATCAAGTACACGCAAAGAGCGTTCTACTTCAATAGTAAAGTCTACATGGCCGGGAGTGTCTATAATATTGATACGGTGGTCTTTGAATTGACCTTCCATGCCTTTCCAGAAACAGGTAGTAGCAGCGGATGTGATAGTGATACCACGTTCCTGCTCTTGTTCCATCCAGTCCATGGTTGCAGCGCCGTCATGTACTTCACCAATTCTATGAGATAGACCAGTATAAAATAGTACACGTTCTGTTGTTGTCGTTTTACCAGCATCTACGTGAGCACAGATACCGATGTTACGGTATAGCTCAATAGGAGTCGTACGAGCCACTTTACTTAATCCTTGTTCTAAGCTTGAGCTTAGATAACAGAAAAAGGCTGGCCAATTGCTTGGCCAGCCATATTATTTTACCAACGGTAATGAGCGAATGCTTTGTTAGCTTCAGCCATTCTGTGAACGTCTTCACGTTTCTTCACAGCTGAACCTTTGTTATCAGAAGCATCTAACATTTCGTTAGCTAGGCGTTGAGCCATTGATTTTTCACCACGTTTACGAGCAGCGTCAACTAACCAGCGCATGGCTAGAGCGTTACGACGTACTGGACGTACTTCAACTGGAACTTGATAAGTTGAACCACCTACGCGACGAGATTTAACTTCCACTGAAGGGCGGATGTTTTCTAAAGCGATCTCGAATAACTCTAAGTGTTCTTTATCAGAATTTTTCTCAGTTAAGATGTCTAGTGCACCATAAACGATTTTTTCTGCTGTCGATTTTTTACCATCAACCATAAGAATGTTGATGAATTTTGCTAAAAGTTCATTTTTGAACTTCGGATCTGGCAAGATTTTTCTTTGTCCTACGACACGTCTTCTTGGCATTTTATGTACTCCGATTGTAATTTCAGGAATTTCCCAAAACAAAAGTTAAATTAGGTTGTTTGGCCTTACTTGACGGAGTTCCGTTAAGATTTAGGGCGCTTAGCACCGTACTTAGAACGGCCTTGTCTTCTATCGTTTACACCAGAACAATCTAGTGCGCCACGAACGGTGTGGTAACGCACACCTGGTAAATCTTTTACACGACCACCGCGAATTAAAATTACGCTATGCTCTTGTAAGTTGTGACCTTCACCACCGATGTAAGAAGTAACTTCGAAGCCGTTAGTTAAACGAACACGAGCTACTTTACGTAGTGCTGAGTTAGGTTTTTTTGGTGTAGTTGTATACACACGAGTACATACGCCACGACGTTGTGGACAAGCTTGTAACGCAGGAACGTTACTTTTAGTTACTTGTCTTACACGTGGTTTACGTACTAATTGGTTAATAGTTGCCATTAATGGGCTCCAAATTAGTTAAACATGTGCTTGGTTACAGTTTATTTCTGTAATTTCAGCACGCTCTTAAACGTGAAAATCCGCGACCCTACTTATAGGGTCGCGGAATTTTATAGGTCAAGCACCTCACTGTCAAGCGATACAAGGAAGATCCTTGATCTTTTTTGTACAGTTAGTGATCATCGGCAAAAGATCTTAAGCGACCTTTTGCCTTATGATTATGCTTTATTCGTCACCGCTTGGAGCAAAACCGCCTAACATGTCTGCATTTAATGCATCAGTTAGTGCTTGTTCTGCGTCTTCAGCAGAAACTGTCGTTTCTTCTTCAACAGCATTAGCTTTGTTCATGCGGTTCTTATGATACGCATAACCAGTACCGGCAGGAATTAGACGACCAACAATTACGTTTTCTTTCAGGCCACGTAAGTCATCTTTCTTACCTGCAACAGCAGCTTCAGTAAGTACACGAGTTGTTTCTTGGAACGATGCAGCAGAAATAAATGATTCTGTTGCAAGCGATGCTTTAGTAATACCTAGCATTAGAGTTTGGAACTCAGCTGGTTCTTTACCTTGCGCTTCCAATTCACGGTTAGCAATTTTAACGCGTGCTACTTCAACTTGCTCACCAGGTAAGAAGTTACTGTCACCAGCTGTCATGATCTCACACTTACGGATCATCTGACGAACAATTACTTCGATGTGCTTATCGTTGATTTTAACACCTTGTAAACGGTATACATCTTGTACTTCGTTAACAATGTAGTTAGCAACATGGTCAATACCACGTAAACGTAAGATATCGTGTGGAGACTCTGGACCATCGGCGATAACTTCACCTTTAAGAACAGATTCACCTTCGAACACGTTAAGTTGACGCCATTTAGGGATCATCTCTTCGTATACTTCACCACTTGGTTGAGTGATTAGTAAACGACGCTTACCTTTAGTTTCTTTACCGAAACCAATGATACCTGTTTTCTCAGCAAGAATTGCAGGCTCTTTAGGCTTACGCGCTTCAAACAAGTCAGCAACACGTGGAAGACCACCGGTAATATCACGAGTTTTTGATGACTCTTGTGGGATACGTGCTAACGCATCACCGATATTAACTTCCGCACCATCTTCAAGGTTAACGATTGCGTTACCAGGTAAGAAATATTGTGCTGGAATTTCAGTACCAGCGATCATTACATCATTACCTTTCTTATCTACTAACTTAACCATTGGGCGCATTTCTTTACCCGCTGTACCGCGCTGTGCAGGGTCAGTGATAACGATACTTGATAAACCTGTTAGTTCATCAGTTTGACGCGTCATGGTTACAGCATCGATAAGGTCAACGAATTGAATCTTACCACCAACCTCAGTAATGATTGGATGCGTATGCGGGTCCCAGTTAGCGATAGTTTCGCCAGCTGCGATATCTTCGCCGTCTGCTTTATTCAAGATTGAACCGTAAGGAACTTTATAACGTTCTTTTTCACGACCTAATTCATCAATAACAGTAAGTTCTGATGAACGTGATGTGATTACTAGTTTCTTCTCTGAGTTAGTTACAAACTTAGCGTTTTGAAGCTTAAGAGTACCAGTATTTTTAACTTGTACGCTGTTTTCAGCAGATGCACGCGATGCAGCACCACCAATGTGGAACGTACGCATCGTTAACTGTGTACCTGGCTCACCGATTGATTGTGCTGCCACAACACCGATTGCTTCACCTTCGTTGATAAGGTGACCACGTGCCAAGTCACGACCGTAACATAATGCACAAATACCAAAGTCAGTATCACAAGTAATAATTGAGCGTACCCAAACTTGATCCACAGAGTGTTCTTCTAGCGTGTCACAATCTGCTTCATCAAGTAGACTGTTACGAGCGAATAGCACGTCTTCAGTACCTGGAATTAATACATCTTGTGCTACTACACGACCAAGAACACGTTCACGTAGAGGTTCTACAACATCACCACCTTCGATAAGTGGAGTCATTAATAGACCTTCTTCGATACCACAGTCTTGTTCAGTTACAACTAAATCTTGTGCTACATCAACTAGACGACGAGTTAAGTAACCCGAGTTAGCTGTTTTAAGTGCCGTATCGGCCAAACCTTTACGCGCACCGTGAGTAGAGATGAAGTATTGTAATACGTTCAAACCTTCACGGAAGTTCGCTGTGATTGGCGTTTCGATGATTGAACCATCTGGCTTAGCCATTAGACCACGCATACCGGCCAACTGACGAATCTGAGCGGCACTACCACGAGCACCAGAGTCAGCCATCATGAAGATAGAGTTGAATGAGTCTTGCTCTTCCATCTCACCGTCGCGGTTTAAGATTGATTCTTTTGATAAGTTGTCCATCATCGCTTTCGAAACTTTTTCGTTCGCAGATGACCAGATATCGATAACTTTGTTGTATTTCTCACCAGCTGTTACTAGACCAGAGTCAAATTGCTCTTGAATTTCAGTAACTTCTTCTTCAGCAGCTTCGATGATAGTGTATTTCGCATCTGGAATTACCATATCGTCGATACCAACAGAAGCACCCGCGATCATCGCGTAGTGGAAACCGGTGTACATGATGTGATCGGCAAACATAACCGTGTCTTTAAGACCAAGGTTACGGTACGCATGGTTAATCAGCGTAGAAATTTGCTTTTTACCTAACGGCTTATTAATAAGCTCGTATGGTAAACCTTTAGGACATACCATCCATAAAAGCGCACGACCAATAGTTGTATCAATCATAGATACAACATCTTCACCATTTACAACTTCAGTGATACGAATTTTCACGCGAGCGTGTAATTCTGCAACTTCAGTACGGTAAGCTTTTTCAGCTTCTTTAACAGAAGTGAAAACCATACCTTCACCTTTACCGTTAACACAATCACGTGTTAAGTAGTAAAGACCTAATACAACATCCTGTGAAGGAACGATGATTGGGTCGCCGTTAGCTGGTGATAATACGTTATTGGTAGACATCATTAACGCACGAGCTTCTAATTGAGCTTCGATTGTTAAAGGAACGTGTACCGCCATTTGGTCACCATCGAAATCGGCATTGTATGCCGCACAAACTAGTGGGTGTAAATGGATTGCTTTACCTTCGATAAGTACAGGTTCGAACGCTTGGATACCAAGTCTATGAAGCGTTGGTGCACGGTTAAGCATAACCGGATGTTCACGGATTACTTCATCAAGTACATCCCAAACTTCACCACCTTCACGTTCAACTAGTTTCTTAGCCGCTTTAATTGTAGTCGCAAGACCACGAGCTTCTAATTTACCGTAGATGAAAGGCTTAAATAATTCTAATGCCATCTTCTTAGGAAGACCACATTGGTGTAAACGTAGTGTTGGACCAACCGTGATTACAGAACGACCAGAGTAATCTACACGTTTACCAAGTAAGTTCTGACGGAAACGACCTTGCTTACCCTTGATCATATCAGCAAGAGATTTAAGAGGACGTTTGTTAGAACCGGTAATAGCGCGACCACGACGACCGTTATCTAATAACGCATCAACAGACTCTTGTAACATACGCTTTTCGTTACGTACGATAATGTCTGGTGCTACTAAATCTAGTAGACGTTTAAGACGGTTGTTACGGTTAATAACACGACGATATAAATCGTTCAGATCAGACGTTGCAAAACGACCGCCATCTAGTGGAACTAGTGGACGTAGATCTGGTGGAAGGATCGGAAGAACCGACATAATCATCCATTCTGGCTTGTTACCAGATTGAGCGAATGCTTCCATTAACTTAAGACGTTTAGTGATTTTCTTACGCTTAGTTTCACTACCAATTTCAGGTAGTTCTTCACGCATTTGATCAATTTCGCCGTTAAGGTCAATTTCTTTTAATAGGGCTAAAACTGCTTCAGCACCCATTTTCGCGTCAAATTCATCACCGTGTTCTTCAAGAGAATCAAGATACTCTTCTTCGGTTAAAATTTGGCTACGCTCTAATGTTGTCATACCAGGTTCGGTAACAACATAAGATTCAAAATATAATACGCGTTCAATATCACGCAATGTCATATCAAGTAATAAACCGATACGAGATGGCAATGATTTTAAGAACCAGATGTGAGCAACAGGGCTAGCTAGTTCAATGTGGCCCATACGGTCACGACGAACTTTAGTTAGCGTTACTTCAACACCACATTTTTCACATATAACACCACGATGCTTAAGGCGCTTGTACTTGCCACATAAACATTCGTAATCTTTCACTGGTCCGAAAATACGGGCACAGAAAAGGCCGTCACGCTCTGGTTTGAACGTACGGTAGTTGATGGTTTCTGGCTTTTTAACTTCACCAAATGACCATGAACGGATCATGTCTGGTGACGCTAGGCCAATTCGAATACCATCGAATTCTTCAGTTTGATTTTGTTGCTTAAGAAACTTAAGTAAATCTTTCACACTTCATCTCCTGTCGGAGTTAACATCTAGGGAGAGCATCATGCCCTCCCCGTATACTGATTAGTCAGCTATTCAGGTTATTCCTGATCCAGTTCGATATTGATACCTAACGAACGGATTTCTTTCAACAATACGTTGAACGATTCAGGCATGCCTGGTTCCATACGGTGATCACCGTCAACAAGGTTTTTGTACATTTTAGTACGACCGTTAACGTCATCTGATTTAACCGTAAGCATTTCTTGTAGAGTGTAAGCAGCACCGTATGCTTCAAGTGCCCATACTTCCATCTCACCGAAACGTTGACCACCAAATTGCGCTTTACCACCAAGTGGTTGTTGCGTAACTAGTGAGTAAGAACCAGTAGAACGTGCATGCATCTTGTCATCAACTAAGTGATTCAGTTTCAGCATGTACATATAACCTACGGTAACAGGACGCTCAAATGCACGACCAGTACGGCCGTCAAATAGAGTGAACTGACCGCTTTCTGGCATATCTGCCAAACGGAATAGTTCTTTAATTTCTTTCTCTGCTGCACCATCAAATGCTGGTGTTGCAATTGGTAAACCTGCACGTAAGTTATCAGCTAAGCGCTTAACTTCATCATCAGAGAAGCTATCGATGTCGACAACTTGACGAGATTCGCCAACTGCATAAACATCTTTTAAGAATGTGCGAAGTTTCGCTAATTCTTGCTGCTCTTTGATCATACGGTCAATTTTCTCACCGATACCGCGACACGCCATACCTAAGTGAGTTTCTAAAATCTGACCGATGTTCATACGTGATGGTACACCTAGAGGGTTAAGCACGATATCTACCGGCTCACCATTCTTGTCATGTGGCATATCTTCCACAGGAACAACGTTAGAAATAACACCCTTGTTACCATGACGACCAGCCATCTTGTCACCTGGTTGTAAGCGACGCTTAACAGCAAGGTAAACTTTAACGATTTTAAGTACGCCTGGTTGTAAGTCATCACCTTGAGTGATCTTACGACGCTTAACTTCATATTTCTTATCAAAGTCAGCTTTGATTGCATCATACTGCTCGGCAATTTGCTCAAGTTCAGTTTGTTGACCTTCATCGCTTAGGCTTTGACTTAACCATTGGTCACGAGACATACCATTAAGGTCAGACTCATTTAAACCAGATGATAATAGAAGTTTCTTAGCACGGGCATAAATACCATCTTCTAAAATGCTGAATTCATCGCCAAGATCTTTCTTAACTTCTTTCAATTGCATTTCTTCAATTTCCATCGCACGAGCGTCTTTTTCAACACCGTCGCGAGTGAATACTTGAACATCGATGATAGTACCTGAAACAGAGTTTGGTACACGTAAAGAGCTGTCTTTAACGTCAGCTGCTTTCTCACCGAAGATAGCACGTAATAATTTTTCTTCTGGTGTTAACTGAGTTTCACCTTTAGGAGTAACTTTACCCACTAAGATGTCGCCGCCGTTAACTTCTGCACCGATGTATACAACACCTGATTCATCTAATTTAGATAATGCAGACTCACCAACGTTAGGGATATCAGAAGTAATTTCTTCTGAGCCTAGTTTAGTGTCACGAGCGATACATGATAATTCCTGAATATGAATAGTAGTGAAACGATCTTCTTTCGTTACACGTTCAGAAATCAACATTGAATCCTCGAAGTTATAACCATTCCAAGGCATGAATGCGATACGCATGTTTTGACCTAGAGCCAACTCACCTAAATCGGTAGAAGGACCATCGGCTAACACGTCACCACGTTGCACTGGTTCGCCAACATTACAAGTTGGACGTTGGTTAATACAAGTATTCTGGTTAGAACGAGTGTATTTAGTTAAGTTGTAAATATCGATACCAGCTTCACCGGCATGCATTTCGTTTTCGTTAACACGAACAACGATACGACTCGCATCTACATAATCAACAACACCGCCACGTTTGGCAACGGCAGTTACACCTGAATCTACAGCAATTGTTTTTTCCATACCGGTACCAACTAAAGGCTTATCAGCTTTTAATGTTGGAACGGCTTGACGTTGCATGTTCGCACCCATCAAGGCACGGTTAGCATCATCATGCTCTAGGAATGGAATTAATGACGCCGCCACAGAGATAATTTGCTGTGGTGATACATCCATATATTGAACTTGCTCTGCAGACATAAGAGTAAATTCATTCTTATGACGACAGTTAACCAAGCCTTCTGCTAATTTCTTATCAGTATCAACTTCAGCATTCGCCTGAGCGATTACAAAGTTACCTTCTTCGATAGCAGATAAGTAATCAATATCATCTGTAACAACACCGTCTACTACTTTACGATATGGAGTTTCTAGGAAACCATAGTCGTTAGTACGGGCATAACATGATAATGAGTTAATCAAACCGATGTTTGGACCTTCCGGCGTTTCGATTGGACATACACGACCGTAATGGGTTGGATGTACGTCACGTACTTCAAAACCTGCACGCTCACGTGTTAAACCACCTGGGCCTAACGCTGAGATACGACGTTTATGAGTAACTTCTGATAACGGGTTGTTTTGATCCATAAACTGTGACAACTGTGAAGAACCAAAGAATTCTTTAACAGCAGCAGAGATAGGCTTAGCATTAATTAAATCTTGTGGCATTACAGCATCAAGATCACCTAATGATAAACGTTCACGAACAGCACGTTCTACACGAACTAAACCAACACGGAATTGGTTTTCTGCCATTTCACCAACAGAACGGATACGACGGTTACCTAAGTGATCGATATCGTCCACTTCACCTTTACCGTCACGAATTGAAATTAACGTTTTCATTACCGAGATGATGTCATCGTTCGATAAGATGCCTGAGCCAGTGCTTTCTGAGCGACCAACACGGCGGTTAAATTTCATGCGACCAACATTTGATAAGTCATAACGTTCTTCAGCGAAGAATAAGTTATCAAATAATGCTTCAGCAGCATCTTTAGTTGGTGGCTCACCTGGACGCATCATACGATAAATTTCTACTAACGCTTCTAAGCGGTTAGTTGAGTTATCAACACGCAAGGTGTCTGACATGTATGAACCACAATCGAATTCATTCATGTATAGAGTGTCAAAAGACTTAAAGCCAGCTTCAGTTAATTCAGCTAATAGCTCTAAGGTTAATTCAGCGTTCGCTTCTGCGATTACTTCACCAGTGCTCTTGTTCACATGTTCTTTAGCAAGTACACGGCCAACAATGTAGTCAGCAGGTACATCTAAGGTAGTAACACCTTCTTTACCTAAAGCACGAATATGACGAGCAGTGATACGACGACCTTGTTCTACAAGTACATCGCCGTTAGGCATTTTGATATCGAACGTTGCAGTTTCACCACGTAAACGTTCTGGAACAAGTTCCATAACTAACTTGTTTTTCTTAATATCAAAACGTGTCGTTTCAAAGAACATCTCTAGAATTTGTTCTGTCGTATATTCTAAGGCACGTAAAATAATTGATGCAGGTAACTTACGACGTCTATCTATACGTACAAATAAGTTATCTTTAGGGTCGAATTCAAAGTCTAACCAAGAACCACGGTAAGGAATAACGCGGGCGTTATATAACACTTTACCTGATGAGTGGGTTTTACCTTTATCGTGATCGAAGAAAACACCCGGAGAACGGTGTAATTGCGAAACAATAACACGTTCAGTACCATTAATAACAAAGGTACCATTTTCCGTCATTAATGGGATTTCGCCCATGTAGACTTCTTGTTCTTTAATATCTTTAACTGTACCGGCTGCGGCTTCTTTATCGTAAATTACCATGCGTAATTTAACACGTAGAGCGGCAGAGTAAGTTACACCGCGAATTTGACATTCTTTTACATCAAATAACGGTTCACCTAAACGGTAACTAACATACTGTAATTCTGAATTACCAGAATAACTTTTTATTGGAAATACGCTACGGAAAGCGGCTTCAAGGCCGACTGCACCCGTTGCATCGATATCAATAAACTTGCGGAAAGATTCTAATTGGATAGACAGCAGGAATGGATAATCCATTACCTGAACACTTTTGCCAAAGTCCTTTCGAATACGCTTCTTCTCAGAATAAGAGTAAACCATGGGTTCCTCATCTAGCTGGTTATGGCCAAATCTGACTCAAATAAGTCAGGAATAAAACTAATTAAAAACCAAAAAATAACTCCGTTAAATTTTGGTTAATAATCAATAATGCACTGTTTTGATTCAAAAAAGAACCAAAATATTGAAATGGTTAAAATTCCATCTCTTTTAGCGCAAAAAGGCCGGTGATATAAATCACCAGCCATTGCCTAATTTAGGCAGCTAATCTGTATAAATACAGATTATTTGATCTCAACAGTTGCGCCAGCAGCTTCAAGATCAGCTTTAAGAGCTTCAGCTTCAGCTTTCTCAACGCCTTCTTTGATAGCTTTAGGAGCGGCTTCAACCATCTCTTTAGCTTCTTTAAGGCCAAGACCTGTAGCGCCACGAACAGCTTTGATTACAGCAACTTTCTTCTCACCGAAAGAAGTCATTACTACGTCAAATTCTGTTTGCTCTTCAGCAGCACCACCAGCGTCAGCTGCAACAGCAACACCAACAGCAGCAGTTACGCCGAATTTTTCTTCCATTGCTTCAACTAAAGCAACAACATCCATTACAGACATGTCTGCAATTGCGTTTAAAATATCTTCTTGAGAGATAGACATAATGTTTTTCCTATTTCTTTAAAACAGCTAATACGCTGTTATATAACTATATAAATATAAGCTAACAGCGTAATTATGCTGCTGCTTCTTCTTTCTGATCGCGAACTGCAGCAATAGTGCGAGCAAGTTTGCCTGCAGATGCTTCTTTCATAACGCTCATTACACGTGCAATAGCTTCGTCGTAAGTAGGTAATTTCGCTAGTAGCGAGATTTCTACAACGTTGCCTTCAAATGCTGCCGCTTTAAGTTCAAAGTTTTCGTTAGATTTAGCGAAATCTGTGAACAAACGTGCTGCAGCACCTGGGTGCTCGTTTGAAAATGCAATTAGTGAAGGACCAACTAATGTATCAGAGATACATGAGAATTCAGTTCCTTCCAATGCGCGACGTGCTAACGTGTTACGAACAACCTTCATCCATACACCGTTTTCACGAGCTTCTTTACGCAAAGTAGTAATTGCTTCAACTGTTACACCGCGAGAATCCACGATTACAGCTGATTGAGCGCCAGTAGCAGCTTCTTGAACTTCAGCAACAATTGCTTTTTTATCATCAAGATTGATAGCCATTGGCTTTAACTCCTGGTTTCACCGGACGAATCCGATATTTAAAACTCCTAAGGTAATCATTCACCTTAGGCCATTACGGCGAGAGCCAGAAATTTAGGAAAATATCTGGGTAATCACCATCTACGTAGGACATTAAGTTGTCAGCGCCATACTCATAAAGTACTTAAGGGTTTAACAACACCTACGGTCTTGGACGGGAGCTGAATATCTAAAAAGACACCAGCACCTACCAAATTTTTAGGGGCGAAATTATAGTCTAATTTCTACCCCATGTAAAACGCTAAATTAAGCGATTTTCAACGAGTTTTGAGCGATGGCAACACCAGCACCCATAGTTGTTGATAAGCTAATTTTTGCAAGATACGCACCTTTCGCTTGAGCAGGCTTAGCTTTAGTAAGCGCAGCAAGTAAAGCTACTAAGTTTTCTTCCAATTGAGCGTTTTCAAAGTCAACCTTACCGATTGTAGAATGGATGATACCATTCTTGTCATTACGGTAACGAACCTGACCAGCTTTAGCATTTTTAACTGCAGTAGCAACGTCTGGAGTAACAGTACCAACTTTAGGGTTAGGCATTAAACCACGAGGACCTAATACTTGACCTAGTTGACCTACAACACGCATTGCGTCTGGAGTAGCGATAACAACGTCAAAGTTCATTTCGCCAGCCTTAACTTGTTCAGCTAAGTCTTCCATACCGATAATGTCAGCACCAGCTTCTTGAGCCTTCTCAACATTTGCGCCTTGTGTAAATACTGCAACGCGTACGTCACGACCAGTACCATTTGGTAATACTGTAGCGCCACGAACGTTTTGATCAGATTTACGTGCATCAATGCCTAGCTTAACAGCTACATCAACACTTTCTCTAAAGTTAGCAGTTGCTAATTCTTTAAGAAGTGTGATTGCTTCATTGATTTCATATTCTTTTAATACGTCTACTTTTTCACGGATAAGACGAGCGCGTTTTGATAATTTAGCCATTGATTAATCCTCTACCACTAAACCCATTGAACGAGCAGAACCCGCAATGGTACGCACTGCAGCTTCAAGTGAGCCAGCAGTTAAATCAGGTTCTTTAGTCTTAACGATTTCTTCAAGTTGTGCAGTAGTTACTGTACCAACTTTTTCTGTGTTAGGACGGCCTGAACCACTTTTGATACCAGCAGCTTTCTTAAGTAAGTAAGAAGCAGGTGGAGTTTTTGTTTCAAAAGTGAAAGAACGATCGTTGTATACAGTAATAACTACTGGTACTGGAGCGCCTTTTTCTAAAGAATCTGTTTTTGCGTTAAACGCTTTACAGAATTCCATGATGTTTACACCGTGTTGACCTAGTGCAGGACCAACTGGTGGTGACGGGTTAGCTGCACCGGCAGCAACCTGTAGCTTGATTAGAGCTTGGACTTTTTTAGCCATGGTTTTTATACCTTTAGTATGGGTTCGAACGCTATTAGTTAAAACAGCTCCCCGTTAACAAAAAACGATTCTATCTGTCCCCAAATAAAATCGGCAGCGGATTATATATTAACCAGAGGCAAATGTGCAAGGATGAATTGTAATTTTGTTTAAAAAAAGGGCAAAAAGTGGGTAAGTAGGGAAAATAAACGGTTTTATTAAAGCAGGCCCGCCAAACCAACAAATAAAATCCAACTGCCTAAAAACAGTTTTAGTTTTTGTGGCCCTAAAGCTTGAGCGATAAACCTGGCAACAAGTGCGCCAACCATTGCCCCCGGCGCAGCAAATAGCAGAACATCTAAATTGATTAATTGTTCGCTAATAAAGTATGGAATACCACTTAGAACGGATATAGAAGAAACAACCACTCCGGCGGCAACTGAAAACATAACTGAAAATCCCCGCAATAGGAGAATTACGGCAAGAATTTCTCCTATACCTACTGAAATCCATGCTGTGATGATTCCACCAATAAAACTGGTGACAGCGATGAGTAACAGCTCTGGTTTAGTTAATTGTTTAACACCGCGGTGCGTTGAACGTTTCCCTAGATAAACACAGTGATATAGCACAACAATACCAAATATTAATGAGAATACACTAAAGATAGTATTTATGGAGGTGACGGGGAGTAAGTGAAAGTATTGAACTAGCCATATACCCGCAATAGACATTGGCACGCTACACGCTAATGTTTGATATAAAAGATTAACCCTTTCAATTTTTTGTTTACTGTCGCCATTAAAAAATATTAACCAAGAAATGCTCCCTACAGTCATCCCAAAACATTGAATAGCAAAACTTGTAGCAATAACCTCATCAATTGCCATTCCTAAGGCATTAAACGAAGGTACAAAAACAACACCACCGCCAGCACCTGTTGAGTTTGCGGTTATTGCCCCGCCGATCCCTAAAAAGAAAAAACCCAAAAAATCACTGACTAATTGCAACGGGTTAGTTTGGTTCCATAGTAATACAGCCCAAAATGCAACAAGGCTTAATGTAGCCAAAATTGTTGCTCTACGGTATTTTATGGAGATAAGACTAGATAACATAAGTGTTTAACGATAAATAATAATTATTAGGATAACAAGCTCAAACGCTATTTTTTATGTTCATTCACCCTGACGCAACATCTCTTAATCTGTCTAGCGTGATTTGCATTCGCTCATCCCTAAGTCTTTACAAATCTAAAACCATCCATGGTGATTTGCATTATTTCATCCCTGAACGTAACCCTCTCTAAAGGCTGTCCCTGCCTGTCGAGGATAAGTATATCCATATACAAAAAAACCAGAGCATTGCTCTGGTTTTTTTTATTCATTTTGAAAAAGTTTTAACCTTTTTCTACCTGAGCAAACTCAAGTTCAACTGGTGTAGAACGACCAAAGATAGATACCGATACTTTAATACGGCTCTTCTCGTAATCAAGTTCTTCAACAACACCGTTAAAGTCTGCAAATGGTCCGTCAATAACACGAACAACTTCGCCTGGCTCAAACAATGTTTTAGGTCTTGGTTGGTCAACAGACTCTTCAAGACGTTGTAATATGCGATCAGCTTCTTTTTGAGAAATAGGTCTAGGGCGATCAGTAGTACCACCGATGAAACCTAATACACGAGGTACGCTTTTAACTAAATGCCAAGCTTCAAGATCATCAGGAAGCATTTCGATTAACACATAACCTGGGAAGAATTTACGTGCGCTTTTACGCTTTTGACCAGCGCGCATTTCAACAACTTCTTCAGTAGGTACGAGAATTTGACCAAACTTGTCTTCTAAGCCTTGAATTTCAATGTGCTCTAAAAGAGTTTTTTGTACACGAGCTTCATAACCAGAAAACGCTTGTACAACATACCATCTTAATTTTCTATCTTCAGACATAAATTACACCTGTAACGAAGTGATAAAGTTTACAATAGCAAATAATGCGCTATCTAAGCCCCATAAAATAAGAGACATAATCATGGTTGCTACAAGAACAATAGCAGTTGTTTGAATAGCTTCCTGTCTAGTTGGCCAAACAACTTTACGTACTTCAGTACGAGATTCCTTAGCGAAAGAAACTGCATTACGACCTTTTGTAGTCTGCATAGCAATAAAGCCAGCAATAACTACTGCCGCTACTACAGCACCAGCTCTTACAAGAACTGACATTTCACCGTAATAATAATTACCAAAAACGGCACCACCTAAAAGTAGGAAAACTAAAACCCACTTTACTGAATCTAGAGAACCACTAGTTTGGTTTTCTGCACTTGCATTCATAACTTCTAACCTGTTCCTGTCAATAGGACAAAACTACCCCGTCTAACGACGAGGTTTGGATAATATGGCAGGGGTGGAGAGATTCGAACTCCCAACATTCGGATTTGGAATCCGACGTTCTGCCATTGGAACTACACCCCTAAATTTCATACCTTAAAAAGGTACACATACACTTGTCATGCGGTTCTTAGATTTTGTTTGGAAAATTAAGATTAACATCAGAAGTGAGGGGCTATTATACGTTGTAAAATCTATTACTCAAGTGAAAATTGGTGATCAACAGAGGAAAACTAAAAAAAGAAGCGAGGGGCGAGAAACGAACCGCTGCGTTTTCCTTTTTGTTCATTGTTTTGACTCAAAAAATAGTGCCGTTGAAAAACAGAGATCCTGAAATAAATTCAGGTAAAAGGTCTCGTTTCTCGTTTCTCGTTTTTCGTTTTTCGTTTTTCGTTTCTCGTTTCTCGTTTCTCGTTTCTCGTTTCTCGTTTCTAATTTTTACCCAATAAAAAAGGCCGCGTTAGCGACCTTTCTTTAGTGTTCTATAAATTATCGATATTAGTCGATGATTTTAGATACAACACCAGCACCAACTGTACGGCCACCTTCACGGATAGCGAAGCGTAAACCTTCTTCCATCGCGATTGGGTTGATTAGCTCAACAACAAACTTAAGGTTGTCGCCAGGCATTACCATTTCAACACCTGCAGGAAGCTCTACAGCACCTGTGATATCTGTTGTACGGAAGTAGAACTGTGGACGGTAACCTTTGAAGAATGGAGTATGACGACCACCTTCATCTTTACTTAACACGTATACTTCTGATTCGAATTTAGTGTGTGGGTTAACTGAACCAGGCTTACATAATACTTGGCCACGTTGTACTTCTTCACGCTTAGTACCACGTAATAAAACACCACAGTTTTCGCCAGCACGACCTTCGTCAAGAAGCTTACGGAACATTTCAACACCAGTACATGTAGTTACTGTTGTGTCTTTGATACCTACGATAGCAACTTCGTCACCTACACGTACGATACCACGTTCAACACGACCTGTTACAACCGTACCACGACCTTGGATTGAGAAAACATCTTCGATTGGAAGAATGAAGTCACCATCGATTGCACGCTCTGGCTCTGGAATGTAAGAATCAAGTGCGTCAGCAAGTTCAACTACTTTCTCTTCCCATTTAGCTTCACCTTGAAGTGCGCCTAATGCAGAACCTTGGATTACTGGTAAGTCATCACCTGGGAAATCGTATTCTGAAAGAAGTTCACGAACTTCCATTTCTACTAATTCTAATAACTCTTCGTCATCAACCATGTCACATTTGTTCATGAAAACAATAATGAATGGAACACCAACTTGGCGAGATAGTAAGATGTGCTCACGTGTTTGTGGCATAGGACCATCTGTAGCAGCAACTACTAAGATAGCACCATCCATTTGTGCAGCACCAGTGATCATGTTTTTAACGTAATCGGCGTGACCTGGACAGTCTACGTGTGCGTAGTGACGTGTATCTGTATCGTACTCAATGTGAGAAGTATTGATTGTAATACCACGCTCGCGCTCTTCTGGAGCGTTATCGATTTGTGCGAAATCTTTAACTTCACCACCGTGTACTTTTGTAAGTACAGCTGAGATTGCAGCAGTTAATGTTGTTTTACCGTGGTCAACGTGTCCGATTGTACCTACGTTTACATGTGGTTTCGAACGTTCAAATTTTTCTTTAGCCATTGTTAAATACCTTTAAAATAATTGTAAAATGTGTTTATTTTTTAAGGTAAAGACGAAAGATAGATATTGAAGAAGCAACTTCAGGGGGTCCAGGGAATGGTGCTAATAGGCAGATTCGAACTGCCGACCTCACCCTTACCAAGGGTGCGCTCTACCAACTGAGCTATATCAGCGCTTATAAAAATATGGAGCGGACGGCGAGAATCGAACTCGCAGCTTTAGCTTGGAAGGCTAAGGTATTACCACTATACGACGTCCGCATATCTATTAGACTATCTTTACAATAAAAAATGGTGGAGGGAGGTGGATTCGAACCACCGAAGGCTGAGCCGTCAGATTTACAATCTGATCCCTTTGGCCACTCGGGAACCCCTCCAATATTTTTTAACACTTTGGAAAGTGTATTAATGGTGCCGTCTGCCGGAGTCGAACTGGCGACCTACTGATTACAAGTCAGTTGCTCTACCAACTGAGCTAAGACGGCACTGCATTAAGTGGAGCGAATTCTAGATGAATGTTTTGCACCATGCAATAGCTAAATTAAAAAAAGTGCGCTTTTTTTTCTAGTTGCTGTTTTTTCAGTCGAATTTGTAATAAAAATATTAATATTTTAACGAAATACCCACAAGGTTTAACCAGTTAAGTTTTTATAGAAATCGTTGCATACCAACAAAGACTAAATTTTCTACATAAGTTGCATTAAACTGTCCAAGTCGATTTAACTCAGCGCCATTACCGCCGGTAAAAACAACCCTTTCGATAGAGTAGTCAGTATCTTTTGTCATGGCCACAGCACCATGCACCGCAGCAGTCGCAGTAGACCAACAACCTAAGTTAACGTTGTCACTGGTGCTTTTTCCAAACGCCAACACATCAATCGTGCTTTGCTCAGCAAATACTTTATCGGTATTTTTAAACAGCGCTTGCATCATCATATCCACGCCAGGAATGATCCAGCCACCCTGGTGTTGTTTTTCCTTGTCGACTAGGTCAAAAGTGATCGCGGTACCAGCATCTACAATTAAAAGGTTTTCATTTGGGTATAGAAATTGTGCACCAATAACGGCTAACCAGCGGTCAGCCCCCATAGTTGCATAATTTTCGTAGCTGTTTTTAATGCCAAAAGATTCAGCTTCAGTTTTTAAGTCTTTAATTTGGATATCTTGTAAGTCAGCCCAAGTATGTATTTCTTTTGAAAACAGCTGATTAGAAACAGAGGAAATGAGTATCGAAGATATATGGTCAAAGCTGCTTAATAATTTTAAAAAATCAAACGTTGAGCAATGATTAATTTTAGATAAATGCTTATTTTCAAGCAGCGCATATTTGACTCGAGTATTACCTACATCAATTAACAGTTCCATTAAACACCCCGTAGACTTACTTCGCCGCCATAAATTGGTTGCTGTTTGCCATTTACTTCTAATAATAACGCACCGCTGCTGTTTATACCTTTGCAAATGCCCCGTGTTTCTTTATTGCCAGTTAATAATTTAACTTGTTTATTATAGAAAAAATCTTGTCGCTGCCAGTCATCCAGCATTGGTGCCAAACCAAACTGGTGATGTTGCTCTAATCGTTCACTTATTTTTGCAATCAACTGAGCAGAAAGCATATTTCTATCAACATCATGATTTAACTCAGTCGACAAATCAGTCCAAGGTTGGTCAATCTGATCAGCACTTTGTTTTGGCATATTAATATTTAACCCTAAGCCAATAACACAATTGCCAGGGCCAATGCTTTGCCCTTCTAGCTCGACAAGAATTCCTGCAAGTTTTTTACCATTTACGTAAATGTCATTAGGCCATTTTAATTGCACTTCAAGCTCATATTCTTGCTGCAATACATCGCTAACGGCAATCCCCACGACTAACGAAATCCCCATAGCAGCAGACATCCCTTGTTCTAGATACCAATACATAGATAAATATAAATGCGAGCCAAACGGTGATATCCATTCTTTACCTCTGCGACCTCTACCTGCTGATTGAAACTCTGAAACACAAGTTTGGCCGTGTGTAACATTGTTTGGTAACCGTCGCATTAAATATGAGTTAGTAGAATCAATAATGCTATGAACTTCGATTAGATTCTTGCGATTAAGATTTGTTAGCTCATTGGTAATTTTTTGCGAGTCTAATAGAGTAATACTTTGGGCTAACTTATAACCTTTACCTTGTACTGAAAATATATCAAGGCCCATTTCTGTTAACACTTTTACGTGTTTTGAAATTGCGGTTCTACTTACATTTAACTGCTCTGCTAAATGCTGACCTGAAATAAATTGGCCATCCGCTAATTGACGAATTAATTCTTCTCGCACTACTTTTGCCATTAATTAATATCTTCTATGAGTTGTTCACCTTGTGCTGAAATTAACCTGACTTCAGGTTCAAGGTCTACATTAAATATTTGTTTTACTGTTTTTTGTACATGTCGAGCAAGCTCGATCACGTTCTTACCCGTGGCGTTATTGTTATTAATTAACACTAACGCTTGTAATGTATGTACAGCAGCGCCGCCAATGGCAACTCCTTTTAATTGGCTTTCTTGTATTAACCAGCCCGCTGCAAGTTTCATATCAGTGCCATTTGCAGGGTAGGCCGGAAAATTTGGATATTGAGCCTTAATAGCAGCAAAAGTTTGATGGTTAACAATTGGGTTTTTGAAAAAACTACCTGCATTAGGGATACGTTTTGGATCAGGCAGTTTACTTTCCCGGATGGCGATAACCGTATCAAAAACTTGTTTCGGAGTAGGGTTTTCTCCTAGCTCGTTCAAGCCTTGATACTTCAACGTAGGGACCCAAGTTTTACTTAGCTTTATTCCAACAGCAACAACAACGCCTTTATTTTTCAGTGCGCCCTTAAAAATACTGTCGCGATAGGAAAACTGACAATGTTCAGCCGACATTCTGATAGTTTTCAAACTTTGAAAATCAAACCAATCAACATAATCACATACATTGGCAAACTCTACTCCGTATGCACCAATATTTTGAATCGGTGCAGCACCACAGTTGCCGGGGATTAATGCTAAATTTTCAAGACCGGGCATGTTTGAAGTTAAACAGTACTTTACTAACTCATGCCAATTTTCGCCACTGGCAACATGCAGATAAAAATTATTTTCATCATCTCTAACATCAATACCACGCAGGTCTGGACAGAAAATTGTGCCCAGATAATTTTCGATGAATAATGAGTTGCTGCCGCCACCTAAAATATAGAATTGTTCAGGTAAGTTTTGCGCAAAAATTTTAACCTGCTCTATGGTTTCAGCAAAAATGAGCTCTTTGGCTGACACATCTAAGGCAAAACTGTTCAAATCTTTAAGTGGATAATTTTTGTGGTGCATGGAATTAGCGTCTAATGTTCAATTAATTAGATATTAAACTAGAAACCAGAAACTAGAAACTAGAAACGAAAAGCAATTCACCTTTTAAGGTTCTCTATAAACAAAAAAGAGGCCGAAGCCTCTTTCAAAGTAGTTGTTTATCTACTTATGGTACGGTTTACTAAATTTGTGGACCGCGTCAATAAAATAACCAGCATGTTCAGGATTTACATCTGGGTGTATACCATGACCTAGGTTAAATACATGGCCAGTGCCTGTATCACCAAAGCCATTCAATATGGTTTGTACTTCTTGCTCAATTCGCTCTTTAGGTGCGTATAGCATTGAAGGGTCCATATTACCTTGTAGTGCAACTTTATCGCCTACTCGAGCTTTGGCGTCTTCAATGTTAATAGTCCAATCTAGACCTACAGCATCACAGCCAGTAGCTGCAATAGACTCTAGCCACATGCCACCATTTTTAGTGAATAGCGTTACAGGTACTTTACGACCATCATTTTCACGGGTTAAACCGTCAACAATTTTAGCCATGTATTGTAATGAGAACTCTTTATACATTGCCGGGCTTAGTACACCACCCCAAGTATCAAATACCATTACAGACTGAGCACCAGCTGCAATTTGTGCATTTAAGTAGGTGATAACTGAATCGGCAAGTTTATCAAGTAATAAATGTAATGTTTGAGGCTCTGCAAACATCATTTTTTTAATTTTAGTAAACGCTTTTGAACTTCCGCCTTCAACCATATAGGTGGCAAGTGTCCAAGGGCTACCTGAGAAACCGATTAAAGGAACTTCGCCTTTCAATTCTTTACGAATAGAACGTACTGCATTCATTACGTATTGTAATTCGCCTTCAGGATCTGGGTGACCAATCTTTTTAACGTCTGCCGCGCATGTAATTGGGCGTTCAAACTTAGGGCCTTCGCCTGTTTCAAAATATAGTCCTAAACCCATAGCATCAGGAATAGTTAATATGTCACTAAATAAAATGGCAGCATCTAGAGGAAAACGACGTAAAGGTTGAATAGTCACTTCAGTTGCAAGTTCTGTGTTACGGCAAAGGGCCATAAAATCACCGGCATCTTTACGAACTTCTTTATACTCTGGTAAATACCTACCTGCTTGACGCATCATCCAAACGGGAGTGTAATCAACTGGTTGGCGTAAAAGGGCTCTCAGATAAGTGTCATTCTTTAATGTTGTCATTTTAATACTTGAAATGCTGTTAGATAATTATGGCCGCCATTCTACCCAAAGTTCATCACAGTTACTATGATCTTGGACAAACTTTATCGCAAATTCAAAAAGAATGTGCTTATACCCGTCCCACTTCAAGGTGCAGGTTTCAGAGTATTTGAGCAATGCCAATACAAGACGCAGTTTTGAAGATATGGTTATTCCCTTTCAAAGGGCTGCAACGATGTAGTGGGATTACTCAAGGGCTTCTTCGATGGGTTTAAAAGCAATTTATGTCGCGTTATTAATTTTAACAATGGAACAACATTCTCTAAATTTAATGCCTTGCCTAAATTGCTTTTAACTCCCACTGAAATCCAGCATCTTGAGGTGGAACGGGTATACAGGTTAAGCAAAAGTAAAAAGCTTTATTTTGATTAAATTGTAAAAAAGTGTTGCACAAACGAAAATGCTTTGTTATAAACTTTACACGCTTTAAAGAATAACTAATAAGAAGCTAGTTCAACTAGACCATACAGCGAGCATTTCAGGCCTTAACTTTGTTAAGGCCTTTTTATTTCCAGTTTTTTTCCTACAATAAATAATCACTTATGCAGTCTATACTCAATCATAGACTGTACAAGGGATACGAAGGAATGACGAAATTATTATTACTTTTTATATTGTGTTTTAGCACTAACGTTTATGCGCTCAGCAGCAAAGGCCATTGGTTAGTTTGTCAACTTGCCTTCGAAAATCTCCCTTCCACTCAAAAAGATGCGTTAGCAAAATTAACCAATCATTTTCCAGTTAAACAACAGCAGCAAATAAACACATATTTAAATCGAGACGCTAACTTTAAAGTGACGTTTGCAGATGCGTGTAGTTGGGCCGACGCTATTCGAAATGATGTCCAGTATTCATCTTTCAAAAGCTGGCATTATGTAAATGTTGCAAGAGATCAAATAAGCGTAAACGATGATGCCTGCCATGGCCATTGTATTATCGATGCTATTACACACCACCAGCAACAATTTATAAATCGAACTTCTTCTGTTGAAAAAATACAAGCACTGCTATTTTTAGCTCACTGGATTGGCGACCTTCATCAGCCTCTACATGTTAGCTTTAAATCAGATCTCGGCGGAAATAAAATTAAAGTAGTCGATAAAATTAATTCGAATAAGCACATGTGCAAAAACCTTCATCAAGTTTGGGACAGGTGCTTGTTAGGCCAAAGCAGCAAAAACACATTATTAAACAGCAATAAAGATTTACTCCCCGCTTCTCCTGTCGACTACCTCACTACTGATAATATCTTATTTTGGGCAACCCAATCTTTAACAATTAGTAGAAGTAAAATTACTGGCTATTGCAAGCAGTTCAGCAGCAATTTGACATGTAGTTCTTCACATCAAGCTATTATTTTCGATCACGGATATTACAACCAAAACAGGCCTATATTGATAAAACAGATTAAACTTGCTTCCCTAAGGCTAAATTTATTTTTAGCTGAGCATTTATAATTTATATAATGAAAATATACGCTTAGAAAAAAATGTGCTGTTCAATTGATGATATTTGAGTTTGAGCTCTAATTTGAATGTAAAATAAATGTTGCAATCTTCATTAAAATTCAGTGTTATATAGTTAATCTCATAGTCTTCGCAAAGAATACCGGAGGGACAATGTTAAGTCGTTTAGAACAAGCACAACAACAATGGGGCGGTTCATTATCTGCCATCGACAACTGGTTAACTGAACGTCAAGATGTTCTGGTTGGTTATTGCCAATTAGCTGGATTACCTCCTTTTGATCAAACCGATAAAGCCTTACCAAACCGTAATGAAATTCAATCTTTTTGCCAATTATTAATGGACTATATGTCAGCAGGTCACTTTGAAGTTTTTGATCAGGTGGTTGCTCAATGTAAAAAAAATGGTCCTAACTCACTGGCATTAGCACAACGAATTTATCCTAACATTGCAAAGACAACTGATTTTGGCTTAACGTTTAATGATAAATATGCAGATATCAACTCAGATGAAATTTTAGATGGTTTTGATCAAAGCCTATCGGCGTTAGGACAGTTTTTAGAGGATAGATTTGAGTTAGAAGATCAGCTAATAGAAGCGCTTTATACGAATCATTCATAAACGCAGAGTCGATACTAATAATACCTCCCAGAAATGGTATATTGATTATTAAGTCAGAGCGGCAATAACAAATATTATTTTTAAACTTTGTTATTTTTAAACTTTGTTATTTTTCGCTCTGGCATGCAGAGTGTCGATAGCTTCGCCTTGCATGATCTCACATCCTAATGCCGTCAATTGATTTACTTGTTCCCGCCCTGAAACGTCTGTTGCAATAACCGTTAAATCAAGCTCTTTAGCCATAACAATGATGCTTTTTATTACTTTAAGCCTGTCTTTATTTTGTGCTAATTCTTTGACTAATTCAGTCGGTATTTTACAAACTTTTACTCCTGAACCTGGTAGATATGCTAGTGATGACTGACTTTCGGTAAAGTTCTCAATTGCAATGGAAAAACCCAGTAATTGTAGGCTTGCTAAAATTGTATTACTCTCATTTGCAGCTTTAACGAGTAAATGATCGGTGATTTCAAACTCAATTAAGTTAGCGTTAAGTTCATTAGCCATTAAAAGTGTCATAACATTTTCAATAAAATTCGCTTTAAGTAGGCTGTATGTAGATATTTTTATTGCAACAGGATAGATTTCAACATTATCCTTTTTCCAAACTCCCAGCTGTTCGAATACCTTATAAATTATCCACATATCTAATTCTTTTGCTGTAGAATTATTTTCAGACAAGGTATCAATGTATTCGATTTTATTTTCAAAACTTTCGTCTTTTGAATCATAAATGCTAACCTCTAGTGCCCTAACGCTATTATCCAAAACATTAATTTGAGCGCTATAATTAAGCTTAAATCCATGATTTTTTAAAGTATGGTTAATTTTTTCGGCATATAACATCTTATTAAGAGCTTCGTTTATCATTGATTCTGAACAAAATGAAAAACAATTTCCTCCTTGAGATTTAGCGTCAAAGGTTGCGGCCTCAGCTTTAGATAATAACTTTTCCGCAGAATCACCATCTTTTGGAAATAGAGCGACTCCTGAAGATGCCGATATACTAAATTCTACACCGGCCATTTTCACAGGCAAAGCTATCTGTTCAAGAAGATAATTTATAGTCTCTTTTAATTCACTCAATGAATTTACAGCAAAAAATAATGCAAATTCTTTACTATTAAGATGAGAAATTGGCTGCAGTTCAGAATCTTTGGAAATCAATTCTCGCGCAGTAATAAATTTCTCTAGCTTATCTGCGACTATTTGTAATAACTTATCTCCATATTTTTTACCTAAGGCCTCATTAACTTTTTTAAACTTATCCAAATCAATCTTTACAACAGCCACATTCATGTCGCTATATTTTGATGTTTCAAGATAGTCTTCTAATTGTTTTAAAAAATTTTGCTTGTTAGGTAAACCAGTTAATGAATCATAATAAGCAAGATAACTTAGCCTATCTTCATTATTTTTATGTTCTTGATATATCATACTATTGCGCAGTATATATTTGATGCGATACGCCACTAATGTCCAGTTGATCGGTTTAGATAAAAAGTCCGTGCCACCACTTTCAAACGCCTGCTCAATAGAATCGGTATCATCCGCGCCTGTTACCATTAAAATAGGAACATCTTTACCATAAATACTTTCCCTTATTTCTTTACAAACTTCATAACCATTAGCATGCGGCATATTAATATCTAATAAAACAATGTCAGGATTAATTGCAAAGTATTGATTTATCGACTGCTTACCATCTTCTGCTTGATGAAATTCAAATCCTTGGCTTTCTAACACTTCGCGCATGATTAACAAATGAGTTGGATCATCATCACAAACAAGTACTTTTGCGTTATCGAAGTTATAATCATTTAAGCCTGACATTTATAGTTCCTATCTATATCCATAAAAATAGATATTTAAATTTTGTTTTTAGTGACTGCTGGTAACTCTGTTAATTTCTTGCAAACTGGTCACCCCCTGCAGTACTTTCATTAATCCCGATTGACGTAGTGTTTTAAACCCTTCTTGTATTGCTTGCTTTTCGATATCAAGTGACGTGCCTTCATTGTTAATAATCTTTGCTAATGATTTGGAAATATTCATTACTTCGTAAACACCTACACGTCCTTTATAACCTTCATTACAGTGCTCGCACCCTTTAGGACCGAATACAGTTACCGAACTCAGCCTTTCCTCGTTATAACCTAGCGTTCTTAATGAAGTTTTACCAAGAGGATCTTCTATTTTGCAATGCTCACATAATCGTCTAGCTAATCGTTGGGCAATGATTAAATTAACCGAGCTGGCAATATTATATGCCGCAACCCCCATATTTAATAACCGTGTTAGTGTTTCTGCTGCTGAATTGGTATGTAACGTTGATAAAACTAAATGGCCAGTTTGTGCGGCTTTTACCGAGATTTCTGCTGTTTCTAAATCTCGTATTTCACCAACCATTATTACATCTGGATCTTGGCGAAGGAACGCTTTTAAAGCAATAGAAAAGTCTAAGCCCGCCTTAAGGTTTATCTGTACTTGATTTACGCCTTTAAGGTTAATTTCAACAGGATCTTCTGCTGTTGAAATATTTCGTCCTACAGTATTTAGGATATTGAGTCCGGTATATAAAGATACCGTTTTACCAGAGCCGGTAGGGCCAGTAACTAAAATCATTCCTTGTGATTGATTCAATGCATTTAAAAACAACTCTTGTTGCTGTGCTTCGTAGCCAAGAACCTCTATACCCAATTTTGCACTCGAGGAATCTAGAATACGCATTACCACTTTTTCCCCCCACATAGTGGGTAGAGTTGAAACCCGAAAATCAATTGAGTGCTTTTTGGAAAGCTTGAGCTTTATTCTTCCATCTTGAGGCATACGCCGTTCAGCAATGTCTAATTTAGACATAACTTTTAACCGCGAAATAATTTGTTGCGATAAGTGTGCTGGCGGATTGGTAATTTCAATTAAAACACCATCTACTCTAAAGCGAATTCTAAATTCATCTTCATAAGGTTCAAAATGTAAATCAGATGCGCCTTTTTTAATTGCCTCTAATAAAATTTTATTCACAAAAATAACAATAGGGGCATCGCTATCAGTACTGTTACTTGGCTGTTCATCTACTTTTTCCTCAGCAACATCAATGTCACTAAGTTCATCAAGATCTATTTCACTAATACCAAGATTATTAACTTCCCCTTCGACAATTTTATTTATAATTTGCTTTAACTGAATGCTGTCAGTTAGCACCATTTCAGTGGTCAGGCCCGTATTAAATTGGATTTCCTCTAGAGCATCAAAATTTGTCGGATCAGAAACGGCCACATACAACACATTGCCTCGAGAAAATAATGGCAATGCGTCATGTTTTAGTAATAGTTTTTCATCGCGTATACCAGTTAAGATTGCATCGCAAGAATAATGTTGGAGATCAAAAAAAGGGCAACCAAAACTTTTAGATAGTACTTTCGCTAACGCATATGAATTAACACTCTTTTGAGTAACAAGGTAATCAACTATCGACATTTTTTGTTTTTGGCTATTACCAAAAACTTCTGCAATATGCTCTTTTTCAATTAAATCATTTCTTACCAAGGCAGATAGTAAGCTGGTTTTTCGGTGCAAATCTTTCATAATTATCTAACTGCTAAATTACATTAACTTCCTAGGCTAAAATTAATTTCTCCATCATTTCTCTTGTTGTTGTCAATGCGTTTTTCAGTTTGGGCGCAGGTATAGGCGGTGAAAAATAGAATCCTTGTGCTAACGAGACATCTAAGGCTTTTAATACCTGTATTTGTTGTTCGGTCTCAACTCCCTGAGCAATACAAATTATATTCAAGTCTTTACATAGCTGATTAATTGATTGATTAACGGCTTTAGTTTTAACACTTGTTATCATGTTTGCCGTGTATCTATTATCAATTTTCAATTCAGAAAATGGTATATTTAACAACTCATCTATATTACTGCTGCCATGTCCGAAGTTATCAATAGATAACGTAATAGAATTTAATTTTAGCTCAGTTAAGTTATATAACACATTTGCAGATAATGAAGATTTAGACTCCGTAACTTCAAGGGTTAATTGTCGTGCAGGATATGCAGATTCGCGTAATACTTGTAAAAGTTTTTCCGCAAAATCAACCTCCTGTAAGCTGCCATATTCAACATTTAAAGAAATACGATGCTCATCCAAGCCATGCGCTCTTAATAAGTGAATTGCTCTGGCCAATATCGATAAAGTATATTCCGTCATCATGCCAAACTTAGTTAGTGGCTGAATGAAGGTTTCTGGAAGCATTAATTGACCATCAAAGATAATACGACCTAAAATCTCTAAACCGTGTATTTCTCCGGTACGAATATTTACTTGCGGTTGAAAATATGGGTGAAAAGAGTTTTCATACTTAGCCCTTTGCAATTCATCTTTAGTCAAGAGGTTGTCAGCACAGCTTAATTTAGGATAGTTTATAAAGCTTTCTATTGAGTGAATAATCCCATTTATTTCATCCTCTATTACTGGTTTATTTAATATGTGGGTAAATTTCATCCCGAACTGCCCAATTAGCACCTTTATAGATTCCAACATAGCTTCAGGTAAGGCACTTACAACCACTAAGCCAAGAATGTATTCATTCTTTTTTAATTCTCTAAATAATGTTATGCCAGATCTATCGGGTAAATTTATATCAGAAAAAATGACCGTAGGTTCACTAGTTATCGCTAACTCCATCAAGCAATCGTCAACATTGGAAAAAGCGATAACATCAAAATCACCTGCTCGCTTTATCATTCTGCTTAAGAGTAAGCACTGAAAATTGTCGGCCTCAATAATGACTATTTTCATATGCACTCGCTCATAACAATTTCACCTTCAACTTTTTCAATAAGGGTATTAAGCAAATTCATTAAATTGTCATGTAACTGACCCACACCGGTCAGACTTTTAACTGCAATTTCTGATTCAAGTTCAATAATAGTATTTACTAAATTATGCAAATATAAATACCCAACACTGCCCTTCAACTGATGAAGGTAGATTAAATACATATATTCATCGTTATCGTTCAGTTCTAATTGCAGTTTCTGCACTAGCCCTTGGGCGTGAGTACAAAATATTTGGGCGATCTCCACCATTTCTTCAGGTTGTTCACAATATAACGCTCGAAAGTCGTCAAATTTTATAGACTCCACAGAGCACTCCTTGGCAAACTAAGTAATATAAATAGGCTGATATAATTTTTTGAGGAATTAACGCTCACTCTAAAGCTTCTTATAATATATTTAAGCGAGGACTTCACTACTTCATCAGTAACGGGAATGTAACAAGGGGAGGGAGTTCAGCGATTTATTGTCCCATCAGAAAATAAGGCGAAGTAGCCTACACCTATAACACGGTGTATTCTTTGAAAGCCGAAAGCAATCAATATAATTAATAAATTAAACCATACTTCCTATGATCATTTTATTAGGTAAGGTCTAACTATTTAAAATATTAAGAAAATACTTCATTAAAGGACAAACTTAAACGCTCCATGGCAGGTTGAACTCCTTAGGCCCTGAAACAAAAAAATCCCTCATTTTTCAATGAAGGATTTCTTTATAAATATAGCCTGGATACTGAACAACAATTCATGGCTGTTCAGTATAAATGCATCTTGTATTTAGTGAGCAGCAGCTTCTTCTGTAGCTGGTGCTGCAGGAGTAATGATGTCTAATAATTCAACTTCAAATACTAATGTTGCGTTACCTGGGATTGGGCCCGTACCGTTTGGTCCGTATGCAAGTTCTGAAGGGATAACAAACTTGTACTTAGAACCAACACTCATTAACTGAACACCTTCAGTCCAACCTTTAATTACACGGTTAAGTGGGAACTCAATTGGCTCACCACGATCAACAGAACTATCAAATGTAGTGCCGTCAATTAACTTACCAGTGTAATGTACTTTAACAGTATCAGTTGCAGTAGGTTTAGCACCTTCGGCAGCAGTTAATACTTGGTATTGTAAACCTGACTCAGTAGTTTGAACGCCTTCAACTTTAGCATTTTCTGCTAAAAAGTTTTTACCAGCATCTAAACTTTTCTCGTTTTCAATTGCTGCTTGAGCTTGTTTTTTCTCATTTACTTTTTGGTCTAATGCCATTAGAAGCTGCTGAATTTCTTCTTGCTCTAGTTGTGCATTACCATTTAAGCTTTCAGTAAAACCAGCCATTAATAGTTCTTTATCTAAAACAACACCAAACTTTTCTTGCTCAGTTAAGTTGTTATTCATATAAGTACCAATCGAAGCACCTAAAGCATAAGATTGTTTTTGATCTTCTGTTTCAAGTACAGCAGCTTTTTTCTCTGCTTCTTGGTTACAGCCCATTAATGCCATTACAGCTACTGCTACCAAAGTTGGTTTAACGATAAATTTCATTTTTTTCTCCAAAAATAAGTACCACATAAAAGGAGAAAACCCCTATTACATTAAGTTTAAATAATTAATAAGACATTATACTAGCGACAATTAAAGTAAAAACCTAGTCCCTAAAATGTACAAAAGTCTCAAAAAATATACTTAAGGATAAATATGGAGATGTTTTTCGACATTTAAAGTGTAAAATTTGATCTATTTAGTAATTAAACTTTAACGACAGTGATTATTTAGCGATAATGCTTGGATATATACCCGTTACAATTCAAAGTGCGGGATTTCTGTGGGAATTAAAAGTGGTTTAGGCAAGATATTAAATTTAGAGAATGGTTATTCCATTGTTAATTTTAATAACGCAGTATAAATCTATTTTAAACCCATCGAAGAAACGTTTGAGCATTCCCTTAGCTTCATTTTTATGAAACGACCGTAACCGTTTAAATGTACCTTGTATAAAGGCTGTTCAAACGCTCAGAAACCTGCATATTGATTGGTAATGGGTACTAATAAAGGCTTAATTATGACCACAGAGTTACAACAAATATCGGTATTACTAGACCGTGTTGATAATTTGGAAGCGAAAATCGCTTTTCAAGACGATATTATTGAACAACTCAATAATGAAATTACCGTTCACCATGAGCAACTTAGTGATCTAAATGAACAACTAAGGCTTATCGGCCAACGGGTAAAAGATATGAACACAACGGCTGTTGGGCGGGTAGAAGATGAAACCCCACCACCCCATTATTAAAAATTAAGGCGGTAATGTTTACGGCTTGAAAACGCCAATCACTTGTTCGTCGCTGCGAATTTCAGGTTCAACTTGCTCTGCAGGTTGAGTCATTTCCATATTACAGCTAACGCAGGTAACTTTTTCAACACCGTTCTCTTTGGTTAACGCCAAAGTATCCATAGCATTACATTTTGGGCAGGTAGCACCAGCAATAAATCGTTTTTTCATAAAATTAATTAACAGCTAAACTAAAGTTGCCATTTTACCTTTAAAATAACTTTAAATATAGCGAAGGATACTAACTTGATTCTGGCTTCAGAACTCGGTTTCGACCGAGGTTTAAAAACTTTAATAAAATCATCAAGCTTTACCATTCACCCTGGTCATAAAGTTGGCCTTGTTGGCGCCAATGGTTGTGGTAAATCTTCGCTATTTGCGGCCTTCCTTGGCCAACTGTCAATTGATAGCGGCATTTTGGATATGCCTAAAGCCTGGAAAATAGCTACCGTTAAGCAAGAAACACCTTCTTTAAGCCAAAGCGCCCTAGATTACGTGATGGATGGCGACATTGAATATCGCCAACTTGAAGCTCAGTTAGAACAAGCTCGCAATGCTGATGACGGCAACCAGGAAGCATATTTGCTTAACAAAATTGATGTTATCAATGGTTATAGTTTACCAGCAAGAGCAAGTGAATTACTGCACGGTTTAGGCTTTATGCAAGACCAGCTGAATAATAGCGTGAGCAGTTTTTCTGGTGGTTGGCGAATGCGTTTAAACTTAGCACAAGCACTGATTAGCAGAGCTGACTTATTATTACTCGATGAACCGACTAACCATTTAGATTTAGATGCGGTTTTATGGCTACAACGCTGGCTAAAACGTTTTGATGGCACCTTGGTTCTAATATCTCATGATCGCGACTTTCTTGATGATGTTATTGGTCAAATTTTGCATATAGAACATCAAAAAGCCAAAATATATTCAGGCAATTACACCAGTTTTGAACGCCAACGCGCCGAACAACTTGCACAACAAGATGCGATGTATCAAAAACAACAAAGAGAAGTAAAACACCTAACCTCATTTGTTGACCGGTTTCGCGCTAAAGCCACTAAAGCAAAACAAGCTCAATCAAGGCTAAAACGCCTAGAGAAATTACCTGATTTGATGCCTGCGCACGTAGACAGCCAATTTAGCTTTAGTTTTGATAACCCGGGTTATATGCCATATCCGCTCTTATCGTTAGAACAAACGGACTGTGGCTATTCAGAAGACGCTATTATTCTTAAAGATGTAACATTAAATTTAGTTCCAGGCAGTCGTATTGGTTTATTAGGCCGAAATGGTGCGGGTAAATCAACGCTGATTAAGTCATTGGCAGGTGAATTGAAACTGCAAAGTGGCACACGTTTTTGTGCGCAAGAATTAACAATTGGTTATTTCTCTCAACATCAGCTTGAACAATTGCGCATGGATGAAACCGCAATAAACCAAATAATGTTAGCGAAAACTGATTTTACCGAACTGCAAGCAAGAAACTATCTAGGCCGTTTTGGTTTTAGCGGTGAACAAGCGCTTAATGTAATTAATACCATGTCTGGTGGCGAAAAAGCTCGTTTGGTACTCGCACTTATCGTCCTTGAAAAACCACAATTACTACTTCTTGATGAACCAACTAACCACTTAGATTTAGAAATGCGACAAGCAATTGTATTAGCACTGCAAGAGTTTGCAGGAGCCATCATACTAATTGCCCATGACCGTTATTTATTAGAGTCTTGTGTTGACGAATTTTATATTGTTGGCAATGGCAAAGTAGACACCTTTGATGGCGACATTGATGATTACCAAAAATGGCTTGATGATGATAAAAAATCAGCACTGGCACAAACCAAATCTATTGATGTAAACCCTGAAAAAGTAGATAAAAAAGAACAACGTCGACAACAAGCAGAGCTCAGAAAACAAGCCGCGCCACTCAGAAAACAAGCTGATAAATTAGAGAAGCAAGTGGAGAAATGGCAAGTTGAGTTAGAAGCTATTGAAAATGAATTAGCTTTGCCAGAAACCTATGAGCAAGAAAATAAAGCCAGGTTAAGCGACTTAATGCTAAAACAAGGCAAAATTAAACCGCAACTTGAAAGTGCCGAAGAGCAATGGATGGAACTGGAAGAACAAATTGAAGAAATAATTAATGGGTAAGATAAGTCAGGTTACTCAATAACCTGACTTAGGCCCAAATCCTACATCTTTTTCACGTAGTCACTGATGATAACGATACGAGTGCCATTTACTCGGCCTTCAATATGTAACGGGTTTGATGTGAGGGATATATTGCGTACTGCAGTACCGCGTTTAGCAGTAAAGTTAGCGCCTTTTACCACTAAATCCTTGATAAGTACTACATTATCGCCACCTGCTAAAGCTGCTTTATTGTTATCTAATGTTGGCTCGTCGGCCTCTAATGCATCTCCAGCAGCAGAGTCTGCCCACTCACGTACATCGTCTTCAAGATAAATCATATCTAAAGCATCTTGCGCCCAACTTTCGCTATTCAAACGTTTAAGCATGCGGTATGCCATGACTTGCACTGCTGGAACTTGCGACCACATACTGTCATTTAAACAACGCCAATGATTAGTATCGTAGACGCCGTCGGTACTGTTTATTTGGCTGTCACAAGTACTACAAAACAAAATGCTTTTATCAGAATTAGGCTCTGCTACAGGTGGCACTTCATAAACTGAAAGGTTATCTTGCGAACCACAAAGTTCACACTTATCGCCACTGCGATCTTTTAAGGTTTGTTCAATAGACATTGTCTGATCCTAATTTTCTAATATGTTTTAACTACAGCTATTTCAGAGTCAGTAATAGCCTCGTTAATTTGGCGCGTATTATGCCATAAAAAACATCAAGACAAGTATAAGACAAAATTTTTCTTTATTTATTTACACTTTATAACTGAATTCTCATTTCCAATTTTTACAGTTCGCACTATGATTATTTTAAGCTGTTTAACTTTTTGGGAAAATATGAATTCATTACTTAAAAAATTAAGTCTAGGTATTACCGCATCAATATTATGTGTAGCTTGCCAAAGCAATGACATTGAAAAGGAACAGGAAACTGTCGTTCATACATTAACTGGACAAGTGTGGAATTTAACGACACTTGCAGGTGTTAAGGCAACATTAGGTGAAAACAATAAACCGGTAAGCATAGAGTTTTTAACTGAAAAGAATACTTATCGAGGCTACGGCGGTTGTAACAATTATTCAGGACGCTATGAATCTGAAGAGCATAACCTGGAAATTGGTCCTGCTAGAGCAACTCGTATGTTCTGTCAAAAGGGTTCAGAGCAAGAAAATAAATTGTTTAATGCCTTAAGCGCTGTCGATAACTATATAATTAGCGAAAAAACATTAACTGTTTCAGATGACTTAAATCAGGTTTTAGCCGTATTTACGACTAAATAAGCTCTATGTTCTCTACTCTTTTTTAGTTATAATTTTTCTAGAAAATATAGAGAGTCAAATGTTAAAAAACAGTTCATTCAAACCTGCTTGGTGGTTAAGTAATCGACACTTACAAACCATGGCTGCCAAAATTTTACGCCGTAATCAAACCATCGAAGTAATCAACGAAACTGTTGAATTACCCGATGGTGATTTTGTTGATCTTGCCTGGACTGAAGATCCAAATTTGCACCCTTTAAAGCCAATTGTTTATGTGCTTCATGGTCTAGAAGGTTCTATTAACAGCCATTATGCAAAAGGCATGATGGAAGCAATAAAAGACAAAGGCTGGATCGGATTATTAATGCACTTTCGAGGCTGCAGCGGACGCCCTAACCGTCAAGGTCCGTCATATCATAGTGGTGACACTTGGGACATCCATTATTGTACAGAGTATTTAAAAGAGCGATTTGCGAACAGGCCATTAGCCATATTAGGCTTTTCACTGGGTGGTAATGTATTGGCTAATTATTTAGCCGAAGATCCTAATAATCCATTTCGTTGTGCAGCAGTTATTTGCGCCCCACTACACTTGGCAAGCTGTAGTTCACAAATAGACCAAGGATTTTCGAAGGTGTACCAAAAATATCTGGTCGATATGTTGAAAGACAGTACTACTGAAAAAATAAGCCTTAAGCTTATTTCCCATATTGAACTTGCTGAATTAGATAAAATTAAAACACTTTACGACTTTGATCATAAAGTCACGGCGCCAATCAACGGTTTTGAAAGTGCTGAAGATTATTATGAAAAGGCCAGTGGCCTGTATCGACTTGATAAAATAACTAAACCAACTTTAGTTATTCATGCCATGGACGACCCATTTCTTTGCCATAAATATTTGGATGAAATTCCAGAAAATGGTCTAATTGATTTTGAAGTTAGTGATCACGGTGGCCATGTTGGCTTTATTAGTGGCAATAACCCCTTCAAACCACAATACTGGCTTGAGCATAGAGTATTAGACTTTATTGAAGAGAAATTTAGTGAATGATTATCGATATTGAACAAATTAGTAAAGAAGCATTAAATGCAATTATTGAAGACTATATATTACGAGAAGGCACTGATTACGGTGAGTCTGAATGTTCAATGGATGACAAAAAACAGCAAATAAAAGCTCAGTTAAGCAGTAAACAAATCGTTTTAGTGTATTCTGAGCTTCATGAAACGGTAAATATATTACCGTTTGAGCAATTTACTTCTCACGAGTAAACGTTAATACAAAACTCACCGGTACAGCATTACTAATGCTTGGTAGTGAAGCAACTTTTTGTAACTGTTGTACCCCTTCTTCTAAACCAAAATCTTTAGCGTTAATGATCACGGCTTTTATGCTAACGACCATTAACTTTGTTTCACTGACTTTGGTTACCCAAGTTGGAACTTGTACACTTTTTTTATTACCATTTAGCTCTAGACGCCCTTGCAGCATTAACTCTGAACTTTCACCTACCGCTAATTCATCTATAAATTTATTGCTTATATTGGCGGTCATAACCGCGCTTGGAAACAGATCAGTTTTGAACAGCATTTCCTTTAAACGCGTATCTCTAATTTCAATCGCGCTATCAACACTTGCCAGTGCAATTGTAACCTTAGCTTCACCATTAGTTTTGATCATTCCTTCAAGTACATCAAAGTGATGCGCTTCGGCAATATCAGCTTTTTTAATACTGACAAAACTAACAATCGATTGTTTATTATCTAACTGCCAAATAGCAAACGTAGGTAAACTGATGAACATGGTTAAAACTGAAATTAGGCTAATAAATGTTTTCATAATTGTCTCTTATTGAATTAATAATCGCGTTCGCATCGGTGTGGTTTGATGATATCTTGCCAATTAATTTGCTGATTGCCAATACCGTTAAAGTCAGGATTCATTAGACTTTCTCGCTTGTTATAGCTAAGAGCATTTAATTCGCTGTCTAAGATTGTACCGCCGGCTTCTTCTAAAATACATTGGCTGGCACCGGTATCCCACTCACCTGTTGGCCCTATTCTCAAATAACAATCGGTTATTCCTTCAGCTATCTGGCAACTTTTTAATGAACAACTACCTAACGGAATGTGGTTATATGCATAATCATCATTCAAATATTGCGCCATTACAGCAAGCTTTTGTCTACGGCTAACACCAACATTTATCGCACGTTTGCCATCATAGTCTGCAACGTTTATTTGCTTAGTACTATGCGTGTCTTGTTTAAATGCGCCTTTGCCTGTTTCGGCAAAATAGGTAACCTGATGAGCAGGCGCATGTATTACGCCAATTTTAGGCCAGCCATTTTCAACCAAGGCAACATTCACCGCAAAGTCACCACTACCTGCAATAAACTCTCCAGTACCGTCGATAGGATCTAATAACCAATATCGTGTCCAATGCTCTCTTTCAGCTAAGGGTAAATAAGTGCTTTCTTCTGAGATGATTGGTATATCCGGTGTTAACCGCGATAATTCGTCTTCCAATATTTTATTAGCGGCCAAGTCGGCACTTGTTACAGGCGACTCATCATCTTTAGTGAATTGTTCAAAATTACCTTCTTGGTAAAATCGCATCACCTCAACACCTGCTTTTTTGGCACTGGCAATAGCAATATCTAATAAGCTTTGGCTTATTGTCATTTGTTTCCCTTAAGTAAGTCTTTCACTAACATTAACGCTGAAATACTGCGAGCTTCAGTAAAATCAGGTTGTGCGAGTAAATTTTTATAATCACTGAGTTTCCAGTGCACAATTTGTAGTGGTTCAGGTTCGTCACCTTCAAGCGCACTTTCATAGAGTCCACTAGCCATAAATATTTCCATAGTGGCATTAAAAAACGCCGGAGCTAAACTAACTTTATGAACAAATGTTAGCTCTGTTGCCGCCATTTTAATTTCTTCTTGTAACTCTCTATTCGCTGCTTCAGAAGGCTCCTCACCAGCATCAATTAGGCCTTTTGGAAAACCTAATTGATATGAATGAGTGCCAGCACAATACTCTCTAATTAAAATAATAGTGTCTTCGTTCAGCAAAGGTACAATTAAAACAGCGCCTCTACCTGCGCCTTTTATTTTCTCATAAGTTCGCAGTTCATTATTACTAAACTTTAATTCAATTTGTTCAACTGTAACCAGTCGACTTTTTGCGACTTCTTTAGAAGCAAGTATCTCTGGTAATTTAAGTTTAGTTGATTTATCCACGTTTATTTACCTACAACAGAATTGGGAATTTAGAGTAATCGGGTCATACTTTTTTCATCAACATCTGAAAGACAATATGCAGATAATTTTTGAAAATAGTACTTTAACAAGCAGCAAATAATGCCTACCATAACTACATATGTTTACTGCTTTATTATATTGTCATTAATATACGCAATTAATCCGTTGTTTTACAGGAATAAATCCATGTTTGATTGGTCAAAAATTCATACCGTGTTGCTTGACATGGATGGTACCTTACTTGATTTACATTTTGATAATCATTTTTGGATGGAACATCTTCCCAAAAGATACGCAAACCATGCACAAATTAGCTTAGAGCAAGCACATGTTTATCTAAAGTCGCGTTATGAACAAGTTGAAGGCACAATATCTTGGTATTGTTTAGACTATTGGGCCGAACAAATTCAGATGCCAATCACTGAGCTAAAAAGAGAAGTACAGCATTTAATCAAACTTAGAGACGATGCCCATGACTTTTTAGTGGCATTAAAAAATTCAGGCCGTGAAGTAATACTGGTTACTAACGCACATCCCGACAGTTTATCGTTAAAAATTGAACGCACACAATTGCATGAGTATTTTGATCAGCTTATCTCTTGCCATCAATTTGGGGTAACAAAGGAATCGCAATTATTATGGCAGCGATTACAGCAACATATTGGCTTTGACAATGAAAACACCTTATTTGTCGATGACAGTATTAATATTCTTGATTCAGCCAAAAATTTTGGCATAAAACATTTACTGGCTGTCGCTAACCCAGACAGTAAACAAGCGAATAGAGAAATAACTGAATATCCGGCAATTACCGACTACAGTGTTTTATTAAACGATATTAAAAACCCTTTCCAGAGCTGAGCTTGCATGATTAAAAAACACAAACAGAAGACCGTATCATTAGTTCTTGGCAGCGGCGGCGCTAAAGGCTTAACCCATATAGGTGTAATTCGTTGGCTAGAAGAACACAATTATAAAATTGAATCCATTTCAGGTAGTTCAATTGGCGCATTGGTTGGCGGTATATATGCTGCAGGTCAGTTAGACGTTTATGAAAAGTGGGTACGCGCAATATCTAAGTTCGACCTAATGGTACTCATGGATATTTCATGGGATAAAGGTGGCTTTATCAAAGGCGACAAGATCATAAACTCATTAGAAAAACTTGTTGGCCAACAAAACATCGAAGATTTACCAATAAACTTTACCGCGATAACCACAGATATTGATAAAGAAAAAGAAATTTGGATAAATAAAGGCGATTTATTTACCGCCATAAGAGCATCTATATCCATTCCTATGATTTTTACTCCTTATACCTATAAAGGTAAACGAGTTATTGACGGTGGTATATTAAACCCAGTGCCGATTGCACCAACCTTTGTCGATGATACCGACTTAACCATAGCCGTTAATTTAGGTGGCGCTACGGAATATCCGAAAGGCAAACCTGGTAACGTAAAAATGATGCGCGAAATAAGCGCCTCACCATTTAAAAAGAAAATTCATCGCTTTGTTGCCAGCCTCACCAAAAACAAACCTAGGGAGCGTCATAACTGGGATGCATATGATGTTGCCAACCACGCTATTGATGCGATGCAAAGTCAAATAGCAAGACATCGTTTAGCTGCATCACCACCTAATGTATTAATCGAAATACCTAGAAATGCTTGTGGTACTATGGAGTTTAGTAAAGCGAATGAAATGATAGCATTGGGATACGAAAGAGCTGAACAAGCTATGTCTTTACACTCAACATAAAGTAATGCCCTAAATAATTAGGGCAATGTTATGTTAAAACTGGTAATTAACTTCTACGCGGTGATTACCATCACTTATATCAACATTCTCTGACCAGTTTGCAAAATAACGGATATTCATTCGAGGAGTCATTTGATAAGACGCTGCGAACTCATGAGTTAAAACTGCGTCATTCCCTTCCATACCAGAGTCTTTATAATTATCTGAGCCTGATAATGTCTTAGAATAAAACGGATTATAGTTTAACCAAATTTTATCGGTTATTGTGATTTTTGAATACATACCAATAGTTGCGTAAGTTCCCATCACTGAATAACCACTATCAGTTGTTCCATCATCTTCTATCACATTATTACCAAACGCCACACCAGCTCCCGCAAGAGGGAAAAACTGGAACATGCCCATTTTAGGCAATGCCTGCATTAAGTTATAGCCTGCTGAGCCTGTTTCAGAATCGACATTGTAGGTCATATCGATTTGCGTACCACGACCATTAACGGTGTTTAGTTCAAAGTTGCGAAAACGAAATGAGTCAATTGAGTTATCTTTTGCATGATTGTTATCCCAACCAAGGGTTTCACCGGCAACACCCATTATTTCCAGTACATTCATGCCCATTTTTGTTGGATCACCAGTATCATATGATTCACCATATTTAAAATTTAAGCCTTTGTTGGTAACACCGACACCACCTTGTGTATAAACAGCGGTTGGATCGGACATGTCCTGTACATCTTCGTCAGTGTCTGTCTCTGCAAAACTGGTAGTACTGAGCAGAAGTAATGATGTAGCGATAGAAGGTCGAAATATATTAGCCATCAATAAACCTTAGTAACATTATTAATAAGGTTAGATTTTACAAGCTAAATATTGCTAGAGATAATTACATAGACCGATTACCTATATACGTTTAAAGCATAATTAAGCTGCTAGCATATAAATAAGCGTAAAGAGTGAGGTTCGAACTAGGGAAGCTCCCTAGTCCGATATATGATGTTAGTTACGAGTTGGGATGTTCGCTAACACTGCCATTAATAATTTCCAGTATTCTGCAACAGTTGCAATTTCTACTTTCTCATCAGGCGAATGTGGAAATTTAATAGTAGGGCCAATAGATACCATATCTAAATGTGGGTATTCAGTTTTAAATAAGCCACATTCTAAACCAGCATGAATCACCATAATTTCAGGTACTTTATTAAAGTTCTGTTGATAAGTATCACGAACAATATTCATAATTTCTGAATTGGTACTTGGTTTCCAGCCAGGGTATGCGCCAGAAAACTCTACTTTAGCTCCCGCTAAGGTAAATACTGACTCAACCATTTCTTCGGTTTCCATGCGGCCATCATCATGAAGACTACGAATTAAACACAAGGCAACAAATTTAGGACCTTTACAACGTAATACGCCTAAGTTTAACGAGGTTTCAACAACCCCCTCAATATCATCACTCATTCTAACAACACCATTAACACAACCATTTAGTGCTAATAAGATTTTGTTTTGACAAGCTTTAGTCCACATTTGATCAAATGTTTCAGGTTGAATAAGCAACATAGAAATATCAGGTTCAACAACATGCAAATTTGCTCTAATAGTAGATAGGTAAAGACCAAAGGCAGTTTTTAATGTTTCAACATTTTCACTAGCAACCACAAAGCTGGCATTAGCTTCGCGTGGAATGGCATTACGTAAACTGCCACCATTCAGTTCAGTTAACTGAATACCAAACTCTCTGCTGGCTTGTAATAAAAAGCGTACCAACAGTTTATTGGCATTAGCACGCCCGGTATGAATATCAACACCTGAATGACCACCTTTTAACCCAGAAATAGACAAGTTAAATGATTCAAACCCAGCCGGCACTGCTTCGTTTTCAAGGGTAAAAGTTGCACTGGCATCTACACCGCCGGCACAGCCCATGTATACCTCACCTTCTTGTTCGGAGTCGGTATTAATTAAAATTTCACCGTCTAACCAACCAGCTTCTAATCCAAATGCGCCGCTCATTCCTGCTTCTTCATCAATAGTAACCAGAAGCTCTAAAGGACCATGAGCTATATCATCACTGGCAAGTACTGCCATAGCAGAAGATAAGCCAATGCCGTTATCTGCGCCTAGTGTTGTACCTTGAGCAGTTACCCATTCCCCATCAATGTAAGGACGAATAGGATCAGTTAAAAAATCATGCTTAGTATCACTATTTTTTTGTGGCACCATATCCATGTGTGCTTGTAATATAACGCCTTTTCGGTTTTCCATGCCTTGTGTGGCACTCTTTTTAATAAATAGATTACCAACCGCGTCTTCTTTTACGCTTAAGTTATGTTCTTTGGCCCATTGTTGGATCCAAAGCGATATTTTTTGCTCATGTTTTGACGGATGTGGAATGCTACAAATGTTGGCAAAAATTTGCCATAAACTGCTTGGGGATAATTGGCTTAAATCAGACATGTGTTTCTCTTAAATAAAAGTGACTGACTATGTGTTCATAGCCAGCCATTAGTGCTTGGTATTAGTATAGTTGAGTGTAGGTTTTTAATACCAGTTCGCGTAATGATTTGATCAAATGAGAATGATATATAAAGTTTTAGAACAACTGAAATTTTAAATAGATAGTTATTCATATCTTTTTTGAAATTTCAGGAAGTTATCAAGCTTTATCTACATTCCCGAAGGGTAACTCATATGTTGTTTATATGAGTTACTCAATGAGTAGATCATTATACGGATTGGTATATCTAGCAACCTGACATTAAAAATTGCCATTGTTCGGCAAAGCTATCACTTGGCTTTTTCTCAAAGCCAGAACGAACATATTGGCTAATTTTACCTTCACAGAAGGCAAGAATAATATTCGCTAAAGCAAGTTCATTAATTGGCAAGCCTTTACCTTCGCGTAGCTTACGCTCACGTAAAATTTGCTTAAACTGTGTTTCAAGTTTTTCAAATAACTGATGCACTCGAACTCGTAATCGTTCATTTTCACCAACCAATGCATCACCCGCTAATATACGGCTCATGCCAGGGTTGCGCTCAGCAAATACCAAGATAACGTGGGTAATATGATGACAACGCACCATAGTTTCTTTTTGATCGGCAAGAATTAAATTGATACGAGAAAATAAAGATTCTTCAATATATTCTATCAAGCCTTCAAACATACGTGCTTTAGAAGGGAAATGACGGTACAACGCCGCTTCTGAAAAGCCAACTTCACCGGCTAATTTTGCTGTTGTGATCCGCTGTCCTGGGCTTGTCTCTAACATATGAGCAAGACATTCTAAAATTTGTTGTTTACGATTTGGTTTTTTATTATCTGACATATTTTTATTTTTCTTTACTTAAAGTTTCTACTATTAATTACCGGTATGACCAAAGCCGCCAAGACCCCGTCTAGTGGACTCAAAACTATTTACTATTTCAAATTCAGCTTGTACAACCGGCAAAAATACTAATTGGGCAATTCTATCGCCCGGAGTGATCGTATAGCTTTTTTGACTTCTATTCCAACAAGATACCATTAATGGCCCTTGATAATCAGAATCAATTAAACCAACTAAGTTACCTAAGACTATACCGTGTTTATGGCCCAAACCTGAACGTGGCAATATAGTGGCGCACAATTTTGGGTCTTCAATAAACACCGAAATTCCGGTTGGAATTAATTGCGTTTCACCGGGCTCTACTACCAACTCTGTTCCCATACAGGCGCACAAGTCAATGCCCGCTGATCCTAACGTGGCATAATCTGGTAATGGAAACTCATTACCAATTCGATGGTCCAAAATTTTTAGCTTTATCGGCTTCTTATCAAGGTCGTTAATCATTTTGCATCCTGTCATTGATTAAAACTACTAATTGCTCAGCAAGTTGTTTTTTATCCGTTAGTGGTAAATCTTTGTTGCCGCTGTGCCAATACACTTTTAAGGCATTATCGTCACTGTTAAAACCTTGTCCTTGTTTAGCCACATCATTTGCTGCAATCATGTCTAAATTTTTACGAACCAGCTTACCTTTAGCATACTGTTCAACATCTTGTGTTTCAGCAGCAAACCCTACGGTAAACGGTTTCTTTGCCAAAGCCGCCACACTGGCAACAATGTCTGGATTCTTAACCAGCGCAATACTCATTGCATCATTGGTGCTGGTTTTCTTTATTTTATGTTCACTTACTTGCGCTACTTTATAATCGGCAACCGCTGCACAGGCAATAAACACATCAGCACTTGCGGCTTGGTCTATAGCTGCTTGGTGCATATCTTCTGCGCTTTGCACGTCAATACGGTTACAGTTAGATGGCGTAGATAAATTTACCGGACCGGCAATTAGTGTAACAGTTGCGCCAAAGCTTTGAGCGGCACTGGCGATTGAAAAGCCCATTTTTCCCGATGAATGATTCGAGATATAACGCACAGGGTCAATTGCTTCTCTTGTAGGACCTGCAGTGATTACCCAATGCTGACCTGCTAAAGATTGATTCGAGTTAAAGTGTTTAACGCAATATTCAACAATATCATCAGGCTCGATCATACGGCCATAGCCCACATCACCGCAAGCTTGCTCGCCTGCGCCTGGCCCCCAAACATGAATGCCACGACGTTTGATAACCGCCATGTTTTCTTGAGTCGCAACAGCGTGCCACATTTGTTGATTCATCGCTGGTGCTACCGCAATAGGTGCTGCTGTAGCTAAACAAATAGTAGCAAGTAAATCATCGGCCATACCTGCACTTAATCTGGCGATGGTATTCGCCGTTGCCGGAGCAATTAAAATTAAATCCGCCCACTTTGCCAGTTCAATATGGCCCATTGCCGCTTCAGCAGCAGGATCAAGTAAACTGTCAGCTACAGGGTTACCCGACACAGCTTGAAGTGTTAATGGTGTTATAAATGCTTTACCACCATTGGTAATCACCACTCTTACGTTGGCACCTTGATCTTTTAAGCGTCTTACTAACTCAGCACTTTTGTACGCGGCTATTCCACCGGTAACGCCTAAAACGATATTTTTATTCTGTAAAAACATCTACACCTGCTAATATTATTAATTACTTATATATAGCTATATAAGTAATGCTATTTATTAATTGCGATAAGATAACACGTAATGGATAGTAGATTAAATACTATTAGTGAGTATTTACATACATTTATAAATAGTAAATATCGTTTTATTTATTTCAACTCAGTTATAACAGCGCAAATTGCAAGGAAGCAGTTTTATGTTAAAAGATTGGCCCATTCAAGAACGCCCCCGTGAAAAATTATTATCTTTAGGTGCTCAGAGTTTAAGTGATGCTGAATTATTGGCTATTTTTCTGCGTACCGGTGTAAAAGGATATGACGTGGTAGAAATGTCTCGCCACTTATTAAAGCACTTTGGTAGTTTACATAATGTATTTGCCAGCGACTGTGATAGTTTCTGTCAGCAATATGGTTTAGGCAAAGCCAAATATGTGCAATTACAAGCTTGCTTGGAAATGTCGAGAAGGTATTTAGCGTCTAAAATAACGAAAGGAAAAGGCTTAACATCATCTAGCCAAACAAAAGATTATTTAATCTCTGAACTAAAACACGAACCCCATGAAGTGTTCGCTATTTTATTTTTAGATAACCAACACAATATTATTTGTTTTAAAAAATTGTTTTTTGGCACCATAGATGCAGCAACAGTTTATCCAAGAGTAGTGGTTGAAAGTGCCTTAAAGTTTAAATCTGCTGCTATCATTTTATCGCACAACCACCCTTCAGGTATCGCAGAACCAAGCTTAGCCGATAAACAAATCACCCAAAGGTTAATAAAAGCACTAGCATTGGTCGATATTAGAGTGCTTGATCACATAATAATTGCTGGCCACCTCACTTGTTCGTTAGCCGAGCGCGGAGACATGTAGCAACGTTTTTGGCTGAATATTGTCAAAATGGATGTTTTTTAACCCATTAGTGAAAATTAATTGTATAAAAACGTAATTTAGTTTGGGATCTCGCAGAAAAATCAGTATAATCGCGCCCATTACAAACAACAGCTTAATTTGTAGCCGATAAAGCTTGATCATTTGAAAAGACGTATATATAATTTGCGACCTTTTTCAGGATCCCGTGGCGACGGCCTTGGGATTTAAACAAGCTCGAGCTGAAATATTTTTTGGAGTGACTCACATGTCTAAGATTTGCCAAGTAACAGGCAAGAAACCGATGGTAGGTAACAACCGTTCTCACGCGTTGAATTCTACTCGTCGTCGTTTTTTACCAAACCTACAAACTCACCGTTTTTGGGTAGAAAGTGAAAACCGTTTTGTAAAATTACGTTTAACACCGAAAGGTATGCGTATTATCGATAAGAATGGTATTGATTCTGTATTAGCAGATATCCGTGCCCGTGGCGAAAAGATCTAAGGAACTGAATCATGCGCGATAAAATCCGTTTAGTTTCATCTGCAGGTACTGGTCATTTTTATACTACTGATAAGAATAAAAAGACTATGCCAGAAAAGATGGAAATCAAAAAGTTTGATCCGAAAGCTCGCAAGCACGTGATCTACAAAGAAGCTAAAATCAAGTAATTGATAATCTTCTAATAAAAAACCTAGCTACTAGCTAGGTTTTTTTTTGCTTAAATTTTATTAAGACTAAATTAATACAGGGTACAGCGATAACACCAATAACGAGGCCATAGTTATATTAAATGCTTTTAAGCGGCTATGGTTGGTCAATATTCTTTGCATTTGTTTACCAAGCATTACCCAACTACTCACCGACGGTAAATTAATTAATCCAAAAATTAGCGAAACTAATATCACTGCTTGTAGGCTTTGAGTTGGCGCATATATACTGATTGCAGTAAGTGCCATGGTCCATGCTTTCGGGTTAACCCACTGAAATAATGCGGCCTGTATGAATGTCATTGGTGTAGAATTTACTTTTTCATCATCTACCGGCGAACTAGAACCTGCAATTTTATACGCTAAATATAATAAGTAACCAACACTGGCAACTTTTAAGATGTCGTAGCTCAGCGGAAATTGGTCAAAAATTTGAATAATGCCAATACCAACTAAAAACACCATTAACGTAAAGCCAATTCCTACTCCTAATGCGTGTGGTATTGTGCGCTTAAAACCAAAATTCGCGCCAGAAGCCATTAACATTAAATTATTTGGTCCTGGGGTCACCGAAGATGCAAAGGCAAACATTACCAAAGCAGGGATTGTATCGTAGCTCATCACACTAATTTCCTTATCTTTCACTGTAAAACAATAATACGCCTTTCATTATGAAATTAATGTGCTATTTTCAACATACAAACATCAAAGTGCACAATAAATGATGAAAAAAGACAGATATAACGAACAGATATTGCAAGCATTAAGAATAGATGGTCGAATTTCTAATTTAGAATTAGCCGACAAAGTTGGTCTATCTCCTTCAGCGTGCTTACGTCGTGTGCAAGAATTAGAGCGCACAGGGGTAATTAAAGGTTATCGTGCAGTGTTTGATAATGAACTGCTCGGCAATGGTTTCATCGCCTATGTTACGGTTGGTTTAGGTGAGCATACCAAAGGCTCACAAGAAGCCTTTGAACAAGCCATTATTAAAGCTGATGAAGTACGGGAGTGTCATAACGTCACAGGTACATTCGAATACATCTTGCGAGTAGAAACTGAAAACCTTAAAACCTATAAAACCTTTCATACCGACGTACTTGGTACCCTACCACAAGTCACAACCATTTCAACTCATGTAGTTATGGATTCACCTAAAGACGAAAGAGCTTAAAAAGAAGAGGAAATAGAAAAACTATATTGCGCCAATTGCGGAAGTAGAAAAAATACTCCGTCATCCCCCACGAGTGGAACGAGATGAGGAACCTCCTTCAGTGATACTGAGGGTCCGCTAAGTGCCAATAGCGGTCATTCAGAATTAGTATACTGAATAACAATCATGCTGAGAAGCAGCGTTTAATATGACCCAGGTTTAGGCTCAGTTAGCCGCTTTTTTATGCTAGGAAGAAATATGGCTAAAACAAAAAAAATAATAGCATTCCCCAATCCTACGCGAGTTAAGTATTTTCTCGCTTTCGCTGAAGAATTCTTTTGCCCTTGGCCATTTAATAGAATCCTTGACTTAAGAAAGTCATAATCTTTCAGTTGTTCTTCAGATAACGAATCAAGTTTGATGTAACTACTCTCGATAGCTGAAAAAGCCATAGGGGTAGACATTTTTGTTATGATGCCGCCAAGATGGCCTAGACCAACAAAAACCAGACATGTAAATCCCCACAAAGCCATTATTATTCTAAGCCGATTCATCAACTTCATTATCTTATCGTCCTTATGGCTTTATGTGGCCGACCGCTCTGAGCGATCATCAGCTATGACATTGTCATATGCTGCAAAGTACCAAAATACAATGGAGGCTGGGACACCAATAAATACAGCATGAAATAGCGCTTCAGTAACACCCAACAACGGATGTGACGAACTGGTAAATATTGCCGCTAGTCCGAAACTAGGAATCATCGCTAAGGCAATGTACCAACCGACATGATTTTTATTATGTCGACTTAAAATAGCATGAATCGGAATTGCCCATACAATAACTACGAAGCCAGAAATGATGGCAGCTATTACGCCAAATAAAATTGCAGGATCTCGAAGATCACTTTCTCTTGGTGAGTCTGTTAACCCAAATATTAAATAGCTAATTGTCACAAAAACTAAAACAAAAAATACAGTCATAATTGACGCAATGAAGGTATCTATAACTTTATCGAACATTAATTTTCCTAAGTATAATTGCGTCCGCTGTTCGCTCATTACAGCCCGTGGGCTCATTGATAACAAGCAGTAATGACAAGAAACCCTGAATTAATAAAAAAAGGGATTCCTACCAAACACAGAGCTTTAAATAAAAAATACTTTTTAAATTCAGAAATATTAGCTTCTATAACATCAAACTTTCTAAGTTGCCAAGTTGAGAACATAATGAAGAGTTCAAACCGTGTCATTTGATGTTGTTTTGCAATTGGTATTATAGCCTTTTCTACTCTTAAAAAGATGAGTATCAAAATAAATCCAACACCTAATGAAAAGTAAATAGTCTCCATTGGGTTAGCACATAAATATTCCATATTTAGTCTTTTATCTACGTCCGTTGCTCGCTCATTTCAGTCCGTGGTGAACTTACTTACAACCACAAGTAACAATCCAACAACCAATGCGTGCAACCTGTATGCTGACCACGATATTGAGTCGCCACTAACTGATTTTATATATTCGTTTTCGTTCGAGCTTTGAAACATATCAACAGGAAGGAAATCTACCACATACATTACGATACCGTACGCCATTAGTACCAAGCTTAAAATTAATAATATTTTGCTCAATTTTATCTTTCCTTGACTGTCTCTTGTTCGCTCTAAACAGACCTTAACCTTTTTAAGATTCTTTTCAATAGTAAATATTGAAATATCAATAAACCTAAAGCTAAGGGGGGCATTAATAATACTTCAGAACCATGCACTAAATTACCGTGTTCTATTATTGAGATGAATGCTAGTGAACATAAATATAAAATAAAGAGACCGACAATAGAAAAAGGAAGGAGAATAATCAATACAGCCCATAGCTTTCCACGATTTTTATACTGCTCAAAGTGTTCTTGACCAGCTTTACTCATTTATGAAAACCAAAGGGATATCATTTTTTAAAAATAACCTGTCACCATTACATACACTGTTGACTAGACCGTGCACAAGAAAAACAGCCATACAGCCAACACCGCTCTCATATTGATATCGAGCTTCGGCTTTAGTTATTTCATCACCTTCTATCAAAAAAGTAATTTTCTCAAATCCATCGTCCAGAAACACAGGAATCGGTATAACAACAAACAAAGCAAAAAATCCTTTATCCAATTCTTTGAAATGATATGTCCATTCTTCTGACATGCCTTTCACAACTTTGGTGTTTGGCTCTCCCCACTTTTTTATTAACTCAGAAGGATTCAGACTTTTACCACTCTCAAGTAAATAGCCTTTATTTGATGACACAATGGGTGCTTGTATAGTAGATGTGTTAGCTTTAAACGAAGTATAACTTAGCCCAACACACCCTGTCAGTGTGCTAATAATTATTAGCATCATTGGTAATAGTTTCATTTAATCCTTTAACCCAACTAGTTTTTATCTATTTCCGCTTATCGCCCTTTCAGACTACTTAGCCTAAATATTTGTCCTTAGACAATAACACCATAATCATTGAATTTTCAATCAATTAGCCTATGCAAAATTCCCGGCTAAAATTATTTATTTTATTTTAACCCCTTTTCCTTTACTGAATCGTTTTATTACTAAGGCAGTGATAATAACAACGGATTTGTTATTTGCTGGTGGTGATCACTACTTTTTTAAACCATTAAAGTAGGAAATATTATGATAAAAGTAATCAATATAACATTAGTGTCTATGGCTGTTTGTTTTGGCCTGTTTGCCTTTATGGCGTCATTAGTTACTAACAAAAGCACACCTGAAACTGTTCCGTTTGAGACGCAAATTGTTGAATTTGTGCAACCGAAAAAGGATAGTAAGGTGCAAGTTAAGACAAACATATTACCCCCACCACCACAACCTAAAATAGTGAAGCTTGAAAACACAAAAATGGATCCTGCAGACAATAATGATTCGGTGATAAAAGTAGAAGTTCCAGGTATTAACATTGCAAAACAAACTATCGATGACTTTGATGTGGCAGGTCATAGAGATAATGAAGCAAGACCTATTGTGAGGGTAGCCCCTAAATATCCAATACCTGCTATGAGAGATGGTAAGCAAGGTTGGGTACAACTTGCTTTTAGTATTGATGAAGTTGGTCGCGTAAAAAATATTAAAGTTTTAGCATCTGAACCTAAAAGAATATTTAATAAAGCCGCAATTCAAGCGCTTAAGAAATGGAAATATAAAGCGAGAATGGTATCTGGCAAACCGATAGAGCAGCACAATTTAACAGTACAACTTGATTTTAAAATAGAGCAAGAAGACAGTTAAATAAAAAAATAGTTGGTAAATCTGCATAGCGATAATATGGTATTAAAAACAGTTCATATAATCGCTTTTAAAAAATATAAAAATAAAGGAACTTCATTGGTAAAATTACCATCAATTATGAAAGGCGGGCTCAATACAACGTTAACCAATGAGCAGGTAATGTTAAAGCTTACTGAGTGCTATGACAGCAAGTATTTAACTCGCTTGATTGAGCAGTTCAATGATGACCTTTATCACTATTTATTAAGTCAGTCTGACAAATATTTAGCCGAAGATATTGTGCAAACCGTTTGGCTAAAAGTTATTGAGAAACGCCATTCTTATCGCATACAAACTAGCGTAAAAAGTTGGTTATTCAGTATCGCCAGAAATTGCTTGATTGATGAGTTAAGGCGTCAACAACGCTGGAAATTTGACGATAATAATGACGATATACAAGTCATTGAAGTGAATTATGAAGAGTTGTTGGCTAACGAGAAGGTAGAACAAATCTTTAATTACTTATTAGAACAGTTGCCATTTAGCCAAAAAGAAGCATTTATTTTGCAACAAGAAGGTTTCTCTTTAGAGGACATTTCTTCTATTTGTAATGATAAAACTGAAACAATTAAATCGAGACTGCGTTATGCAAGAGCCCACTTTAAACGACATATGGAGTTGTTAGATGTCAAATAATAACATTGATAACAACTCAACGTTTGATGAGAAATTGGCAAATTTATATCAAAAACGAAAAGTTGAACATAAGCCTTCAGAACAGTTAAATACTAAACTGAGCGATATATTGCATAGAGAAACTGATAACCAACTTAGCCTACGCGAGAAATATAATCGTTTCAATTTTTTTAAAACCGCTGCTTTAATGGTAATTTCAGCCATCGCAATTATCCCTTTATTTGCATTACTGCAAGAGCAGGTATCTAAAATAAATACGCCATCGACCATAGTTTCACATGAGATTGAAATTTATCACTCAGAAGAAAAAACACAGGTGCAAAGTGCTTTACCTGAAAGGCAGATATCGTCAAAACCTGAAGTCGTTTTTTACATGGTCACTGCAGATAATGAGCAACAAAAGTTGCATCAATTTAATCAACAAATTGAGTTATTTTTAGCAAGCAACCATAACAAGTTAAACAAGCAGCAACGTAGTTTATATGCCAATTCGGTGAGTAAAGGAAAATTGATAAAACAAAAGGACATGTGGTTTATTGAGTTTTGCGGTGAGAATATGCAACTACTGGCAATGGATCTTATCGAAGAAAGCTTGTTAGCAGACCCATTGTTAGACGAAACCCGTGAAGGTAGTTTTTTTGATGTCTATTCAAACCCAACGGGCGTAATAGCAATGCTTGAAAACGATAATGAAAGCCAATGTAATTAAGAATGGATTGTTGAAATAATTCAGTAGCCAGCACGCAAAGTTATAGTAAACACTTTCAGTAATTCATCATCCATCAACCGGATTCTCGGGGGTGTTTAGTATTAATTGATAAAAGCCTAAATCAAGCCAACGGCCAAATTTATAACCGGCTTCTTTAATTGTACCTGCATGCACAAATCCAAGCTTTTCATGTAATGCTATGCTGCCAGCATTACTAATATCTATGCCGCCAATAATGGTGTGGTATTGTTGTTTTTTAGCAATTTCTATAACTTTTTCCAGTAGTACTTTACCAAGCCCTTTACCTTGATGATCTTGGTGAATATACACCGAATGTTCAACTGAATATTTAAAGGCTGGCCAAGCTCGAAATGTACTATAGGTAGCAAACCCCATAATTTGTTCGTTATCATCTACAACAGCAATTACGGGATAATCATTTATAGTTTTTGCTTTAAACCAACTTTCCATAGAGTCTATGGTTCTAGGTTTATAATCATATAGGGCAGTAGATGAAACAATCGCCTGATTCAATATTTCAAGAATTTCAGCTGCATGTATTTCATAGCAACAATTTACAAATTTCATTTCATCACCTAACCCTAATGGACACAAATTCTAGTCTAGTTGATATCAATCATACATTGGGTAACAATATGTAGTCTAACCTTGAGGCTTTATAAATATTAAAAGCTTAAATATTTCAATTTAACACTAATTAATCGATTACTTACATGCCTGAATTACCAGAAGTCGAGGTGTGCCGACAAGGCATTAGCCCTCACGTTTTAAACCAAACCGTTGCCGATGTTGTGGTGCGCAATGCAAAAATGCGCTGGCCAATTACGCCAACGATTAAGGAAATGTGCGGTGAAAAAATTATCGAGGTTACTCGACGGGCAAAATATCTATTATTAAAAACGGCTAAAGGCACCTTAGTTCTGCATCTAGGAATGTCGGGCACAATTAGAGTTATTCCAAAAGATACCGTAGTAGCTAAACACGATCACTTTGATTTAGTACTAGCTTCAGGCGTTGCATTACGCCTTAATGATCCTAGACGATTTGGCGCAGTGCTTTGGTTAACTGAAGATGTTTATGAGCACCCTCTTTTAGCGAAGCTTGGCCCTGAGCCATTACTTGCTGATTTTGATAAAGGCTATTTATTTAAAAAATCTCGCAAAAAGACAGTACCAATTAAAACATTTATTATGAACAATCATGTGGTTGTTGGTGTAGGGAACATATATGCCAATGAAGCATTGTTTCAAGCAGGTATTTTACCCACAGCGCCCGCTGGTAAAATTAGCCAAAAGCGTTATGACAACCTTACTGAGATAATAAAACAAGTGTTGGCAAAAGCGATTAATCAAGGCGGCACTACGTTAAAGGACTTCACCCAGGCCGATGGTCGACCGGGTTATTTTGCACAATCATTACAGGTGTATGGCCGTGGCGGTGAAAAGTGCGTTGTTTGTGCAACAACGCTGGAAGAAATTCGTCAATCCGGGCGAGCCAGTGTTTTTTGTTCTAAATGTCAGAAAAACTAGGCTCTATTTATTAGCCAATTAAGTGCTTAGGCGCCATTACTGTTGCTTCACCACTAATTACCACAGCACCTTCTGGGTTGGTTGCTGTCAGGGTAAATTTAACAATGGGCCTTTTCGGGTGAATGCTGGCAACTTCAACAACCGCTTCTATTTCTTCATTTAAAAATACCGGTGCTGAAAATTTAACAGTTTGCCCTAAAAAAATAGTTCCTTCTCCCGGTAGTTCGCAGCCCAGTAAAGCAGAAAATAAGCTGCTTACTAAAGCCCCGTGAACAACACGTTGTTTAAAAATAGAGGCTTTTCCAGCGTCTTCATCCAAATGAATTGGATTGCTGTCTAAAGATACTTCAGCAAATTTTTCTACATCTGCTGAGCTAAATGATTTCTTTAATGATGCTTTCGCACCAACAACTAAAGGTTGCGTCATGATATTTCCTGTTTGCCTTAATAAAAGGCCGTTAGAATTAATTTGAATATTATTGCAGCACTTAAAAAACAGTAAGCGGTTTAACTGTTTTCCAGTGCCAATTTTACCACAGGGTGAACAAATTCACTTACGTTTCCGCCATGCAAAGACACTTCTTTTACCAATGTAGATGAAATAAATGAATTCTCTTCTGCCGGAGTTAAAAATACACTTTCAAGTTCAGGGTACAAGCGTCGATTCATGTTAGCTAACTGAAATTCGTATTCAAAATCAGATACAGCACGCAAACCTCGTATTAATACTTGCGCATTAGCTTGTTTAGCAAAATCGACTAATAACCCACTAAACCCTTGTACCGTTACATTGTCTAAATGAGCGGTTATTTCAGTCAACATTGCCACTCGTTTTTCTAAATTAAATCTTGGTTTTTTACTCGGACTGGCGGCAACGCCAACAATTACTCGGTCAAACAATAGCGAAGCACGCTCAATTAAATCAGAGTGACCATTGGTAACCGGATCAAATGTGCCTGGATAAATTGCGGTATTTTTCATAATGTCACTTAGTTAAATTTATTTATTAATAATTTCATCATTTTAGCTCTGCTTTAGAACAAAGCAAAGTGTTCTGGAAAACTTATTATTTCCTTCGCAGTAAGGATAAAGAAAATATCCCTTTAAATAAAATAAAGTAATTACTCAAAAAAGTTCCATTTTGAACTATTTTGATAGTATGATGTTGGTAACAGTTATTATCAGAATTAAAGAGTTTCATTACAAATGAAAACCAGAGATAAAATCATCGTCGCTAGCATCGAGCTTTTTAACGAAAATGGTGAACGTAACATAACAACAAACCATATTGCTGCTCATTTAGGTATTAGCCCGGGTAACCTTTATTATCATTTTCGTAATAAAGAAGACATCATAAATGCCATTTACAGCGAATATGCAGATGATTTAATTAATCAGTTTAAAGGCTTATCTGACGCGCAAAACCCTTTAGATAGTATATTGTTATATATGGACATTGTGTTTCAGCTAATTTCTAAGTTTAGGTTTTTCTACAGTAATTTACCGGTACTGTTAAGCAAAAACCCAGCGCTAAAAAAACGCTACAGCGAAATACAAAAAGAGATCATCAAAAAAGTTTCTAGCATGTTGCAGTCTTTAAATGATGCTGAAATCTTAAGTATAAAAGATGATGAACTAGATGATTTAACCTGCTTGCTAAGGATCACAACAACATTTTGGTTAAGCTATTTGCAAACACAACTAGATGATAATCCAAAAATTGATGATGCTAGTTTGTATGAAGGTCTATTAAAGATTTTTGCATTGTTAAGTCCATACGTTACCGATAAGGCCCGTGAAGACTTTGAAACTGCACGTGACCAATACAAAGTATTAAAACAAGAAGCACTAGACCAACAGGTTGCATAACCACTTCAGCTATTCGTCGTAGCCTTGCTTCAATAGTTGCCACTGAGTTTCATTAAAGTGAAACTCAGGTAACTTACCCAGCTCCTTATTAAATGAGCGTAGTAAGCGCTGTAAATTTTCTTGTTGCCACTTACCCGATTTAGGCATAATCCGCCCTTGATCAAAGTCGATTAACCAAACCTTATTTTCACTATCTAGCATAATATTATGTGCATTTAAGTCATGGTGATAAATATTCTTTTGATGAAACGTTTTAATACAACGACCAATATTTTGCCATATATCGTCAGGTAGCCCAGCCTTAGAAAGCAAGCCGACAAGGTCGGTTGCGCCTGGAATTAATTCAATCAGAATATCGGCTTGATAGGTAAACCCATTGCGTTTCACCTGAAATGCTACCGGTTTAGGCGCGGGTAAATGCCAATGCTGCATTTCTTTGAGCAAAACAAACTCTTTTGCCGCACGGCTATTCATTACACCAGTAAAAATATAACTGTCATTGATTAACTTACCAATTAAGCCACCTCGATAATAATGGCGCAGCACCATATTCGTTGTAGGGTGATTAATAAACCAAGCGGTTCCTCGACCAACAGCTTTACCTAATACAGCATCTTTTTGTTGCCAATAGTCGGCATTGAACATTTCTAAACAAAAATCCGGTAACAATTCACCCTCATAAATACAGGTATAATCACCTTCTTTAAAAAAATTAACAGATGATTGTTTTACAAATCTCGACAGGTTCAAGATAATAGGCCTTAATTAATTATATTTTGCTTAATTGCTATTTTGGTAAATCGTTTATGCTAGGTCAAATACCTACCCCAAAATCTCTATGTATTTTAAGGCTTTCCGCCATTGGTGATGTTTGCCATGCAGTTGCTATGGTACAACAAATTCAAAAACAATATCCAGATATTGAGATCACTTGGGTGTTAGGTAAAGTCGAGCACATGCTGCTAAAAGATTTACCAGGTATTAATTTTGTTATTTTCGATAAATCAAAAGGGTTTACCGCCTTTAAAGAACTAAAATCAGCAATGAATGGTCGAAAATTTGATGTGCTGTTCCATATGCAAGCAGCGCTACGAGCAAGTATTGCCAGTTTATGTATTTCGGCAAAAATAAGGATTGGCTTTGACCGTGCCAGAGCAAGAGAAGGCCAATGGTTGTTTTCCAATAGAAAAGTAGCCCCGCAAAACCAGCCACACGTACTGGAAGGTTTTATGGCATTTGCTAATGCGATTGGAGTTAAAACCGAAGAGCCGCACTGGCTCATGCCTTTTGGTGAAAATGAACGTACATACGCCAAAGAGCTCATCCCACAAGATAAGTTTTATACTGTAATTTCTGCAGCAGCCAGTAAAGCAGAGCGAAATTGGCCTGCGCAAAAATATGCTCAAGCAGCGGATTATTTAAGTAAAAAAGGCTATCACGTTGTACTTTGCGGAGGGCCTGGTGAACTTGAAGTTAATCTTGCCAATGATATCGCCAAGCATGCCAATGTTGAGCTAATAAACTTAGTTGGCAAAACTAATTTAAAACAATTAATGGCGGTTTTAGAGTCTGCAAAGCTTGTTATTGCTCCCGACACTGGCCCAACACATATGGCGACAACTGTGGAAACACCTGTGATCGGTTTATACGCCCATTCAAACCCTAAACGCACCGGTCCTTATACTTGCCAACATTATGTTGCAAGCGTTTATGAAGAGTGTGTTTTAGAGCAGCATGGCAAACCTTCAGAGCAACTTCCCTGGAACACTCGCGCTAAAGGCGAATTAATGGATCGCATTACTGTTGATATGGTCATTACCAATATTGATAAAATATTATCTTAACGCATTAACCTTTTTAAACACCTGTACAATTTTAACTTTATTAAGTAGACTTTTTTAAGCAAGGAATTGATAGTTTTTCTATCAAGCAATGTCAAAACTAGGTTTACAATAATGTTAAGAATAAAGTTAATTAGTTTGATTTTGTGCATGCTGGTATTAAGCAGTTGCGCAACAAAAGTTGAAAGTATTGATCAGGAGAGTGAGGTTGCTCTACAAGAAAAACAGGGATATTTACTGCTCGCCGTTGACACTAACCGATCACTCCAAGAAATCATATTAACAGGCACCAAACGCATTGCGCTGTCTGAAAAAGATTTAAAATCTGGCAGTAATTACATATTAGTTCCTCTACCTGTTGGTCAATATGAGATCAGTAAGGTCACATTTAATAATTACGCTTACCTTAAAGATTTCGAAGACGATATTTGGGCGTTTACTGTAGAAGAAAACAAAATAAACTACGCTGGCCATTTGAAAATGAATAGCTATGTTGTTTGGTACTACGTTGCCTCAAGAATGTCCTTAAACAATAACTCATCTATCGCACTTGAATTTATGGAAGATAAATTCTCCAACATTTTACTGAATCATCCGATGACATATTCTGGCCCCGGCGAAGAGAACTTCTTTGAGTTAATTAATTCACAGCCAGCAAAAAAGGATAGTGAATAATGAGCCGCTTAAATTTAGTAGTTTTGCGTATCAGTCTGATAGTAGTGACTTTGTTAAGCAACCACGTAATCGCCAAGCCATACAAATTAATACCAGTAGAAGATATTATGCAATCATCGCAAGTTTATTCGATGATATTAAGCCCCGATGGTAAGTATATTTTCTCTTATGAGCACATGAAACGCTTCAATATCGTAAGGCTCATTGACCCGCAAAAAAGACTTAGTGTGCCGATGTTTCGTATGGATAGAAAACGGAGTTCATACGTTGAAAATTATCAATGGGTTGACAATGATACTGTATACCTACAGATGAAAAAGCGAAGAGGCTTTATTAACATAAAGGATGATGGTGAAAAACCTGAAGGTATTTGGCAGTCCTTAGGGGTTAGTGGCTTTATGGTTTCAACATTACCAAATGAAGAAGACACCGTTCTGTTCGCTCGCAACGTCACTAAAAAGCAAAAATACCCTAGATTTAAGCTGTATAAAATAACGACAGATCAGTTAGCTGTAAGTAACTATGATGAAGCTATAGAGGTTGAAAACACCCTCAACGAAGCCTTTCATTATATTTATGATGATGTGAACAAAGCTCTAATTGCTGCAATCAAAAACGATGACCAAATAGAATTTTGGTACCAGTTAACATCTAAAGATAAGTGGAAAAAATTCTATGATATTAATGCTGAAAATCAGTTTATCCCCATTGGCTTTTTAAATGAGGGGACACTTGCAGTTTTAACCAATAAAAATTTGGACCGAACTTCATTAGTTGAGTTTGACATAACAACAAAGACGCTTGGTAAAGTAATTTACCAACACCCAAATTATGATTTAATTGATGCTAAATTAAATAAAATGCATCAAGGCGTAAATTATGTAAGCTTTCTCGAAGAGGGCATTCCAAATAGTCATTATTTTGCCAAAGAAAAGACAGATTTAGCTAAAAGTTTAAAAAAATCCTTTAAAAACCAGCAGGTGTCAGTCATTGAATCTAGCCTAGATGACAATTATAAGTTGATTAAAACATTTAGTTCTACCAATCCGGGAAAGTTTTATTTCTTTCAAGCTGATACTAAAAAGGCAATATTTATTACCGAAAAACGTACTACTTTAGCGCCTTATAAACTTAGTCCTACTGAGGTGTTTCAGGTAGAAGTCGAGCCTGACGTATTCATTGAAGCATTATTAACTAAACCAGTTGGTTATAGTAATGGGGTGCTGTTAGTGAATCCACATGGTGGCCCTATTGGGATCAGAGATTTAGCAATATACGACGCACAAACGCAGTATTTTACCAACCGTGGCTATTCGGTGCTCAAGGTTAATTTTCGTGGTTCTTCCGGTTACGGTAAACAATTTATGAACGAGGGGCGTGGCGAGTTTGGTAAATTGATCGAACACGATATAACCGCCGCGGTGAAACAGGTTAGAAAAGAACATAAGTTCGAAAAAATGTGTTCTATTGGCACTAGTTATGGCGGTTATTCAGCAATGATGCTTGCAATTAAACACCCTGAAGATTATCAATGCATTGTCGCAAAATATGGTATCTACGATTTGCCACATTTATATAATGCAAACAATCAAGTTTATAGTGATGAACGCCGTCAAGCGTTAGACAAAGTGATCGGTGGATATAAAGAGTCATTAAAAGAAGTATCACCGTTTTATTTGGCTGAAGACATTAATGTACCAGTACTCTTAATTGCGGGGAAAAAAGATACTATCGCTCATTTTGAACAGTCCAATAGAATGAAATATCGTTTACAACAGCTAGGTAAAAATGTAGAGACGGTGTTTTACAATAGTGTTGGCCATGGTTATCACTATTATTGGAAGGGAAATCGACACGAAATTGTCTATGTTGAAGACTTTATTCGCAGGCAACTTGGTTTACCTTTTCCTCCCGCGATGAATGAGCAACAAATAAAAGCACAAGAGCGACGTAGATTGCTTGACGCTTATGACGTTGATGTTGAAAATTTAACCACTCTTTCTTCAGAACAAAAAGAGCAAAAAATTGAAGCCGAATTACAAGCATTAATTCAAGAGCAGCTTGCTGAAGAAAAAAAGGAACAAGCTGAACGTGCTGCACAAAAAAAAGCTGATGAAGAGTTTACTTACTAGGTTAATAACATATTTGAGTACATGTACTTCTATAGCCTGAGCTACCTGCTTTAGGTTATTGAACTAACAGCAAGAATATAGTTACTTAAGCAAACTTTGTAAGGTTTCAATACTCTTATCTGTAGCACCTTGATTGGCAAGAACTACACCAAGTGCATTTTTGCCAATCGTTATTGCTAATTCTTGATCAGTTAATAAACAATGTAATTTAACGGCAAGTTCGCTGTTTTGCTCTAACTGCACTATGCCATTGGCTACTGTTAGTTTTTGTGTGATCTCTTTAAAATTTGCCATGTTCTCACCAACAAGAACAGGTTTAGAAAATAACGCCGGTTCCAGTGGATTATGCCCACCAACATCAGAAAAGCTGCCGGCAACAATACAAATCTCAGCCAGCGCATACACAGATAACAATTCCCCTAACGTATCGATTACCCAAACCTCATGGTCATCAATTATCGGTTGTTTAGAACTGCGCGTAACGGTTTTAAAACCTTGCTCTTCACACAGTTTTGTTACCGTAGAAAAACGTTCAGGGTGGCGAGGAACAAGCACCAAAAGCAATTCAGGGTTGTCGTTTTTTAACTTTTTATACGCAGCAAGTGCGGGTAATTCTTCCCCTTGGTGTGTACTGCCTACAACCAGTAATCGTCTATGTTCAGGAATGAATTTTTGCAGCTGTGAAATTTTATTTTGCAGTTCATCGGTAACACTTATGTCGTACTTTAAATTACCAGAATTTTTAACTAAATCGGCATTAGCCCCCATTTCAATAAAGTGTTCGGCATTATCTGCACTTTGGCACAATATGGCAGAAAATTTATTCAATGCAGGTCTAATTAACCACGACAGTTTTTTGTAATTTTTTAAAGATTTTTCTGATAAACGACCATTAATTAACAGTAATTCAACGTTAGATTTATAGCAGCGTTGAATAAGTGTTGGCCATAGCTCTGTTTCCATAAGCACTACAGCTTTGGGCTTTAACAATCGAAAGAATAAATGCACACAAAATGAAATGTCTAATGGCAAATAACAATGCTGTACTTTATCAATGTAGAATTTTTTTACTTGCGCTGAGCCTGTCGGCGTAAACGTGGTTACAGTAATAGGTAAATCTGGATAAGTAATTAATAACTTATCAATAAAAGGTTTAGCGGCTATTACTTCACCTACACTAGCCGCGTGTACAACAATACCGCCTGGCTTTATATTTGAAGGCAACCAGCCAAATCGCTCAGTTAAGCGCTGACGGTATTCTCGTTGCGAAAACGAGCGAACGATGAGAACCAATAATAACACTGGTACAAGCAATAAAATAAGTATTTGATATAGGCGTAAAGACAGCTTTTCTTTGTTCAATGTGTTTTCTTCTAAATAAATGAGCCGTTATCATCATACTAACAACGGACTGAATTAGCTTAATAAATTATCGGAATTAGTATTATCTTTCAAATATTGCATCAAGAATAATTGAAGAGTTCGTTCGCTCTACCCCTTCTAAATGACAAATATTATCCAATATTGCCGTAAGATGTTTAAGCGATTGGATTTGCAGAACAACAAGCAGATCATACTCCCCGCTGATTGAATAGATATGGCTTATCTGGTGTATTTTTCTTAAAATTATGCAAATTTTCTCACGCAAATTTGGGTTAACTTTCAAAGATACATTTATGGTAATTAAATCTTTGGTGTAACTGCTGCCTAATTCAACGCTGTATGACTTAATCACACCATTACTTTCAAGCTTATTTATACGGTTTTGTATGGCTGTTCTTGAAACATTTAACGCTCTGGCGATATCTGAAACACTCGCCCTGGCATTACATCTAAGAATGGAAAGCAACTCTTCGTCTTTTTCACTGATCATTCATCAATTACCTTATATGAAACTAAAAACCGACATTGCAAATTGACACAGCAAGGTGTCAATTTGCAATGATTATAAGGCATTTTGAACATCTGTAAACTTTTTTTTATAGTCTGATAGGTGAATAATATGTGTCATTAAAAAATGCAGCAAAATGCTCGCAAGAAACTACAATTACTAATCATGTTTTTTAAATAAATGATTTAACTGAGGCTAATATGTCATCTAATTTTATTAACCACCTTCAACAACAAATAGATCAAGTTAAAGAAGAGGGCCTGTACAAAGCTGAACGAATTATCACTACTGCTCAACAAGCCGATATAGCAGTTAGCAGTGGCGAAGAAGTAATTAACTTTTGTGCCAATAACTATTTAGGTTTAGCCAATCATCCTGAGCTTATTAATGCAGCTAAAGGTGGTTTGGACGACCACGGTTTTGGCATGGCATCGGTACGTTTTATTTGTGGCACACAAGATATTCATAAAACATTGGAAGGCAAGCTATCCAACTTCTTGGGTATGGAAGACACTATTCTTTATTCATCATGTTTTGATGCCAACGCCGGTTTATTTGAAACAATATTAGGCGCTGAAGATGCCATAATTTCGGATGCTCTTAACCATGCATCCATTATTGACGGTGTTCGCTTATGTAAAGCAAAACGTTTTCGTTATGCCAATAACGATATGGCCGCATTAGAAGAACAGCTAATTGCTGCCAATGAAGCCGGAGCACGTTTTAAGTTAATTGCTACTGACGGCGTATTCTCAATGGATGGCGTAATTGCCAATCTAAAAGGTGTATGTGATTTAGCCGACAAATACGATGCAATGGTTATGGTAGATGACTCACATGCGGTAGGTTTTGTTGGTGAAGATGGTCGTGGTTCACACGAATACTGTGAAGTAATGGACCGAGTTGACATCATTACAGGTACCTTAGGAAAAGCCATGGGCGGCGCTTCAGGTGGTTACACATCTGCAAGTAAAGAAGTTATTGAATGGTTACGTCAGCGTTCTCGTCCGTACTTGTTCTCGAATTCATTAGCACCAGCAATCGTAACAGCCTCAATTAAAGTAATTGATATGTTAGCCCAAGGTGGTGAATTGCGTAAAACGTTAAAAGATAACGCTGCTTATTTCCGTAACAATATGGAAGCAGCCGGCTTTACCTGTGCCGGAGCAGACCACGCGATTGTGCCAGTAATGTTAGGTGATGCAAAGGTTGCAGCAGATATGTCAAACCGTTTACTTAGCGAAGGCATTTACGTTATTGGCTTCTCATTCCCTGTGGTACCAAAAGGCCAAGCCCGAATTCGCACACAAATTTCTGCGGCTCATACAAAAGCACAGCTCGATAAAGCCATTGAAGCATTTACCCGTATTGGTAAAGAAATGGGCGTAATTTAATAAGCTTAAATTAGAGATTATAAAATGAAATCATTAGCAAAACTAAAGGCTGAACCGGGCATTTGGATGACTGATTCACCAAAGCCAGAAGTTGGTCATAACGACTTACTCATTAAAATCAACAAAACCGCAATTTGTGGTACCGATATTCATATTTACAACTGGGATGAATGGTCACAAAAAACCATTCCAGTACCTATGGTTGTCGGTCATGAATATGCCGGTGTTGTGGTTGGTATGGGTCAAGAGGTTAAGGGCTTCAATGTAGGCGATAGAGTTTCTGGCGAAGGTCATATCACTTGTGGCCATTGTCGTAACTGTCGTGGTGGCCGCACTCATTTATGTCGTAATACTGTTGGTGTTGGCGTTGACCGCACCGGCTCATTTGCTGAATATTTGGTAATACCTGCCTACAATGCATTTAAATTACCTGATGAAATTTCTGACGATTTAGCTGCTGTATTTGACCCGTTTGGTAATGCGGTACATACCGCCCTTTCATTTGATTTGGTCGGTGAAGACGTGCTTATTACAGGTGCAGGCCCTATTGGCATTATGGCTGCAGCGGTTGCTAAACATGTTGGCGCTCGCCACGTAGTCATTACAGACATTAACGAATACCGCTTAGACTTAGCTCGTAAAATGGGTGCTACCCGCGCAGTAAATGTTGCAAACGAAAACCTGAAAGATGTTATGAATGAGCTTGGCATGACCGAAGGCTTTGACGTTGGCATGGAAATGTCTGGCGTGCCTATGGCCTTTACCGACATGTTAGAGAACATGAACAATGGCGGTAAAATTGCCATGCTCGGTATTCCAGGGCAAGACATGGCAATTGATTGGAGCAAGGTTATTTTTAAAGGCTTAACCATCAAAGGTATTTATGGCCGTGAGATGTTTGAAACCTGGTATAAAATGGCTAGCCTTATTCAATCTGGGCTCGACTTATCGCCTATTATTACCCATCACTTCCCTATTGATGAGTTTCAACAAGGCTTTGACGCCATGTTATCAGGTAACTCTGGTAAGGTTATTCTTAGCTGGGATTAACCGGAAAATTTAGGTTAAAGCGTTTTTTATTCAAGCCTGTTGAGTTTTTACTAGCTCAACAGGCTTTTTTTGTTAAAATCACTTTAACGACATTTTTCATAACAAATAAAGAGAATATTGTGTTATCAAACGACAGCACCTTCAAACACATTAATGTGGCCGATGTAGTAAATGGTTTACCTACCAAAGAACATGTGGTTGTAGATATTCGTGATGCTAATTCATATGCGGCTAGTCATATACCCGGAGCAATCCATTTAACCAACGATGTGTTGAGCGACTTTTTACGAGAAGCTGATTTTGATGCGCCTACCGTTGTATGTTGTTATCACGGTATATCCAGCCAACAGGCCGCACAGTTTTTAATTAGCCAAGATTTCACCGATGTTTACTCACTAGATGGTGGATTTGAATTATGGGCTAACAGCTATCCGCAACATATCGAAAAAGCATAACTAGAGTGCAATCTTAAATGCAAATATTGGTTAACGTAGAACAAAAATCCATCGCTTTGATCTTTGCTGATTACTTAAAAAGTATCAATATTAACTGTGAGATCAAACCAGCCTTAAACGATAATCAAACCCTTGATGGTTGGGCAATTCTTTGTGATTCACAAGAAATAGATAGAGCAAAGTATGAATTTGAACAATTCATTAGACAGCCTAATCATCCAAAATATCAACAGTCTGCCTGGCAAAGTGGTCAGTCGGTCAAACTCAATGGTAGCTCAGGTCTGACTAAGCAAATTAAAGCTAATTTTTTGGCTCAAGCTGGTCCTTTCACCATAGGTATTTTTATTCTTTGTTGGTTGGTATTTGCCGCAACATTCTTGCTATTCGGCAATAGTTTGTATCAATTGGTTATATTCAACCAAGCAGGAGATATAAGCCAAACTGCAGCTCAACCTTGGCGGCTGATCACTCCGGCCTTGTTCCATTACTCTTTATTGCACATTGCTTTTAATACTATGTGGTGGTGGCAACTTGGTGGTCAAATAGAAAAGAACTTGGGACTGAATAAGATCATACTATTATTTATTGGCTCTGCTGTACTTTCTAATGTTGCTCAATTTTATATGTCAGGCCCAAATTTTGGCGGTCTTTCTGGTGTTGTTTATGCCACTGTAGGTTTCGTCTGGTGGTATGGTTATTTAAATCCAGATAAAGGAATTGGTTTATCTAACTCCATAATTGGCTTTATGCTATTTTGGTTAGTGTTAGGTTATACCGAGTTTATGCCGATTAATGTTGCTAATACAGCGCATTTAGTGGGTTTAATTTCGGGAGTATTATATGCCTTGTTTGTTACTCAAATGACTAAAATAAAGAAAATTAATTAACTATGTTTGAATTAACAAAGCAGTTTCCCATCGGTCTAGATGTTAACTGGGTAAGCGCTAAACATGCACCACAAACGCCACGATTAAATGATTGGTTATTAGATCCGACATCACTCACGGCTCGTCTTAAAAGTCACTGCAATGATTTTAAAGTACATGTGTTAGGGCAACGCGTAGAAGCTTGCCAATCACATGAAGCGAATGCGGACATAATTCTTGGCGAACAAGTATTGGTTCGAGAAGTAATACTATTTTGTGATGATGTACCGCATGTGTTTGCTCGAAGTCTATTGCCCTTAAAAAGTTTAACCGGCGAACAACAAGCATTAGCAAGTTTAGGAGAGCAGCCATTAGGTCAGGTATTGTTTAATAACCCTAAATTGCATCGCGAAGTGGTTGAAGTAGCTGAAATTGAACCTAGCCTAAGAGTGTGTGAATTAGCCGCGATGTTAAATTTACAAGTTAAGCAAAATTTATGGGGCCGACGTTCGCTATTTTTTATTGAAGATAAGCCTTTAATGGTAGCAGAAGTATTTTTGCCAAGCGCTAGAGCTTACTTGAAAACATGATTAAAATATTCAGAAACATCACAAGCGTTACTGATTCTATCTAAAACACCAATATTTCAAAGACATACTATCCCTCTAAAAATTATCATAAAAAAATTCTATTTTAATCATAATAGATCCGATGTAACGCCTAGAATTTAATCACCTTTTACATGGAGAGATTAATTATGAAGGCTTTAACACAAGGTTTATTATTTATTAGCGTTTTCCTGTTATTAACATTTAAGGCTTATGCTAACCAAAATATTACGTTTGAGGCGGGAGACAACACTATTGCTACTAAACTATGCGTAGCAGCCGTCAGCAACGACTTAAAGAAAACTAAATTGTATATTAGTCGTCTGGGGATGATGGCTGGAATTCACACAGGTATGTATGGTCGTACAAGTTTTGCAAGCGATGACATACTATGTAACGACACAGATTTAGTTAAATTTACCGCTCAATACAATGCCAAAGACACCTTTGAATTCATCAATAAACGGGCGTTGAAAAAATATCGTTTAGATGCTGAAGAAATAAAGATCATTGATTTAGCCAGACAACAGAGAATGAACAATTCACCTAAAGTTATCTTGATAACGAGTCGTTAATCGATCTCTATAAAAACAGTTAATTTAGTGGCTAAGTTTTTACTTAGCCACTTTTTATTAAAGATAATAAATACAGTGGTTCGTATTCTTATTAAGGTTGATATAATATAAGCACAAATAATAATTTTAAATGTTAGTCTTCAGGAACAATCAATGTCAGCAATACTCCCCTCTTGGCAAGCCACTAAATTAATTACTCGTATGGATAAACCCATAGGTACCTATTTATTGCTTTGGCCAACATTTTGGGCACTATATGTTGCAGCTGAAGGATTTCCAGGTTGGCATCTAACCATAGTATTTGCTGTGGGTGTATTTATTATGCGCAGCGCCGGTTGTGTAATTAATGATTTTGCCGATAGAAAAGTAGACGGAAAAGTTAAACGAACTGAACAACGCCCCTTGGTTAGTGGGCTAATGACAACTAAAGAAGCAATAGCCTTATTTTTTACGTTATTAGTTGTTGCTTTAGCGCTTGTGTTGACGCTCTCTTGGTACAGCATTGGTTTATCAGTAATTGCTGTAATATTGGCAGCAAGCTACCCGTTTATGAAACGTTTTACTCACTTTCCACAGGTGGTATTAGGCGCCGCATTTAGTTGGGGCATGATCATGGCGTTTGCAGAAACTCAACAAAGCATTCCTTCTACAGCATGGTTAATGTTTTTCGCTAATGTTCTGTGGACTATTGCCTATGACACTATGTATGCCATGGTAGACAAAGATGATGATCTACTTATAGGAGTCAAATCGACCGCAATTATTTTTGGCCGACTAGACAAAGTGATAATCGCCTTATTACAAATTTTGGTTCTGACTCTACTGGTTAAAGTTGGACAAATTCAGCAATTTAATATGTTCTATTATTTAGGTCTTATTTTTGCAGCTGGTTCATTCATCTACCAACAACATTTAATTAAAAATAGAGACCGGGATAATTGCTTTAAAGCGTTTTTAAACAATCATTACGGGTTATTGATTGTATTACTCGCTATAATAATTCAATACTAACGCCACCTTTATTACACTCACCTAGGGATCTCTATGCTTAGCTATCGCCACTCTTTTCATGCCGGTAATTTTGCCGATGTACTCAAGCATATTGTGCAAGTGGAAATATTAGATTATTTAGGCCAAAAAGATAAAGTCTTCGACTATATCGATACTCACTCTGGTGCAGGACTGTTCAACTTAAACTCTGAGCATGCGACTAAGCTGGGAGAATACTTAAATGGTATTGCCAAATTAAACGAAAGTGACTTTCCAGAGCTTAGAGAATATTTTAGAGCCATTAAAGTACACAACGACAGCGAACAATTAGAGTATTACCCTGGTTCACCTGTAATTGCTCAACACTTTTTACGTAATGAAGATAAAGCCTGGCTCTTTGAATTACACCCTACTGATTTTGAATTACTAAATGAAAATATAAGACAAACTCGCCGGGTAAAAGTTAGGCAAAGTGATGGTTTTGAAGGATTACTTTCGGTAGTACCACCAATCTCACGTCGTGCTTTTGTACTGATTGATCCACCTTACGAAATAAAAACAGATTACGATAAAGTATTTAAAGTTGTTGCAAAAGCCCATAAAAAATTCCCAACTGGTACCTACGCTATTTGGTACCCCGTTGTCGATAGACACCGCATTGAGAAGTTAGAGAAAAGCTTTGCTAATAGCGGCATCAAAGACATTGTTCGTTTTGAGTTGGGGTTGTCAGCTGATACGGCTGAACATGGCATGACATCTGCTGGCATGATAGTGATCAACCCACCATGGACGTTAAAAGCGAAAATGGAAAAGCTTTTACCAAAATTGGTTAACGCCGTTAATGAAAATGGTACGGCTTTTTATAAGTGCGACACTTGGGTGCCAGAATAATTAGAAGCTGACTACGCGGCTAAGATTGCTCTTTTATCAAGTCGATAAACGCTTTGCCATAGCGTGCGAGTTTCGTATCACCCACACCGGTTATCGCCAAAAACTCGGTCGAATTTCTTGGTTTTAAACGGGCCATTTCAATTAGTGATGCATCGTTAAATACAATAAACGGTGCAATATCTTCACTATCAGCAATATCTTTGCGCAATGTACGAAGTTGTTTGAATAAAACTTTATCGTAAGCCGACGTTGCTTTATTTTGTTGCCAGTAGCCTTGGCTTTGTAACCTTGGTCTTGCCATCATTAAAGGCTCAGTACCTTTAAGTGCCGCCTTGGAAGCATTGGTTAAACACAGGGCTGATTGCTGTTCGATATCTTGTTGTAAAAAACCTAAATGTATTAATTGTCTAATTACTGAAAACCAATAACCACGAGTTTTATCTTTACCAATACCAAAGGTACTTACCTTATCGTGTTCTTTTTGGACAATTTTATCGAGCTCTCGTCCTCGAAGCACATCAATAACATGATGTATATCACCGCTTTGATTTATTCTAAACACACAAGATAATACTTTTTGGGCATCAACTGTCGCATCATATCGACTCGGTGGGTCTAAACAGATATCACAGTTACCACAGCCATTATTGGTGTATTCGGCAAAGTAATTTAGCAGCACTTGCCTTCTACAGGTTTGTGCTTCAGCAAAACCTGACATCGCGGCAAAACGTTGTAATTCAACATTAATACGCTGTTCATTTTCATTTTGCGAAATGCGTTTCTTTATTCGTTCAATATCTTGGCTATCGTATAAAAACAGCGCCTCTGCTTTTAATCCGTCACGACCTGCTCGGCCAGTTTCTTGATAATAAGATTCCAAGGTTCTTGGCATATCAAAGTGCACCACAAAACGCACATTGGGCTTATTTATACCTAAACCAAACGCCACAGTAGCTACAACAATCTTGATATTATCTTTAGTGAAACCGTCTTGAATAACACCACGGATTTCAGTTTCCATACCGGCATGATAACCGGCACAGTTATATCCTTTAGAGGCTAAAAAGCCACTTAATTTATCTACTTGCCAGCGACTATTACAATAAATAATACCGCTTTCATCGCCCATTTCTTTCAGGTATTCAAGCAACTGTGTTTCACCATTGTATTTATCTGCTAAGGTATAGCGGATATTAGGTCGATCGAAACTATCAAGCAGCACGTACGGGTTAGTTAGTTGCAGCTGATTTAATATATCTTTGCGTGTAGTAACATCTGCGGTTGCTGTTAAAGCAATAACCGGCGTGTAAGGAAAGTATTCTTTCAGCTTGCCAAGTTGAGTATATGATGGCCTAAAGTCATGCCCCCATGAAGAAATACAATGGGCTTCATCGATGGCAAAAAAACTGATTTGTACTTGTTGAATGCTTTGCAAAAAATAATGATTTAATAAACGCTCAGGCGCCACGTACAATATTTTGATCTCACCATTGGCAATCTTTTGCATGGTTTGATTGATAGTTTGCCCGTCTAAACTTGAATTAATATAGGCCGCAGAAATCCCCTGTCGACTTAAGCCATCTACCTGGTCTTTCATTAAAGCGATTAATGGTGACACAACAATGGTTAACCCTGACATTATGGTTGCAGGCAATTGATAACATAAAGATTTACCACCACCGGTGGGCATTAATACCAAGCAATCTCTACCTTGCAATAATTGCTCAATAACTTGCTGCTGGCCAGAGCGAAAGCTTTGATAGCCAAAATGATGATTCAAAGAATGATGCAAGTCAGGTAATTGTTGTTCGGTGTTAGCGTCAGTTTTCAAGAGATTATCGTTATTATTAGGTAATTAGCCCATTTTAACCTAGCTCATCAGTTGATCGGTAGACTTTTCTTGTAACTAAGTTACTCTACATACAGAAACGCTTATTTTTGAGGATGTTATGGAAAAACAAATTATTTTCGAACAAGTAATCGACATGTGGAACAAACACATTGCCTTCAATTCATTACTTGGTTTCACGGTCACTAAAATGGAAGAAGAGTACGCTGAAATTAAGTTTGAATGGCAAGATAAGTTAATGGGGAATCCTGTTCAAAAAATTCTTCATGGAGGCGTTACCGCTTCTGTTTTAGATATGGTTGGCGGCGTGGTTATATCTGCCAATATGATCAGTCGCATCAACAATCCTGATAAACAAAAAGTTGCCGAAAAATTAGGTAAATTCTGTACCATTGATTTGCGCACAGACTTTCTTCGCCCGGGTAGAGGTGAATCATTTGTCGCTACTGCTCGTATCATCCGTCATGGCAGCAAAGTGGCTGTTGCGCGCATGGAGTTACACAATGAAAAAGGTGAACATATTGCCTTTGGTACCGGTACCTATATGGTGTAACCGAATAATATTGTCTATTTAAGGAGCTATTATGTTAGGATCCGCGCGAATAGTTCTTCTTAACAATTGGCTCGTAAATTATGACGCAAGTAAATGAAAATAACAGTGGTGTATTAAACGCACTTGCGGCTTATTCTATGTGGGGACTTGCTCCACTATATTTCAAATTACTTGAGCACGTATCCGCTCCTGAAATATTAGTACACCGTATAATTTGGTCCTTTGTCCTTCTTGTTATCATTGTATTAGCCATGGGAAATTGGCGAAAAGTGCAACGCATACTGGTTAATCCTAAAATGCTCGCCTGGTTGCTGTTAACTTCGGTAGTCCTTGGGGCCAATTGGCTGATATTTATTTGGGCAATCAACAATTACTTTATATTAGAGGCGAGCTTAGGGTATTTTATTAACCCGCTGTTTTCTGTCGCCTTAGGTATGTTATTTCTAGGTGAACGATTACGAAAATGGCAGAAAATTGCGGTAGTTTTCGCCTTGTGTGGCGTGATTATTCAATTAATTAGTATTGGCAGCATACCGGTTATTGCTCTTGGTCTTGCTGGTACTTTTGGTATCTATGGTCTATTTCGCAAAAAGTTAATGGTTGAATCAGTACCAGGGTTATTAATCGAGTCAGCGTTAATGCTGCCGTTAGCAATTATTTATTGGTTGCTATTTATGGATACACCAACAAGCAATATGCTGGTAAATGATACTTCACTAAACATCACTTTGATTGCTGCCGGCTTAGTGACTACCGCACCGTTAATTTGCTTTACCGCGGCCGCAAAAAGACTATCGTTGGCAACGTTAGGGTTCTTCCAATACCTTGGCCCAACAATAATGTTTATCTTGGCAATTGCTTTATTTAAAGAGCAACTTATTTTTGAAAAGCTGCTTACTTTTGTATTTATCTGGTTTGCAATTGCAATTTACAGCTGGGATTCTATTCGTAAAATTAAACATTCAAAAGAATAACAAAAGCGACAAATCTAATTCCTTCCCTGGCGGTTTGCATTCCTTCATCTATGAAGTAAAAAGGCTTCATTAGAAGCCTTCAGCTGCCTTTTCTGCTTTATTTATACGTTGTTTAATATCAGGGTGAGAACTAAAATACTTTAGTAATGCATGCTGCTTTTCTGATTTTCCAGTCAATCCCCGCATTGCATCAGCAAACGCTTGTGGCGACTGCCCTATAAGGGATAATTTAGCAACGGCAAAATCATCTGCTTCACTTTCTAAATCTCTTGAATAAGTATTTTGTAGTAATGTTACTGCTGTTCCAGAAAATATTTCTACCAGGCCTTCCAAATCACCAAAAAAATAAGTCATCAACAAGGTGGTTCCTACTGATTCAGCAAGAATTTTCATACTGTGATTAAGCTCAACATGGCCAATTTCATGCAGTAATATTGCAGCAATCGCTTCTGGCTTGTCTTTAAATAGGAGTACTAACTCGTCCGTAACAACCACCGTACCACCAGGCAGTGCAAACGCATTAGCACCAATGCTTTCACCTTTACGAAACTGTAACGAATAAGCGCCATGGTCTAACCTTAAATCTTTAAGCAAATGTTGCCACTGAGTTTTTATTTCTTCTTGCTGAGAAAGCTCTAAGTCACTGACTTCAAACATCACCCCATCATAGATACTTAACACTTCATCATCTATGTCAACTTTAATTGAATGCGGTACCTGTTTAGCCACAGCTTCAGCCATAGAAGGAATAATATAATTGACCAATAAATAAAAACTAACCGGTACCAGCAACAGGGCAATTAACCAAAATACCCTACTTTGCTCGAACAGATGTAAAATGTAATTACTTTTTGGAAGTTGGCCACGTAATATAGTAACCATAGGGTGATCGGCTGGAAGTATTAACAAATCACCATCAGGGAAGTTTACTTCACAAGGGACTGAGCCCAATGCAGAACTGACCTTACACGAGTTAATGTTTTGATTAAGTAAAACATCTTCAGAGTTTGGGCAAGCAATGCTAATGCGACCATTTTCAATCGAAACATATACTTCGCGGGCACTATTATTGCCCGCGAAATAGTACTTAGCTAAATCAGTCATTAAACTAACGCTACATCCACATCAAATACTTCCGCTACTTCTTCAGATATTGCAGAGTTGTTTTCACTGATAATATCAAGTACCTGTTCTTTATTATCGTTCATATGAACTTCAGTACGATCAACCATATAGTTCATCATCCTAATTTTAACCCATGGAAATGCCAAGCCTAGTGTACACAACAACGCCAACATATTAGTTAGCTGAATAACCGCCAGACTGGTAAAGGTAAAATTCGATTTAAAGGTCGCAACATCTTCAAGCTCTGTAGAAGCAAATATATGATTGCGAATTTGCGTTATATAAAATGCTTGAATAAAGCTAAACACCAGAACATAAACTGCAAATATTACTATAGTCATCCATTGCATACCTTCAGCAGCATCAGCCTGCATATCAGTAGCAGACATTCCAATAACAAGAGCAAATAAACCAAAGATGGCAATTCCCATAACTGCAGTAACGATACTCGTCATATAATAAGTGGTGGTACAAAGCTCCGCTTTAAATTGGCGATCGCCATAACGAGTATGATTCACGATAAATTGGTCCATGCGCTTTAACGCATAAGGAAATAATAAGTAAAGGGTAAACACACTAATGATAGGAAAAACTAAAAAGTTTAAAAATGCCTCTCCATATTTACCAGTAAAATCAAAACGCACATTTCGATAGCTGGTCATGCGCATTTTAAACCGCAAACTTGCACAAATTAGCCAAGGCATAGCGAGCAGTAAACATCCCATAATAGCCATTCCTGCAATAGGAGATATCATCGACACAACATAATAACTACCAAACAGTAGTACTGCGATAATTCGACCTTTTAAAATTTGTAACGGTGTGGCTAGATAAGAAAAGCTATGATTATCGACTTCGGTACTCGCTTGAAAGTATCGGTTTGTTCTTACTTTTGCCCATGCAGAGTAAATACCTAAGGTAAGAATCGACAGTAATATATTCACTATCCAAATCTTAAAAAATTCGCCCGCTTTACCGTTAAATTTAAATTCTACGGGGTGTGTGGCCATTAACTTAACGTCATGATTGGCTGAATCTTCAGCGCGGTTTTCTATGTTATTTTCCATGTTGTTTCCCAACTTGATTATTATTATTTACTGGACTTTTGTCCAAGTACACACATTCTGTTAACAATGCGTTAAAATATCAACCTTTGATTTGGAAATTTTGTAACTATTCTTGGGTTTTGCTTATGTACTCATAATTTACGAGTAATTGTTTCACGATGGCCATGTTGATTGGCTGTTAGCAGGAAGCCACTTTATACCAACAACAATAAACGGAATATTCGCCCTATAAGGCGTTTCACTTATCTGCTTTCGATTTTTTCAATCTTTGCTCCGAAAGCAGCCATTCAGGGTTGCGCTTTAACGATTTAATAAATTCGACTTTTCGAAAGCGTAGCGCCGACCAATCGTCATCTATCGCTACTTGTCTAACGCCTTCATAACCCAACTTTCCCAATAATTGCCAACCGTGATCACGACTGATATCACTTTTATATTTTTTAGATGACTTTTTCGGATAAGCAAACCATAACACCGCATCATCGACGATATTTGCAGTTACTTGTGGACCACAAGCATCTAATTCTTTCTGGTTCTCAACAAAGCAAAGGACAAAATCAAAGCTGCTATTCATATCTAGCTGCCCGGCTACTTCAATACTTTTTAATTGCTGCAGTTCTTGTTCGAACTCTCTCGGCGCATTAAGGATTAATAGTTGTTGTTGATCTTTTAAATTAAGTTTCTTAAATAATGCTGACATTGTTGCCCCCGTATAAGCATTCAATAAGTCTAGCGTATTTTGTTAAATAAAAAATAGAGCTAAATCCCAGTACTGTTTGCTTTTGCGCCTTGGTTGTTTATTACAATTTCGCCTAGAAACTACTCAGAAAGTTCGATTAAAAATCGACTTTGGACAAAATTCGTTACAAATAATACAGCAAATCAGAGCTCGCAAATTTCCTTTTCCCAGAAAACCCTGTTAATAATTTGTTAACTGGATTTTGTAGTCGGCTGTTGAAAAATTATTTTTTGACGCTGTAGTTCAGTATAAAAATAATCACTATAAGGAACAGGGAAAATGTTTAAACTATCAAAAATAAACCGATCAGTTTTACTCTATACAAGTGCAACTTTATTTACTTCAACAGGATTTAGCGCGATAAGTGCTGAAGATGAAACAGATATTGAACGCATTGAAGTAACCGGCTCACACATCAAACGAACAGATATGGAAGGGCCCTCACCGTTAACCAGCTTGTCAGCCGATGACATTGCCAAGTCTGGCGTTACCGACCTCATCAGTTTATTCACTAAACTGCCAATTGCCGGTCAAGGGACATTCTCTACCCAAGCAAACAGTAGTGATGACACTGCTAATGGTGGCTCTAGTGTTTCATTGCGTGGTTTAGGTGCTGATTCAACGCTAATTCTAGTCAACGGTCGCCGCGTATCAGTCAGCCCATTTGCTAAAGGTATTGATACAGCGTTTGTGGATATTAATAACATTCCGTTAGCTGCGATTAAACGAGTTGATATTCTCAAAGATGGTGCATCAGCAACTTATGGCTCTGATGCGATTGCCGGTGTAATTAATATTATCTTACGTGATGATATTGAAGGCGTTGAAATAAGCGCTAAAATTGGTGACACCGCTGATGGTGGTGGTGAAGAAGAAAATGTTAGCCTTGTTTGGGGTAACAGTACAGAAACCACTAGCCATACCTTTGTTTTAGATTACTTCCGACGCGGAGAAATTTTATACGCAGATCGAGATTATTCTGAATCAGCAAACCAAGCGGCACAACGCCCTAACGATGAATTTGCCACTGACTTTAGAAGTTCATCAGGTATTCCGGGCACAATTGCTTTAGCATCAGATCCAACAGTTCGATTACCAGATACCTTTGGTAATGATCACTGTCCAGCTGAAGATATTGATACCGCCAATAATTTATGTCGCTATGATTATGCGCCGCACATGTCTATGGTGCCACAAACTGAGCGCTTTAGTTATAACTACATGGGTAAATATGAAATCAATGATAATTTAGAGTTCTTTACCGAGCTTAACGGACAAAACGCCAAAACCATGATCCGTGGTGCCGGTAGCCCAAGCTTTAATGAGTTATTCATGAGTGGTGATAACGCCAATCATCCTATGGCTGATGATCCAACTCACCCATTTTACATGCAAGATTTAACTATGCGACGCCGTATGGTTGATATCGGCAATCGTAAGAAAGAAGTAGACACTGATTACTATCGAGTGATTACTGGCTTACGTGGTGAATTTGGTGAATGGAACTGGGAAGCTGCCTACAGTTACATTAAAAGTGAATCTGTAGAGATGGGCGTAGATGGTTATCCAAACTCACAACGCGTACAAGAAGCGATAGATAGCGAACTGTGGAACCCGTTTGAACCGTCATCAAACTCAGCGGAAGCACTTGCGTATATTGAAACTAATACTACCCGAGTAGGTAAGTCTACCAATAAAACCATTGATGCAAAAATTTCTGGGCCGGTATTTGAAATGCCAGCGGGCGATTTAATGATTGGTGTAGGTGCGGAATATCGTGAAGAGTCAATTAGCGATAACCCTGATGATCAATTCTTACGTGGTAATGTATTTGGTACTGAAGCAACTCAAGCGAATGGTAGTAGAGACAATACTGCGATATTTGCTGAGTTAGCCATTCCGGTATTAGATTCATTAGAAGTTCAATTAGCTGTTCGTCATGAAGACTATAGTGACTTTGGTACTACAACCGATCCGAAAGTATCTTTCTTATGGGCACCTTTGGATAATCTAAGTTTACGTGGTTCATATGGTACCGCATTTAGAGCACCTTCTTTACATCAATTAGGTTTAGGTCGTACAGATGAATCGCCAAACTTAGTTGATACCGTACGTTGTGATGCGGTAGGTAATATTAATAAAGCCTGTGAGCCGCAAGAATATACCGCGGTATTTGAAGGTAACCCTGATTTAGGACCAGAAGAATCAACAAGTTACAATCTAGGCGTAGTATATAATGTTACCGATAACTTAAGCTTCTCGGTCGATTATTACAGTTACGAGATTGAAGATATTATCGACTCAGATACGCAGTTTGTATTTAGTAATTTTGGTGCTGATCCTGATGTGGTAGAACGCTTACCATCGACATTACCTGGCGATCCTGGTGAGGTCGTACAAATATTTGATTCATTCCAAAATATAGGTGATTTAGATACATCTGGCTTAGATTTCGATTTACGTTGGAATTTAGACACCGGCATGGGTCAATTCAAATTATCTTATGTACTTAACTATGTACTTGAGTATGAAGATAAACGTCCTGATGGTAACGGTGGTCAACGTATTGATACGGAAGCTGGTGATTTTGAACAACCAGAATTTCGTTGGACTGCAGGGGTAGATTGGATAAGCGGCAACGGTAACATCGGTGCAAACGCTGCAATAAACTATATTGATGAATTTGAACAAGATGCTTCTGTGCAAGCACCTGGTATTTCATCTTTAGATTCATTTGTAACGGTCGATGCAGCAGTAAATTACTATGGTTTCGAAAACACAGTATTTACTTTAGGTGCAACAAACCTATTTAATGAAGAGCCTCCTTTTGCCTACCATGACTTTATGGGCTTTGCCGTAAATGTGCATAGCGGCCAAGGACAATTCGCTTACTTAAGAGCTAGTTACAAGTTCTAACTAAAACTTAGCTAAAACTCCACAATGGTGACGTTGTGGAGTTTTTTATATGTCGTATTTGGTAGGAGTTCACTAGTTCACCTGTAAGTCTGTTAACCCATAAACAATGCTACTATTCCATGCCGCGGCACAAGGTGCTTTAGTTTCAAATTGAAATTCAAACATTAGCTCTTTATCTTCATTTACTCCTTGAATGATCGTTGCAATGGGCTCTGAATTAAGGCGGTTTACCGCAGCAAAATTTACTAAATAATCCCCTGTAACTGAACTTTCATCTTGATAGATACTTGAACATACATCACTGTATATAGCTGGGTCATACTCCCATGAAACAGAAGCAGTCAATGTATTCTCATCAATAACATATTTAGCCGAAGGGCTTGAAGTGAGTGCAAGACCTTCAGGTTGTTCTTCAGGTTGGTTAAAACTGAACTGACCATCATTAAATAGCAATAACTCACCCGCAACTAAAGACAGCGCATGTTGCCCAATTGGCTTGGTATCATTTGATAATAACGACAACGTTCGTAACGATGGATAATTTACATACCAGTGTTTACTTTCATCCCCTAGCAGCCACTTGATTTTTGCGGTTTTATAATCAATTTTGATGACAAAATTTTCACGGCTTGAAACGATAATTGAATCATCACTTTCACTGTAAATAGCCGAGTTCATATGAAACCAATCAACTCCGTTTCGAACAAAATTTGCAGGGTCATCGCCATTTTCAATCATGTAATCTGACAATATATCAGCAAAGTCCCATGTATTAATGACATCGCCGCTTTCATCTACTTCAAGTAAAATTGATTCAATAATTTGCTCAGTAGTTCCTGATTTATTGGCGTCTACTTCAACAAAGTAACCTGTTTTTCCCTTACTTAATTCGTGGTGGGCTGCAATGTCAGTAAACTCATCATGATTAATCTCAACGCTGGAAAATGTACCGTCCAGCTCTAATGTATAGAGTTTGTTTTTTAACGCTATTCTAAATGCACCATTATCGAATATAGATGAATAACCGTTGTAAAATTCATTATCAGGCATATATGCTTGCCATCGGACATTACCATCAACATCCATAATGACTGGTCCATGCCTAGCCGTTTTCATTAATAAATAATCATAACTTGGTGACGATTGATAAAGAGATGGTGATGATATTTTATACTGGTTGAACGGGCTATCTTCAGGTTCAATCAGTGTTTCAGTTTCAACTTGTTTAGTTAAAAGTTTTGTAGAGCCATCGATAAACTTAAAAGCTAATTCAATAGTATTGTTATAGCCACGATACATGCCAAATATTGGTAGTTGCACGCCTCCATCAATTTTACTTAGCCGTTCAATCTCGTATGTTGCCTTAATTTCTGAGGCAACGGCTTGTTTTTTCGCCAGAATCGAAAATGACACGCTTTCGAGTACAGAATCATCCAGTTGGATATCGAATGCTGAAATAAATATGGAAGAACTAGGATCGTTTTCTATAACATGTTCTGCCACAAGAGAGCTGCTCTGTGCCAAAGTCAAAGCTTTGACCAAGATGGAAATTTCTTCTGTTGTTTGGCCAGCAGCATCATCAGTAACCGTTAAGGTAAAAGTTAATAGCTCATCAAGTTCAATATTGGGCAATAAAATCATTAATTCAGCTTCAGTATTGCTCACTAAGTTTGCTGCTGTTCCTGATACTTGCTGCCAGTTGTAACTGACAATTTCGCCATCTTCATCACTCGCTGTTGCAGCTAAATTCAACACACTCAACTCGTTAACTTGTTGAACAGCATCAATAGTGATTGATGGTAGTTTATTCACATTTAGCACCGATAAGCTAACAGTTTCTCTAGCTTCAGCTCCGTCGTTATCTTGTACCGTAAGGGAAAATTCTAATATTTCATCCTGAGCTATTTCAGGTGCCGTAAAACTAACGGTTAAATGATTAACGCCGTTTAGCACAACAGGCGTGCCTGCTATTTGCTGCCATAAATATGATGAAATAACGCCATCATCATCAGCTGCAACAGCAGATAACTCTACAACTTCAAGCTCGTTTGATTCTACCGGGGCATGTATCGCTAGAGTTGGCGAAGCGTTTAACGCTTTATCATCGCCTCCACAAGCAACTATTATCAAACATACCGTTGCTGTGATTATAAAACGTGGGATTTTTGAGAGCATATACTTCATGCCTTAGATAATTGATTTAAAAAAAGGAAGGGGTGAATACCCCTTCCGAAAACTTCATACTCAGTGTTAACGCTATTACCTGCGTCTTAGCACTGTGGCGAATACGCCAATCAATATGAATAAAATACCGGTTGAGCCTCCACCAGAAGATTTCTTTTCTGGTTCAACGTTTGCAATATTGATTGTTACTGTTGCTGTATCTGAAGAGCGACCATTACTAACAGTCACTTCATAGCTGTAGCTACCAGAAGCAATTAAGTCAGTTGGTGTGGCAAAACTAACTTCTGCAGAATCTAGTGCACTCAATGCTAAAGCAGTACCTGATGTTTGCACCCAGGTGTAGGTCAGCACATCAGTTTCCACACTTTTTACACTGTTTAAGGCTGATAATGTAACGGCTGCTGTACCTTCGTTTATTGATAACGAAAGGGCTTCGTTATCATTGATTAACGCTTGTACTGGCATTTCGATAGTTATTGGTGCGCTATTTAATACGACACTACCAACGCCATTGACAGAATATTGTGCAGTTAACAGGTAGTCACCTGCAGCATTAATTTGTGTGGTCGCAATAACAAAATCAATTGTACTTATCTCGCCATTTGCCGGTTGAATAACAGTAAATTCGATTAAATTACCTGTTACCACCGCATCAGACGTTGAAGACACCAAGGTGAAACCTTCTGGTAAAGTTACACTCACCTCATAACTTTTATCAGATGAAGTACTGTTAGCAGGTAGTTCAATGGCATAATCTAATTCAGCGCCAGCAACAGCTTGCTCCAGCGCTGCTGACAGCACCGCTTCATTTTCGATTGCGGTTAAACTTATTAATGTTTCCCCAACATTACGTTTAAGCTCAAGTGTTGTACCAATTTGCACTAAACCATAGTATTTCTCGCCGGGTTGAATATCATCAAGCGCATTATTCACCACCGCATTTTGTATGATTAAATTAATATCAAACAACTCATCTTGGGCTACAGTGACGGGCGCTTCGATCGTAAATGAAGGCTCTTCAGTATAATTCACCACCCCAATTTCAATAGTGACATCATCCATCGTGCCAACGGCTGTACCTTCAAAGTTATGAGCAAATACCCAATAGGTTCCCGCTGGTGGGTTTTCAATATAACAATGTTCCACAGAGTCTACGTTGCCGCTTAAACAAAGTGTTGAATAGTACAATTCGTAAAAATTAGGTACACCATCGTTATCTTCATCAAGGCCAACAAATAAGTCCATATCTGGAGATGTAGAAGAAATGATGTCTACAACAATACGTTTGGTATACGCCGGTATGACGATTTGCTTGGCAAAAATGGTATCTAAATTTCTAAATATTTCTTTATCTTCGCCTGCACCAGCCGCTTGACCAGTGTATTGTCGAGTTTTAAATAAACCAAAACCACGCACTTGCAAATCATTTGACCCCGTCGTTTGTACATCACTGATAGTAACAATGTTATGCACATTATTAATTTTAGCTTCGACCAATTCATCAGTAGTACCGGCAACGAAATTAGCCAAAACTTGTAAGCGGCTTGCACTAATTTCGCGATTGCTCGGTGTTAATTTAACGAAACTGTGAGTCCATTCATCAACCAACTCAATGTTAGCAGCAGCCGTTATGGTGATTTCCTGGCTTTCGCCAGCAGCCAATGTGAAACTTGCCGGACTAATAGTTAGGTCAACACCAGGGTTGATGTATTCATATGTTGCTGTCCATGTAGCATCTGCTGTTGCAGTTACAGTTCTGCTCCATGTACAAACTGAAATACATTTTTCTCCAACCATAGAAGATGAATTAAGCGAAGTTGGATCACCACCTGTTTGCGGGTTTGCTTCTATGTATTCAGCTTTAGAAATATCTAATAGCAAGCCGGCAGTTACCGCAGCATCGACACGAATACTACCCGCACCTTGATCGAAGAAATTTGAACGCTCTGTTTCACCATCAAAATCATCATCTTTTCGGGTATTATGTTGTGCAGTTGTCATTAACGCAGATTGCACTTGCGCAGGTGTCCAGTCTGGATGTACTGCATAAATTAATGCCATGGCACCTGCAACATGTGGGCTAGACATCGATGTACCGCTCATCGTAGTAAAAGGCACTTCAGTCACGTCTTCAGTAAATGGATGATCTTCTGAATTGGCAGCATAAATATCAACACCCGGACCGGCCACATCTGGTGCAAAAATATTCGCATAAGGTAGATTAGGACCACGAGAAGAGAAATAAGCCGCTATGTCGCCTAAAGATTCATCACTAATAAGCTCAGAGCCAGTAATGGTTAGTTGATGGTCACTGCCTGTGGCCATCCAGTCAGTTAATACTTTACCGTTAGCCGCGTTAATATGAATAGCCGGAAGTACATGATTATCGGCGTTAATGCCTGCTGTTTCACCTTCTATATTGGCTAAAATAAGACCGCCTGCACCACCCAGTTGAACATTTAAACCTTTGCGAACTCTGGCAATTTCACCACGCTGACAAACTACAATTTCACCATTGAACGTGTCTTCTTCAAATGGCTCCAAACACATTGCATCGCCAAAATCTTTCGCCAACACTACAGTGCCGGTATACGCTTTTGTCGCGCCCAGACCACTGATATCTGCTGGAGTGGTTTCACCACCACTAAAAGCTGTTAGGGCTTTTTCACTAAAGGCACGATCATGAGTATAAGCGGCTACGGTTGTGATCCAAGGTGCGTTTCCTGGTGCACCTATAGTTTGAGCATCTGGGCCACTGTTACCTGCAGACGTTGCTACATGGATACCCGCTTCACGTGCATTCAAAAAGGCAAGAGTATCAATTGAAGTCCAAGGGTCGCGATACCCTCCACCTACAGAGTAATTTAATACGTTAACGCCATTTTCAATCGCATGCTCTACTGCAAGCAATGTTAATTCTGAATAACAACCTTCATCGTTACATACTTGGTAAGACACAATATTGGCATGCGGGGCAACACCGCTAACTTGAGGAAATTGAAATTCACTTTCTTGTACGATACTGCCAATATCATCCACTACAGATAAATAATAAGGAACATCGTTTAAAATATTTCCGGCAACCGTCGATGATACATGGCTACCATGAGCATTAAAGTCGTAACCAACTTTTAATTTGTCATCAAGCTCTTCATAATTTTCATTGACCACTTCAGGTCGGTTATCTCTTATTTCAGGATAACTAACAATACCAATCAGCTTGTCATTACAAAATTGCGGGAACAGAGTACAATCACCCGGCAAATAGTTACCAGTTCCAAGTGGGTTGGTATGATCGTAACCATCACCACCAATATCGGCAAATGATGGATGATAGGCATTAATACCAGTATCGATAATACCAACGACAACGCCTTCACCTTTAGTGCCGGCATAGTCACTCACGCCATCCCAGATATTTTTCGCCTTGATAAACTCAGGGCCACTATCGGTTTGAATGTAATGCATACCAACTTTTTCTACAGACTTAACAGTTGGTTGCTTGGCCAAAACTTTAGCTTCTTCAGCAGTAATTTCTGCCGCGAGTGCATTTACGATTACTTTATAGTTGTGACGAACCTTGATGGTACGCTTTAGCGTTTTGTTTGCCAGAGAAATTATTTGGTTTTGCTTCTGGCTCAAATAAGATAAGTAGTTTTTACTACTGGTTGATTTGACATTCAATATACCAGACTGATCAGTATTGCTGCCCTTTGAAGCGGTAATGCTGGTCGCAGTTAATCCTTTAATATTGCCATCGTAGGCAGCTAATGGTTGTTCATGTAATTGGATATAATAAAGCGAGTCTTGACGGGCTTTATGTGAACGGGAATATTTTATCTTTTCTTTGCCAACGATTGGTTGGTGAATTTGCTGACCATCGTTTAAGGATGCAGCATTTGCTGAAAAGGCAAAGATACTTCCACTAAGTAGTGTAAGTAAGGTTTTAAAAGGTTTCATAGTTAAGCAACTTTTTCTATTGAATAAGGCAAGGGCTAAAACACTTACCTTAAGGAGTCTAATAAACAAGGTAAGCCCAATGGGCTTACCTTAGTGTTTAAAAGTTATTTGCGACGACGCAGGAATGACAAACCAGCAAATGCTAATAAGAATCCACCAAAGCTACCACTTGATGTGGTTTCGTCTTCAATGACAAGTTCAAGGTTTGTGCTTGTTTCATTGATACCGTCAGAAGCGGTAACGGTAAGAACATGCACACCTTCAACATCGGTAGTTCCGGAGATTAGGCCGTTTGCATAGGTCAAGCCCATAGGTAAGCCTGTTACGGTAAACGTCAAACTGTCGCCTTCGACATCAGTAAACATAGCGGCAATATCAATCACTACTTCAGCATCACTAGAGTTAGTGATAACAGAAGTCACAGAAGTGACAGTTGCTGTAACTTCAGGAGCGATGTCATTAGCATTATCAATCCAAACAGTAATCATTGCTGCTTGTGAGGCATTTCGAAGGTCCTGACTGGCTTGTACCATCACCTCAAACTTTGCATTATTTTCATAATCTAATGCTTCAGGGTTGGCAACAACCAGCTCTAATGTTTCTTGATTAATAGTAAATGGAGAGCCAGGCAATGCATTCACAATGCTTAAAATAAACTCTGAATATGTGCTAGAAGTCATACCAAAGAATCCTGCTTTATCCAGTTTAATTTTACCGACAACGGTGCCTACTTCGGCATTTTCCATTACGCTGAATACTTGCTCTGTTCGTACAGAAGCCATAGGAGTTCCATCTTCGTCAACATAGTCAGAAGGAGCGGTAATTGCGTAGTTATCATCGGTACTGATAACCATAAAGTCTGCGCCTTCAGCACCGAAAGTCCCGGCTCTTAATGCAACAATAGCGGCTTCTTCATTAGGTTCAAGAGTAATGATATGGCTAAACTCAGCGGTTTCAATTGGATTGTCATCATTAACTTTAGCAAAGCCAACTTGTACCGTGCGGTCTATATTTACCACTTCACAAACCATACCAAACCAACCATTAGTACATACTTCTTCTGGATCAGAGTAGAAACCGTGTTTAGTTGGATTAAACTGAGCAATAGGAGCAAATTTTTCTGATTGTGCATCGCGGTCAGTTTCTATATGGAAACCAAAGTTTTGGTCAAAATAGTTTAGCAACTCATTTTGTCCAGGCACGCCACGTTCGGTATTTTCTACCATGTTGTACAGGCGTTCGCCGTTCTCATCGGTAGCATAACCTTCGGCATCAAAAGTACCAGTACTAGTCGTACAATAGCTAGAGTAAGCAGGCCAGTAACCGAACTCAATCATTTCTTCTAATGTAAGGCCAGCCGCACTACAATCTGCCATTTCAGCTATTGGGTTACCATTTTCATCTAGTTCAGGCACCATTAACGGAATTGAAGGGTCATCTACAGCATCACTAATGTCATGATGTGATAATTCTTCAAGACATACTTCTGAAACAACATTAGTCCCATTTGGAGTGATACGTACCGGTAGTTTTGACTTCTTGATACGAGAAGGCCCTAGGTAAACGTACTCCATGTTGTAATCGATATAAAAGGTCGCTGGTTGACCATTTTCATCAATGTCTACATAGGGTTGGCCAAGTAAAACTGCCTCACCACCTGCTACGTCATATTGGCTAATGCCGGCAAAACTTTCATCCGCACCTGTTTCTTTCAACACGTCTTGTGAAAACATATCGTAGAAAAACAGTGGGGTTCCAATTTTATCGGTCCAGTTCGCCATAGCATCATGAGCCGGCTCCCATAAATTAACTGCGATACTCAGTTTTTTACCTGAAATTTCACACATAGGCTCGTCATATAAACCACCAGCAACAGCTTTGATTTTATGACCGAAGGTTTTAGCCTTATCTTTTGGCGGATTATCGGCTTTTACAATCACCGGGTACGCTTCATAGGTTGTTGCAGTATTTGATTCGTTGATAAACGATGACGCTAAAGCAAAATACTGAGGACTCTCATCAAAAGTGGTAGGATAAAACTGCTCCGCCCAACCGATGTTAAGCCATTCACTACGGCCTAAATCTGCATTCCAGCCTAATGATAAAGGAAACTCTTGAACCACAACATTTTTATTTATGGTACTACTTGGACGAGCTTGCACCATCCAACCAACATTTAGCTCAGGTTGACCTTCAGACGTTAATTGGAAGTAACCATTTAATTCGCTTTGTAAGTAATTTTCGCTGGTGTAATCTTCAGACGAAACCATTGACCATGCTGGCAACATAGTGCCATCAATTGTCATTTCAACATTAATTAGCACGGAGTGATTTGCTGGAACAGATACACTCTCAGGATAATTTAGGCTGATCGCAGATTGTGCTTCTTTATCACCATTGGCGTTGAAACCTAATGTATAAGTTTGCACAGAATCCGAGAAGTTACGAACCATAATCGATTTGTTGATAACTTTCTTATCTGCAACTTCATGAAAACCAAACTGTACATACGGTTGATTGCTTTCATTGTCCCATACAGCGACAGGAGAACTTGTTGCGGCTTCTATGTTTTCAACACCATGACCAATATGAAGAAGCTCCGCTTGTTCAAGAATTTCGCCAGTTTCAACATCAACTTCTTTAATATTATGGTTAGCTGTATTTGATAATAGCGCTTTAAGTTCAACCGGGCCTAGGCCAGGGTGAGCTGATTTAATAACTGCGATAGCTGCGGCAATTCGAGCTGCGGCAACAGTTGCATCACTACGCTTGCCCTTTGTTGGCGCCATATCGTCGCCACTACTGATTTTTGCTACAGGAATGTCTTGAGCAAAACTCATTACCTCAGGTTTTAAATCTCTGCTACCACGTACAGGTCCCATTGGTGACCATGTAGCTGGCACAATAGTTTCACCATCATCGGCAATAACCGCAGAACCCACAGTTACAGCAGCTGGAGCAGAACCTTCCCACGAAATCCAGCCACGATGATTCATTGCTGTTGCTTCGCCATTTGAATTTAAATGTCCGCCAATACCGGCATTAGTAACAACTGTCATACCCAATGCCGAAGCTCTTTGGATCATTTCTTGGTCTAAAATAAACCCAGAGCCTGATTGTTCATATTTATTATAAAATGCAGCAGCGCCCATTGAGTCTAATAGAACAACATCAACATGATCACTTGTATCGCCATCCTGATTTGGATCCAGTGCATGCTCCATCGCTTGTAAAATTTGAGTTCTACTAGCCCATCGTGCGCGTATACTGCCGTAGCTTTCACTCACATCAAATACTTTATAAGCATATAACCCAGCACCTGGTGCCAGCTGATGTACGATACTCGCTAACTCAGTACCCATACCTGTTGGGTAAGTAGCACCGTTCCAATGTTCGTATTGGTGATTCTGATCAATTGGGTTGGCATCATTACCATAGTTTTCTGCTTGGAAATCCCAACCACCAACGACTACGTCAGTAGGGAAACCGTCAAAGCCTGGAATGGCATCTGCACTTTCATCAATATCAGGTGTTGCAGGGTCATCTTCGACCGCTGGAATTGTTGGACCTACGGCACCATTTTCAAGTGCTTCCATGTAGCTTCCTGCAGCTGGTGGTGTCTCAGGGTCGCCATCGTCACCATATACGCCGCTACCACCAAAAATTGGCAAGGTGTAATCAATACCAGTGGAGATAATGGCAACTGTTGCTCCTGAACCGGCAGTGTCAGAATTATTATAAGGTGCCATTAATGCAACTTCTTCACTGCTTTCTTCTGCATTAGTTTGAGCTTGAACTGAAGTTCTTTTATTCGATAATACTGAACGAGACTCAAGTGGCTGACTAACAACTGACTGAACCGCATTTAATTCAGTAATTTTATTGATAACATCAGTATCACCATCCAACTGAACAGTAATAAAGTTCGACAACAAACGAGCTTGTCCCAGCAACTGAGCATTTGGAGCAATCGCTAGGATTTGTTGAAAGACCTGTTGTTGCTGTTCACTAATTTGATTCGCTTCTTTACTGTAATCGCTTCTCACCTCAAAACCACGTTCAAGCGCAGCGCTATCTTTAAGGCGAATCACTATTTGAGTGGTTGTTTCAGGCGCTGCTGAATAAGCAGCTTTGCTTTCAACAGCATTTTCAGCCATGGATGTGTTCGCTAATATCGCCGCACTAATGCCGAGCGTAATAGCCGTTTTATTAAATCTCATTAATTATTCTTCCCTTCATTTTTATAATTATTTAGTGAGAGTCACACTTTTCTTTAATGTGAATAGCACTATATTTGTTGTAAAGAAGGCGGCATTTAAGGGCAATATGATAAAACTCAAATTTAAGACAAAATAACCTCAAAATTAGCACTACAAAATGTCAAAAAAAGGTCTAATTAATGTTAAGACAATAGGTTACGAGCATTTTAAAAAATTGCAGATTTAACGAAATGATAAATTTTAAACGTTTATTAAATAGATATTAGAAGAAATTTAAAAAGCCGTTAACAGTGTTAATAAATATCTAACACTGTTTAGGTAGATCAGTTAAGTGGGTTTGACTGAGTTAAAATCTTATTATTGATTGGTGTTAACGACTGTTACAGAGTTGATGTCAGCTTCATTAGTAATTTTCAATGTGGCGAGAAAACTATTTTCTGTCGCAGAGGATATGCCGAAGAATTTTCTGATGCTATTTTTCGGATAAGAAATCAAAATTTCAGTGTCGCCTTTACTGTTGATACGTTTAAGTAGGTCGGCATCAGCATCACGATTTAAATAATAAATATCTCCATTTTGCAAAAAGAACGCGGCGTAATCGTAAGCAGCTAATTCTTCAGTAACAAGGTTAAATTCAGCAGTTTTAAGATCAAACGACCAGATACCATCTTTATTTGAGCGACTAACATAAAGTTTGCCGTCATTAGATTCGATCGCATAGTGCTCACCTTTATTGGTGATTTGGTCTATCTTTTTGCTCGCTAAATGGAGTTTGTAGATACCTGAGTTGGTTTTATTACTGCCATAGAAATAAATCGATTCACCGTCTCGTGACCAACTTAAGTTATCAGCATATATACCGTTAGTATCAATTTTATGCAGATCTCGCGTTTCTATCGAGCCAATGTACAAACTTCTCTCATTATCATCAAATGAGCGAATATTTACCGCAAACTTTCTGCCATCAGGAGAAACGGCTGGTACGGTTGCATTGCCAAGCTCCTTCGTTAAGTTAATACTGCTTTGTTTATTATTCAACCAAAGAGCCCAATTGTCAGCTCGGTTGGAAAGGAAAATAATGTCACCAGTTTCTGCCACAAATCGACCATAAAGATCTCTTGAAGAAGAAGAAATCTTACGTATTATTCTTCCAGTATCCAGTGATAACTGAGCAATGTATTCTTTTGATATATGATTGGTAAAAAATAATTTTCCGCTACGATTATTAAACGAAATATTACTCGGCAATCCATGATCTGTTATTAGAGTTTCTTCAAGATTTGGTAATGAGATCTTCTTAATTGCATAACGTCCATCTTCAGCCAAATTAGTATAAATTTCATTTCGTACCAAATCCCAATCAAGATCGACAATACCTACTTTGTTTTTGAGAATAGTTTGTATCGTTTTATCTTCTGCTTGCAGGAGAATATTATTTACTTGTGTGCCCTGCTCTCGAATAAATGCCAAGGTTTTATTATCAGCGGACCAATGAGGTGCAAAATCAACGTCTCCTGCTAAAGGATAGGTTATTTGAGTGGAAACTTTTGACTCAAAATCATAGCGAAATAATGCTACGCCATCATTGATTCTCTTGGTATAGGTTAATGCTTTATCATTTGCATTTGACCAAGTAAGTACACGCTTAAATGGTTGATAAAAACAATCGTCATCAACTAATGAGTCACTATTTGTCACTATCTGACGCACTCGAACCTGACAGTTACCTTTTTCGGTAATTCTTATATAGGCTAATGACTCGTCGTTGAATGACCAAACAGGTGACGCTTCTTCTTTATCCACCATAGTAATTAATCGCAATGGGGTAGAGCTGTTTTTCAAGTCTTGAATATATATTTTGCCTTTGGAATTTTCACGAAGCCATTGAAACGCGACGTATTGGCCATTATTGGCAACGGCAGGATGTTCTTCAATTCCTTCAAAATTAGTAACTTTATTTTGGGTGAGGACAACAGGTTTACTTATTTCTGTGTTGTTTGAATCAGCGTGCTGGTGATCATTCATATTTTTCAACATAAAGAAAACAGCAATGAGTACAACAATTAATGCAAAAGCACTTACAAGCCTAAATTTACTCATTGCGCTATTGCTTTTCAATTGAGCTTTTAGAGCAGTATCTGCGTTTTCGTCTACGCTTTCATTTAACTTGATGGCTTCAACATTTAAGCTAAGTTGGTAACCTACTTTCGGCAAGGTAATGAATAAATCATCCTCTTCCAAGCCAAGTTCTTTAAATGTCTTTCTTAAGGTCCAAACGGCATTGGTATAACCACGTTTACCAACCCCTTCATTCCCGAGCCAAATAGATTCGATAGCAGCTTGTCTGCTGACGATATTTTCACTACTTATGAGAAACAATTTAAGTAGTTCAAACACTTTTACTGACAGCTTAATTGTCTCTTCTTGATATGACAAACTCATGGTTTGACAATCAAGCAGGCAAGGCCCAATCATATATTGATTATGAATCATAAGTTGCTGATTTTACCTTATTGCGATTAAGCGAATACGACTTAAAGAGGGTTAAAGAGCGATGATATATGACTGATACTCAAAAGATCAAATGTTTTCTGAATCATTACATTTTCTAAATGCATTTAAAGATTTACAGCATTGTTATTGATCTATACGGCCTCAAGTCTTGCATAAGCAACCACCAGCCATTTACTACCATGTTCGCTAAAGTTAACCTGCACACGGGATTGTGCGCCAGTGCCCTCAAAGTTAAGTACCACACCTTCACCAAACTTTTGATGCATTACTCGCTGACCTAATTTAAAGCCAGTATTCTCAAAGGTTTCCATGGTAATGGTATTACTAAAACGACCAGTCGTTTTAGGCTTAGCGACTTGGTTTTTCATTCGTATTTCGTCAATGAACTTGTCTGGGATTTCTTTTAAGAAACGACTTTGACGATGATACTTTTCTTGGCCATATAACCTGCGCGATTCAGCATGGGTTAAATACAGTTTTTTCATTGCTCTGGTCATGCCAACGTAACAAAGGCGACGCTCTTCTTCTAAACGAACAATATCTTCAGCAGATTGCTGAGAAGGGAACATGCCCTCTTCCATCCCGACAATAAACACTAATGGAAATTCTAGACCTTTTGCAGAGTGCAACGTCATAAGCTGTACCGCAGACTCGTACTCGTCAGCTTGCGATTCGCCTGCTTCAAGTGAAGCATGAGTTAAAAATGCCGTTAACGGCGTTAGTTCTTCTTCAACTTCCGGGTCTACTTCATAGGTAGAACATGCGGTGACTAATTCATTTAAGTTTTCAATTCTTGCTGCTGCGCGTTCACCCTTTTCAGCTTGGTACATGGCTTTTAAACCACTGTGCTGAATGACGTGGTTGGCTTGTTGATCAAGGTTTAAATTAGTTGAATCATCTTCAAGTTGTACAATTAAATCGACAAATGCCTTTATTGATTTAGCGCTACGTCCGGCTAATTCATTTTCTTCAATCATATGCAAACACGCATCCCACAATGTAGAACCTTGGCTACGAGCACAATCTCTAATGAGGGTTAACGCTTTATTACCTATGCCACGTGTTGGCGTATTAATAATTCGTTCAAATGACGCATCGTCATTGCGGTTATTAATCAGGCGTAAATACGCTAATGCATCTTTAATTTCCTGACGTTCGAAGAAGCGCAACCCACCATAAATACGATATGGTAAGCGAGCTTGCAATAATGCTTCTTCCAGCAAACGTGATTGCGCATTTGAGCGATATAATAACGCAACATCATCTAACGAATTGCCGTCTTCAAGCCACTGTTTTATACGTCCTGAAATGAACCTTGCTTCGTCAATTTCATTAAATGCGGTATACAATGAAATAGTTTCGCCAGCATCATCTTCTGTCCATAAATCCTTGCCTAAGCGATTATTATTATTGGTAATCAAAGCATTGGCAGCATTAAGGATATTCGCTGTAGAACGGTAGTTTTGTTCTAAACGAATTGTTTCGGCATCGAAGTCTTTTACAAAACGTTGAATGTTTTCAATTTTTGCGCCACGCCAACCATAAATAGACTGATCATCATCACCAACAATCATCACATTGCCATGCTTTTTACCAAGCATATTTAGCCAAGCGTATTGGATAGCATTGGTATCTTGAAACTCGTCCACTAAGATACGGGTAAAACGTTGCTGATAATGCTCTAATAAAATAGGATTATTTAACCAAAGCTCATGCGCCCGCAATAATAACTCGGCAAAATCGACCAAGCCTGCTCGATCACAAGTATCTTGATAAGTTTGATAAATTTTAACGAACGTTTGTTCGGTCGGGTCAAACTGACAATCTATGTGCTGCGGTCTTAGGCCTTCATCTTTTTTACCATTGATATAGTACATTGCTTGCTTGGCAGGCCATTTTTTCTCATCAAGTTGCAGTGAACGAACGACACGTTTAATCATTCGTAATTGATCATCAGAATCGAGTACTTGGAATGTCTGTGGCAATTTTGCTTCTTGAAAATGCATACGCAACAAGCGGTGAGCTAAGCCATGGAAGGTGCCAACCCACATGCCGTGTATATTACCGCCTATAGATTGTTCAACCCGGCCACGCATTTCTGCTGCCGCTTTATTGGTGAAAGTTACCGACAATATACTGTGCGGAGATATTTGCTCTACTTGTACAAGCCAGGCAATGCGATGTACCAACACTCGTGTTTTACCTGAGCCAGCGCCAGCCAAAACCAACATATTTTTAGAAGGAGCGGCAACAGCATCACGCTGTTTATCATTTAAAGAATCGAGTAATTCAGAAACATCCATAATTGTTTTTATTCACGTAACTAGAGAAAAATTGAGATTTATACGCCAAGTCTATCACTGTATGTAACAACAGTGAATTAATATTAAATATTAACGCCTATAAATATTTAAATTCTATTATTGAACATCTGACCCGGTTAATTTTAACGACATTTATAACGCAATAAGATATCTACAGTATTTTTGATTTACCGCAACTTTATCGACAACAAATATCGGGTATTTTTCTAAAATTAACGCATACTTAAAAGTAAGCGAAAGACATTAAAAGCGAAAATTACAATGACTAGTATTACTAAAATAATGACAACAGAAGTGTTAACGTTAACGCCACAACACAGTTTATCTGATGCTCGCTTAATGATGATGGAAAAGCGAATTCGCCACATTCCAATTGTTAACGACAAAAACGAACTTATTGGCTTAATCAGTCAAAGAGATGTATTAGCTGCAGAAGAATCCAGCTTATATGGCATAAAAAAAGATTTACGACTTGAGCGTGAACAAAACATCAAAATTGCCGATTTTTATCATAACAACCTAGTCACCATTCCGCCGCAAGCATCAGTGCATCAAGCCGCTTTATATTTGCAAAAGCATAAGATTGGCTGCCTACCTGTCGTAGAAGATAACATGCTAAAAGGTTTAGTAACCGATAGTGATTTTGTTAATGTCGCGATTAATTTACTGGAAGTAATGAGCGAGCCGGAAGAAGATCATTATTCATAGTCAGCGGCACAGAAAGATGAAAGAAAGGGGTCAGTGATATTTAACCGTTAAACTGGTAAATATCACTGACCCCTTTGTATTTTCTGTTTTTCTAATATTTTGCCGCTTGGTCTTTAGCCGGCATGCTTGCCTTGATAAAATCACGTAAATCGTTGTTTGATTTCATTAAGTCTTCAGCACGTAAATACATCATGTGACCACTTCGGTAACCTTGAAAGCTTAAACGCTGTTTCATTTTACTGCTTGGGTCCAATTGCCACATAGTATACTTGGCATCAAAATAGTTAGTTGCGCCATCAAAATAACCGGCCTGTACCATAACGTTTAAGTATGGGTTTTGCGCCATAGCTAAACGTAAATTTTCACCGGTATTATTATTCGTTCTATCCCATGGGTGAACATTACCAAACATGTTGTACTTAATGTCGGTTTTGTAATTTAACTCTTCACTCATGTAATAATTAATCGCTGGGGTAAATGAATGCAACCAAGAGGTAAGTTCAGCACTATAATCTGGACTGTCACCTACATCTTGTTTATCAATACCTAAATAACGAGAGTCCAAGCGACCAATTGTTTGACCACGCTCACGTAATAATTCTTTCCAAAAATAGCGAGCTGAAATATCTAAATTAGATTTCAACACTTCATCAACACTTAAACCTGAATACTTAGCCACCTGCTCAGCGATTTTTTGTTTGTGCTCAGGAGCAATAAAACCACCCATTGCTAACGCCGGTAAATACTCATTGATAGTAAATGTTTCTACTTCTGGTAATACTTCTGCTAAATCTTTACTTTGTAAATCAGATCCTAGCGCTTTGTGATACCAAGCTGCTGCGGCAAAATAAGGCAAACGGTTCGCTGCTTTTACCGGTCCATTACGCTCAATACCAATATCTGTAGGAGATACTAACACTACGCCGTTTAAATACATCCATTGGCGGCTTTGCAATTCAAGCGCTAAACCTGAAACTCGTGTAGTACCGTAGCTTTCACCGATTAAATATTTAGGTGAGCGCCAGCGATTGTTACGAGTAACAAACGTGTTTAGCCATTCTGCTAAGTATTTCACATCAGCATTTACACCAAAGAACAGTTTCTTTTGCTCTTCTTTTGAAGGCAGTTTACCTTCTTTATTTTTCAAAATACGAGAATAGCCAGTATTTACAGGGTTAACAAATACGATATCGGCAGTATCTAAAACAGAATATGGATTAGTTTTAACGCCATAAGGTTGCAGTGGGTAACCTTCAGAATCAACGTTTAAAACACGTGGTCCAGTGTACGCAACATGCATCCATACAGAAGCAGAACCAGGACCACCATTAAATGAAATAAGTAATGGTCGAGATGCTCTATTTTTTACATCGTCACGCTGGTAATAGGTGTAATGTAACGCAGCTATTGCTTCGCCGTTTTCATTCCATACCGGTTGAGTACCAGCGGTTGCAGTGTAAGAAAAATCTTCACCGTTTACTTCTGTTTCATGTTTTGTGACCACTTTATGGTCTATTTCCAGATTACGGCTATTGTCTGTGTCATTTGCCAAAGCAAGACTGGAAATAAAATAAAGCATTGACGCTATTATTGTTATGTTTTTCATTGGATTCTCGTGATAGTTAATAATACGAAGTCTACTAAGTTTATTAGAATGTTGTTAATAAGCAAATACAACATGATTGCGACAAAGGAGCTGATATTAGCGCTAAATGGCAGAAATTATTAAAGAAAAATACTTAGCTGTTCAACGTGATCAAATTCTGCATTAGGCAACACCTTTAATGGTTTCTTTTTAATGCCAAATTCATTGTTGTTTATCCAAATAGTTTGGCAGCCAGCTTGCAGGGCACCATAAATATCGGCGTGGGTGCAGTCACCAATATGTAAAAGCTCTTTAGTTTCAATATTAAGCTTATTGCAAGCTTGCACAAACATGTCGCTTTCAGGTTTTTGTAGATTGCCATTGCCGGCAAAAAAGGTATCACTGAAATAATGACTTATACCAATATCTTCAATGCTGACGTTACCATTTGAAATAGCAACTAAAGGGAATTTATCTTGTAGTTTTGCAAGCAAATTTTTAACCGACTCTGGAACTTGTAAGTTGTTACGGTGTGCCAAAAAGTATTCAAATGCTTGTGTTGATTTTTGCTTGGCCTCATGGCTTGAAAAACCTAATTCCTCAAAGCCTGATTGCATACAGGCAAGACGCAAGGCTGTTACGTCGTGGCAAAGTTCCGGCTGATTGGTTAAACAAACATTTCGATGTTGCCACCAAAAGTCTGGGCTTAATGTTGCGCATACTGGTGCAACATTTCTAAGGTGTTGTTGTAGTTCTTCTTCGGCTTTAGAAATAACCGGATGGTTATCATATAAGGTGTCATCTAAATCAAAGCTTATAGCTTTAAACGATGACAACCTTCGATAAAAACGCACATTAAAGTCCTATTTTGCGTAACTGTTGTACTAATAGTTTAGCAACAAGTGTGCGAAATTGGTTTAATAATAATGTATCCATAGATGGATTGAAGTGTTCTGCGTCATTTGAGCTAATGGCAATAAAACCTAGGCACTGCTCTCCCTCGGTTAATTGTACTAAAACAACTGAGCCCACCTCTTGCTCGCTAAAAATGAGTTCTTTCTCTTCTTGTTGCAAGCGACCAAAGTAATAGTCTTGGTTGGTAAAGCGCTTATTGATAACAGAGCTGCAATCACTTTTAACAATCGAGTCATGGCCGATTTCAAAATCTTTATTGGTTAAATAAAGCTTAAAAGATGCAAGGTTTAAAAGTTGCGTAGTGGTTTGTGTTAAACAATCTAGAAAATGCGATAAATCTGAACTTTCAATCAGGCTTAGATACAGATCATTATAAACAGTGAATAATTGCTCGTTGTAATTAGCGACAGTTAATAACTGGGTAATTTCTTCTTCAAGTAAATGAATTTTTTGACGCTGTATTTGTTGCTGCCTTTCAACTAAAGACACCACACCACGTTTGCTGTCATTAAATCGCAATGAAGCAAGTAGCTGTGGATTTCTACCGAAGAAATCCGGGTTGTCTTGTAAGTAAGTAGTCACAAGCTCGTCATTTAGCACATCCATTTCACTGGCAGCTGTCATCGGATCCTGCATGTTATTATTATTTGCTACTTTGTTGTCACTCATAGATAAAGTTGTCCATCGAATACGTGTTCGGCTGGGCCGGTCATTTTTACAGGATGCCCAGGGCCTTTCCAATATATTTTAAGTTTTCCGCCCGGTAATTCTACCGTTACGTTATTTGCTAGTTTGTTTTGGGTAATACCAACAGCAACGGCACCGCATGCACCACTGCCGCACGCTAATGTTTCAGCTGCGCCGCGTTCATAAACCCTAAGTTTTACATACTTAGGAGACACAACTTCCATAAAGCTAACATTGGCGCCCTCAGAAAATCGTTCATGTTCAGCAAGTGCTTTACCTAAAGATTCTACTGGCGCATCAGCAACTGAATCTACCGTTAAGACACAATGCGGGTTGCCCATAGACACAGCACCACAAAGCACCGTTTCTTCTTCTGCACGTAATATATAAGTGCCTTCTACTTTTTGTGCTGTAAATGGGATTTTTTTGGGCTCAAAGTCAGGCACTGGCATAGTAACGGTTACTTGCCCATCACGTTCTATGTGAAGAGTCATTTTGCCAGAGGTAGTGGTAACTTTAATTTTGTTTTTATTCGTTAAGCCTTTCATTTTAACAAAACGAGCAAAACAACGAGCGCCATTACCACATTGGCTTACCTCACTGCCATCGGCATTATAAATGCGATAGTGAAAGTCTAGCTCTGGGTCATATGGAGGCTCAACTACAAGTAATTGATCAAAACCGACACCAAAATTGCGATCGGCCAACTTGCGAATTTGCTCATTCGACAAGTAAATGTTTTGTGTAACGTTATCCAACATTAGGAAGTCGTTACCCAGACCATGCATTTTGGAAAAATTCATTAACATTGTTATACCAACTCAGCTTTAACTACTTATAAGGTTACGGTAAAACCGCTTCACCTTGCCATAAAGACTCTAGGGATTCTCGTTGACGGATTAAATGAGATTGCTCACCATCAACCATAACTTCTGCGGCTCTTGGGCGAGAGTTGTAGTTTGAACTCATGGTAAAACCATAAGCACCAGCACTACGAACTGCAAGCAAATCACCTGCGGCAATCGCTAAATCTCTATTTTTTCCTAAGAAATCGCCTGTTTCACACACCGGACCTACTACATCATAATTTTGAGTAGGCGCATTAGCATTAAGTTCAACCGGGACGATTTCTTGCCAAGCTTGATAAAGCGCAGGACGAATTAAATCGTTCATCGCACCATCAACAATTGCAAAATGTTTATCTTGGTTAGTTTTTAGAAACTCTACTTCTGTAACTAAAATACCCGCGTTAGCCATAATAGCTCGCCCTGGCTCATAAATGAGTTCTAAGTCGTAACCTTGCATTTTATCAGCTATCGCTTTTGCATATTCGCTTGGGTGCGGCGGCTGTTCACCCTGATAAGGCACACCTAAACCACCACCAACATCAATATGACTTAATTTAATGCCTGCGTCAGCAAGTTTATCAACCAATACTAATACTCGATCCAATGCATCTAAAAATGGCTGAACCTCAGTAAGTTGTGAACCGATATGACAATCAACACCTTTAACAACAAGATGCGACATTGCCGCAGCTTTTTGGTAAATTTCAACCGCATGATCAATTGGAATGCCAAACTTGTTATCTTTCAAACCAGTCGAAATATAAGGGTGAGTGCCCGCATCTACGTCTGGGTTAACACGCATAGAGATTGACGCTGGCATGTTCATACTCGCCGCCACTTCATTTATACGAGCCAATTCAGCTTCTGACTCAACGTTGAAGCAATGAATGCCTTTTTCTAACGCATAAGCAATTTCTTCAGCCTTTTTTCCCACACCAGAAAATACAACTTTGGCTGGATCACCACCGGCTTGAATCACTCGAGCTAATTCACCTTTTGAAACAATGTCAAAACCTGAGCCTAATCGTGCGAGTACATTTAAAATAGCGATATTTGAACTGGCTTTCACAGCATAACAAATCAAATGTTTCATATCTTTGGCAGCTTGATCAAATGCGTGCCAATGACGTTCAATGGTTGCACGAGAATAAACATAAAGCGGTGTGCCATAAGTTTTGGCCAATTCTGTTACTGAACAATCTTCAGCATACAATGAATTATTTTGACGGTTAAAAAAGTCCACGGGTATCAGTCCTGAATTTATTATTGGATAATAAAGAGTTAAAAATGGTTGTCGCTATTTACTGGTTGCTCTTATTGACTGAGCTAACTGTTTCGCTAGACTTTTCAGCCTTTTCTTTTTCATTTGGATCGGTCTCATACAAAGGGCCTTTTAGGCCGCAAGAGGAAACCATACATAGTAATAATGATAATACAACAACAAGTAGTTTTTTATTAAGCATTTTATTGATCGCATCGATTGATTAATAGATTTATACACGTATATAATCGCATGCGATACAATAAATACCAAGTTGTTGCTCAGATTAATTAGGTATAATCAATTATTCTGAACAAAATGATAATAAACAAGGGTAAATAATGAACGATAGCCAATATAATCTCATTGCAGATGACTTACTTTTAGCCGTTGAAGAAGCAATAGAAGATTGTGGTGTAGACATAGACTATGAAAGTGTAAGTGGTTTATTAACTTTAGCCTTTGTGAATGGCACAAAAATTATTATCAATAAACAAGCTCCTCTACATGAAATATGGGTAGCGACCAAATTTAATGGCCATCACTTTGCTTATCAAAATGAACAATGGATTGATAAACGCGGTGGTGATGAATTCTGGCAGTTTTTATCTCAAGCAGTAAGTGTTCAAGCACAAACTGAAGTTAAATTAACTGCAGAATAACTAACAAATACAATATATTAACGGATATCAACATGACGCAACAAACGCTGAAAATAGCGACTCGAAAAAGCGCTCTGGCCCTTTGGCAGGCTGAATTTGTAAAAGCACGTTTAGAACACTTCCATTCTGACCTTACTGTTGAATTAGTACCTATGGTAACCAAAGGCGATATTATTCTCGATTCGCCATTATCAAAAGTTGGCGGAAAAGGTCTATTCGTTAAAGAGCTGGAAGTTGCCATGCTTGAAAATCGTGCTGATATCGCGGTGCATTCAATGAAAGATGTGCCAGTAGAATTCCCTGAAGGGCTAGGTTTAGAAATTGTTTGTGAACGTGAAGACCCACGTGATGCATTTGTATCAAATACAATTAACAGCCTAGCCGACTTACCACAAGGTGCTATTGTAGGTACATCAAGTTTACGTCGTCAGTGTCAAATTAAAGCATTACGCCCAGACCTAGATATTCGCGATTTACGCGGTAATGTAAATACTCGTTTAGCAAAATTGGACGATGGGCAATACGACGCTATTATTTTAGCAGCAGCTGGCTTAATTCGTTTAGAAATGCCAGAGCGTATTCAAGAATTTATTGAGCCAGAAGTAATGTTACCGGCAAACGGCCAAGGCGCTGTAGGTATCGAGTGCCGCGTAGATGACGAGCGTGTTAAAGCATTACTTGCACCACTTGAGCATAATGAAACACGTATTCGAGTGCTTGCCGAACGTTCAATGAATCGATCTTTAGAAGGTGGTTGTCAGGTACCTATTGGCAGCTACGCCATTATTGAAAATGAACAAATCTATTTACGCGGTTTAGTTGGCGCAACAGATGGCAGCAAAATTTTACACAATGAAATTCGCGGCGCGTTAACCGAGGGTGATGCTCTTGGGACGCAGCTAGCAGAAGCACTATTAAAAGATGGCGCAGATGTTATTTTAAAGCAGGTATATGAGCAACAATAAACTCAACGTTTTATTAACTCGTCCTCTAAATAAGTCTCAACAGCTGGCAAAGGTCATTGCACCTATTGTCAGCAACATTGAGATCACACCTTTGTTCGCCTATCAGTCAGGCGAACAACAACCTTCATTAAAGCAACAACTTAGCAATTTAAATCCAGAGTTCATTATATTCATTAGTCCTGCTGCGGCTAATTTTGCCCTACAAGTTACAGACTTTTCTGAACAATTAAAAAACACCACATTTATTGCCGTTGGGCAGGCCAGCGCTAACATATTAATTGCTCATGATATTAAAAATGTCATCGTTCCAGAACTAGAAACTAGTGAAGGATTATTGGCATTAAGTGAGTTACAAAACATTGCTAATAAGCAAGTTCTAATTATCCGCGGTAATGGCGGTAGAGAATTGTTAAAGCAACAGCTTGAACTTAAACAGGCAAAAGTTGCCTATAATGAAGTATACAAACGCCAATGGATAACTTTAACAGCTAAGCAAACCATTGATAAATGGCGTAAAGATGAAATTAATTGTATTGTTATTACATCAAGTGAATTATTAGAAAAAACCTTGTCTTTAATCACCGATATGAACTGGGCTAAAAGTTGTCATTGGATAGTTGCTAGCGCACGAATTGCCGAGCAAGCTAACGCTCATGGTTTAATCAAGGTAATTAATGCACAAGGTGCAAGTCACCAACATATTTATAAAGCAATGACAGCACTTATTTAAAATACGGCAAGCGGCCAATGGAAGTTTATTATGACCGAGAAAGAAAACAACAAAGCGCAAACTAGTCCTAAAAAAGCTGAGCAGTCTTCAGCAAAAATAAGTGCCAGTGATGCTGCTAAAATTGCCGCAAAAGCAAAACAGCAAAGCCAAGACTCAAGTAAGAGTAAAGCAGCGCCAACGCCAGCTAAACAAGCAGTGAAACCAACGCCTAAAGCAAAAATCCAAACCTCTCCAATTCAGAAAAAACTTTCTAAAACGGCAGTCTTAGCATTATTAGTAGCCTTTGGTGCTGCCGGCGGTGTTGGTGCTCATTATTGGTGGCAGCAACAACAAACAATCGAGTTGGAACAACGATTAGTAGGAAATACTAAAGCAAGTGTTGTCGAACTTGATCAACATTTACAGCAACAAATCAGCGCATTGCAAAAGCAATCTCAACAACAAATTAGCAAATTAATCAATGAAGTAGAGCAACGCAGTGGCAGCCGTATTTCAGCATTAGAACAAGAAATTGAACAATTAATCGATAGCCAGCCAAACAATTGGCAAATTACCGAGGCCGAATACTTAACTCGTATGGCTGGGCGTGTATTGTGGTTAGAAAAAGATACCAGCACAGCGATCATGTTAATGAATGATGCTGACGCTCGAATAAAAGATTTAAAAGACCCTCGTATGATGAAGGTTCGAGAGTTGTTACATGAAGACATTGAAAAGCTTAAAGTACTGCCAAAACTACAACGTGACGATATCATTTTAACCCTAATGGGCCTTAGTAAACAGGTAGATGGTCTATCTCTAGCCACAGTTCAGTTACCTGACGAAGCTGAGCTCACAGAAAGTACCGCTTTGACGGAAGATGTAAGTGACTGGCAAGATAATTTAGCGAAAAGCTGGGCTAAATTTAAAGACGAATTTATCACCGTTCGTCGTCGTTCAGGTAATGTTGAGCCGTTAATGGAACCTCAATTTGAACAAAATTTATATCACAACCTGGAACTAAAATTTCAACAAGCGCAGTGGGCGGTAAGCCAAGGTAAAAAAGACTTATTCCTTGCAACAGTAACCGATATTCAGCGCTGGCTTAGCCATCATTTTGATATGACCGAAGTTAAAACTCAGCAATTTAATGCTCGTCTAGCTGAAATTAAAGCAATGCCGGTAACTGTTGAATACCCACAAACATTAGCCTCTCAGCAAGCGCTTAGAGCAATGCTGGATAACAAACCAGTTAAAAGGCTTGGTGGCGTTAAGCCTGCTCCGAAAAAAACAATAGAACAAGCTCCTCAAACGCCGGTGAACATAGAGCCATCTAATACAGAGCTTAACGTAGAGCCAGAGCCTATCGTTGAACCAGAGCAAAAGTTATCTTCTCCAACGCAAGAGGAAGGTAAAGCATGATCCGTTCAATAATTAAATTAGTTTTATTACTGGCACTTATCGCCATTGCACCGTTTTTGATTGATGAAAAGGGCTACATTTTAATCGCAATGGGCGATTTAACTTATGAACTTACCGTAGTAAGTGCCATTTTATTAATGATTTTAGCCAGCTTTGTTTTCGCCTTTTTATTTTGGGGGACTCGTATTGGTTTCAAGTTTAGTTCCAGTGCTTGGCGCAAGTTAGCATTCAGTAGCCGGGCCAAAGCTAAGCGAGATTTTCAAAAAGGTATTGGTGCTTATTTATTGGGTGACTATAAACAGGCTGAAGAGTTAATGGCTAAATGTGCTGAACAATCAGATATGACTAACAGCGCCTGGTTGATTGCAGCATCGTCGGCTAACAAGCTCGGCGAGTCGGCAAAAACAGCAAATTACTTAAAGTTTATTGCTCAGCATCCACAAGCTCAAGAAAACTTTAGTTTTGAAACGTTACTGGTTGCTGGTCGTTTAAATTTAGACGATAAACAATTTTCTAAAGCGCGAGCCCTGTTAGATGAAAACCATAAACTGATCGGTCATGATGGTCGCTTATTAGGCTTAGACATTGAAATAAACATTCATGAAAGTAAGTTTGAAAAAGCAATTGAGTTATTGAAAACCGCGCGCAAAGATAAAAACTTAGACAAAGAAAAAATTACTGACTGGGAAGTTCGTGCGTTTGGTGGATATTTTGCCGAGCTTATACACACCAGCAGCGTAGAAGCTGTGGCTAAATATTATAAAGCACTATCAAGAAAAGAACGTCAAAGCGAAGGAATCGTTTTGGCTTATGCTGATTGTTTAATTGCCAATGGCTTAGTTACTAATTTAGAAGACTTAGTGTTGCCGTTGATAAAAAAAGGAGCCTCTGTCAGCTTCATTAATGCAGTGAAACAATTACCAATGCAGAATTGTGAACATATTATTTTTGCGGTGCAAAAGCTTTTACAAAAGCAACCAGAGAACACTTTGTGGTTAAGCGCACTCGCGCACCTTTGTGTTGCCAATAAAGAATATGATAAGGCTCATAAAGCATTTACCTCATTACTAAAAATTGAGCAAAGCAGCGATGACTTACAAGGCTATGCAAAGTTGTTAGAGTTAATGGGTGAACATCAACAAGCTAACCGCGTATATCAAGAGCTTATTGCTCAGCAATAACTTGCTCTGCAGTTTAATTGATAACTAGATCATATTTTATATGAACACTGTAAGAGCATAAATTTAAGAGCATCATGAAATTTATCATCCCCCTACTTTTAGCCAGCATCAGCGTTAATGCTTTTGCCGGCAATGCCCGTTTTGTTTTAGAGCCAAATCCAAGTATAGGCAGTATGCAGCTGTTTAAAACCAGCGATTTATGCACTGTTGCAAAAAACTCCAATGCTTATATTAATAGCCACAGTTCAGGAAACGACACTGATCCGGTTGCAGTACATCAAGGCGAGGTACTACCTGAAGATGTTACTCTCGAGCGAGTACAGAACACTTTGGATTTTATTTGTAAAACCTACGTTAGCGATGTTAGAACGAAACAAAAAAGCCGCTTACAAGATGCTGAATTTTTAAAACAAAATTTTGATTTTTATCGTTGGTACCCTGACACCGCGACTGCCCTTAATATAAGTAAAAAGAGTACCAACGCAGCTAAAAACCGCCTGTTAACCGGCATTCCTGATAATCAGTTATTTATTACTAAATACTACACTAAGTTATTAAAAGCGAGCCCCGTTAAAACAGCTGAATTTAACCAGGCTCTATTTGCATTACCCTTTGATGAACAAGGGCTAACCGCAGAACAAGCAGAGCTGCAAAAGCGTACTTTGACCCGGTTTAAATATACTCGCCAAGAAGTAATTGAAGGCAAGATTAGTGAACTCAACTTGGCAAAGCCGTTAGTTTGGATCAGTGAAGATGGATTGCATGACGTACTATTACAAGGAACGGGTGTATTAGAAGTAGAAGGGAAAACCAGATACTTTAACGTACACCGCAATAATGGCATTAGTTATGACTATAGCATTGGTAAAACTGAACAAGCTCGTTACTGGTATTTTGCCGAAGTACCTTCGGTTATGGGCTACGGGAAAACCCTAGAGAGTAAAATAGCGGTAAAACCACAAGTCACTTTTGCCGGTAATATGCAGGATTTAGGCTTGGGTAAGCTGATCATGATTAATTACTCGTTAAATGGCCAGTCCGTCAGCCAAATGGGCATTTTAGCAGATACCGGTGGTGCGTTTGATGATAACCGTTTTCAATTAGATTTTTTGGTCGATAGCTATTACGGTTGGAGTGATTATCACCAAGCAAACAAACATCTGCCTGACTACGCTAATACTTGGATTATGCTTTTGAAAGAGTAAATTTGGAAAAATCTATCTAAAGACAATGAACCGTGAAGAGCTAGTCGAGCTATTTTATGAGCGTTAAACAGTTAACGCTTTGGTGTACTAATCATAATGAATAGCCAACCAAATTGTTTCTATAGCTGGGTCTGTCCAACTCACTTTATGCTTTTGTAAAGGTTTGATATTTAGGTAATCGCCGGCACTGAGCGTTACCTTACTGTTATCTGCAAAGGTTATTATGGCTTCACCTTGTAACACAATTACCCATTCATGATTTTGTTGAATATACCAACCTTGCTGAGGTGAACAATGCCCTTTAGATATTATTCGTTCTATTTTAATGGTATCGCTCTTTGCGATTGTTTCAAAAACTTCCGAACTTAAATCTTTGGGTATTTGCTCAAAAATATTATTCATAGAGAACGACCAAAATATCTGGGCATTATTCTTCTAGTAAATTTGTGTCTTCTGAGGCGTAAATTGGATCGGGTTGATCCATGCTCCATTCCCACAGCCAATTACCTTGCTGCTTAACCCTTGCAACGTCGCGGGCTAGGATCCAGCCATCAGCCAAGCTTTTAAGGGTCATTTTATTTAAATGATTTAAATAGGCTTTCTTATCAGCATAACGTGAAAATATGCGCTTTTTAGTCCACTTTTTAACGCTTCCTCGAAAATCTTCAATTTCATTACTTGAAAATTTATTGTATCGAAGTACCCAAGGCAAAAACGTAGCAATAGGTGCTTTAATAAGTGGGTGATTAATTCCACCTAATTCATGGCCATTGTTATCGAGTTTAGGAACTGGCGGCAAAATTTCGGCCAAGACTACCGGCGGTTGATTAGTAATCACCCCTTGCGGCCAAGTTTCCCCATAATCAATCTCGTAAGCAGTATGAGGTTTAAATGGTTTTTCTAAATTTATCCATTCAGGTAATTGAAAATGAGAGAAGGTGGTTAATGTTTGATCGGCAAAGCGTGGGTAAGCACTCTTCGGTGGTTGATCATCATTAACAACCCAATTAGTTAAATGTGATAATAGAGCGCGTAAATGTAGTTTGAAATCTAATGGATTACCACGGTACATACCTGTCTTTTCATCGAGTAATACAAGGTTATTTTTATTTTCAACAAAATGCTGAGCAGAAGCAAAGTGATAAATACGCTCATTTTTTAATGGTGCTATATCGAAGACATTGTGCGTATGAATTAAACCCGCAGCTCGCCCCCAATATTCATAGCCTGTATTGGTGTAAAAAATTTTAGGATAAAAATCTTCATGATGGCGTTTTAATAAACCAAGTTTTTTATTAGTAATATTTGAACGCACACGAGCACTGGTAAATGGGAAAACATCAGTAGGGTATAAAAATGCCGACATACGATGCGCATCGCGCGAAGGCTGAGCAAACCTGTGATTGAAACTTCCTCTACCAGCACCTGCAGTATGAATTAACATGCCATCAAATGCTATTGTGCCCATTTCTGTTTCGTTAAAACCTTGGTGCAAAAAGTGTCGTAAAAAGCGCCCGGTTTGTGACACTCCAAACGCGATGGTTTTTGGCACTGAAAAGGCATTATCACCCTGTTTTAAATAGGCCGCTGTATCACGTAGAATGGCTAAACCAACACCAGCGACTAAAGGATCCCGGCTTGGGTAAACTAACTCATAAATGCCAGGGGAAAAGTCGCCTGCGATTTTTTTACCATCAGAGCTGAATTGCCACATAGAACGTGGCACGACTGAACGTAAATTATCTCGGCCCATTCGCTTGGTAAGCCAGGCATCTTGCTGCTTACTAAAATCAACAGGATAAATTGTGTTAATACCTTCTCTATGGGCAAGCGGTAATAATGATTTTGCCGAATCCACAGTCCAATCGCTACGCACCCAACCTTCAACGCCAATAACTTTTGGAAGTGAGGCATGCATATTGGTAGCATTAATGGTTAAGTCGCCTTGCCAACCTACCCAAACCAACGATAAACCCAGCTCTTGAATAAGGCCATCGCCTAATGCCGATGCTTTATTTGGAGAGTCTGATCTTGCAGCATGATTAAAGTATCGAAGTGATGCTTTGGAACCTCGATTACTGACTTCAACTAAGGCTCCTTTACGTTGTTTTGGGTCTTTATTTTGAATAATAAAAAAGTTTGCCTTTGCCTCAACCAATCCTTTGCTATTAGTAGGGGCTTTCTCTATATCAATAATCTGTTGATTACTTGGATTGTTAGGGTCAATAAGAAAAGTAAACTCACCGCTTATGGCTTCCATCTTCATGTCTTTTAGACTAAACGACTTTTCACTTTTTATCGTTTGACTAACTAAAGCAGCATGAGCCACTCCACAAAATAGCGATGCGAGAGTGAACACTAGAAAAATTTTGACTTTACCCATGGAAATTCCCTGCCGTAATAATGGCAATATTTTTTTTATTGATTGGATTATTCAACTATATATATCAACAGCTTAACCTTGTTAGTAACAAATGCAAGTTTAATGGGCTTGGTAAAAGAGGAAAAATTTTAGGGATTCCGTAAAAAACAGGCAAAAAAAAGCAATGCTATTAACTACACAGAGAAAAGTTTAGCATTGCAAAAGGGTGTGAAGAGCGTTTTAAAAACCAGCAAACATAAGCTGATTATCGATAAATTCCTATTCGTTGTTGTTAATTTTCTTTAAAAAGAAGAACACATAAAATGTGCAAATAGCCAGAACAGTTACTAAGCCACCTGCAGAAAATAATACGATTGGGTCTGATAATAAAAATGATAAATTGTTCATGTGAATCTCCTGCTTTGAGCTTGTTCAAACTTATGGATTAAGTATAAAAAGCATAGAGATAAGCGTTATGATCTAGATCAACAAAGCGTTAACTTAGGTGTCTTTTTGTAATTGATTAGTTGGATTTTGTATTGTCTATAGAAATATTTATAACAGCATTAGTAACCTGTTGGTGATCATCCATTCCGCCAACAATAATGAGCTTATTTTTGTAATTTAATAGGCCCCTATGATCCATCGATTTAGCATGACTACCAAGTTTTACCTGCCAGCTATTAGTGTTGGGATTGAATAGCCAAATTTCAGCTGTAGCGGGAGCCGCAACACCGTTATACCCCATACCATTAAAATTATAAGGGTTGGTTGAGCCGCCAATAAACACCATTTGCTTATTAACAACTGCAGATGCCATTCTATATCTGCCTTGCCCCATTGGATGATCGACCAATTGCCAGTCTATTTTCAGGGGATTACCCTCGTCAATAATACCTTTTAAACATTGCGCAATTCCTTGATACGTTCGGCGTTTTAGTAACTGTGGCTGCACAATAACGCCATCGCAAACTAATAAGTTATTATCAACAATTGCCCCTGCTTGGCCAAACACCGGCTTGCCTAGAAAAGGCGATGCCTGTTGCCAACTGTTGGTTTTAATGTCGTATACCTGCACCAAGTTAACATTGCCGGCGTTATGCCAGCCACTGACTAAATAGATATACCGCTGTTTATACACCAGAGCCACACTGTCATCGACAGGGACAGGCATTGCAGGGAGTGCTTTATAGGTATCATTTACCACATCATAGCGATACACGTCAGGGCTTGATATTTCTTGATGATCACTGGCGACAGTATAACCACCAAACACATAGGCATACGGGCCTACACCAACCGCTATTGAGGCCAAGCGCTCAGATAAAGGCAAGCTCGCAGGTACAGACGTTTTAGCTTGCCATTGTTTTTCACCTAATTTCAACGCCCACACTTTATTATGTACGTCTTTATATGTTTTATTTACGCCCAAGCCCATAAAACTGATGAAATAATCACCTTGAGACGTTGTTACTTGTGCAACAGCATTATTGGTGACCGGCTCGGGCAAGTTAGGTAACACTAGAGGTTTGGCGGTAATAAGGAATGAAGCTGTGATCAGCAGTATAAACAGAGTGAGTCGCATCTAATCTCTCTAAAAAATAACAGGGCTTTCGCCCTGTTTTATTTTTTTATGAATGTAAAATACTTTGTAAAACGTCAGGTTCAATTAAGTGTTCTAAGGTTTCGTTTAATTCGGTTAAACGGTCAGTAGCGATAAAGCACCCCGTTTCATCGGATTCAATATAGCCATATTCACGTAATGCATTTACCACTGCCGCTTGTGCTTTCCTGTCAATAAATTCAGGCGCGTTAATGTTATGCAGTTTAGACATACGCTGAGCTAATGTGGTTGCATCGGATTCAAGTGATGAACGACTAATCGGCGCGGCTTGCTTAATAATGTTCAATACAATGGTGTAACGTTGTACAGTTTCACTAATACAAGCAGACATTAAATTAAGCATGTAAGCAGAACTACAATCTTCATTAATCGACCAGTAACCCGCTTTACTTAATTTAATTAACCCTTGTGTTTGCAAGGTGGCTAAAATAGCTTCTGTTTGCTCAATAATATTGTCATGGCTTTGCCATAAATATAATTCAGCTTTTATCAACTGGGCAAGCTGTTCTACTTTATGATCAATTTCTTCGGTAGTGAGCTTATCGTATGTTCTTAGTAATCGACATACTACCGATGGCAGCATGTAGGCATGAACAATATTATTACGGTAATAACTCATCTCTAAACACGCTTGCTCTGACAGTGAAATAATCTGTCCTAACTTGTCATCGCAAACATCCACTTTATTCAAACGGATAACAGAGTCGACCAACTGTTTCCCTGACTCTTCAGGAATATACATTTCTTTACTGAACGGCGCAGATCGCTGTAATCCTAGGAAGAAGTCTAACTGCTCTTCCAATTCTTTACGCGTTAATGCTTTATTTTCGGCGGTTAATAAAATAAGCGCCGTTAAGGTGACCGAGTTAAGCGCAACCGCTTTGTTAATCTCAGTCATGACCTGATTTGCCATTACATTAACAGCTGGTGTTAACCATTTAGGTTTAGGCGGATCAATAGGGTCTATGCTATCTCGCCATTCTGGCACTTCTTTATTCAAGAATTCATTAATGTTTATTGGCTCACCAAATGTTACGTAACCTTTACCATAGTTACGTAATTTACGGATCGCTTTAACAATGCCAAATACCGATTCTTTTTGTTTTGAGCTGCCTTTTAATTCTTTATGGTAACTTGCCACTTCCATAACATGTTCATAGCCAATATACACAGGCACCAGCGTTAAAGGCCTATCAATGCCCTTAAGCATGCTTTGAACTGTCATTGCCAACATACCGGTTTTAGGCTGCAATAAGCGCCCCGTACGGCTGCGACCACCTTCAGTATAATATTTAACCGAGTAACCACGACTGAATAACAAGCCTAAGTATTCACGAAAAATAGTTGAGTAGAGACGATTGCCCCTAAAGCTGCGACGAATGAAAAACGCGCCTGCCTTACGGAAGATTGGTCCTGCTGGCCAAAAGTTCAAATTAATACCGGCAGCAATTCTCGGTGTTACTAATCCTTGATGATAAATAACGTAGGTGAGTAATAAATAATCCATATGCGAACGGTGACAAGGTACATAAATAATCTCATGACCTTCTTCCGATAAGGTACGTAAACGATCTGCATTTTTAACTTCAATGCCATCGTATAATCGATTCCATAACCAACCTAAAATACGTTCACCCAGACGGATCACTGTTTGGCGATAATCTGCGGCAATTTCTTTCATCATGCCAAGTGCTTGTTTTTTTATTTCAGCTTCTGTCTTACCTTTCGATTTCGCTTCATCTTTTATTAAGCGCTTTATCGCGGGTGTCGCAAATAAAGCAGTAAATTTTTGTTGGCGATCCATCAAACGGGGACCGATTGCCGCAACGGTTTGGCGGTAAAAGTGAATACGAGCCATGCGGATAAGTTTACGAGCAGCTACCTTGTCACTGCCTTGAGTTTCTACCATTTCTCTAAAGGATACCGCAGCACTGAAGCGAGCTAAGGTATCTCTGCCCAAAAATAGTACCATCCAAAATTTACGAAACATACTTGGCGATGCTTCATCAGCTAACACATGCCCAACATTAGCTTTTTGTTTTGTTGGCGCTCTGCCCCAAAGTAAATTTACCGGGATCAATTTCGCATCTTTGTTGGTATTTGCTTCATGTTCTTTCAATAAAGCTAAGCCTTGTTCGATAGCTTTAGTTGAACTTCTAGTTATCCAAGGAATAACTGAGCTGGGCTTCTCTAGACAAATACAGCGACTCATTGATTTACCGTTAACCTGAACGGTTTCAAGAGGGTCTGGCATATTAAGTTTTTTACAGGCCATTTGTAGGGCAATTAAATCACTCGCTGATTGATACCTTACGATATAAAACACATCTTTATTGTCGCCTAGCTCTAATGCATCAACGTTATCGGGGATAATTTTACAACGAACCAGTAAACGTACTGGCCAAGATAGTAAAAAGTAAAACAGTGCTCTCATGGGTAAAAAACTCAGAATAAAAAGTAAAATTTCAGAATTATCGTAATTCTAGCATTAATGGTACAAGTTGTTCTATAGAGACATTTTTAAGCATTTATTTATTAACAAGATTAATTATTTTAAACATTTGCATGTTAAACCTAAGACTCGTACCAATTGCCATCAGGATCGCCCGGAAAAACACCAAGGTTTTCACCATGGCTTTGGTAACCTAATAAACGGCGTATATTTTCAGGATAGCTGTCGACCGTTTTTCGAGGAATAGTTAAATATTGATTTTCTTCCTGCCTTAGCCAGCCCAGGCTATACGTAGTGATTAACCCGGAACGAGCCGCTTGGCTGTTATTGGCACCACCACCATGTATGGTTGAACCAAGATAAAGCAGTACCGATCCTTTTGGCATAACCGCCTGAGTAATATCAGAGGCTTTTACATCTTCAATCTCGCGAAGATCCTGACTCCCTGGCACCACGCGAGTAGCACCGTTCTCTAGGGTAAAATCGTCCAGCGCCCACATTGCGGCAATTTGGAACTCAACATCAGGAATGCGAATGGGATAAAAATCATCATCACGATGCAGCACCTGATCGGCTTCACCCGGCAAAATCTCTATCGCAGTAGAGCTTCCTATGCGATAACACTCACAATGGCGTTTTAGTATGTTATCAGCAACGTCTTTGACTAATGGGTGGGCAATAAGCTCGGCAGCAGATCGAGATAACCCCAGTATGCCACTCAATCTCAGTGTTTTATAACCGTTAAAATCGTTCTCAAATAAATGCCCTTCTCGGTCAAAGGCTGCTCTAAATTCAGCTTTGACATTATCAATAAGCTCATCAGGTGCCTGATGCTTGACGATAACACCGCCGTCTTTTAACAGGGCCTGGATAATATCTGTTGTTTTCTCTGATGTATTAAAAATCTGCATTTCAGGCTGCCTTGTTGTTATACCTATTGCTTGAAAAATAATTTAAAACAATAAGCATTATTTAAACTGAATTAAATTTAACTCTAAACTGGATCACACAAAATTCAACCTTTTTAAGGATTTACAGTTGCGTTTATTTTGTGGCTGTATATACTGACAGTTACTGTACAGATAAACAGGTTCAAAAATAATTATGCGCCCTCTTACTGCTCGACAAGAACAAATATTTGGCTTCATTAAAGAAAAGCTAAGCGAAACCGGTATGCCGCCAACACGTGCTGAAATAGCAACATTTTTTGGTTTTAAGTCAGCGAATGCTGCCGAAGAACATTTAAAGGCATTGGCGAAAAAAGGTTTTATTGAAATGCTACCGGGCACTTCTCGTGGCATTCGCTTAGCTGAAGAACACGTTGAAGAAGAAGGGTTGCCTTTAATTGGTCGCGTTGCTGCTGGTGAGCCAATACTGGCACAAGAACATGTTGAAGAGCACTACAAAATTGATGGTAGCTTATTTCACCCTGCAGCAGACTATTTACTGCGTGTGAACGGTGAAAGCATGAAAGATATTGGTATTCTTGATGGCGATTTATTAGCGGTTCATCAAACTACAGACATTAATAATGGCCAAGTTGTAGTTGCTCGCGTTGAAGACGATGTAACGGTAAAACGCTATAAACGCGAAGGTAATGTCGTATATTTACACGCTGAAAATGAAGATTTTTCACCAATAGTTGTAGACTTAACTAGTCAAAATTTTAATATTGAAGGCATTGCTGTTGGTGTTATTCGCAACGCTGACTGGATGTAGTCTGCCGCCCCTTTAGCAGTATAAAAAATAACCAATAAATAATGGCTAAATTATGTACTTAATTTAGCCATTTTCTTTTCTTCCCATCCCTTTGTTTTAGCCTAACTCATTCAAATTTAGTAGTATTTACTCTAGCTACTTTTAATTAATTAATTTAACTTTTTTATAACAAAGCACTAGACCTTGTTTAAAAATTAAGTAATTCTAGAGTGGATAATATACAAATATTACGCTGTAGACTCCCTACCCCATTCATCGATGTAGGTTTTTTACGTAACACAATAATAAAAATAAATTACGGAAATTAGAGACATCGAATTAAGATGTATCTTGTCACTTATTTCTGTATTTTCTTGGCTAAAAAAAGCAGAGGAGATGTCGAGTGAAGAGACGTAACCTGGGTTGGCTGTTGTTGGGAAGCTTACTTTCCAGTTCAGCTTGGGCAGAATCGCAATTAAATTTGACCAAAGGTGTGACTGATGTCAGCCAAAATGTCTATGAATTGCATATGTTGGTAATGTGGATTTGTACGGTAATAGGTGTCGTGGTATTTGGCGCTATGTTCTGGTCAATGATATTCCACCGCAAATCTAAAGGGGCAAAACCAGCCTCATTTCATGAAAGCACCAAAGTTGAAATTCTTTGGACCGCTATTCCTATTTTAATTCTTATCGGTATGGCATGGCCTGCAACTACGACTTTAATTGACATGGAAGATAACAGTAATTCTGATATCACCGTGCAAGTGACTGGTTCGCAGTGGAAATGGCATTATAAGTATTTTGATCAAGGCATTGAATTTTATAGTGTTTTATCTACACCAAAATCTCAATTTGATAACCGAGATGGTGACAATGGCGAGAAATGGTCAAATGAAAATTATCTTTTAGAAGTAGATAAGCCATTAGTTATACCAGTGAATCGCAAGGTTCGTTTCTTAATAACTTCTGATGACGTTATTCACTCTTGGTGGGTACCAGCATTTGCGGTTAAACAAGATGCTAACCCAGGCTTTATTAATGAAGCTTGGACCAAAGTGAATGAACCTGGCATTTATCGCGGCCAATGTGCTGAGCTTTGTGGTAAAGATCACGGTTACATGCCTATTGTTGTTGATGTTCGCTCTGAAGTTGATTACGAGCTATGGGTTAATGAGCAAAAAATTGCCATGACTAAAGCCGCAGAGGCCGAAGCACAATCGCTTACCGCTAAACTTCCAATGGAAGAGCTAATGGCATTAGGTGAGCAAACATATGCAGCACACTGTGCGGCGTGTCACCAACCAACAGGTTTAGGTTTACCACCAGCATTCCCTGCGCTTAAGGGCAGTGAACTAGCAACGGCTCCAAGCAAACTTGGCGAGCACATTGATGTGGTATTCAATGGTCGTTCAGGTACTGGTATGCAAGGCTACGGTAAGCAATTATCACTTAAAGAAATTGCTGCAGTGGTTACTTACGAGCGTAATGCTTGGGATAACAATACTGGTCAAGCTGTTCAACCTGCAGATGTTAAATTTATTGTCGACGGTACTGATGGAGCATCAATTAGTGATGCAACGCCAGTTGTAGAAGAAGCGGCTGTAGAAACACCAGTTGCAGCAGCCGAAGTCAATTTAGATGACTTATCTATGGATGAGTTGATGAGCAAAGGTGAAGAAGTTTACAACGCAAGTTGTGCCGCTTGTCACCAAGCTTCAGGCGCTGGTATGCCACCAGCATTCCCAGCCTTAAAAGGTAGTCCAATTGCCACTGGCGATGTTAATGCACACATTAGCATGGTTGTAGATGGTAAACCTGGTACTGCCATGATGGGCTTTGCTGCACAGTTATCTCCACAAGAGATGGCAGCAGTAATTACTTATGAACGTAATGCTTGGGGCAATAGCACCGGCGATATGGTTCAAGCTAAAGACGTAGCCAAATAAGGGGGAATGATTATGACAACAGCAACTGACACTATGGATCATCATGACGACGATCATCATGATCATAAGATGACTGGCATTAAACGCTGGTTATACACAACTAACCATAAAGATATTGGTACCCTTTATCTTTGGTTCTCATTCATTATGCTGCTTACCGGTGGTGCAATGGCAATGGTGATACGCGCCGAGCTATTTCAACCCGGTTTGCAAATTGTAGAACCTGACTTTTTTAACCAAATGACAACCGTACATGGTTTGATCATGGTTTTTGGTGCCATTATGCCAGCCTTTACCGGTTTGGCTAACTGGATGTTACCTATGATGATCGGTGCTCCAGATATGGCACTGCCTCGTTTGAATAACTGGTCATTCTGGATATTACCTTTTGCCTTTGGCATTTTATTGGCTTCGTTGTTTATGGAAGGCGGTGGTCCTAACTTTGGTTGGACATTCTACGCGCCATTATCAACAACCTATTCAAATGGTAGTACTGCATTTTTCGTATTTGCTGTTCATATTATGGGTATTTCGTCAATTATGGGGGCAATCAACATTGTTGTTACCATAATGAACTTACGTGCTCCAGGTATGACTTACATGAAGATGCCATTATTTGTATGGACATTCTTCATTACCGCTTACTTATTAATAGCAGTTATGCCGGTCCTCGCAGGTACAGTAACTATGGTATTAACCGATACTTACTTTGGTACTGACTTCTTTAATGCTGCCGGGGGCGGTGATCCGGTAATGTTCCAGCATATTTTCTGGTTCTTCGGTCACCCTGAAGTTTACATCATGATATTGCCAGCCTTTGGTATTGTTTCAACCATTATTCCTGCGTTTGCTCGCAAGAAGTTATTTGGTTACAGCTCAATGGTTTATGCAACATCATCGATTGCGTTCCTATCCTTTATTGTATGGGCGCATCACATGTTTACGACAGGTATGCCGCTTGCAGGTGAATTGTTCTTCATGTACTGCACCATGTTAATTGCGGTGCCTACCGGGGTTAAAGTATTTAACTGGGTAGCAACCATGTGGAAAGGTTCGATGACTTTTGAAACACCTATGTTGTTCTCAATTGCCTTCGTGATCTTATTCACTATTGGTGGTTTCTCTGGATTAATGCTGGCGATGACGCCGGTGGATTTCCAATATCATGATACTTACTTTGTTGTAGCGCATTTCCATTACGTATTGGTTACCGGCTCATTGTTCTCTATTTATGCAGGAGCATATTACTGGTTACCTAAATGGACCGGCAACATGTACAACGAGAAGTTAGGCAAATTCCATTTCTGGTGTTCACTAATTTCAGTAAACCTATTGTTCTTCCCTATGCACTTCTTGGGCCTTGCTGGTATGCCTCGTCGTATTCCTGATTACGCTCTACAGTTTGCAGACTTTAACAAGTGGGTAAGTATAGGTGGTTTTGCCTTTGGTTTATCACAACTAATATTCTTAGTGTTGGTGATCAAATGTATTCGTGGCGGTGAGAAAGCGCCTGCGAAACCTTGGGATGGTGCTGAAGGCTTAGAGTGGGAAGTTCCATCTCCTGCGCCTTATCACACATTCTCAACACCACCAGAAATTAAGTAATGGGGAAAGCACATGACTAAAGACCAAGCACAGCCAATGGACACGAAGGTAAAAAAAGGAGTAACGAAACTTGTTGTTACTGTATTTGCTATGTTCGCCTTTGGCTTTGCTTTGGTGCCTTTATACGATGTGTTTTGTGATATCACTGGGTTAAACGGTAAAACAGCAACGACTGCTGCGACCGTTAATGAAGATGGCATTGATACATCAAGAACAATTCGAGTTCAATTTATTAGTCGCACTGCAAAGGGTGCGCCTTGGCAATTTAAGCCAGAAATGAACTTTATCAATGTTCACCCAGGGGAAATGAAATTTGTAAAATATTACGCAAAAAATGAATCAGGTCGAGATGGTGTTGCGCAAGCAGTACCGTCTGTTTCACCAGGACAGGCAGCTAATTATTTTCAAAAAATTGAATGTTTTTGCTTTAATCAGCAACCATTACAAGCAAATGAAGATGCCTGGTTACCACTGCAATTTTATGTGGATCCAGAACTGCCAGAACATATCTCTGAGCTGACTTTGTCATATACCTTATATGACATAACAGAGAGCGAAACGTCGACCGAAGTTGCAGATTAAGCGTAGGGGAAAACTAATGACAACAACAAAAGATTATGAAAGTTATTACGTACCGGATCAAAGCAAATGGCCAATTATAGGCGCCGTTGCATTATTTTTAATCGCAATTGGTGCTGGTAACTATGTGGCCAATTTGGATACCGGTGAAGGTATTGGCGGCTGGGTATTATTAGCGGGTATCGCGTTAATAATTTATATGGTATTCGGCTGGTTTAGTAACGTTATTGATGAATCAATGGACGGAAAATACAGTGCGCAAATGGATAATTCATTTCGCCAAGGTATGAGCTGGTTTATATTTTCAGAAGTAATGTTTTTTGCCGCATTCTTTGGCGCATTATTTTACGCCAGAGTATTAAGTGTGCCTTGGCTTGGCGGTGCTGGTAATAACTTGGAAACATTCCAAGTATTATGGCCTGAATTTCATGCTGCATGGCCACTAACAACGACGCCAGATGGCACGACTACCGAAGCCATGGGTTGGGGCGGTTTACCGCTGTATAACACAATTTTGCTAATGACTTCATCAGTTACTGCTCACTTTGCTCATGTAGCTTTAGAGCAAAATAAACGTGGTGCATTGAAAGCTTGGTTAGGTATTACAGTGTTACTAGGTTTAGCGTTTTTAGTACTTCAAGTTGAAGAATATATTCATGCCTACTCATCAATGGGATTAACCCTGGCAAGTGGTATTTATGGTAATACTTTCTTCATGCTCACCGGCTTCCATGGCATGCACGTAACCTTAGGTACTATCATGTTAATTGTGATGTTCTTTCGTGTGCTTAAAGGTCACTTTAGCCCTGACAACCATTTTGCGTTCCAAGCTGCCAGTTGGTATTGGCATTTTGTCGATGTAGTATGGGTACTACTGTTTTTATTCGTTTATATACTGTAGTAAGTTAATAAAAAACCGCGCTTAACTATAGGCGCGGTTTTTTAATTCTAGATCCTGAAACAAGTTCAGGACGACACTGGTGTGTCGGCTGATAGTCGATGTTTAATACGGTCTTGGATTTGGAGTAATTAACCCTGTGGTTATACCAATCAGTAGGATTAAAACAATAATAGCTGAGCATATTACTCGACGACCTATATATTTAGACATAGGTGGTTGCTCTGCTGAGTTTTTATTCATTACCACCATAGCTCGATACAAGTTGTAAATCATAAACGCTAAAAATATAGCGATGAAAATCTTATAAACCAATGTTTTGCTCCCATTTATTTTTTGATTTTTTTTATTATAAAAATTGTTGTAATGGTACCCAATGACTACAAAAAATACGTTTAAATCATTCTTGGCTTCATGGCATCTGCCGTGGGTTATCTTTACCTTGCTTGTATTTTTTGGATTAATCAAGCTTAGTCTTTGGCAGTTTGATCGCAGTGCTGATAAACAACAACGCTTAGCTAATATAGAAATGTTAAGCAAGCAACAAGCGCTGGACCTCAACTTTGTACTCAGCGATGTAAACGGTAAAACAGAAATGCTTAACGATATCCCGGTAGTTCTGAACGGCACCTTTAATAACCAATACAAGTTTTTAGTGGATAACCAAACCCATCAGGGAAAATTAGGCTACCGAGTTCTGCAGGTGTTTACTGATGAAAAATCGAATAAATCGGTATTAGTGAATTTAGGTTGGATACAAGGCTCAATCGATAGAAATTTTATCCCTAGCGTAAACGACATTAATGGTAGTCAACGGATGGTTGGTAACATCAGGATCATCGAACAAGGCATTGTTTTAACTGAAGAACAATTAAGTCATGATTCATGGCCACAGCGAATTCAACAAATAGACATAAAAAAAATATCACAACTAATTAACATTAAGCTCTTGCCCTTTGTGGTTTTCTTAGATAAAAAAGAACATATAGGTTATACAAAAAACTGGCAACCGGTAGTAATGCCGCCTGAAAAACATACAGGCTATGCGCTGCAGTGGTTAACACTGGCAATCGCCTGGTTAAGCTTAATGATTTGGGCAAGTTACAAAACTTATCGCTCTAAAGATTAAACCCAGAATTAAAAACTAATTAAAAAAACACCTAATAATAAAAATTAAAAAAGGCTCCCAATGACCTCTTCCACCAATAGTCAGAAAAAATCACGGCGTACACTAGTACTCGTATTAGCTGCATTTATTCTTCCCGTAGTAATAGCAAAACTCGCATTAGATAATCAATGGTTTAACTATGGCGTAACAAACCAGGGACAGTTATTAGAACAACCATTAACCCTGGAAGAAATTGGCCTTGAAAAAGCCGACATCAAACAATGGTTTGTTATTTATTCATTGCCTGAAAACTGCGAAGAGCATTGTCAACAAACCCTAATGGGTATTGAGCACGCTTATTTAGCTTTGGGTCGAGAAACACCGCGAGTCACTCCAATTGCACTGAGCAATTCGCCGTTTAACGCAGAGCAACTGCAACACATAAACGATAAACATTGGCGTGTAATTGACACCCCTGTTGCAGCGCAAAGCTCGTTATCATCAACTCAAATATATGTTGCCGACCCATTAGGTAACATTGTTCTAACGTACACCCAGCCAGCGACCGTTGAAGATATTCCTGCCTTTGGTAAAGCAATGTTAAGTGATCTGAAAAAGCTATTAAAATACTCGAGGATTGGCTAATGAACGATTCTATGCAAGATCGCAAACACAGTGCCAGCACTCGTAAAATAGTTTTTGTCGCCATTTTATTAGCGTTAGTCGTTATTACCCTTGGGGCTTACACTCGTTTAACTCACGCCGGTTTAGGTTGCCCAGACTGGCCGGGATGTTATGGCTTTATTGATGTTCCAGAAACTAGCGAACAAATTGCCGTTGCAGAGTCAGCGTTCCCTGAACGTCCAGTTGAACCAGAAAAAGCATGGAACGAAATGATCCATCGCTACTTTGCCGGCGCGTTAGGATTGCTTATTGGTGCAATCTTTATCTTTTCATTTAAACATCGAGATAAAGGGCTTCCGCTATTTCTGCCTTTTGCCTTGGTATGTACAGTAATATTCCAAGCGGCACTTGGCATGTGGACAGTTACGTTGAAGCTCATGCCCATTGTAGTTATGGGGCATTTATTAGGTGGATTTGTTACTTTATGCTTGCTGTACCTGCTATACCTTCGTCTTTCTTCCTCTCGCGTTCCAGGTGGGGATTATAAATTACGCAAGTATCAAATCTTTGCGTTTATTGGTGTGGTTATACTCACGCTGCAAATAGCCCTCGGTGGTTGGACATCAAGTAACTACGCTGCGCTCGTGTGTACACAATTGCCAATTTGTCAGGATGGCTGGATGCAACAACTTACCTTTGCTAATTCATTCGATTTAATTCCACCAGAGCGTGAAACCTATGAATTTGGTTTTTTAAGTCACGCCGAACGCATTACCATTCATGCTATGCATCGAATTGGCGCAATCGTTACCACGCTATATATTGCCTGGTTAGCAATCAGTGTGTTTCGCAATGCACAATCAAGCTTTTTCAAAAATACTGCCGTATTGATCGGCTTTATTTTAACCTGCCAAGTAGCCCTTGGCGTAAGTAATATTGTTTTTACTTTACCGCTTCCAGTAGCTGTTAGTCACAACGTAGTTGCAGCACTGTTAATGTTAAGCATGATCAATTTAAGCTATAGCTTAAAACGAAAAATTTAGGAGCTAAAATGAGTAAAGCAAGCGTAGATACCCTTGAGACTATAGAAGTTGATACTAGCCCTGTTTCATGGCGCGAATATTACGAAATAACCAAACCTAAAGTTGTCGCATTATTAGTGTTAACCGCATTAGTTGGCATGAGTTTGTCTGTACCGGGTGCAATTCCATGGCAAATCCTCTTACCTTCAATGCTGGGAATAGGTTTATTGTCGTCGGCTTCAGCCGCCATTAATCATATTGTTGATCAAAAAATCGATGCCATTATGGCTCGTACCCACAACCGTCCGTTACCTAATGGCCGCATAAGTAATAAAAATGCCATTGTCTTTGCTGCCGCGTTATCGGTTATCGGTTTTGCAATGCTGTATGTATTAGTAAACCCGTTAACCGCTTGGTTAACGTTTGCTGGCTTAGTTGGTTATTCGGTAATTTATACTTTGTACTTAAAGCGCGCGACCCCGCAAAACATCACCATTGGTGGTCTTGCTGGAGCAATTCCACCGCTGTTAGGCTGGACGGCAATGACTAATGAAGTCCACCCGCATGCATTACTTTTAGTGTTATTAGTATTTGTTTGGACGCCGCCACATTTTTGGGCTCTGGCAATTCATCGTCGTGACGATTACGCGAAAGTAAACATTCCAATGTTGCCGGTTACCCATGGTATAACCTTCACTAAAACACAAATTTTGCTGTATACCATTTTATTATTTATTGTTGGCTTAATGCCGTACTTGGTAGGCATGAGTGGCTGGATTTATCTCATTGGTGCTTGTGCTTTAAACTTGGCATTTTTTGCTTATGCATGGAAATTAAAGTTTAACGCTGAAAAAGATACGGCAATGAAAACATTCAGATTTTCCATTGTGCATTTAATGGTGCTATTTATTGTATTATTAGCTGATCATTATATTTTACCGGCAGTATAAGTTTTTATGAATAAATTATTAATCATCATTTTGGCTGTTGCATCTGCAGCCATTGGTGCGTTTGTTTACCAAAAGCATTTTAACAATCAGCAACCAGAACATGCTTTGTTGTACCAGCAACCGCGCACCATAGCCAATTTTGAACTTACCGACCATAACGGTAATTCATTTGCTAATGAACAACTACTTGGCAAATGGACGCTATTCTTTTTTGGCTATACATCGTGCCCGGATGTATGTCCGGTAACGTTACAAGAGCTTAATTATATCTATCCACAGCTTAAAGAAATTACTCAAAACAATATGCAAGTGGCATTAGTGACTGCTGATCCAAAACGAGATACCCAACAAAAATTGAACAGCTATATACGCTATTTCAATGAGGAATTTGTTGCACTCAGGGCGGGTCACGAAGTGTTGTTCCCCTTCGCCAGAAGTTTAGGGTTAATGTATGGCATTGTTGAAGACACTAGCGACGAGTTTTATCTGGTAAACCATAGTGCCTCAATTATACTGACCAACCCTAATGGTCAAATTCAGGCAATTTTCAAACCGGTACAAACCGACCCATTGGCAATCCCCAGCATTGACTCAGAAATTATGCTGAAAGATTTTGAAAAGATTTATCAATTAACGCAACCATAAGGGTGAATGCTTTTAACCTTGAAAAGCACTAAGTTTGCCCCTATCTTCTAGTTAATAAAATATCATTATTGCGATTAGCATTGATAATTGTTGCGCTAGCACAAATGGCACTAGCATAAATGGCGTTATTATTGATAAAATCAGTAGCAATACAGTTTAAAAAATAAAGAGCAGAATTAAGATGGGCAGAGCTTACCAAAACCGTAAAGCCGATATGGCGAAAACCGCGGGACAAAAAACTAAAGTTTATTCAAAATACGGTAAAGAAATTTACGTAGTCGCTAAAAACGGTGGTCTTGATCCTGATGGCAACTTAGCCCTTCGTCGTTTAATCGATAAGGCGAAGAAAGACCAAGTTCCAACTCATGTAATTCAAAATGCAATCGACAAAGCAAGTGGCGCTGGTGGTGAAAATTACGAAGCAGCTCGCTATGAAGGCTTTGGCCCTGGTGGCTTCATGGTTATTGTTGACTGTTTAACAGATAACACCAACCGTACCATCAAAGATGTACGTCAAGCATTTACTAAAACCGATTCAAAAATTGGTGGTCCAGGTTCAGCCGCGTTTATGTTCGACCACGTTGCTATTTTCTGTTTTAAAGGTGATGACGAAGAAGCCGTACTAGAAGCATTAATGATGGCTGATGTTGATGTAACCGATGTTGAGTTAGAAGATGGCATCATTACTGTAACGGCGCCGCACACTGAGTATTTCAACACTAAAACAGCACTAACTGAAGAATACCCAGATCTCACTTTAGAAGTAGATGAAATCACTTGGAATCCACAAGATTATAAAGAAATCAGTGGTGAAGATGATCTTAAAATGTTTGATAAATTTATGGATATGCTTAACGACAGTGATGATGTGCAAAACATTTATCACAACGCTGAAGTAATTCGATAAAATACGAATATAGATAAAGGGGTCAGTGATATTTACCAATCATAAATGGTAAATATCACTGACCCCTTTTTCATTTAATCGGTATACCAACTTCCATCTGCTTTTGGTACAAACCAAGGCCTTGAATACCAATAAAACCTACCCGGTTTTGAAATACTCGGTGCAGTGCAATTACTGCGATTTCTACCCGGTTTAAAGTTAGCGTCAAAATTCATGGTAAAACTTTCTTCTCCTTGCCAAGTGATTTCTGCTTTACCACCACCAGCAATGAAACATGCAAGCATGTTGGGATAAAAGTCATTAAGGCTTACTTCCACCGTTTTGTCAGGTTGCTCACCAAAAGGCACTATTGTTTGCGCTCTTTGGCTTTTCGCGGACACAGTAAAAGCCAATGAATTTAGCTTATCTTTTAACGGCCCAAGTTGGTCATAAGGCATTGAGGCGGGAAAACGTGGTATCGCAGTAATATCAGTAGTGTCGCCTACAGGGCCAGATTGTTGAGTAAAAACAGCATAGCCCAATGAAGCCAACTGTTGCTGCGCTTGTGGGGTATATTCTCCGTAAGGTAGAGCAAAGTATTTCCAATTTTGATCTACTTTATTTTTAATTATTTGCTCCGATTGCTGCAATTCATCCAGCTTTTTCTCAAGCCATGTTTGTGCATCTACTCCTTTAGGCGCTTTAATTAAAGAATCGTGTACTAAACCATGGTTAGCAATTATCACACCGTCATCAGACATTTGTTTTATTTGAGCCCAATCTAAATACATACCACTTTTGTTGGGTACTGTATTTGGGTTAATAAACATAGTATATGGGTAGCCAAATTTTTGTAATAACGGATGGCCATTGGTTAAAATATCGCTATAGCCATCATCGAAGGTGATAACGATCGTTCTATCCTCCAGCGGTTGTTTAGCTTTTAGCTTATCAACCATTTCAGATAGTGGGATCACTTTAAAATCATTATCTTTAAAATAATTGAGATGTAGTTCAAACTGTGTCGGAGTGATTGATGTACTTTTCGGCGTTTTCTCGCTTACATGGTGATAGACCAAAACAACAGTCGCTTGCGCAAAAGAAGAGAACATTGAGAGTAAAATTACAAATAATGTATTTTTCATAGATAATATTTCGTTAGATCCCGTATTATATACTCGTTAACTTTCATAGTAATGGTAACCGCTATGTTACTTTCAGAATAGAGTCATTTGATTGATTCTGCTAATAAAAACATAATTATTTTCTACCCAAGGTGTGGCATTGACAGCAACCAAGCAACAACAGGAGCGGAAGGCGTTATTTGCGCTCGCCATTCCAATGATTTTATCCAATATTACTGTGCCGTTATTGGGCTTGGTAGATACTGGCGTAATTGGTCATTTGCCTGAAGCTTACTTTTTAGGTGCCACCGCTGTTGGTGCAATGATCATCACTTTTATCACTTGGTTTTGTGGTTTTTTACGGATGTCTACCTCAGGCCTTGCTGCACAAGCTTATGGTAGTGACGACCGTCAGCAAATACTTCTGGTATTAAGTCGAGGTTTAGTTGTTGCCTTTATTATTGGCCTTATAATGATTGTACTGCAAGCGCCTTATATAAATGCATCGTTATGGTTATCTGGTGGCAGCGAACAAGTGCAATTTTATGCCCGCCAATACACTGAAATCAGAATATGGGGTTTCCCTGCTGCATTAGCAAATTTAGTGATTTTAGGTTGGTTACTGGGCTTACATAAAGCCAAACTTGCTATGTGGCTGTTAATTGTCACCAACGTTGTTAATTTAAGTTTGGATTTACTGTTTGTCTTAGGCTTTAATTGGCAAATAATGGGTATAGCCGTTGCAACATTAATTGCTGAATATTCAAGCTTACTGTTAGGTTTATACTTTGTCGCAAAAACTCTGAACATTCACCATCGAGATTTGGTTAAAACCTTAGCTGATACTAAAAACACCTTGTTTAGCAAAGCAGATTTCAGCCCGTATTTAAAACTTAACCGCGATATTGTGATACGGACATTGTGCTTAGAAATTTGTTTTGTCTTTATTACTTTTCAAGGGGCAAGATTAGGTGATACCGTAGTTGCCGCTAATGCAATTTTGCTTAATTTTTTACTGCTTATTTCGTTTGGTTTAGACGGCATTGCTTATGGCGCCGAAGCAAGGGTTGGACGAGCAAAAGGGGCAAAAGATGCAAGCGCATTATCTCTCGCGGTCAATACAGCGTTGAAATATAACTTTGCTTTTGCGATTGTGTATAGTTTGTTCTTTTATCTATTCGGCTTAGCGTTTATTAACATGTTATCTGACATACCTGACGTAGTTAGCTATGCCAGTGAGTTTTTGCCCTGGATAATTGCTTTACCAATACTCGCTTGTTGGTGTTATTTATATGACGGTGTGTATATCGGTTTAACTGAAGCTGCAACGATGCGAAATTCAATGGTAATTTCAACATTTGTCTGCTTTTTTCCATGCTGGTTCATCCTACAAGGCTACGGAAATCATGGTATATGGGCAGCGTTTTGTCTATTTATGGTGGCGCGTGGCGTTACTCTTTTTTACCACTTTAATAAAAACAAACACCGTTTTTGCTAAGGTACACTGAGTTTGGTTAATCCTAAGGTTTATTGTTAAATGTTTATCACTCTTGCATTGATAGTAGTGGCAATGGTTATTGCTTTATTAACAATAACAAAAGTATTGAATCTACCCCGTAATGTGGCAGTGCTTTTTTTTACCATGCCATTATTAATGTGTATTACTCCTACCATTACATTCATCGGTGGGATTTTGGCGAGCAAAATTGCTCCCGACCCCAGCCTTGCGACATTACCAATGACCATAATGATTTTAGGCATGGCAGCAAGCACCTTTTTAGTCTCTAAATTGTCGAGTAAATTCGGTCGTAAAAGAGCAACAAACATTGGCTTTATCATTGCTATTGTTGGCACGTTAACCGCTATGTTCAGTGCCGTGACCGCCAGCTTTAATTTATTTATATTAGCAACATTTTTAATGGGTTCCAGCATGGCATTTGCTCAGCAAATGCGTTTCGCTGCTCTTGAAAGTGTGAGCCCTGATAACGCCGCTAAAGTTATATCTGCACTAATGCTCTCCGGAATATTTGCGGCCATGATAGGGCCTGAAATAGCTCTAATGGCGAAAGATTGGATAACAGCTCCGCATGGATACGCGGGATCATTTTTAGGTCTTTTAATCCTGTTATTAATTTCGTTGCTTGTGTTTCAATTGTTTACTGATCCTAACGCCAAGCAAAGTAACGTTCAAATTGACCAAGATAGACCGCTCAAACAAATTATCAAACAGCCTATATTTGTTATCGCTTTACTTTCGTCAGCAATCGGTTACGGCTTGATGAGCTTCGTCATGACAGCAACACCTCTAAGCATGCATGCAATGGATGGTCATTCATTAATAGATACTAAATGGGTTATTCAAAGCCATATTGCCGCCATGTTTTTACCTTCTCTATTTACTGGTGCATTAATTAAACGCTTTAATAGTGCAAAGGTGTTAATTGTAGGAACAGTAATGTTTGCCGTAGTGACAATTGTTGCATTAGATGGCCAACAGGTAATGCATTACTGGTGGGCGATGGTATTACTGGGCATTGGTTGGAATTTCTTATTTATTACCGGCACGGTGTTATTACCTGAAAGCTATCGAGGCAATGAACGCTTTAAGGTACAAGCCTTAAATGATTTTAGTATTTTTACTGTGCAAGGCTTAGCATCTTTGTTGGCAGGTTGGTTGCTATTCACCCAAAGCTGGGAAATAGTGATTTATAGTACATTGCCATTTATTGCTATTATGTTATTCGTGTGTATTTGGCATTATAAAAACCGTAAAAACAGCCTATAAATCATTAAAATTTATAGGCAGCAAAGGCACCTAATAGCCCGCCATCCTTAACAAATACTGCATCACCTTTTAAATAAACATACTCTAGGCCAAGGTCAAAATTACTGGTCACCTTATATGATAATTTATTGCATACTCGTAACGACTCTTTACTTAAATTTTCTTCAGCAATGACTCTTAAAGGATGGCTTTCAGGCAATGGAAGTGTGGTAAGTTTACGATCCCACGTATACTCAAAAGCACTATCCCATGTAATATTATCGGTGATGCTGAAACTGCTTTTTAATGCCAGCGCATAACCATTATCGCCTTCAAAGTCTGCTAAGCCGGGAGTTTCTAATGTGCCATATATCTTGGTTAAATAACCGGTAACCAGCTGACCTTTAATTGGCAGACCGAATCCCACACCATAACGATACTTAGTTTCGGTAGCGCCATGCTTGTATGATAATTCATCATAACCCACAAATAACTTTATCGGTTTAACGCCAGTATTTAACATCATATTGGCAATAACCTGCTGACCATCTTTATTAGTGGCATTTTTTAAACCATGATGAGCAATTAGATGAGTTCCACCCCAAGTAAATTGGCTTTTGGCTTCAACAGAGGTAATAACAGTATCATCAACACCACTAAAGCTAGGATCAAGTTGTTTATAATCGCTATTTTTTGCGCCATTTTGAACCGTATAAAAACCAGACTTTATTGATAATTGACTTTGTAGATAGCCAAGTGGGTTTGATGGTGGCTCACCTACTTTTGCGACAACTAACGGTGAGGCAAGTAAGGCGGTAACTATTATAAATTTGATCTTCATTGGTTCGGTTAATTTTTAACTGATTAGTTTATTTTTTCGATACTAAACAAGTAAAAACCAATTAATAGATTTAAATCGATAAATTACAAACAAATAACAACACAGAAAAATCAATCAAACAGATAAAACAAAAAACTTACAAAAGATAGTAAAACTAGGGCGGACAGTGGCTTTCGAGAGGTGATTAATGCACTATTCATGAGGGTTAAATAGCTGGTCTTTGGCGTTTTTTTTCAAATTTATCCTCCTTGTTAGGTTGACATTCCTTTGTCCATAAAGTTACAAATCTACTGCCGTTTTCAACATGGAAGTTGTATATGCCGTGATCGCATTTTCAACATGGATGTTGTTTATTAGAGCAATGCAGGGAGCAATTGCCGAGGATGCGTAGGAATGGTCCTTGGCGATTTGCATTCCTTCTTCCATGAAGTTACAAATCTACTGCCATCCCTGGCGATTTGCATTACTTCTTCCATGAAGTAAAAAACCAGAGCTAGGCTCTGGTTTTTATTGTTTATCGTGAAATATGGTTTAGTAGTACGAGTGTTCACCACGTTGATGTTCGGTCACATCACGAACACCTTTGATTTCACCAGCCATAACTTCAATAAGTTGTTTTTCAACACCGTCTTTAACGGTTAAATCAATTTGGCTACAGCCATTACACCCACCGCCAAACTGTAAAATAGCGTAGCCGTCTTCAGTAACTTCCATTAATTGACAATCACCGCCATGGCCTGCCAGTTGTGGATTAACTTCTGATTGAATAAAGTAGTTAACACGCTCAAACAGTGGAGCATCATTATCTACTTTACGTAACTTGGCATTTGGCGCTTTCAGAGTTAACTGTGAACCCATTTGGTCAGTAACAAAGTCAACTTCAGCATCAACTAAGAACTTTTCACTATCTTTATCAACTAATGCAGCAAAGCCCTTATATTCAATACGAATATCGTCTGGCTCAACAGCTTCAACAGGGCAGTATGAAACACCACATTCAGCTTGCGCAGTACCAGGGTTTACAACAAAAACTCTAATACAAGTGCCTTCTGCTTGTTGCGATAATAACTTAGCGAAATGCTCTTGTGCGGTATCTGAAATCTTAATCATTTTTGTATCCATTAAATTGTTCTACTTTGTTTAGCACGTTAAAAACTTTATAAAAATTGGCAATACCCTACTAAACAACTCAAGTATGTTGCCATAATACTATTCTATGCGCCTAAGAGCCAGTTTTGTCACAATATTTAATCATGTTTAGGCACTTATTTTTGATAATAAATTGCTATTTATTATTATCTATTTTGTTAAGCCCCTAAAAAGACTATAATTTTAAGTCATTAAGTACATTTTCACCTAACATTCTTGGAGCCTTGTGTTGTTCAAATTAATGAAAGCCTTGATACTTTGCAGCATTTCTATAACTGCGCTTGTACAAGCAGAGCCTTTAGATTACTACTTTGGCAATCAAACCAAATATCGCTTAGATATTCCTACTCCTGAGTCCATTTTAAAATTTAATGTTGGCGACCGACATGTGCGCCACGATCAGTTAATGCAGTATTTTGATGCATTAGCAGCATCTAGCGACAATGTTAATGTTACCGATATTGGTTTTACCAATGAACATCGTCGCCAAGTTGTGGCAACAATTAGTAGTAAAGCTAATATCGAGAATTTGGATAAAATTTTAGCTGACCGCAGAGCAACAGGAAAACAAGATCCAGATGCTCCTGTCGTTGTTTGGTTAGGTTACAGTATTCATGGTAATGAAATATCTGGCGCCAATGCCTCAATGCTTGTTGCTTATCAACTAGCAGCGGCTATTTCTAGCGAAATTGATGCCATACTTAATAACGTCATTGTTGTTATTGAGCCAAGTTTAAATCCTGATGGCATGGATTTATTTACCACTTGGGTAAATTCAAACCGTAATCAATCTTTTAATACAGATCCTAATCATCGCACTCATATTCGCCAATGGCCTTCTGGTCGAACGAATCACTTTATGTTTGATTTAAACCGTGATTGGTTACCACTTTCGCAAGTAGAAAGCCAAAACCGAGTGAAGAATTTCCATTACTATAAACCTAACGTATTAGCCGATTTTCATGAAATGGGCAAAGATGGCAATTACTTTTTTCAACCTGGCGTACCTTCACGAAACAACCCAATAACACCAGTAAAAACAATTGAATTAACACAGTTATTTGCCAACTATCACGCCAAGGCCCTCGACTCTGACAATCGCTTATATTACAGCGAAGAAGGGTTTGATGACTTTTATTATGGCAAAGGCTCAACCTACCCTGACATCAATGCTGCCGTGGGTATTTTATTTGAACAAGCCAGCTCTCGAGGATTTGTAACCGACAGTGCTAACGGTGAGCTAACATTTGGTTTTGGCATTAAAAACCATGTTTTAACATCGTTTTCAACCTTGACTGCCGCAAAAGAAAATAAAGTTCAATTGCATGAACATAGAAATGAGTTTTACCAAAGCATCGATAAACTGGTCGCCGATGAAGACTATGCAGGTTATTTATTTAATGAAGAACATGACTCTTATCGCTTAAATACATTTCTTGATTTGTTAAATCAGCATCAAATACAAGCGTACCCGCTAACAAAGACCTATCAAGGTGACCTGCGTAATTACAATCAAGGGACAAGTTATTATGTTCCGTTGAAGCAAAATCAATATCGTTTAATTAAAACCATTTTTGAACGGGTTACGTCTTTTAAAGACAACACCTTTTACGATGTATCCGGTTGGACTTTACCATTGGCTTATAACATTAATGCCGTACAAGTAGAAAGCAGTAGAAGCGTAAAGTTCTCTTCAAGCCCATGGCAACCTGTTGATTCAAAAATTGTTTCACCCACAGCCCCGGCTTACGCCTATGCATTTAAATGGGACAATTATTTAGCACCAAAAATGTTGAATAAATTATTAAACAGCGGCATTAAAGCTAAGGTGGCTACTAAGGCATTTAGTGCTGAAATCGGCCAAAAAGTAGAAACTTTCAATGCTGGTACCATAGTAATATCACAGGGGTTACAACAATCTGATAATTGGTTTGATACGCTAACATCGATTCAAAAGCAAATACCTATTGAACTGACTGCGATTAGCACAGGTTTAACAATTAAAGGTATCGATTTAGGCAGCCCTTCTTTAAAATCATTAGCGCCAGTTAAAGTACTTATGATGGGTGGTCAAGGTGTTACGCCTAATGAAGCTGGACACATGCTTTATTACCTTGATAACACCTTAAACATTCCGGTAAGTATTATTGAAACCAGTCGTTTAGCTAAAATAGACTTATCTGCCTATAGCCACATTATTATGGTGGATGGCGAATATAAAACCATGCCTGAAGGAACCAGTAAAAAATTAAAAGCTTGGCTAGAGCAAGGTGGCAGTATTTATGCGCAAAAACGTGCGTTAAAATATTTAGCGGCTAAAAATTTACTCAATGCCAGTTTTACCAGCAAAAGTGAAATCAACCGACTGTTTGATACGCATGACTTAAGCTATGCAGATAAAAGCTCTTTAGCTGCGCAAAAACTTATTGCCGGCACTATATTTTCCGCTAAACTCGATTTAAGCCACCCGCTTGCTTATGGGTACAGCGAAGATAGCTTACCGGTATTTAAAAATAGTACGGTGATCATTGAACAACCTTCAAAGCCTTTTGTGACAGTTGCCAGATTTACAAATTCACCGTTATTGAGTGGCTATGCTGCACCAGAAATGATCGATAAAGTAAGTGGCAATGCCGCAATTGTTGCTCATAATGTTGGCAGAGGCCGGATAATCGCAAGTAGCAGTAACTTAGTGTTCAGAGGTTACTGGCAAGGTACAGCTAAAATAGTTGCTAATGCGTTGTTTTTCTCAAAGGCATTTAGCGTTAATGGCAAAGAGTAAAAACTACCTGCTCCATACTTAGCTTAACCATTGCCTACTGGGGCATATACCCGTTCCACTTCAAGATGCAGGTTTCAGAGTACTTGAGCGATGCCAATACAAGACGTAGTTATGAAGATATGGTTATTCCCTTTCAAATGACTGCAACGATGTAGTGGGATTGCTCAAGGGCTTCTTCGATGGGCTTAAAAGCAATTTATGCCGCGTTATTAACTTTAACAATGGAACAACCATTCTCTAAACTTAATGCCTTGCCTAAATTGCTTTTAACTCCCACTGAAATCCAGCATCTTGAGGTGGGACGGGTATAGTTAAACAAACACTCAACACGGTAATTTTTTTAACGCCGTGTTGAGTCAATAATTTGCTTATTTCACTTACTGTTGCTCCAGTTGTCACTACATCATCAACGATGCCGACATGTGCAGGGAGTATTTTTGGTTTATCTATCGCAAATGCCCCTTTTAAGTTACGCCTTCGATTAGCACCGCTTTGCCCAACCTGCGAGTCAGTTTTACACTGGCGAATAATCGTAGTTTCATCATAGATACAGCCAAGTTCTTTTGCAGTATGCTTGGCTATCAACGCTGCTTGATTAAATTGCCTTACTTTCAATCGTTGATAATGTATAGGCACCGAAATAAGCAGTTTAGGCAGCTCGTCACAAAGATTAGCTTGCTTTATATGCTGTACCAGCATTTTCGCCAATAAGGGAGCAAGTTCGAAGCGATGTTGATATTTCAACTCACTCACCCAACGAGTATAAGGCCAGCAATAAGGTGCTAGAGCTATTAATTGCTGAAAGTGGATGCAGGGTAAATGTTTACTAATTTTAGGATGGTTTAATAAATTTCCATTCACTCTCGCTAAATTAAAACGGCTAATATCTTGGTAACAAGTACTGCACAACAATGAATATTTATCACTGGGCTGTTTGCATAAATCACAGCAATAGAACTGTGCGACAATATTTTTAATTAAATGAGCAGTGCTACAGTAACTTTTTTGCAGAAAAGCAGATATTTTTGCGTTGTTCATTTCCATTAAAGCCATCCTTTGCTTAAAATTAACTACTTATGATGTAAAAGAAAGTAGTGATAATTAAGCATGGCAGAACAATTGAAATTTAACACCCAAGGTAGTGGTTTTCCGCTGGTTTTTCTTCATGGCTGGGGGCTTAACGGTGCTATTTTTTCACCCATGGTGGAAAAATTGAGTACTCATTATCAAGTAACAACAATCGACTTGCCCGGCTTTGGCCAAAATTCCGATGTACTCTTAGATGATTACTCACTGGAAAATATAACCGCAATGGTTGCTGATTGTATTAACCAACCAGCCATTATCATTGGCTGGTCTCTGGGTGGATTGGTTGCTACTAACATAGCCTTGCACCATCCAGAAAAAGCTCATGCCCTAGTCAGTGTCACCAGCTCTCCTTATTTCATTGAGCAAGCGAACTGGCCGGGAATTAAAGCAGAATTATTATTGGCGTTTCATCAGCAATTAAGCGTTGATGCTCATAAAACTATTGAAGGATTTCTAAAAATTCAAGCGATGGGCTCAGAGCATGTACGTAATGATATAAAGCAAATAAAAGCATTAATAAATGCTTACCCAGAGCCAAATACGGCAACCTTGGACGCCTCCTTATCCTTATTAGAAACCGTTGATTTACGCGCAAAAATACAAGCGTTAACGTTACCGGTATTGCGCATGTATGGACGATTAGACTCCTTAGTACCGAAAGCGATGATCGAACAAATGGATAAACTATTACCTAACAGTGACAGCTATACGTTTCATCGAGCATCACATGCGCCATTCATCTCACACAGCGATGAATTTTTTACGGTGTTAACTGATTGGATAACTGGTAATATAGAGAAAAATTAACAATTACAATAAGCACAATAATGACTTCACCACTTGCCCACCCCTTAACATTACCCTGCGGCACTATTATTAATAATCGCCTTGGTAAAAGCGCGATGACAGAAGGTTTGGCTGACACCTTTGATCGGCCAACCAAGCAACATAATCAACTTTACAAAACTTGGTCACAAGGTGGCACAGGTGTTCATCTAACTGGAAATGTAATGATTGATCATCGCTATTTAGAACGCGCTGGTAACGTTGTTTTAGAAGATGATTCAGCCTTGGATAAATTCAAAGAATGGGCGAAAGCCGGCACCGTTGATGGTAACCATTTATGGATGCAAATCAGCCATCCGGGCCGTCAGTGTCCTAGGCTGGTAAACAGCCAACCGTTATCTCCTTCTGATGTGCAGTTAAAAATGTTGGGCTCTTTTTCTAAACCACGCGCGTTAACCCAGTTAGAAATTGAAGATATTATTCAACGCTTTGCTAATACCGCAAGTTTAGCTAAAGAAGCAGGTTTTACCGGCGTACAAATACACTGTGCTCATGGCTATTTGATCAGCCAATTTTTATCACCAAAAACCAATCAAAGAACCGATAAATGGGGTGGTAGCCTTGAAAACCGAGCTCGCTTTGCTCGATCAATAGTACAAGCGGTGCGTAAAGCTGTAGGTGATGACTTTCCGGTAGCGGTAAAATTAAATTCAGCCGACTTTCAAAAAGGTGGCTTTAGCTTAGAAGACTGTGTGCAAGTTGCAGCTTGGTTAAGTGAAGACAGTATCGATTTACTCGAAATATCTGGTGGTACCTATGAACAGCTAAGTTTGATGGGTGTTGAAGCAACAGAAGTTAGAGAAAGTACTCGCCGCCGTGAAGCCTATTTTCTTGAATATGCACAAGCAATCAAAGCCTCAGCTAATGTACCGTTAATGATCACCGGTGGATTTCGCTCTCGTGCAGTAATGGAACAAGCAATAGCCAGTGGTGAAATTGACATGGTTGGTTTAGCAAGACCACTATGTACGCAACCCAATGTGTCGCAATTATTAATAGAGCAACGCATAGATAGCATTGATGACTTTGAAACTACGTTAAAAATAGGTGATGGATTTTGGGGTAATAACAGCCCTATCGCGTTCATCAAGTCGATGAATACCGTTGGCCAAGTAAGTTTTTACTACCAACAAATAATTCGTTTAGCCAATAACAAACCAGTAGATACATCGTTAAAAGTATTTACATTATTTTGGCAGCACTTGTTTAATGATACTTGTTTAAGTTTACGCCGTAATAAAGCACGTCGTAATAACAGTTAATTTTAATAAATTGAGAGAAAGGAGCGACTAATGGAAGCAACTTGGAAGCAAGAACTGATGAAGTACTTAAGCTATATAGGTGACGACCCAACTATACAAGCTTCTGTTATTATTCTTATTTCTCTCATTTTTGCCTGGATACTTGATAAAGTGATTATCGCCTGGGTAAAAAATTACACTGCAAAAACCAATGCTGAATTAGATGACCAACTGGTCGATTTACTTCATAAACCTTTATTCTATTCAATTTTGGTGATCGGTTTATCCGTAGCCACCAGTATTATAAAACTGCCAGAAGCAATTACTTCAATAATGTTTCCAGTTTTATACACCATTTTGCTGATTTTATGGACCATGTTCCTGCTTAGGATCACCAAAGTAGTTTTGCGAAATATGGCCGCCAATGAAAAACACTTCCAAGTTTTACATAACCAAACGCTGCCGTTATTTGAAAATTTAGCCTTAATATTAATCGTTATACTGTCGGTATTTTACATTTTCTCCTCTTGGGATATCGATATGTCCGCCTGGCTTGCTTCTGCCGGTATCGTCGGTATCGCAGTCGGTTTTGCCGCAAAAGACACTCTAGCTAATCTATTTTCAGGGGTATTTATTATGGCCGATGCGCCATATAAAATTGGCGATTATATTGTGTTAGAAACGGGCGAGCGAGGTGAGGTAACCAATATTGGTTTACGTAGCACGCGTATTTTAACTCGCGATAATATTGAAGTGACCGTACCTAATTCTGTAATGGGTAACACTAAAGTTATTAACGAGTCCGGCGGCCCAAGTACTAAGTATCGAATCAGAGCGAAAGTTGGAGCCGCGTATGGCAGTGATATCGATTTAGTTGAGAAAATTTTAATGGAAGTGGCTAAAGAAGATGCAGATATCTGCTCTTACCCATTGCCTGTTGTTCGGTTTAGAATGTTTGGTGGCTCAAGTTTAGATTTTGAATTAATGGGTTGGATCAGTGAACCGGCATTTAGAGGTCGTATTATTCATCAACTCAATAGTTCTATTTATAGAAAGTTTGCCGAACATAACATTGAAATCCCTTATGCCAAGCAAGACCTTTATATTAAAGAATTTCCTGGAAGAACTTCAGAGCCCACGGCAATAAAACCAGAAAGTGAAAACAACGGGTAATTATGATCACTTGGCCTGCCTTTATAAAACATGATGGTGAAGACGAGCTTATTTATATAAGCTCGTTTAGCGAATGGCAAAGTGATGAAGAAATGTTACTTTATATCTTTACAGAACGAGACGTGTTAATTGACTCTACCGGTAAAGTTTTCTCACTGCCGGTGATACAGAAAAACATTAACAGTGACGATTACCTTGCCATCGCCAGCGTTGAAAATGTGATCGAACTGGTGAAGGCACATGCTTCCATGTCAGGGCAATGCTGTATCGAAAAAATTAATTGCCAGTCAATAAAGCAAGCTGTTGAACTTGTTAAGGATTTAATTGACTAATCAACATAACAAAGCATTAACAAGTTACTAACAAACAAACACAGTATTCTTTTTTCAAATCCCTACAATACAATCACCAATTTTCTCAGGTATCCAATTAGATGAAACTAATCGCTGCGCTATTTTTTACATTTTTATGTGTTGTATTATTTATGGCTAATACTGGCCAGCAAAGTATTGTTATGGATATTAAAAATTCACTGCCTTACGGCGATAAAATTGGCCATTTTTGTATGTATGGCAGCTTAACGTTATTTGCCAACTATGCATTTAAGTTTCGTTATTTCACCGCAAATAAAATGAATCAATACGGTACCGTATTAGTACTATTATTTAGTACCACTGAAGAATTCAGCCAAATATTCATTGCTACCCGTACATTCAGCTTTGCTGATATGGCAGCAAACTTTACCGGCATTACCCTATTTACCCTGCTTTCAATTTACTTGGGCAAGCAAAGTAATCGTTACAATCAACGTTTAATCATCAGCTCTTAACACAACCGAGCTGTTTCCTGAACTTATTACAGTTATAAAAAAAGGGTCAGCGATATTTACCATTGGCTTGGTAAATATCGCTGACCCCTTTTATGGGTTTAAAATTTATGGGCGAGGAATAAAGCCTACTGCATCATAAACTGAAGTAATTACTTTACTGGCCTTCGCAGACGCTTTTTCTGCACCTTCACGCATCACTTTATCAAGGAACGTTTGATCTTCCCGGTACTGATGATACTTGGCTTGGATCGGCTCTAGCATAGCAACAACGGCTTCTGCCACATCTACTTTTAAGTGACCATACATCTTGTCTTCATATTGAGGAACCAGGTTTTCTACCGATTGACCAGTCGCACAAGATAGTAATGATAATAAGTTAGAAACACCCGGCTTTTCAGCAACATCAAAATAGATACGTGCTTGCTCATCAGAATCAGTTTTTGCCGCTTTGATTTTCTTTAAAATCTTCTTAGGATCTTCCAACAAGCCAACAAAGTTTTTCGGGTTATCATCTGACTTTGACATTTTCTTAGTCGGCTCTTGTAAGCTCATTACCCTTGCACCAAATTTAGGAATAAATGGCTCTGGCACTTTAAAAATATCACCATGAATATTGTTAAAACGAGTAGCAATATCTCGAGCAAGTTCAAGATGTTGTTTTTGATCATCGCCTACAGGTACACGGTCTGCTTGGTATAATAAAATATCTGCCGCCATTAATACCGGGTAAGTAAACAAACCACTGTTCATATTAGCTTCTGATTTTTGTGATTTATCTTTGTATTGGGTCATGCGATTAAGCTCACCCATTTGTGTATAACTATTTAATACCCAGCTTAATTGCGAGTGTTCCGGCACATGCGACTGTATAAAAATCGTGCTTTTACTTGGGTCAATACCACATGCTAAATATAACGCTAAACCATCAAGAGTTGCTTTGCGCAATGCTTGTGGATCAGGCCTAACAGTTATCGCATGCTGATCAACCAACATGTAATAACAGTCATGGTCATCTTGCATGTTCACCCACTGTTTCAGAGCACCTAAATAGTTACCAATAGTTAAATCACCTGATGGCTGACAACCACTTAATACAACTGGCTTAGACATGTATATCCTTAAAACTTAAACTGTTAATCTACTTGCGCAAGGTTAGCGCGCATTTGGTCGATTACCGCTTTGTAATCGTTGTTTGAGAAAATGGCAGAGCCGGCAACAAACATATCAGCACCAGCTGCAGCAATCTCTGCAATATTATCTACTTTTACGCCACCGTCAATTTGCAAACGTATATCGCGTCCACTGGCGTTAATTTTTTCTTTAACAAGCTTTAACTTGTCCAGTGTTGACGGGATAAATGATTGACCGCCAAAACCTGGATTAACTGACATTAATAAAATAACGTCCAGTTTATCCATAACAAAGTCCAATACTTGCAGAGGTGTGGCCGGGTTTAATACTAAACCAGCTTTACAACCATGATCTTTAATAAGTTGCAATGTACGGTCTACATGATCACTCGCTTCCGGATGGAAGGTAATAATATCTGCCCCTGCTTTTGCAAATTCAGGTATTAAACTATCAACTGGCTTAACCATTAAATGCACATCAATTGGTGCAGTGATACCGTAGTCTCTTAATGATTTACACACCATAGGACCAAACGTTAAATTAGGCACAAAGTGGTTATCCATAACATCAAAGTGGACAACATCAGCACCGGCGGCTAAAACTTTAGCAACATCATCTCCCAAACGAGCAAAATCGGCTGATAAAATGGATGGTGCAATTAAATAAGAAGACATGCATATAACCTTATATTTCGAATAGGCGTACTTTACCTAATGATGCGCTTAAGTTGAAGTAACATTGCGTAAATATTCAATATTATTTGTGCATAAAAAGTGCACAATGCGCACCACTTTCGAGCAATTGCAATTATTGATAGAAAATTAATTATCCCCAATGTATTTATAAACCTTGAAAAACAGCACTCTACAGCTGTTTTTAACATTTTATTTCAATCAGGCACCGTCCTTGCAAACTTTATTAACAGTTACTTTAAAAACTATTAAAAATAAAATTAAATTAGGGATCTAAAATGAAAAAAGCATTTACTACTTCGCTATTATTAGCAGCAATGACACTTGGCGCTTCAGTATCAACAACAGCAACAGCATTTGAAATCGAAGGATTAAGCGGCAACGCCGGTGTAGTATCACAATACTTTTTCCGTGGAATCGCACAAACAAGTACAGCATCAGCAAGTGCTGGTTTAGACTATGAAAAGGGCAATTTTTCTGTAGGTACTTGGGCGGCAGACGTTGAAGACGGCCTTGAAATTGATTTTTACGGCGCATACGGTTTTGAACTTGATGGTGGTTTAGGTTTAAGTGCTGGTTTCACTTCTTACCAATATACTGGTGATTTTGATTCTGCATACAATGAAGTAAACCTTGGCGTAAGCTATAGCATGTTCTCGTTATCATACAACGTTGGTACTCACGAAGAAGATGATGATTTAGGTATAGAAGAAGCTGATTATGACTTTATCTCTGCGACAGTTGAGTATGAAGGATTTTATGCAACGGTTGGCACTTGGGGTCAAGATTTTGAAGGTGATTATGTTGAATTAGGTTACGGCGCTGAAGTATCTGGTTTTGATCTTGGTGTTGCAGTAATTGTTAACTCTGAAGAGTTAAACGTAGAAGAAGATTTTGCAGACGATGAAGAATCATTAGTATTTAGTATCAGTAAATCTTTCTAATCTACTTAGACAGAGCTAGTATTGAAAGATACTGTAAGCATTAGCCTACAGTATCTTTTTCTCGTTATGAAGCTACAGAAGTGAACAATTCAGCAAACTTATCTAAGCCTTCATTTGCAAGCTCATCACTAATGGTTAATGCCGGCAAGAAACGAATAACGTTACCGTAAAACCCACAAGCAAGAAGAATTAAGCCATTTTCAGCTGCTTTAGCAATAATCGCCTGCGTAAGCTCTGGGTTTGGTTGTTCAAAATCCCCTTCTTTAATTAATTCAATAGCAATCATAGAACCTTGGTTTCTAACCTCACCAATCAAGTTAGGAAACTTTGCTTGTAAGTAAGTTAAGCGTTGATTGAATAAAGTTCCAACTTCTACTGAGCGACTTACTAAATTTTCTTCTTCAATTACATCTAAAACCGCTAATGCTGCCGCACAAGCAACCGGCGAACCACCGTAAGTACCACCTAAACCACCTGGTAAAGGTGCGTCCATAACTTCACTTTTACCAACAACCGCAGCAATAGGAAAACCGCCAGCGATACCTTTAGCCATAGTCATCAAATCAGCCTCTACACCTGCGTGTTCAAAACTGAACATTTTACCCGTACGGCCAAAGCCGGTTTGAATCTCATCAGCAATTAAAACAATGCCGTGTTGATCACAAATGTTACGTAACGCTTGTAAAAACTCCGGAGGAGCGGCATAAAAACCACCTTCACCCTGCACTGGCTCTACAATAATTGCGGCAACATCAGTGGCAGCGATGTCTACTTTAAATAAGTTTTCCAACGCTTTTAATGACGCTTTAACTGAAACATCATGGCAATCAATTGGGAATGGCGCATGAAAAATATCACCTGGAAACGGGCCAAATAAATTCTTATAAGGCAATATTTTCCCGGTTAAGGCCATCGTTAAATTAGTTCGACCATGAAAGCCACCATTGAACGCAATAACACCACGGCGCCCAGTATGTGCCCGAGCGATCTTCACACAGTTCTCAACAGCTTCAGCACCGGTAGAAACAAATATTGCTTTTTTCTCTGACTCGCCAGGTGCGATAGCCGTTAGTTTTTCAGCAAGTTCAACAGCAACTTCATATGGATTTACCATTACACAGGTATGGCTGAATTTATCAATTTGCGCCTTTACTGCAGCTACAACTTTAGGATGACTATGACCCGTATTACAAACAGCAATGCCTGTGCCAAAATCAATATAGCGTTTACCTTCAACATCCCAAACTTCTGAATTCTCAGCACGTTCAACATACACTGGATACATGTTGCCTTGACCACGGGCAATTACTTTAGTCTTTCTATCTTGTAATTGTTGATTATTCATATTCTTACCTATTAAACTTTTTTGTTTCAAATTTGCTATTTAACGATCTATTTGCGGTTAACTTATTTGTCTAAGCCACCCATACATAAATACTTAATTTCCATATAGTCATCTAAGCCGTATTTAGAACCTTCACGGCCATTTCCAGATTGTTTAACACCGCCAAAAGGCGCTGCTGCATTAGAAATAATGCCTTCATTAATGCCTACCATGCCAAACTCTAGCCCTTCAGCAACGCGCCAAACACGACCAATATCACGAGTGTAAAAATACGCCGCTAAGCCATACTCTGTATCATTAGCCATGGCCAGTGCTTCACTTTCATCAGTAAAAGCAATAATTGGTGAAACAGGGCCAAAAATTTCATTACTGGCAATCGGCATATCACTGGTTACGTTCGCTAAAATGGTTGGTTGATAATAATTTTCACCAAGATGATGCCCTTCCCCACCAGTTACCAGTGTTGCGCCGGCTGCAATCGATGCAGTCACTAACTTATCAACATCAGCAACCGCCGAAGATGAAATCATTGGACCAATCGTTACGCCTTGCTCTAAGCCATTACCTATCTGAAGCGCGGCTACAGCTTGACTGAATTTTTCTGTAAATTCGTTCAACACACCTTGCTGTACAAAAATACGATTAGTACATACGCATGTTTGACCGGCATTACGATATTTAGAGGCCATCGCACCTTGTACAGCAGCATCTATATCTGCGTCGTCAAACACAATAAAAGGTGCATTACCGCCGAGTTCCATCGATACTTTTTTAACGGTCGTTGCACATTGTGCAATTAACGTTTTTCCAACTGGGGTAGACCCCGTAAAAGTGAATTTGGCAATATCAGGATGTTGGGTTAATACTTTACCAATACCTCGAGAATCCATACCAACAACGACATTAAACACACCAGCAGGGATCCCTGCTCTTTCAGCCAGTTCGGCCATCGCTAATGCTGACAGTGGCGTTTGTGTTGCTGGGCGTACTACAAAAGTACATCCCGCAGCTAATGCCGCAGCGGCTTTTCGGGCTATCATTGCATTTGGAAAGTTCCATGGCGTTATCGATGCAACAACGCCCACAGGTTGTTTGATCACAACAATACGTTTATCACCAGATGGACCTGGGATTGTATCACCATAAACTCGCTTACCTTCTTCAGCAAACCATTCGATAAAGGCTGCTCCGTAGGCAATCTCACCCTTAGCTTCAGCTAACGGTTTACCTTGTTCCAAGGTTAGAATTCGGCCTAAGTCATCTTGGTGCTGCATCATAAGATTGAACCAGTTACGCATTAACGTAGCTCTTTCATTGGCAGATTTTGCTGACCAAGATTTTAATGCATTTTTGGCTGCACTAACGGCAAGTTCAGTTTCAGCAACGCCCGCATCACTTACATTGGCAACTTCTTCACCGGTGGCCGGGTTAGTCACTGAGAATGACGATTCGCTGCTATGCCAGCTGCCATTGATGTATGAAAAGGGTTTAAGTAAATGCTTGTCTTGTAACTGCTGCATGTTTCTCTCCAACGCAAATTGTTTTATCTATTGAATAACATTTTGAATTGATGTTAAATACTAAACATTCAACCTTAAGTTTGACTCAGGCAAAACATTGAGTAACACATCAATAATCCCAAAACCAATAGCAGAATACGATTTACGCTTATTACGTATATTTGTTTCTGTTGTTGAGCATGGTGGCTTTGCCGCTGCAGAAGTGGCACTTGGTATTACCCGCTCAACCATCAGTGTGCATATGTCGAACCTTGAAGCACGAATGAAATTAAAACTTTGTTTACGTGGCAGGGGCGGCTTTTCGCTTACCGAAGAAGGCCAGGAAGTTTATCGAGCAGTGATCAGTTTATTTGATTCCTTAAATGACTTCTCTCTTTATGTAGGTACGCTTGGTAAAGAGTTGAGTGGTGAAATTGTTATCCTTTGTGCCGATCAATTGGACACTAAACGCCAACAAAAGCTAGCCCAGGTTATTCGTCAAATTCATGATAATGCGCCAAATTTACATATTGTGTTAGATGGCGATTCAATTTCTAATATTGAAAAGTCTTTATTAAAAGATAAGGCACATATTGGTTTATTTCCTGGCTACCAACAAATTGAAGGGCTTAATTACACACCAATTTACAGCGAGCCGATTTATTTATGTTGCGGTAAAGAACATCCATTTTTTAATAAAGTTGATAATAAAATTAGTGACTCGGATTTAGCTGAAGTAGCCGCAATTCATCCGGGAATAGACATTGATGATTCTGGTCGTAAGCAGCTGCAAAAACTTAACCTTAATGCAAAGGCTTATCAATTTGATACGCGCAAAGCGATGATTTTATCAGGGCATTATATTGGTTTTATGTCACAGAGTTATATTCAGGAAGAATTAAATCAGGGTCAAATCAGATTGATACAACCCAGTACTCGAACTTACCAGTTCAAATTATCTATGGTACACAAAAAAGTACCTAGAGAAGTAAATAAGGTAAATTTACTTAAACAAGCGTTATTGAAATCTTTCACTTAGCTAAAGGTTAGTTATATCCAAGCACATAGCTGTTGCTCTGGTCATTATCAATACCTTCTTGCTCATCTTCAATGCCATAGATTAACGAGCTCTCTTGTGTCTCTTCTTCATTGGCATACTGTAATTCATTTTCTTTTTTATTCATGACATGCACCTTAATAATGACATCAAAATAAATCTAACACTAAATTAACAACCTGTAAGATATAAACATATCAACCTAATGTTTTAATGTCACCAAACTTATAAGCAACTTCATTTATTGAACATTAAATTTAATCGGTGTAACCTAATAAAATTCAGAACTATCCACTTTAAAATCGCAGGGAATCATTAATGTTTTACGAGATAATTAAACCAAGGGTTGGTGAAACCGATGCTTTAGGGCACATCAACAACACAGTATTTCCACAGTGGTTTGAAGCTGCGCGTAATCCTATTTTCAAGTTATTTAATCCAGACGCTACGTTAAACCTAACCCAGTGGAACTTGATCTTGGCGAATATGAGCATCGATTTTCATGTGCCACTGAAATTTGGTAACGACGTAGAAATTAAAACGTTTGTAAAGCGTATTGGTAATACGTCTTTAGATATATACCAAGAAGCCTGGCAAAATAATGTTAAGCATGTTTCCGGTACTGCGATTATGGTGCATTACGATTATACCCTGAAGAAACCACAACCAATTACCCCCGAATTTAAACAAAAGTTGCATGTTCATTTTTTACTAGCAACTGCTGAATAGTTAATTCACCTCTATAAAATGCCGAACTACATCGGCATTTTTGATCAGCAAACATGTATATTATAGACTTATTTTAGCGCCCATTACTTCATCCTGTAAATTATATCAACCACCCTTTAGGGGTAGATAACCAACAAATTCCCCACAATCCAACAAAAAACAACAAATGCTTGATTTAATTCAACTTTAATTTAAATTTTGAGTTTTTTTAGTCATTTTAAGTTAACTAAAAGTTTAATTTTTATTCACTTAAATACTCGACTGTAGCTAAATTTTTATGCTAGTGTGTAATAAATCAAACACATGGTTATTAAACGTAGAATTTATATGACAAGTAAAAGCATTCCAATTGTTGGTGTTATCTGTGACCGAGATATTATTGGTCCTCACCCTTTTCATATTGCCGGCGATAAATATTTGCAGGCTATTTTAGGGGGCAGTAAATGCCAACCGGTATTAATTCCTGCGTTAGCAAATGATTTGCAAATTGAGCAACTCATTGAGCTCGTTGATGGCGTATTGCTTACTGGGGGTTATTCAATGGTCAATCCTTTACATTACCAAGATGAGCCTGCACATCCCGATACAAAATTAGATGTTGAGCGTGACAATTCCAGTTTACTGTTGATTAAAGCGGCCATCGAAAAAGGTGTTCCTTTGTTAGGTATTTGTCGTGGCTTCCAAGAAATGAATGTTGCATTTGGTGGCTCTTTGCATCAAAACCTACATCACGTTGGCCAATTTATTGAACACAGAGAAGATAAAGACCTCCCCCTCGAACAGCAATATAGTGAAAGTCACACCATAAAAATTACTGAACACGGCCTACTACATACAATACTGAACGAGAAAAGTATCGACGTTAATTCTTTACACACTCAAGGTGTTAATGAATTAGGTGATGGGCTTACAGTTGAAGCTGTTGCCGAAGATGGTCTAGTGGAAGCTTTCTCTGTTAACAGCGCCAACAGTTTTGCTATGGCAGTGCAATGGCATCCAGAGTGGCAATATAAAAATAATCAACACAGTATTAAAATCTTTACCGAATTTGGTAAGGCATGCGCAAATAGACAAAAGGTAAAACAACACAATGGATAGCATTAAAAACTGGTTAGAAGAAAATAACATTGAAGAAGTTCAATGCATCACTTGCGATCATACAGGCATTCCTAGAGGCAAAATTTTACCGGTACAGACTTTTATCAATGATGGCGGATTTCGCATTCCAGAAGCGATTATGTTGCAGGCTGCTTGTGGTGATTATATAGACGATGACTTGTTATTCACTTTGGTTGATGAACGCGACATTGATATGGTGCTAAAACCAGATGCAAACGCTTGCTATATTTTACCGTGGACACAAAAACCAACCGCCATGATCATTCATGATTGTTTTGACCAAAAAGGTGAATTAGTTGAATTATCTGCTCGAAACGTGCTTAAAAAAGTTATCGAACTATATAATAAAGCGGATTTACAAGCGGTTGTTGCCCCCGAAATGGAATTATATTTAGCGAAAACCAACCCAGATCCAAACCGAGCACTTGAACCGCCAATTGGTCGTTCGGGACATACTGAAAGTGGTCGACAGTCATTTGGGATCGACGCGATGACTGAATTTTCACCATTTATAGATGACTTATACACTTGGGCAAAACAATTAGGGTTATCACTTGATGCTGCTATTCATGAAGAAGGGGCGGCACAGTTTGAATTTAATTTCATCCATGGTGATCCTTTAGCACTGGCCGATCAAGTCTTTGTATTTAAGCGGATGGTAAAAGAAGCAGCCAGCAAACACGGTATAACCGCTACTTTTATGGCAAAACCTATTCATGGTGAACCGGGTAATGCCATGCATATCCATCAAAGTGTGATCAATGCCACCAGTGGTGAAAATATTTTCGCAACCGCTGACGGTGATACTGACGCATTTCGCCATTATATAGGTGGCTTACAAAAATATATCCCACAGATGATGCCGATGTTTGCACCAAACATTAACTCCTACAAACGTTTTATTGCCGGCTATGCATCACCTGTAAATTTACATTGGGGCCTAGAAAACAGAACTGTTGGTTTGCGTGTACCAAACGCCCCTATTCAGGCACGTCGTGTTGAAAATCGTTTACCTGGCGCTGACACTAATCCCTATTTAGCCATAGCAGCAACACTTTTGTGTGGCTATATTGGCATGTCTGATAAGGTTGAGCCTAGCAAGCCAAGGCTTGGCAAAGAGAATGATGAAAAGTCGACAGCCATGCCGACGAACATCGATGATGCTATTGCAACCATGGCCAGTAGTGAAAAAGTAAAACACTACTTAGGCGATTTATTTGTGCAGGGATATACCGAAACCCGAAAAGCCGATCATGAAAATTATAAAAGCGTGATCAGTGCCTGGGAAAGACACTTTCTGCTAACTGCCGTATAAAGGAATCTTATGCAAACTGAATTACAGAAAAAAAATAATGCTCACCATTTTCAGCCATTTAGTGACAATAAAACGCTTGCAGAAAAGGGTCCCAGAGTTATTACTAAAGCCGAAGGTGTTTATTTTTATGACAGTGAAGGTAATAAATTTCTTGATGGTATGGCTGGCCTTTGGTGCGTAAACATAGGCTATGGCCGTAAAGAATTAGCTGATGCTGCCCAACAACAAATGAGCGAATTGCCTTATTACAATTTGTTCTTTCAAACAACGACAACACCGGCAACAGAATTGGCCGCTAAAATAGCATCGCTGGCCCCCGTTCATATGAATAAAGTGTTTTTTACCGGCTCTGGCTCTGAAGCTAACGATACCAATTTTAGAATGGTGCGCCGTTATTGGGATTTAAAAGGTAAGCCTGAAAAGAAAATGTTTATCAGTCGAAAGAACGCTTACCATGGTTCAACCGTGGCAGCAGCTAGTCTGGGCGGTATGGGTTACATGCATGAACAAGGTGACTTGCCCATTGATGGTATCGTTCATATTGATCAACCATACTGGTTTGTCGAAGGTGGCGATTTAACACCAGAAGAGTTTGGTATAAAAGCGGCCCAGTCTTTAGAAGAAAAGATTCTAGAAATTGGTGAAGAAAACATTGGTGCATTTATCGCGGAGCCATTTCAAGGTGCGGGCGGTGTTATTATCCCTCCCTCCACTTACTGGCCCGAAATTAAACGCATTTTAGCCAAGTACGATATTTTATTTATTCTAGATGAAGTTATCTCTGGTTTTGGTCGTACCGGTGAATGGTTTGCCGCACAAACGTTTGACTTAAAACCAGACTTAATAACAATCGCCAAAGGTTTATCTTCCGGGTACATCCCAATTGGAGGAGTCATTGTCTCCGATAAAGTCGCAGAAGTATTGATTGAAGAAGGCGGTGACTTTAATCATGGTTTTACTTATTCTGGTCACCCAGTAGCGGCAAATGTGGCCTTAACTAATATCAATTTATTAGATTCTGAAGGGATTGTTGATCAAGTTAAAGCTAAAACAGCGCCATATCTACAACAACGATGGCAAGAACTCGCTGACCACCCTATTGTCGGTGAAGCCCGCGGTCTAGGCATGGTTGCCGCTATTGAGTTGGTCGGCAATAAAATAACGAGGGAACGACTTGAACCTGAAACAAAAGGTGGCGGTGTCTGTAGGGATTATGCTGTAAGTAATGGCTTAGTCATGCGACCTTGCGGCGATACTATGATTATTTCGCCGCCCTTAGTGATCAGCGAAAAGGAAATTGATGAGCTTATTGCAAAAGCAAAACTTACCTTAGACCAAACTGCGGCGCACTACGGCATTAAGTAACTTGAATAAAGGCAAATTATAGATAAATAATTTGCCTTTATTTTTAGCAAAATAATAATAAAAAATATAAAAGAGGCTTTAATGAAAGCAATAATTAAGCACCACTTTGATGCCTGGGGATACCAGGCATTCAAATATCTCATATATCTATTGCTGGCTTACAATCTGGTACTGTTTTACCAAGAAGAATCTCTGGCCAGTGAAGTCACTTTTGCCGCCGGATTTTCTCTCGCCAATATTGTTGAAGCATTTTCAGCAACCGTAGATACCGCTGCTTGGGTATTATTGCTACTGTTATTTGAACTGGAAACCTACACCATTGAAGATGAGCAAATTACCGGTTGGACCAAAAGAGCGATGCATGGCTTTCGTGTTTTTTGCTACTTTTTTATTGTTTATGCATTATATGGCTACATCGTAAAACTAGGATTAACATTTAATTTCAGTACCTCTGATATTACCGATTTATGTAGCATAAATGGTGATTGGAAGTATATGGAAACTCTGAATGAATATGTACAAATCAGCAAACAAAATTGTGCTGATTATGCCTTAACTAACGGCCACTTTTTAACTCACGGAAAATTCAATGTGATCAGTAATGCTGATGACTTATTTATGACACAAGCGTTAGCATGGGTTGACGTGATTAATGCTACTGCTTGGCTTGTCGTGGTCATGATGTTGGAGTACGACGTACGTGTCCAGTTAGGACAATATTCGAGTTTGTTTTGGGAAAAGTACAGCCGAGTGATGAAAGGTAGCGTTTATCTAGTACTGTTTGTCGCTTCTGTTTATTGGGGATTTGAAGGTAACTTTGTCGATTTTTGGGACAGCTTTTTATGGTTGGTGGCTTTCTTCTTAATTGAGTTGAACATTTTCGAATGGCAAGCTGATATTGCCGAAGAAAAACAACTGTCCGTAAGCTAACAGGTCTGACTGCAGACGTCATTCCAAGTTAGTATGTTACGGGGTTGTATCTGCATCAAAGTCAATTTCTACTTCGTCAGTCACAGGGTGTGACTGACAAGTTAATATCATCCCTGCGTTTGTCTCTTCTGCACTGAGCACATGGTTTTCATCCATTTCAATTTTACCGCTAATCAATTTGGCCATGCAAGTGGCGCAAACGCCTGCTTTACATGCAAACGGTAAATCAGCGCCCTGCTCCATAACCGAATCAATGATACTCTCACCCGCTTTAGGCACCTTATAAACCGTTTTGACACCATCAATTTTAACAGTAACGCTACTGGTTTCGTTATACTTTTGGGATTCTTGATTGTGAGCAGAATTACTTTTTTCACTTCTATTTGGTAAAGAGAAAAACAATTCTGAATGAATGTGTTGTTGATCAAACTGCCAATCTTTAAATGCTGCTCTCAGTTCATCAATCATCGCTTCAGGACCACAAAGAAAAACATCACCTACCCTTGCAAGATCAACCACATTAGCGGCAGATAAATCGATAAGTTTTTGTTGGTTAATTCGCCCCTTGTAAAGCTCAGCAATATCAGTTTGCTGACTAAACACATTAAGCCATTGAAACCTGCTTTTATGATAATGATGAATTACCGACAGCTTTTTATAAAACATGATACTTTCAGCTGATTTATTACCATATATTAAAGTTACTTTTGCTTTTGGTTCAATGGCTAATATAGATTGGATGTGAGAGATGATTGGGGTGATCCCACTGCCGACAGCAATTAAAAGATAGTCATGTTCATTGTCTGGAGATAATTCTGTACAGAAGTGCCCCTGCGGTGGCATTACCTCTAAAGTCATTCCTACGGTAAAATTTGCAAAGGCGAAATTAGAAAACACTCCACCTTTAATACATTTAATAGCAACCTCTAACTCTTGTTCAACCACGCCACTACACAGAGAGTATGAACGTCTATACTCGACGCCCTCAATGTCGGTTTTAATGGTTAGATGTTGCCCTTGCTTATAGGAAAATTCTGTCATTAATTCAGCAGGTAAATGAAACTGAACCTGTATAGCGTCAGAGGTTAGTTGCTCAACACTGACGATGGTTAAAGGATAAAATTTTGCACTCATTGTCTGTATTTCTTCGTGTATATTTAACAAGCATTCATATCTATCTTAGCTTGCATTAGACAACACCGCTTTTTGTTGATGCATATATATACCCGTTCCACCTCAAATTTCGAGATTTCAGTGGGAGTTAAAATCAATTTAGACAAGGCATTAAATTTAGAGAATGGTTGTTCCCTTGTTAAATTGAATAACGCAGCATAAATTGATTTTAAACCCACCGGAACGGAGTTGCTGAGCAATCCCACTTCTACGTTACATCTATTTGTAAGGGAGCACCATTACTGTATAGCTGTGCCTTGAATTGAAATAGCTCAGTCACTCTGAAACCTGTATGTTGAGGTGAAGCGGGTATAGTAAACACCAATGTAGATGAGCATAGCAATAAGCGCCATAGAGCCGCTCACCAGAAACATAGTGTCATAACCAAGTTCAGCACCTAATACCGAGGCTGCTACGTTGGGGCCAATTATTTGACCAAAACCTTGAGCGCCAGGTACAAGCGCGACCAACGAGCCACTTCGGTCCATATGGGCCACCATAGCCGTTTGAAATACATCAACAAAAATCCATAACAAATTAAAAGAGAACAAACTGATCATAATATTAAGATCGGTAATGCCGCTACTGAGCATGCCAACGATTATTGCCATCGCCAAAAGAGAACAAATAAGGGGTTTAAATAAGCCAAACCGGTCACTAAGTAGGGTTGCAACCAAACAACCTACAATTGAGAAGAAAGAGGTCAACACCAGTAATTTCCCTATCCAATCGTCGGCAATACCATCGCTTAACGCGGCAAGTTCAATATAAGTCCAGTAACCACCAATATTAATGTAGGTAAAACTAATCGCAGCCAAACAAAACCAAGGTAATATTTTGGGTACGTGCCAATCCTCAATGCTATCTTCATGTTTCTCTTGTTCGGCCAGTTCACTATCATTGAGTGGTCGCTTAGGTACCCAGCGGATAAACAATAAACAAACCACAGTCAGGCCAATAAAAAATAGATAAATTCCATCCATTGACAGTTTTGGTAAAATATACAACTCAAGCGCTTGGGAAAATGCAAAGGCGAATAATAATAAATTAAACGCACGAGCTGGCTTGGTAGTTCCCCCCAATGAAGTGACGGCAACCGCTGTAAAAATACCGCTCCCAAACCCCGCGGCGACTCGCAGCCACAGAACTTGCTCATACTCAACATAAGCCATACATAAGGCATTACTTGCTATTGATATAATAATGCCGATTAATACCAATAATTGTCGATTCATCCGCCCTACGAATGATGCAGCAAGCACCGCCCCAACTGAAAACCCACCAAGGTCGGCCCCTGCAACACGACCCACTTGCTCTTCAGTAAAGCCAAGCATTTCTACCCATGCAGTACTTAGTACCGGAATGCTAACCATTACTGAATAGCCGACTAATGCCATGAATAAAGCGATTGAAAGAGAGCGCCAGCCATCAAATATATTGGAAGACTCTCTAAGGAAATATGAACTTATAATCATAATTTAGTTGTTAACTCCTGGGTTAATCTTCATTTTCTGGAAATGTATCAAATTGCTCGGCATCATCCAGAATGACATGCCAAGGCGCTTTCGAGCCTACAAAGATATGGTAAGCAGGAGGTCGTGAAGGGTTTCCATCAATGGCACTCATTGATAAATAGAGTGCATTGGGTTCATCGATTAAAGCAACTAAAATGTTTGAGCCGCAATGTCGGCAAAATATTCGTGAATGAGATTCTGAAGATGCATACGATCTAAGTTCAGATTCACCACACAGGTAGGAAAAGTCATTCCGATTTACACCGGCAAACGTAGCAAATGCCGCGCCATGAAGCCTTCTACACTGGCTGCAATGACAATGACTAAAGTCATTAATACTACCGTTCACTTGAAATCGTACTTTAGAGCACTCACACCTACCGGTTATCATTTTACTTTCCCATAAAAGATCAATTGACCCTGCTATCAAAAGAATAGGAAGTTGTAATGCTAATGTATATACCCCTATGGGGTACTGACCTTGTTGTTTTTCATTGATAGAGTAGCAGTGTTTATTAATAGAATTATTTAGATTAACACCATGAAATCACACAACCTAATTCAACATTTTTTCGTCATTGAATGGTCACATTTTGTGAGTACTTCAGCAATTTGGCAAAATTTTTTCCGAGGTGAAGAAGAAGACCCTTTGCATTTATTTCTGCAGTAATCATAACAATGAATTTAACTTTGACGGCAACTTTGATTGCCTCATAAAAATGATATGGAGAAAATTATGTTTGGGCTTAAAAAAACTGTGCAAGAAACAGAGCATACTAGCTCTTATTATGCGGCAACGGCCAATGACAAAACCGTTTACCAGAAACTAGAAGGTGAAATAAAAACTGATGTTGTAGTGGTCGGCGGCGGCTTTAGCGGCGTCAATACCGCTCTTGAATTAGCTGAGAAAGGTTACGCGGTAGTTTTATTAGAAGCGAAACGAATCGCCTGGGGCGCTACGGGCCGTAATGGCGGGCAAATTATTGCCGGTATCGGATCTCCAGCAAAGTTTGAACGGACCATAGGCAAATCCGGCGTTAATGCCATCTATGAAATGGGCTTTGAAGCAAGTGAAGTCATTCGAGAGCGCGTTGCAAAATACAATATTGACTGTGATCTAAAGTGGGGTTATTGCGATGTCGCAATAAAGCCTCGACACATGAAAGAATTAGAGCAATGGCAGGCGCAAACAAAAAAAGACGGTAACCCACATCAGCTACAAATGCTTGATCAACATGAAGTTAAACAATTCGTCAATTCAGACAATTACATTGGCGGCCTGTTTAATCCAACAGGCAATGGTCACGTGCATCCACTGAATTTATGTGCCGGTGAGGCACATGCGGCAAGTGAACTTGGTGTGCAAATTTTCGAACAATCAAAAGTCACAAATATAGAGCATGGTTCAAGAGTAAAAGTGCACACCGATTGTGGCAAAGTAGATGCCAAATTTTTGGTGTTATGCGGTAATGCTTATATGGGAGAGCTGGTACCCAAACTTGCGACAAAAATACTGCCATCAAATAGTTCGGTAATTGCTACTGCACCGCTTCCCAGTGAAATAGTTAATGCCATTATGCCCGCTGATGTAGCCGTATGTGATCCACGAACAGCGCTTGATTACTTTCGATTATCGGCAGACAAACGTTTGTTATTTGGTGGTCTGTCAAACTATACCGGTTTAGAACCTACTGATTTAAAAGCAACAATGGCCAAAAAAATGTTGAAAGTATTCCCTGAACTTGCCGGCATTGACATCGACTATGGCTGGAGCGGCCAAATGGGCATAGGCCTAAACCGCATGCCTCAACTTGGGAATCTCGCCGACAATATATTTTATGTTCAAGCCTATTCTGGCCATGGCGTTGCGCCGACCCATATGATGGCAAGAGTTATCGCTGAAGCAATAGATGGTAAACCTGAACGATTTAATATTCTGGCCAAAATCCATCATTGGAGTTTTCCTGGGGGCAAACTTTTTAGAAGACCGGCCCTAGCCATTGGCATGATGTATTATAAAATTTTAGACGAACTGTAACGCCTAAAATGCGACTACTTTAGTGAGAATTTAAATGACAAATATCATAAAAAAAAGCGTGTTATGTGATTTGGTTTCACGTCATAGCGCCTTTAATTTTGACCATTACGTTGCCAGTCATACTGTTGATGAATACGATATTTGGAACGGCTTTTGTTTGCCAATGCAATACAGTGATCCAGCTGATGAATATCAGGCAATACGTAACAGTTGTGCGCTTTTTGATGCATCACCAATGAAAAAAATTCGTATCACTGGAAAGGATGCCAGCGCATTTCTAGACCGAATTTTAACCTCACCGGTAAGCCAGCTAACGTGGATGCGTGCTGCTTATGGGCTTATTTGTAATGAGCAAGGATTTCTTATTGATGATGGTATCGTTTATAAGTTTAACAACAATGATTATTTACTGTTAATTTCAGAGTTAAATCTTGATAGCCATTTCGCTAAATATAATGATTTTGACAATTTAAGCATCACTGAAGAAACATCAAAATTTGCCGGCCTTGCTATCCAAGGACCCAAGTCTTGCGCAGTATTAAGACAATTCGGTTTCACCGATATCGAACATTTAGCGCCATTTGAGCTCAAATATTATGAGTTAATGGGTCAGCAGATTCTTGTTGGTCGAGTTGGATTTACAGGGGATTTGGGATACGAAATATGGTTCTCTCCAGAGGCAATTAATGAAGTAGAACAGGCCATTATTAATGCGGAAAACACCCTGCAGCTATCATTGCCGGGATATGGCTTAAGCGCTCTGCAAATGTGTCGAATTGAGGCTGGCATGATAGTACCAGGTTGGGACACCGCTGGTACCTTTACTGATTTATCTAAAGAACGTTTACCCTTTGAGCTCACCTTGGGCTGGAACGTAAAGGTTGATCGCGAAGAAGATTTTGTTGGCAAGCAAGCATTACAAATGGCCAAAGTAACCGGTTCCAGATATAAGATGAAAGGCACAAAAATAAACAGTAAATCTACAATTGCTGAAGGACAAGAGCTGTTCGCAGCAGTCGATAATATTGAGATTCAAATTGGCACTATCCCTTCCTTGGTTTGGCATGAACGTGAGCAGCAATGGATAGGGTTTGCATCGATCAAGGACAGCTGTGCTGATATCAAAAATACTTACGTTATAGACAAAACAACCGGCAAAGCGATTTATTGTAGTTTACATCAACTACCGTTTATCAATTTAGCCCAACGCAACCAAACACCAGCACCTTTTTAATGGAAATAGATAAATAGAATTATGGATATATATACCACTAGCATTCTGATCAGTGTTCTCATCTACTTATTTGTTGGCGGTTATGCCGGTAAAAAAGTAAAACACCTTGATGATTATTTTGTTGTTGGTCGCAAAGCACCAACAATATTAATTGTCGGTACGTTAGTGGCCAGTGTCCTCAGTACCAATGCCTTTTTAGGTGAAACAGGTTTTTCTTATGCTTCACAAGGTGGCTCATATATTCTCTGGCCTGCAACTTGGGTTGCCGGGTATATTATTGGTGCATTATATTTTGGACGTTACCTAAGACGCAGCCAGGTATTAACCGTCGCTGAATTTTTCGGCCGCCGCTTTAATAGCAAGTCAGTGCGCTGCGCAGCAGGTATAACCGTAGTATTAGGACTTGGCGGCTATTTATTGGCGGTTACACAAGGTACCGCGATTATTTTAACAAACCTTACACCGCTAAATTATCATCAAGCTTTGATAACATCTTGGTTTTGTTACACATTTTTTACTCTCTATTCAGGTTCACGCGGGGTCATCCTCACCGATACGATCATGTTCTTGTTATTTACGATCATGAGCTTTGTCGCCTTTTATTACATCATTGATCTGCATGGTGGTTGGTTATCTGCGTTTGAAGGACTAATTACTCTTGAAAGTAAGCCCGACCTTATGAGCTGGCATGGGACGGTAGGCGCCGAAACCGAGTGGCAAACACCGGCAGATTACGCCATATGGTCATTAATCACCGGCCTCGCCTGGGGCTTGGTTACTGCAGTAAGTCCCTGGCAGTCGAGCCGTTACTTAATGGCAAAATCTGAGCATGTAGTGATTCGCTCCGCGTGTATCGCCGCAGTCGTGGTTGCGGTGAGTAACCTGGTGCTCTTTGCTGCCGCTACTGTAGTGAACTTGAGTAAAGATGACATTTTTCCATTTGAACAAACTATGATCTATGCGGCAATGAATATGATGCCGGCTATCGTTGGAGGGTTGTTGTTAGCAGGTATTATGGCGGCTGCGCTTTCCTCATCGACAACATTTTTATCTTTAGTCGGTTTTAGCGTTAGTAACGATATCTTGCCCAGTAAACAAAAAAACAACAAACAAGATGATGATAAATCCAAGCTTCGTTTCAGCCGAATGGTTATGCTTATAGTCAGTATAGTTACCTTGTTAATCAGCTTTATCACAGCAGTAGATATCTTTTGGTTAAGCAATTATGTAGGCACTGTTTTTGCTTCTTCATGGGGGCCTATTGCCTTTATGAGCGTGTGGAGTAAATCGATCACTGAACGTGGTGCTTTTTGGGGGATTATTAGCGGCTTTGTTGGCAATGTTATACCGAGGTTTCTCGATGTGTCGGGAATAATTGATTTGCCTTCATACCTCAATCCAATTCTTATTGGCTGTATAATAAGTCTAATCACCATAGTGTTGGTTTCTTACTTTGGCAATGTGAGCGACATTGAAAAACAGCGTCGACTTGAATTACACCAAATGCCAATTGACGAGCAAAGCGCATCTCAAACCAAAAGAACTAAATGGGCTGGCATCACCGTTATGTTATTCGGTCTGTCATTAACAGTTATTTTACTGATCTACTACGTATACCCATATCAAAAAGTTACCGGCACTCTACTTAACAATAATAGTTTAGATTGGCTTAGCGCAGAAGCATTATTAGCTCTTGGCTGGGCAATCATTTATGTGCCTTTGGGCATATTAACTTACCGAGTAGTTAACCGCTCATATGCCCCTAAAACGACTAAAACCAGCAGCGTTAGCAGTGAGTGTACTAATGCATAAATCATCCGGTTTACCTGGAATTCAGTTATGAGCAACAATCACTATGATGCCATTGTAATTGGTGCCGGTCATAATGGTCTGACAACGGCTAATTACCTTGCTATGCAAGGATTGAAAGTTTGTGTATTAGAGCAACGTCATATCGTAGGCGGCGCTGCAGTTAGTGAAGAATTTCACCCAGGTTATCGTAACTCGATTGCCTCATATGTGGTCAGTTTATTACGGCCTGAAGTGATTGATGATTTACAGCTTAAAAAATATGGCTATCAAACCTTACCCCTTGATAATGCATTTTATCCAAACCTTAATGGTGATTATCTGTTACTTGGTAAAGATGAAGAGGAGAACAGAAAACAATTTAATAAGTTTTCAAAAACTGATTATGACTCATACCAAGAACTGCATGACATCATAGATAAGGTGGGCGATGTGGTCGCCAAACAATGGCTCAAACCGCCACCTAAACTGAGTGGTGGTGGCGCTACCGATCTACTCAATTGTGTAAAATTAGGCTTGGATTTTTACAAGTTGGACAATGACAGCAAACATCGTATGTTACAGCTATTTATTGGCGCACCTGAAACCTTGATTGAGCGTTGGTTTGAAAGTGATAAAATAAAAGCGGTAATGGCTCAGCACTGCCTACCCTCAACCTTTACCTCCCTACATCAACCGGGTTCCGCTATGTCGATGTTGCACCATGCTGTTGGAGGAATTGACGGTGTTAAAGGTGCGTGGGGATTAGTTAAAGGGGGCATGGGTGGCATCACCCAAGCCATGGCAAAATCGGCAATAGCGAAAGGTGTCGTGATAAAAACCTGTGCGAGTGTCGCTAAAATAAATATTGAAAATAACCATACAACAGGGGTAACCCTGGATGATGGACAGATAATAAGTACCAAAATAGTCGCCGCCAATACCGACCCGAAAAGAACATTTCTGACGCTCGTTGGCGCAGAGCATTTGCCCAGTAGCTTTGCCAAAGACATCAATGTTATACGCCAAGAGTCCGCATCGTTACGGATGAACCTTGCATTAAATGGCTTACCGAAATTTGCTTGTATACCAGGTGATGATATTGGTGAGCATCATAAATCAACAATATCAATCATCGAAAATAAAGATCATGTTGAAAGGGCTTATCGTTCAGCTCGCGCAGGAATACCTGCTGATCCGCCTATTATTGAAGCACTAATTCCGAGCATAATCGATGACTCACTCGCACCAGAAGGTCATCACGTTATGAGCCTTCTGTGTAAATACATGCCCTACGACTTAGAAGATGGTAAGCATTGGGATCAAGAAAAAGAAAACGTTGTAAAAAACATACTCGCCTATCTTGGCAAATATATTTCTAATTTAGACGAGATTTTAGTGTCTTATCAATGCTTATCACCTTTAGATCTGGAGCGAATGTTTGGCATGACCAGAGGTGATATTTGTCATGGTCGCCTTGAACCTGATCAATTGTTCAGCATGCGTCCGCATCCAGAAGCCGCACAATATTCAACGCCTATAAAAGGTCTTTATTTATGTGGTTCAGGCTCTCATCCGGGCGGTGGCGTAACGGGCGCTCCGGGTTTTAATGCTGCCAAGAAAATTTTGCAAGACAGATAATACTGAATAATAAATGCATGGTTGCTCACTATTAACTTAAACAAAAAATAAGATGAGGAAAAATCAATGGCGATTAAACAATTAAAAAATGTTGCAGATATTGCCTCCGCTGATTTAGATGATTGGGGTCCGGTACCACAACCAATTTCAGCTGAGATTTCAACGCTTCGTGGACTTATCATAAATGAAAATCCAGATGGTTCAGAAGCAGGCATTTGGGAGTGTACACCTGGTATTTGGACTCGTTTAGTTATGGATGCTGAGATAAGTTCCTTTGTTGCTGGCCATGCTCTGTTTCACCCAGAAAATGGTGACACTATTGAAATTAAAGCAGGAGATACTGTTTATTTTGATAACAATTCAAAAGGCACCTGGGAGGTGTTAGAAACTGTACGCAAAGCATACTTAACATATAAACGAGATTAAATACATTGACTATAATTATGGCTAGGGTTTGTAGATTTTCAATATGAAAAAAATTCTCAAAAGTAAACTAGTTAACGGTTGGCAGCTGTTTTGGCTTATCAGTTTAACTATCACAATAGCAGTATTTTTTGTTATCAGCACGGTTGATTTGGGCAAGGCTGACGAGGTGTCGTCGATGATCCAGTTCACCGTACGCTGTTCTGTACCTCTACTGTACTTAAGCTTTGTTGCATCCTCCTATCACGCGCTGTTTCCTGGCGTATTCAGTCGCTGGTTATTGAGAAACCGAAAATACATTGGCGTAGCCTATTCAGCGGCTATGGCATGGCAACTTGTCTTTATCATTTGGCTGGTGACCATTTTTAGTGAGCATTATATTAGCAATGTTTATTCATTTAACGACATTATCATTCAGGTACCTGGTTATATTGTTTTAGTCGCCATGACAGTGACCTCATTCACGTTTGGCCGTAAATTAATAAGCCCCAAGCAGTGGCAAGTGTTACATAAATGGGGCATTTACTTCCTTTGGGCTACCGTTTGGAGTACCTATTGGTACGAGCTATTTTATTACGTTGGCATTGATCAACCCATTGATTATATTTTTTATTGGGCTGGTTTTATCGTTTGGAGTTTAAGGATGGCCGCCTGGAGCATAAAACACAGGCAGCAAACCAATAATTTGCTAAGGAAAACTGCTAATGAGAAGCACTAATCATGAACCATTAGAAATTCCAACTACTGAACCAAGCATTATTCATATTAAGCAATATTTATTTATAATTTTAGGTGTTATCGCTATCGCAGTGGGTGTGCTGGCTATTTGTTTTGGTTCTTTTTGGAGTGCACCAATATTTGCCATTATGAAGAACATAGGCATCAGTAGTGCATTTGAAGTTGTTGTGCCATTTTTTTCTATATTCATCACCATGTTAGGTGCATATATAATAGTCACGTCTCGCCATTAACAAACACTGATGCACTTCAAATATTGCGGCTTGATTAAGTGTGTGTTCGTGATAATGTAGATATTAAGGCTAATAAAATAGCTTAAAAAATAATAATAATTTCCGGATAGTTTAGATGAATAGTATTACCAGTCAGGAACTTCAACCTCAATTGCAAGACCTACTTAAGCAGGGTTTTTTCGCCCTATCAAAACAAAAATTTGATACCGCCAGTGAAATTTGTCAAAAAATATTAACGCTTAAACCTGACTTGGTTCCTGGTCACTTTTTAGTTGGCTTGGTTGGCTTGGCGAGTAAAAATAAACGAATTGCCTTCAGTGCCTTTCAGTCGGTAGTAAAACTGGACAATGACCATGTTGCCGCATGGGCAAATCTAGCCAAGCTGTATATGGATGAAGGTAAAGTAAACCTTGCCGATCAAGCACTGCAGCATACAAGGCGAATAAAAACCAATGACCCATTAGTATTAGATTTAATTGGCACCACATTGTCAATGATGGGCGAACATGGCCTTGCAAAAATGTTTTTCATTAAAGCCAATGAAATAAAACCAAACCATCCATTGTATATGGGAAACCTGTCAAATTGTTTGATTTATCATGGTGAAACAGCGGCAGCTGAATCTATCTTAAGAGATATTATTAAACTGAGAGCAAACTCAGCGCAAGCACATTGGTCGATTTCAAAATCAATAAAAGCAAAAGATGAAAGCCATATTGATGAAATGCAACAATTATTAGCTAACAACAAAAATAACAACAGCACTCTGGCTTTTTATCAGTATGCCATTGGTAAAGAATATGAAGACTTGCAACAATGGCCGCAAGCATTTTCAGCTTTTGAGCTAGGCGCAAAAGCCAAACGTGAAGCAAACGAATATGATGTACAAGCTGAAATTCAAACCTTTCAATGTTTAATCGATAATTACACCAAAGAGTGGCTCGATCAAGGAAGTACGGGTAATCCTACAACTGCTCCCATTTTTGTTTTAGGACAGCCCCGTACTGGAACAACACTCATTGAACGTATTATTACCGCTCACTCAGACGTTACCTCTGCTGGAGAATTACAGCAATTTGGATTGGCGTTACGCAGACTAAGCAAAACCACCAACAAACAGCGTTTTTCATCTGAATTACTTAAAGCAGCAAAAGATTTAGATAGTACTAAAGTTGCTAATATGTACCTGCGAAGTACGAAACGTATGCAAGGTGACACGAAAAGGTTTGTTGATAAATTACCGCAAAACTACCTGCTTATTCCGTTGATTTTAAAAGCATTTCCGAACGCCAAAATAGTTCATTTAGTTCGTAATCCAATGGATGCCTGTTTTGCCAGTTATAAACAATTATTTGCTGATGCTTACCTGCACTCTTATAACCAGGAAGAAATGGCACGACACCATGTAAGGTATTTAGAGTTAATGCAAATATGGCGAGAGCGCTTCCCAGGGCGTTTTTTCGACATTAGCTATGAACAAACGGCGCGGGATTTAGAACCTAATGCACGGGCATTAATCGAATTTCTTGATTTGCCTTGGCAAGATGCCTGCCTGAATTTCCATAGCCAAGACAGTGCAGTAACAACCGCAAGTGCTGTTCAGGTGCGTGAACCTGCACATACCCGCTCTATTGGCCGATGGCGGAAATACGAGCAACAACTACAACCAATGTTAAATACATTAAAAGCACATGGTGTAGATATTTCTGAATAAAAACAATCGAATAAAAAAGTAACATTGAAAATACGACCTACCCCTAGGGGGTATATTATTTAAGCAATGCATTGGATACTGTTAAATGAAAAGCTAAAAAAGTTGTATCAGCATTATGCTGTTATTTAGCCGAAAGAAAAATACTAATAAAAACTCGAGGTAAATAATGTCTAGGAAATACACCAGTAGTCGTACATCGTTGGCTCACCCCTTCCATCAAAGCTCGCTCGCGAAGGCAGTCTCTGCTGCCATTATAACATCGATGATTTCAATCCCTACTTTTGCTACCGAACAGGAAGAAGAAGAAGTTGAAGTCATAGTCATATCCGCGACAAAGAAAAATGAAACTCTTCAGGAAGCTCCAATTGCCATCACGGCTTTAACAGGGGATTTCATCGAAGCTGTACATCTGAGCAATGTTAAAGAGTTAGTTAAATTTACCCCAGGGGCTACGGGCAACAGTGCCGATAGCTTCCTCGACGCTTTAAGTATTCGTGGTATACGAACTGAGGATTACGGTTCTGGTGGTGATATGTCTAATGGTCTATTTAAAAATGACCTGTATGAAGGACGCACTGGCTCTGCGGTTAGTAGTATGTATGATATGGACCGAGCGGAAATTGTTCGTGGTCCACAAGCCTTCCTTTTTGGTCGAAACTCTATTGGTGGTGCCATTAGCGTACACACAAAACGCGCAGAAGTAGGCAGCAGTGATGGTAATATTAGCGTAGATTTAGGCGAAAATAATCTAGTTAGGGTTGATGGTGCTATAAACCTTGATGTTAGCGATACCTTTGCGGTACGTATTGCTGGCCTGTCTCACAATGAAGAAAGTTATGTTGATAACTTAGGCCCAGCAGGCGATATACCCGATAGGGAAATAACCGCATTTCGTTTATCTACCACTTACCAACCATCTGATACTTTATCTATTTATACCATGATTGATTATGAAGAACGTAATCAGCCTGGTACCGCTTACCGTGCCGTTGAAGAAGGCGAGCATTGGGAAATGTGGGATGAAATTTTTGGCGATCAAGTTAATGGTGGTAATGGTTTAAAAGGCGGCAGTGCTGATATTGATCTCGATGGCGGTTTTTATCATAAAAACTACGGTACAAAAGATGACGCCGAAGCATTAAACATTCAAATTCGAGTTGAAAAAGAATTTAGTTTTGCCGACTTAACCGTAAGTGCAGGCTACAAAGATCATGATTATTTCTATGCCGAAGATCTTGATGGTGGTCCTTTGCCGATTGAAGATTGGAAAATGGATCAGTCAGGTGATTACACGCAAGTTGAAGCTCGACTGAACTCCAAAGGCAATGATGCCTTAGGTTGGTATTTTGGTGCATCCTACTATGAAGAATCACTCGATGTTTATGTGGAAAACAGTTTCAATGAAGATATTTTATGTGACTATTATTACTCATATTACTACGATCTAGGTACTTCTGGCTGTGAAGAACTCTTCAATGATTACTATGGCGGATATTATGGGACATTTTCTCACTACCGTGAAGATCACGCCTTAGTTGAATCGGTTATTCATGATGGCGAATTTGATGGCTGGGCAGTATATGCTAACCTTGACTATCAAATAACCGATACTGTTAATGTTGAATTCGGTGCTCGTCATAGTTCTGATTCAAAAGAATTTTCGATTGATGTACCAGCACCGGACAGTTTCCTTGGTGCTTGGTGGTACTATGGTTTCACTACGGCCGAACCAATTAAGGATAGCAAAACGTGGACCGATACATCGGTCAAAGCCCTCATTAGATGGCGACCACAAGATGATATGATGTTTTATGCCAGCTATACCGAAGGCTATAAAGCCGGTGGCTTTGCATCCTTCTCCCTAGGAACAAATGCTCAAGGTGAAGATGTTCCTTGGCAAACCTATGATCTTACCAATGAATCAGGCTACCCGCTTGAAACGTTTGCCCCAGAAACCATTGACTCTTATGAGATAGGTTATAAAGATTCATTCTTTGAAGGTAATACCGATATCGCTCTAACCGCGTTTTACTACGACTACGGCGGCTTACAAGTAAACGCTTCTGAGCCAAACACCGGTGCAACGATTGTGAAAAATGTTGGTACGACTGAAGCCTATGGTTTAGAGGGTACTATCAATACAAGCTTAGGCGAATATTGGAAGCTTTACTTGGGATTAAGCTACCTTGATACGGAAGTAACGGATCTTCACGATGTATGTCTTGGTCCAACTGGTCAAGGTGAGCCGGGATCAGATTATTGTGAAGGTAGGCCCTTGTATTATGCACCGGAGCTTACTGGAGCATTTGTGCTAGACGGCGCTTTCCCACTTGATAGTGGTGCAGCAATTACCACTAGTTTAGAGATGTATTGGGAAGATGAGCGTGGCGGCGGTTGGGAATATTTGCCTGAAACAGAGCTTGATGCGACTTATACTGCCGCGGTACGACTTGGCTACGAGTCGGCTTCTAATTGGTGGGTTCAAGCCTACGTGGATAACGTCACCGATGAAGAAGGATATGATAACGCATACAACGGTGTTGGTGTTGTCCCTGCCGTACATTGGTCTGTATTTAAACCACGTACCATGGGCATACGATTTGGTATGAGTTGGGATTAACCACCAAAAGGTTACTAAATATAAAAACAGCCCTTATGGGCTGTTTTTTATTTTACGGTTTTAACGAAATCTTTGGTTATGACTCACTTTGCATTTTGGCAATCCACAGAGGTGGCTGATAAACGCTAACCGATACCTGATCACCTACGCTCAATTTACCTGCAACTTCCACGACTCCAACCAACCCCCGAGAAAAGGCAGCCGCCTTGGTGAAATCTGTCGCAACGAGATCTTTACCTGAATTAGTACTAAAAATTTCAGCCAATTTTTCCCCCATCTCAACACATGGGGGATTATATTCTTCTACCATCAATTCAGCACCAGATGAAAATTTTAAAATGGAGCCTTTTGGTAATAAAGATAATTTTGGTATACCTTCAAAACATAAATTAACGCTTACCTTATCGGCAGTTAGGGGTTGGCTAAGATCCATTTTCTCGGTAATTTCTGCCAGTTCTTCAATCGAGGTAGCCGACCACTGGCGTTCATTTCTTCTGATTGAGCCTTTCGCCTGTTTATCACCTTGCCAACACTGCCTTTGTATTGAACGGTGTCGATCACCAACAAAACCATCAAGTTCAGCGTGTAAGTAATTCGTGGGGCTCTTGGCTAAGCCGTCTGTCTCTTTGCCAAGATTAACGGCTACCAGTTTGCCGACTATTTTCTTCATATTTCTTCCTTTAACTCGCGATGCTGATCTGGATTATCAGTTTCATTAATTTCTTTACGCCAATCCACCACATTTAATTCGATCGCAGCGAAACCGGCAATCCATAAGAATTCATCCCAGGCATACATCCAATGACCACGATAAAGCCAATAGAAGATAGCGCCCCAAAGGATTGTATAGAATAATAATTTAGCCTTTTTTAGAAAAGCAGTTAACGGCCCAGTTGTTATGCCGCGGTCTTGCAAGTAAATGCTTGTTTCAATGGTAAATAAGATAATAAACCAGGCAATCACTTCAATGACATCCAGCCAAGCGAGTTGTTTTTCAATAACTAGACCTGCACTGTCGGTGACAATTAAAAAGTTTGGTGGGTCAATATAGAAAAACTGTGTCGCAGCAGAAAGGCTTTTACAGTTATTGGCGTCTAACACTGTGTAGTAAAAATTTAATGCATAGGAAACATTTTTATCCACCAACTGGCATAAGTTAGATACATCATCAATTACAACCACTTGCTGTAAATCTGCAGCGTATATACCAAAGGCGTAAAGTGTATGAGCTAATGAGATATAGCAAATTACTCTTACACTATGTAGCAACATACTTTTTACTCGCGACAATGGTTCGTCATCAAGTATATAAGTTTCAATCTCAAACAAGATAAGGAGGAACATCCAAGCGGTTTCATCGATGGTTGTAGCAAAGGCCGCTGTCCACTCAAGAAATGAACCTCCATTGCGCATGGTATGTGAGGCGATAACCCAATCATCCCGAAAATACAGGGCATAATTTATCAGCAAGAGGACGTATACGAGCCATTTAACTCGCTGCTGAAGATCTTCAGCTGAAATATTAAGCTTTACCAATAACCATTTGATAAATTATCAACCTTGTTGAAAGAAATCTTTAAGCTTTGATTAAACCGAATAATCGACCTGAAATAAATACCCCTTTTCGGTATTATTTCAGTTACTAAGGGGAATAGTAGAACCTAAACAACAACACTTAAGCCAAAATATGAAATAAGTGGATCGCCGCCTTCATAATGTTCATTGTTAATCAATGAATTGATAAATAAATTAAACAACTCACCTTGGCTGCTTAAATCAAGTTTAGCATAGGCATTTTTGCGATGTAATTTGACTGTTTCCAAGGAGATGTTAAATCGTTCAGCAATTGCTTTACTTGAATAACCGTGCAGGATCATTTGCACCATTTGAATTTCTCGTTCAGTAAGCATGCTCTTACCAAAACACTCCAGTGCAGTTTCAAGTTGCTGGCGAACATCAAACTGTGTTTCGTTTTCATGCTCTCCACTTAACCAATGTTGCTTGGCAAGAGACTCTATTAATGGGGATATATCTTTCATACATTTCAAGTGTTTATCAGTAAACGTTTCCGAAACTGCAATCTGTCCCAAAGAAATGATGATAAATTTTTCGCCGTGATCGGCAAGCTGAATAATATAACCACATTCATCAGACAGACCTGAGTGTTTAAAATAAGTTTTATAATATTCACTATCTTCAAAACCATCAGGGGCGATGTCGATTAAATGAAAGAAACCATTTTTGCCTTGTTTTCTTGCCGCAAGATAAAACGGGTCGAGTAAAAATGTACCATTAACATATTGATTGGCAATTGACGCTCTGTTCTCGGGAGGCAGATCATTATATTCTAAAATCGGTAGGTTTTTGCTTGGGTTAGAAATAATCATTACGTTATTTGTTGGTATTAATAACTTAAACATGTCTGCAAGTTTTTCAGCAAACATCGGGCTATTAACAATGGGCATTAAAGCAGCATATTGCTCACTAAAAGTAGAGAGAAATGATTGTTTTATTTGCTGTTTTTTACTGTTTGGCATAGTTTCAAAATGCTCACTAACTACTGCTAACCTTTATCCCATTTAACAGCATTTACACCAAATTAACAATAAAAAGTTACCCCTATAGGGTTATTTATTAAGCCTGAAGATAACCTTAGTATAGACTTCAACTTTACCAGTTAATATTGCTTTTAAGCGCATTATCTAACTAATTTAAATAACAACTTAGCTATTTCTGGAAACTTATATATGAAACTCTGTGATAAATTTTATATCAATGGCGCTTGGGTTACCCCAGAACATGGCGAAATGATGGATATCATAAACCCGGCCAATGAACAAATTATTGGCCAGCTAAAATTAGGCACTGCGAAAGATGTCGACCTGGCTACACAAGCTGCCAAAGACGCTTTCCCTGCCTGGTCATCAACCTCTAAAGAAGAAAGATTAGGCTACCTTGACCGTATAATTGCTTTGTATAAAGAACGTATGGAAGAAATGGCACAAGCCATATCCTTAGAAATGGGCGCACCAATGAGCATGGCTAGAGGCTCACAAGCACCAATAGGGTTAACCCATTTTCAAACAACGCGAAAGGCTTTAGAGGACTTCATTTTTGAAGAAAATCAGGGCATTACCCACGTAGTCAAAGAAGCCATTGGAGTCTGTGGCTTTATTACCCCATGGAATTGGCCAATGAATCAGATCGCATGTAAAGTAGCGCCGGCGATTGCCTGCGGTTGCACCATGGTATTAAAACCAAGTGAGTTAGCACCTTTATCGGCACAACTATTTGCGCAAATAGTTCATGATGCAGGGCTTCCGCCAGGTGTATTTAATATGGTGCAAGGTGATGGACCCAATGTTGGTTCAGCTCTATCTTCTCATCAAGATATTGAATTAGTCTCTCTTACCGGCTCTACTCGTGCTGGTGTAGCAGTATCAAAAAATGCTGCTGACACAATAAAAAGAGTGACCTTGGAGTTAGGCGGCAAGTCGGCAAATATAATTATGGAAGATGCCGACATTGAACAAGTCGTTGCTGCTGGCGTTAAAGACTGTTTTTCAAATACCGGCCAATCTTGTAATGCACCAACAAGAATGTTGGTACCGGCCAAATATCATGACAAAGCAGTTGCTGCGGCCAAGGCTGTTGCACAGCAAACCATGGTTGGCGATCCAAATAATAGTGACACCAACCTTGGTCCACTGTCGAATAAGAATCAATTTACTAAGGTCAATAACATGATCCAGCAGGCCGTAGAACAAGGTACGGAGCTTGTTACCGGTGGCTCAGGTAGACCCGAAGGATTAGATCATGGTTATTACGTTAAGCCAACCATTTTTGCCAACGTAACCAACGACATGATGCTTGCCCGAGAAGAAGTGTTTGGGCCGGTGTTGGCCATTATGCCTTATGACAACGAAGAGCAAGCGATAGAAATTGCTAATGATACTTTGTATGGGCTTGCCGGATATATTCAAGGCAAAGATATGAATCAAGCTCGTCATATTGCCCGTAGCATTCGTGCTGGTACCATTTATATTAACGACCCTGAATTTGACCCTTATGCGCCATTTGGTGGCTATAAGCAATCTGGTAATGGCCGTGAGTGGGGACATTTTGCATTTGATGATTTTCTCGAAATTAAAGGTATTGTTGGCTATTAACCTACTTCGATTACGGGAAATATATGCATAAGCGGTTATGGTTTGCTGAAATTAATAAAATTTTACGCTTAGCCGTGCCGCTGATCATTGCTAATGTAGCGATGATTGGTATGGGAGTTATCGACACAATGATGGCCGGTCAGGTCAGTGGTGAGGACTTAGCAGGCCTTGCTATTGGCGGCAACATTTGGCTGGTTATTGAAATGACCTTGTACGGCATAATTTGTGCAATTACCCCAAGAGTTGCCCGTTTCTATGGTGCAAAAAACTATAAAGAAATATCCATTGAAAGTCAGCAAGGTTTGTTATTAGCGGCTTTTCTTGGCATTTTAGCGACGGTGTTAATGTTGTCGCTTATACCTTTAATCCCACATTTGGGTGCCAGTGTCGAAGTGACCAAAATAGCTCAAGGTTACGGTGAAATAATCGCTTACTCATTACCTATCAGCGGTGTATGTTGGGCATTATGTGCAATTCTAGAAGGCCACGGTTTATTGCGTTTTGTGGTAATTTCCAGTCTAGTTGCCGTTTCTCTCAACTTATTTTTAGATTATGTATTTGTTTTTGGCAAATATGGATTTCCAGCGCTTGGCGGAGTTGGTTGTGCCTGGACTACGACGATAATTTATTGGCTTTGGGGTTTTTCTGCAATTATTTATACCGCTAAGCATAAGAAAACCAAACGATACAACATCTACAAAAAATGGCCGGGAATTATATTATCTCGTTGGCGAGTTCTACTTTCTTTAGGACTACCAATTAGTTTGGCAATACTGGCCGAAGAAGGTTTTTTCAATTTTACCGCGCTGCTTATTGCGCCACTAGGAACCGAATCGTTAGGAGCCCACCAAATAACCATTCAGGTAGTGTCTTTAGTCTTAATGTTTGGCCTTGGTATTGGGCAGGCAACCTCAATACTGGTTGCGCAAAGCATTGGCAAATCTAACACTAGTGCGATGTATAACCACTTGCAAGCTGGGCTTAGCATGGTGGCAGCTTTTGGTTTCTTGGTGGGTTTATTAGTTTTTGGTTTTCGCGCTGATCTACCAAATTTATTTACCCAAGATATTGCCATTGCGGCGATTTCAACCGCAATTATGTGGTTTGCTCCTTTCTATCTGGTATTTGATATTATGCAGGTATGGGCAGCACAAACCCTGCGCGGCTTTGAAGATACAAAAGTCCCCATGATACTTCAGGTGACTTCATATTGGCTTATTGGCTTTCCCTTGGGTTATAGCCTCGCCGTTACGGAAGTTTGGGGGCAAAGCTATGGCATATATGGCTTTTGGGGCGGATTTTTAGTTGGTATTTTCCTAGCGAGTGGCTTGCTGTCCACCCGACTATACATCCAAGTAAGTAAATATAAACGGGCGTAGCGGGCTCTTAATCAAACATTTTATGGTATAGCATTCCCAACGCTAACAGAGGTGAGCGTAAATACCTTCCTCCAGGGAAAGTAAGGTGTTTGACCTGGTTGAATACTTCAATTCGATTAGTTTCACCACTGATGGCTTCCGCCAATAGTTTTCCCGCCATATGAGTAACGTTTACACCATGACCAGAATACCCTTGCGCATAATAAATATTATTTTGTAAGCGACCAATTTGAGGTAATCGATTAGCACCAATGCCAATTTTTCCACCCCATTGATAATCAACTTTAATATTTTCTAACTCTGGAAATACCTGCAACATTTTAGGGTACAGTACAGCTTTAATATCTTTCGGATCACGGCCTGAATAGTTACACATGCCGCCAAAGAGCAGCCTTTTATCTGCAGATAAGCGAAAATAATCCAGAGCAGTACGCTGATCACAGACCGCATGATTACCTGGCAGAATTTTACTATGAAGTTCTGCTTTTAACGGCTCGGTGGCAATTATGTAACTTCCAGCTGGTAGCACTTTACCATCAAGTTTCGGTTCTAAGCCTTCAATATATGCGTTTCCGGCGAGCACTAATGTTTTCGCCTTTACCTGCCCTAATAGCGTGTGAACTGTATTTACTGTGCCCTTTTCAATTTTAGTTACTTTTGAATCGGCGAATATCTGTGCCCCTAATGTTGTGGCAATGTGTGCTTCACTTAAACATAAATTCAATGGATGTAAGTGACCGCTGCCCATATCTTCAAATCCTGCCAGAGCACTAGCTGAACCAATAACTTGTTGTTGCACTTCATCTTTATCGAGCAATCTTATTGGGAAAGGATAATTATTTTTTTGTAACTGCTTATAACTTTGTTCAAGCCATTTCACATGCTTAGCTTTATTAGCAAAGTCACAATACCCCATGGTTAAGTCACAATCGATATTGTATTTTTTTATACGGTCAGTAACTATACTTAATGACTCTGCTCCCATTTGGGTTATCGAATCTATACCTTCTTGACCTATTGTATTGCGAAATACTTCTAAGTCATGGCCTATACCACGAATTAATTGGCCACCATTTCTGCCCGAGGCGCCCCAGCCTATTTTATGTGCTTCAAGTAACACAACCTTAAGGCCTCTTTCTGATAATTCTAAAGCGGTTGCAACACCACTAAAGCCACCTCCAATAATGCAAACATCGGCATCAATAGATTCGGTCAACACAGGATAGTGAAAAGGTTGATTAGCTGAAGCAAAGTAATAAGACTCAGGATACTCATCTGTGTGTATAGCTGTCATATAAAACGCAAGAAAATGTATAATAGGATAAAAATAACGAGCAAAACTCTAAAGATCAAGCAATATTGTATTAAATATTGAACATCATTGCTTTATTTATTGCACACAGATATATTTGTTTTATTATCCAATCTATAAATAATTTTTGAGGAACTGCAATTGGATGTTGGTGCGCGCTTAAAAACAGTTAGACTGTTAAAAAATTTATCTCAACGAGAACTGGCAAAACGTGCTGGAGTGACGAATAGCACCATTTCGATGATCGAGAAAAATAGTGTTAGCCCGTCGATCAGTTCGCTAAAAAAAGTACTAAACGGTATCCCTATTTCCTTAGTCGATTTTTTTTCTGAAGATGTAAACACTGAAAAAACCCAACAAGTAGTCTACAAGCCTGAAGACCTAATGGATATTGGAACGGGCGATATCTCTATGATGTTAGTGGGAAAAGCTTTTCCACGCAGGCAAATGACATTTTTATTAGAAACATATCCAGCCAATGCAGATACCGGTATTGAAATGCTCCAAAACGATGCCGAAGAAGGTGGATATATCGTTGAAGGGAAAATTGAAATTACTGTCGATAATCAGGTTCATATTTTAACGAAAGGCGATAGTTATTATTTTGATAATAATAAACCGCACCGTTTTCGTAATCCGTTCACTAAGGTGTGTAAAATTGTTAGCGCGACAACACCAGGAAACTTTTAATGCTTGTTAGTTAGTAGCAAGACACTAAATCGCCCATTCAATATTCTTTACATTTTAAATTAATATTCAGAAAAGTGTAAAATATATGTTTAATTTATTCATTATTTAGCATAACATCAATACATCTGTTCAATATTTAAAACACCTCATTGTGAAATACAGTGAATAATTTAAGAGTAATATATGACTTGTTATCCTGATTCTTATTATGCCGCCTCAAGAGGTGACACTACCGACTACCCAAGCTTAACCGATCATATATTTGCTGATATTTGTGTTGTTGGCGGTGGCTATAGTGGCCTATCTACGGCCATAGCCTTGCAAGAAAAAGGCTACAAGGTGGTTTTATTGGAAGGCAGTAAAATTGGTTTCGGTGCATCAGGTAGAAATGGCGGTCAATTAGTCAATAGCTTTAGCAGAGATATTGATCACATCGAGAAGCATTACGGCAAAGATACTGCCAATGCCATGGGGTCAATGGCCTTTGAAGGTGCTGACTGTATTCGAGATTTAATTAAACGTTATACCATTGATTGCGATTATAAAAGTGGTGGTTTTTTTGCAGCCTTCACTGAAAAGCAAATGGATGAATTAGCCAGAAAAAAAGAACTTTGGGAACGTTACGACAACAACAAACTATCTATAGTGGATAAACACAACATCTCCAACATAGTAAACACCGATGCTTATGTAGGTGGCTTGGTTGATGAACATTGTGGTCACATACATCCACTAAAGCTGGCTCTGGGTGAAGCTGTTGCATTCACCTCAATTGGCGGACAAGTATTTGAACAATCGAAAGTCATTAATATTGAGCACCTACAACAACAAGACAAAAAAATAACGCTGGTTAAGACTAAACAGGGCTGTGTCACTGCCAACAAAGTAGTACTTGCAGGTAATGCTTACATGGGTAATTTAGAGCCTAAACTAGCAAAAAAATCTATGCCTTGTGGCACCCAAATTGTCACCTCTGAAGTATTACCAGAAGAGTTGGCAAACAGCCTGATCCCATCGGGATATTGTGTTGAAGATATGAATTATAAACTCGACTACTATCGTGTCACTGCAGATAACCGCTTATTATTTGGTGGTGGGGTAACTTATGGTGGTGGCGATCCGGCCAGTATCGAAAATTTTTTAAAACCACACATGAACAAAATTTTTCCTGCAATGCAGGAGTACAAAATTGATTACGCTTGGGGCGGTGATTTCTTATTAACGTTAAATCGACTGCCACAACTTGGCCGTATAGGTGAGAATGTTTATTACACTCAAGGCTACAGTGGCCACGGAATAAATACCTCACATCTAGCCGGTAAATTATTGGCTGAAGCTATCCATGGTGACAGCAGCCGCTTTGATGTATTTGCCAATTTACCGCACTATAGCTTCCCGGGAGGAAGACTGTTTAGAGTGCCATTTACAATGATGGGTGCATGGTATTATGGACTTCGTGATTCGCTAGGGCTTTAATTTAAAGAGGTATTACCTACGCACTTGCACAACGTTACTTGTTGGTTCGGCTTGATATCGAGCAAATTTTTCGGCAAGGCTTTCGTTGGTTTCTACTAAGTTTCTGCCTTGTAAAAAATTACTATTATACAGTTTGGTATACGAACGCTCGGCCAGATCACAGCAAAATGTAACAATAGTATTTCCTGGGCCCATTTTTGCGGCCGCGTACAAAGCACCAGCTACATTTAACGCTGAGCTGCTACCCAATAAAATGCCATCACGGTCGCGAAGATGACGGGAAATATCGACTAAATCTTGATCGGGCAAGGTAATAGCATGGTCTATTTTAGCTTGACGAAAATTTTCTACACTGCGCATTATGCCAATACCTTCGGTAAATGAACTACCATTATTAACAAACTCACCATGTTTTAAATATGAATACAGTCCTGAGCCATCAGGGTCTACCAGCCAGGTTTTTAAATTAGGATTTTGCTCTGCCAAATATCGAGAATTACCCGCAATAGTGCCTGCGGTCCCCACGACTGACACTAATGCATCTATATTTCCTTGGGTTTGTTGCCAAATTTCTGGCCCAGTATTCTCATAATGGGCTTTAGTGTTGCTTATATTTTCAAACTGATCAGCCCACCAATAGTCATCGTTTTCTTGCCCTAATCTCTTGGCCGTATGATAAAAATGATTGCTGTCGGCAAAAGGACAAGCCGGTACCAACTTAAGAGTCGCACCATATAGTGCAACCATTTGTTCTTTTTCCGGTGCTTGTCCTGTTGGCATAACAACTAACATTTTAAACCCTAGAGCTTTAGCAACTAAAGCCAAACCAATACCGGTATTACCCGCGGTTCCTTCTACTATAGTCATACCGGGTTTAAGTTTACCGCTGGCAATGGCATCTTGCACCAGTTGCAATGACGCTCGGTCTTTTATAGAGCCACCAGGGTTTTGCTGTTCACATTTAAGCAGTATTTCACAGCCGCTTAACTCAGAAATACTGTTGATCCGTAATAGGTCAGTATTACCAATCAAGTCTGCAATATTTTCACGGATTGGAGGAATTATCATAGGCCAAAATCAAACAAGATGAATATATAAATAGTAGATTGCGCAACGTACAAGTCAAGACTGTTTAATTAGCGCAAACTCAGTTTAGTGCTCTATATTCGCTTGGGGTTTTACCAGACCATCGTTTAAATGCAGTACGAAAACTACGACTATCGCTATAACCAAGCAGTTGCGCCATAGTTTCGGTGGTGTAGGTACTATTGGTTAAATATTGCTTCGCTTGGTCAAAACGGTATTGATCAATTAATTGCTGATAAGAGGTGTTTAATTCAGATAATTGTCGACGCATAGTTCGTTCACTGCGATGAAATTGTTCGGCGCTTTGTTTTAACGTAGGTATGCCCTGTTCATAGCCTGAAATAAACGTAAGGAGCGCATTCACAAGTCCGTGTTGTTGGCTATATGAGTCTAAAGTCTTTTGACAAAGTTGTATTCTTAATTCACTTAACTCTGGTGCAGCGTAGGGTAGACGTTTACGTAGTAATGATCGTTTGATAATCATTTTTGTTGCCGGAGCATTAAATGTAATTGGGCAATTAAATAAATCTTGGTAGGGCTTTAGATCATCAGCGTATTGACCGGTACTAAGCTCAATCGCGCTAAAATTAACGGGTGCAACAACAATTTGATTAAGCAATGTATGAATGGATGCGATCGTATTTTCAAGTTCAAAGGCGACGCTTCTATCATCGCCAGCACCAGTTTGTAAGCCGATAGTAAGCACATCTTGCCCCTGATAAGTTTCATACTTTAACTGCATACTCAACTGCCAACTTATGATTGATGAATACTTTTGCATTAGTAATAAAGCTTCTCGAAATGTATTCGCTCCCAGCATTGCCTGGCCAAGAACCCCATAATGGTTTACCCCTAAGCTTTTGCCCTGTTCGATAGCTAGATAAGGGTCGCTATTATATTTAGCTATTTGGCCATAAATTTGCTCTTCTTGTTCTATCGATATTCGCAGCCCTGGATCTCTTAGCTGTTTAGCTGTAAGCCCAGTTGTAGCTAATAATATATCTATATCAACATGTTGCTGTTCAGTTAAGGCTTTCACTAATTGTTGAATTTCGTGACCGTACCACAGTGCACTAGGGTTCATATTCGGCTAATCTCTGTCCGTTATTATCCCGTCATTGTCCTATTTTTTCACTGCCATTACTAGATATAAGATAATAATCTATATTAATGAAGCTAAACTCAGGTTAAATAATGTATCGATCATAAAGATATTATTTAAGGAAAACATAATGAACCACCCATATCGTTTAACTATTTCTTGTGCAGACAGGCCTGGCATTATTGCCGATGTTAGTGGGTTTATTACTGGTCATGGCGGCAACATTATTGAATCACATCAATATAGCGACCCTAATAGCGGTATGTTTTATATGCGCTACGTAATTGACCCAGAAAATTTACGCATGGATGCTGAAGGATTCAACACCTTGTTTGTGCCTATTATTGAACGTTATGCAATGAACTATAAGCTCACCGATACTCAGAGAAAAACCAAAGTTTTATTAATGGTGAGTAAAATTGACCACTGTTTAAAAGATCTATTATATCGTTGGAAAAGTGGCGAATTAGATTTTGACATCCCTTGCGTCATTTCAAATCACCCCGATTTAAAAGAATATGTTGAATGGTTTGGCATTCCTTATTATCACATTCCAGTTCCGAAAGATGATGCCGGTAAAGAAGTAGCATTTAACGCCACGTCAGACGTAATCGATAAATATCAACCTGACACTGTAGTTTTGGCTAGATACATGCAAATTTTACCGCCGTGGATGTGTGCTAAGTATCAGCACCAAGTAATCAATATTCATCACAGTTTTTTACCGTCATTTATGGGCGCTAAGCCTTACCATCAGGCATTGGAGCGTGGTGTTAAGCTTATTGGCGCTACCTGTCATTATGTCACTGAAGATTTGGATGCCGGTCCGATTATCGATCAAGACATTGCCCGTGTGCACCATTACCACCAAGTAGATGATTTGATACGCCTTGGCAAAGATGTAGAGAAAACGGTGTTATCGCGCGGCTTAAGAGATCACTTAGAAGAACGAGTATTAGTGCACAACAATAAAACCATAATTTTTGGATAATCCGAAAATATATTAAAAAATAACTATAAAAACAGAGGTTTGTTTATGAGCCAAAATTACGATGCTATCGTTATTGGCGCCGGCCACAACGGCTTAACCAATGCAGCCTATCTTGCCAAAGCAGGCATGAAGGTAGTGGTATTAGAAAAAAATGATTATATAGGTGGTGCCGCGGTATCACGCGAGCTGCATAAGGGCTGGATATATTCAAACTGTTCTTATGTATGTAGCCTATTACGTCAGTCTATTCATCGTGATTTAGAGCTATCGAAACACGGCTTATTAATTGTCCCCTACGGCGGCACTATTTCCTTCGGCGCTGATGGTGATTATATCGCTGCTTTTCCTTGTGATTCATTAAACTACAAAGAAATTGAGCGCCACAGTGTACGCGATGCAGCCGCGTATCATCGCTACGAAACTGACTTATTGCGCTATGCCAAACTCATTCGTCACTTTTTACTACGCACGCCTGCCGATCCAAGCTCATTAAAACCCAGAGATTTAAAAGAATTACTGCATATGGGTAAAAAGTTTGGCGAGCTTGGCGAAGAGCAAATCTATGAATTTATGCGTTTTTTAACCATGAGCGCCGCTGACTTTTTAGATGAGTACTTTGAAAACGACCTGCTTAAATCATCATTGGCCTCAGCCAGTATTATTGGCACCGCACTTGGGGTTTATTCACCTGGTACTGCCTATGTTTTACTACATCATGTAATGGGTGATGTTGATGGTGCAGTAGGCGCATGGGGTTTAGCACGTGGCGGTATGGGGGCAATTTCTGCGGCTATTGCTAATGCTCTGGAAGAGTCTGGTGGTGAAATTCAAACCGGTAAAGGGGTGAAGCAGATACTGGTTAAAAATAATAAAGCCATTGGCGTATTGTTAGATAATGGTGAGGTTATTAATGCCAACATTATTATTTCCAATTTAGATCCAAAGCGCACGTTCACTAAAATAATGGCGCAACAAGACATCCCAGCAGATTTATACAAAAAAGCTAAAAATTTCAAGATACGTGGCTCAAGCGGCAAGCTTAATATTGCCCTAACCGGTATGCCTAAATTTACTGGCTTACCCGATGACCACTGGCTAGAAACAGGCTCGTTTGCCTTTTGTGGATCATTAGAAGAGATGGAACGCGCTTATGATGATTGGAAGCATCAACGCTTTTCCAGTAATCCATTTATTGAGATGACCCAGTCGTCTTGTTGGGATCCTACTATTGCCGCACCTGGGCATTATTTTGTTTCTTGTTTTACTCAATATTGCCCAGCCGATATTGAAGGTGGCTGGACCGCAGAAAAACGCGATGCCTTTGCCGAGTCAGTACTCGATAGAATTGAACAGCACAGCCCAAACTTCCGTTCATTAATCGCTCATATGGAAGTAAGAACACCATTTGAAATTGAAAATGAAGTGGGCTTAACCGAAGGTAACATTTTCCAAGGTGAACTAACCCTTGATCAATTAATGTTTAACCGACCATTTCCTGGTTATGCTCAATATCGAGGTCCGGTTAAGGGCATGTATATGTCAGGCTCAGGCTCTCACCCCGGCGGTGGTGTTTCATCAGCATGTGGGGCAAATAGTGCCCGAGAAATTTTAATGGATTTAAATCGTTTAAATAAAGATGGAAAACCAGTTGTACCTGAGGACGATGATGATGAGTAAAACAATAACAATGAAAAAACATTATGATGCAATCGTTATAGGTGCAGGCCACAACGGCTTAGTGTGTGCTTACAAACTAGCTGATAAAGGCAAAAGCGTATTAGTGTTAGAGGCGAATAATCAGGTTGGTGGCTTAGCCGCTACACGTGAGTTTAGCCCAGGTTTTAATGCCTCAGTGGCGCACTTAATGCCACAAATGAATCAGCAGTTACTGAAAGATATGCAGCTCGAAAAATTTGGCTTTAGTTGGGCGAAGCAATCAATAAACACCATAGTGTTAGACGACCCACAAGCGGCGAATAATAACGGTGAACATATTACACTGTCGGCCGATGGCGTTGAAGGCATAACGAGCGAAGAGCAAAGTGCTTACCAAGCCTATACCGCTTTAATGACTAAATACAGCAAAACCCTGTTACCATTTTGGCATAAAATGCCACCAAGAATTGGCGTTAAAGATTTGCAGCAAAACCTAACCTTAGGCCAATTTGCCTTACGTATAAAAGCGTTGGGGAAAACCGATATGCGTGAATTCACCCGAATTTTCGCCCTGCCCGCTCAAGATTTAATGGATGAGTTTTTCACTAACCCGTTATTAAAAGCCGCGTTGAGCTGGGACATTAATATTGGTAATAAACTTGCACCGCGATCACCGAATAACGCGCTATTAAACCTATGGTATCGAAGCTCTGGTGATATTAATGGCAAAGGTTATTTATCAGCACAAATGCCATTACCTAAAGGCGGTATGGGGGGCTTAACCCAAGCTATGGCAAAAGCCTGTACAGCAAACGGAGTTGATATCATTTGTGATTCGCCGGTGGCTAAAGTATCAGTGGTAGATCATAAAGTTACTGGTGTTGAATTAGCATCGGGTCAACACGTAGCTGCGAATGTGGTCATTTCTAATGCCGGTGCAAAAACCAGTTTCTTACACTTACTTGGTGCTGAGCATTTACAAATTCAATTTACCCATCGTATTAATCGCATTCGTAATAAGGGCATGGTGGCTAAATTACATATTGCATTAAATCAATTGCCAACGTTCACCGGTGTTACCACGCCAGATGCGCGATTATTAATTACCCCTTCAATGGGCTACATTGAAAATGCCTTTGATTATGCTAAATATGGTGAAATACCCGAACATCCAGCACTGGAAGTGCTGATCCCTTCAATGGTTGATGGCAGCCTAGCGCCAAACGGTCAACACGTTATGTCGGTGAATATTCAATATGTGCCACATACGGTTAAAGGCGGATGGCAAGAAAATAAAGCGCAACTCCTGACTAACGTCATGCAAGTTTTAAGACAATACGCGCCAAATATTGATGACTGCATCGTTGCCAGCGAATTGTTAACACCGGCCGATTTAGAACAGCAATTTAACGTTGATGGTGGCCATTGGCACCACGGCGAACTGGCCATTGACCAATGGTGGATGAATCGTCCTACCTATGGCACGGCTCAATATAAAACACCTATACCAGGGTTTTATTTATGTGGCGCTGGAGCACATCCTGGCGGTGGCATTATGGGCGCAGCAGGCAGTAACGCCGCAAAAGAGGTATTAAGCAATGAATTCTAAAACGGCGAAAACAATGAAAACAGCCAGTGACATAAATCATATTAAAATGACCAAACGGCGCTCGCCATTTGACCCGCGCATTAGTGCTATGAATCTTTCTGAATCTTGGATTGATTGGAATGGCTACCGCACGCCAGCTTACTATTTTGATGCTCATACCGAATATATGGCTACCCGTAATACCTGTGGCGTATTTGACTGTACACCTATGTGTAAATACCGTATTAAAGGTAAAGACACTGAACGCATGCTTAATCGTATGGTCACCAGAGACGTAACAAAACAAGGCATAAACCGTGTAGCTTACAATGTGTGGTGTACCGACAACGGCCGAGTGATTGACGACGGTACCCTATTTCGTTTAAGTGAAGATGAATTCATTATCTTTTGTGCAGAGCCGGGCATGGATTGGTTTTGTTTAAGCGCTGTTGGCTTTGATGATATTGAGATCACCGATGAAAGCCATAATATTGCAGGACTGGCATTGCAAGGACCTACATCTTGTGCGTTGCTCAAAGCACTAAACATCAATGGCGTTGAGTTATTAAAGCCGTTTGATATTGGCCAATTCACCCTGGCAACAGATACAGGAAGTATCGAACTTATGATCTCTCGTACTGGTTTTACCGGAGATTTAGGTTATGAGTTATGGGTAGAGCCAACAGATGCTATTGCTTTATGGGACGCGTTATTTAGCACAGGAAAAATTTATGGAATTCAGCCACTTGGCGATGATTCTCTTGGATTAGCGCGACTGGAAGCTGGCTTTATTTTACCCGAGCTTGAATTTCATGGTGCCCTGCACACGGTTAATTTAGGCTATGATCAGTCACCGTTTGAGCTAAGCTTAGATTGGATAGTAAGCTTTAAAAAAGGCAACTTTAATGGTCGAGAAGCACTGTTAAAAGAAAAGGAAAAAGGCTCTACTTATAAATTAATCAAACTTGATATCGAAGGCAATAAACCTGCAGATGGCAGCATTTTGTATTCTGACAAAAGTTGTAATAAAGAAATCGGCTTTGTTACATCCGCGGCTTGGTCTTCGGCGTTAAAACAGAACATTGCCTATGCGTTTATTAAAAGAGCGAGCTTAAAAGGCGATATTTGGACTGAAATATACTATCAAAAAGAAATGCGTTGGCATCATAAAGTGGCTAAATGTGAACAACACATAGGGCCATTTTGGAAGCCAGAACGTGCAAAACAAACTCCACCACCAGACTGTTAACAAAGGGCTATATATCCTCAGATAGACGTTATAGTGCTATTGAGCTAAAGTTTAATGTTATGAGTGATATAAATCATCAAGTTGGCATTAAAGCGACACCTGAAGCAATCTACGAATTGTTAACTACCAATAGCGGTCTTTCGCAATGGTGGACAAATGATGTATCTGGCGCAGGTAGTGTGGGCTCAATAATTAAATTTCGCTTTAATGGGGGTGGCCCTGACTTTGCTGTGACGCAGTTAACCCCAAATAAAAGTGTTATCTGGAAACATGTCGGAAACATACCTGAGGCATGGATGGGAACAAACATATCTTTTCAACTAAGGGTTGAAGGCGACCAAACCTTTGTAAGATTTACTCACTCGAACTGGAAAGAACAAAGTAATTTCATGGCTCATTGTAGTACCAAGTGGGCTGTATTTTTACTGAGTCTGAAAGAAGTATTAGAAACAGACAAGGGTAAACCATTCCCTAATGATATACATATTGACCATTCTTGAGTGATATAACTATCCATCCAAAAAATAATAATCAGGAGTTTGCAAGCAGTATGAAGTTACATTCATTAAAGGTCATTATTCTGCTGAGCTTTTGTTTGCTAGGTAGTTTTTCAGCGTTCGCCGAGACTAAAAACCCTTATTTATATGTTCTAGGTGTTGTCCAAGATGCAGGGTATCCACAGGCTGGCTGCTACGAAGCACATTGCTTGCCTGGGTGGGAAGATTCACGTCTCAGACGAGGTGCTGTTTCACTGGGGCTTATAGACACTTTGGCAAATAAAAAATACATGTTTGAAGCAACACCTAACTTCCCCGCACAGCTCTATGGGCTTGAGCGAGAAGCACCTTCGCAGCGTTTCGACTTTTCAGGGATATTTCTTACTCATGCACATATTGGCCACTATTCAGGATTGATGTTTTTGGGCCATGAATCGATGGGAGCATCAAATATTCCTGTTTTTTCGATGCCGAGAATGACCCAGTTTTTGCAATCAAATGGGCCTTGGAGTCAATTGATCACATATAAAAATATTGCTTTAGTACCCTTGCAGGACAAAGTAGAACAGAATCTGGGCAACCTTAAAGTTACGCCTTTTTTAGTGCCGCACCGAGATGAATATTCTGAAACAGTGGGCTATCAAGTGACAGGACCTAATAAAACAGCCATATTTATCCCAGATATTAACAAATGGCACCAATGGAAAACGAATATATCTGAGCTTGTGAAAACAGTAGATTATGCCCTGCTTGATGCAGCTTTTTTTGCTGATGGAGAATTGCCAGGTCGCGACATGTCTATGATACCGCATCCTTTTGTTACTGAAACGATGGAAACGTTGAAGCACCTTCCTTTAGCCGAACGTAAAAAGGTATGGTTTATTCATATGAATCACACTAATCCGTTACTGAATCCAGATAGCCCAGAAAGTAGTAAGGTAAAGTCTGCAGGGTTTAATATTGCGACAGAAGGAGACCGCTTTGTCCTTTAAAGGTAAACCTATCATAATGTTTTCACCGCTGACTGTTTGGCAGCTAGTCGTTTTACTAGGTAGTGTGGCTTGAAGATAAGAAGGGCAAATAAATTAGATATTGAAGAGATAGTAGCCTGCGTAAACTCGTCTTACTTTCATTATATTGAACGCATAGGTAAAAAACCGGCGCCTATGCTTGCTAACTATCAACAAGCAATTGATGAACATACCGTTTATGTTGTAACTGATGGTTCGGTTGTTGTAGGAGTTTTGGTATTAATTGAGTCAAACAATCAACTTTTTATTGAAAATATAGCCATACATAAAAACTCTCAGGGTAAAGGTTTTGGTAAATCTTTGCTTAACCTAGCAGAGTCGATAGCAACAACAACAGGCCATGAATTCATTGAGTTATATACTCATGAAAGTATGGTTGAAAATATCTCACTGTATAAACACTTTGGTTACTGTATTTCTCATCAGATAACCGAACATGGTTACAATAGAGTCTATATGAAAAAGCGATTAATTAGCTGATAACATACAACTTTGCCTCAACACCTGCGGCTATAAGTATGCTAAGTAGCCAATTATTCAGCGACTTCTGTTGCGATAGTTTGCCACAGCGTATTCAAGCATTTCATCATTAAATCGCCATCTTGCACTGGGTACGATCCCATGCCAACTATCATCAAATTTCGCGATAAATCAAACCAGGCAAACTGGCCATGAATCCCCAGCATGGTAAATTGTTGTTGCTGTGGCTCTAATACCCAAAACTGATTTTTATACTGGCCTTGTGGGAAGATGCTATCTCGATGACTTGCTTGATAGGCTTGCTGATACGCTTTATTCGGCACCACCAGTTGCTCAATAAATTCAACCGGAACAACTTGCTTACCGTCCAGGTTTTTGCCCTGATTAAGCATGATTGACGAGATGCGGGCAAAGTCACGAAGCCTAAGGTTAAACTGACCTTCAGTTATTGGAAACCCCTGTGGATCAGTATTAAAATAAGCCGACGCTTCTGCACCAGAATGTTGGTACAAAATATTTTCAAAGATTTCAGCTAAGTCTTGTTGATACACTTTTTCAAGTACCATACCCAGTACGTTTGCCAAACAAGAGTTATAAACAAAATGGCTACCGGGAGTATGTTCGCGTTTGTTCAGGTTTTTTAATGCCCAGGCTTTTGCACCAATAGCTTGCTCGCCTGCTTTTGGTGGGTAATACCCCGCAGCTCGCGCATAACTCCAATAGTGTGCATCGGGGTTGGTATAGTCTTCGTCATATTCAATACCCGCTTGCATATCAAGTACATGTTGTAAGGTAACCCCCTGCCAAGCTTTGTGCTGGGCAAATTCTGGTAAATAAAACGTTAGATTTGCAGTGGGGTCTAAGAGGCCTTGACTAATTGCTATAGCAACTTGCATTGCACACAACGACTTAGTACATGAGTGGATCACATGACGGTCACTATCTGTCATACCGTTACGATATGATTCATGCAAAACTTCACCGTTGTGCATAACCAATAAACCGTCATTAAAAATACGGCGATTGAGTAACTGTTCACCCGAAATCATACGGTCTTGCATCAACGGATCAGAAAATTGCATTTGCTCAACGTGCAATCGTTGCTTACTGCTAGGCAACTCAATTGTTGTAGAGCATTCTATTTCCACCGTTTTAAACAACTTTTCCATGGACAATTGGCCAATCGCTAGGTGCTCAGGTTGATCCCAATTATGTTGGCCTATGTTAAGAGGCTTATCGATAATATAGCTTGGCTTACTGGTTATGGTTTTCATCCAGTAGCCTCATTCACGTTTATCGCTTGCTTATCACTATGTTCTTTTGTTTCAGCATTCCATTGAAATATATTTAACTCAATAAATATAAACGCCACCAGCCATAAAAATGCATCCCAGAAATCAATAAAGCCACCTTTAACACCCCAATAAGCTGCGGCGACAAATAATGTTGAATACAGTACTGTTTTTATCAGTTTATGCATAAACAAACGGCGGTCAGTCAATTTACCCTTTAATTGTAAGTACACTTCTATTTCAAGAATTATCACTACTAGCAACCAGGTTGCAGAATTCACGACTTCTACCGTGGATAAACGATGAGCTTCAGTTAAATGGTATTGGTCGGCAATAATTTCTGTGCCGTTTATTTGCAACAACGGCTGGTTGGAAAACGTTGCGCAGGCTTCATGGGTTAACGGCACATAATCGTCTATGTCCCTTAGATAAGTAAACGTACTGCCGACCAAACTGCACACATCATCGATGATAAATGGACTAATGCTGTGCAGCATATTGTATTTAGCAATGTAACCATAAAAAGAAGAAACTATGATCAAATAACACAATGCTTGAGTCGTGTTAATGCTGTACTTTACCCAGCCAGTTATCTTCTCATCATCAAGCACGTAGGTTTCAAGTTCGAATAGCAACAATAGAACTACCCAAGCGGCGGTATCTATTGTTGCAGTGAAGGCTTCAATCACTTGCAAGCCAGATACACCTTGCGCAAAAGTTTGGGAACTGGCGCTATAATCTTCAACGAAAAAAAAGTAAATGTTCATCGACAGTAGGATATAAACCGAATATTTGAACAGTTGAAACACGCTGAGTTTAGTAACAATATTTCTTAGGTTTGCAGATATAGTCATAGTAACGTTGTTTTTATTGTTGTTGTGGCTGTTATTTATAATTCGTTGTTTAGCTCTAAATAATAGCTAAAGTATTCATCTTCTTGCTTATAGCCTAAGCTTTCGTATAAAGCCTGTGCTTGATGATTACTCACATCTGTTTCTAATGACAAATGCGCTGCATCATGCTCAATCGCATGGTGTTTTGCAGCATTCATTAATGCACGCCCCACACCAAGTTTCCGAGCCTGCTCGACAACATATAAATCGTAAAGAATGAATACAGGTTTAAGTGCTATGGAGCAAAAACTGGGATAGAGCTGGGTAAAGCCTAGGCTATTACCCGTATTATCGATGGCATGAAAAATAATAGACTGCTTTTGTTCAAACCTTGCTTTTAAGTAAGCTTCGGCAGCTTTAATATCGCTTTTTTGCTTATAAAATTGTCGATACTGATCAAATAAAACAGCTATTTGTTGATGTTCTTCTACGCCCGCCTGTTTTATTTGATAGTTCATTTTAATCCCTCAGCAACTGAATTTTGTAGTTAAGACTAAGTCTATTATGCTTATTTAGCTTGGAAATGCGAATGAAACGCCTTCACGCACACCACTTGAAGGCCAGCGTTGGGTGATAGTTTTACGTTTAGTATAAAAGCGTACGCCATCTGGCCCATAAGCATGTAGATCGCCAAATAATGAACGCTTCCACCCACCAAAACTATGATAAGCCACTGGCACAGGTAACGGCACATTAATACCAACCATGCCAACTTGAATATGATCAGAAAAGTAACGCGCGGCTTCACCATCACGAGTAAATATACAGGTACCATTACCATATTCATGATCGTCGATTAATTTCATCGCCTCTTGCATGGTTTTAACCCGCACAACTTGTAACACAGGACCAAAAATCTCGGCTTTATAACTATCCATTTCTGGCGTAACACCATCAATTAATGTTGCACCGACAAAATAGCCATTATCATAACCTTCAACCTCAGGGTTTCGACCATCAACCACTATGGTGGCACCTTGTTGTTCAGCACTACTGATGAAACCATTTACTTTATCTTTATGCTGACAAGTAATTACCGGACCAAAGTCATTGCTGGCATTGTCGTACGCACCTACGCTTAACCCGGTCATGGCATTTTGCATTTTAGCAACTAATGCGTCCCCTGCTTCATCACCTACGGCCACCGCAACTGATAACGCCATACAACGTTCTCCTGATGAACCAAAGGCTGCACCAAGAAGTTGGTTTACCGCGTTATCCATATCGGCGTCTGGCATTACAATAGCGTGATTTTTAGCGCCGCCTAATGCTTGGCAACGTTTGCCATTAGCATTGGCCGTTGCGTATATGTATTCAGCTATTGGTGTTGAACCAACAAAGCTAACGGCTTTTATCCGCTGATCAGTTAATAACGTATCTACCGCTTCTTTATCACCGTTAATCACGTTTAATACACCGTCAGGCAGGCCAGCTTCTTTCAACAACTGAGCAATATAAAGTGTTGAACTTGGATCACGCTCAGATGGCTTCAAAATAAAGGTATTACCACATACAATTGCTAATGGAAACATCCACATTGGTACCATTGCAGGGAAGTTGAACGGGGTAATACCTGCAACCACGCCGAGTGGTTGAAACTCAGACCATGAATCAATCCCCGGACCAACATTACGGCTATGCTCACCTTTTAATAACTGTGGTGCACCACAAGCAAACTCCACATTTTCGATACCGCGCTGTAATTCACCGGCGGCATCATGACTAATTTTTCCGTGTTCTTGACCAATTAGCTTACAAATATGATCGGCATGCTGTTCTAATAATTCTTTAAAACGAAACATTACTCTGGCACGTTTAATTGCCGGTGTATTACGCCACTCAGGAAATGCCGCTTCGGCGCAGGCAATAGCTTGTTCAACTGTTTGTTTAGAGGCCAGCAAGACTTGTTTTTCAGCTTTGCCTGTTGCCGGATTAAATACGTCTTGTGAACGGCTACCTTCGTTAACTATTTCACCGTTAATTAAATGACCAATTGTTGTCATGAGTTTTCCTTTATTAAATGTAATTAAATTCATTCTGTTTCTGCGATTGACTCGCCAATGGCATTGATCAAACTATCAACTTCACTTGCCTCAGTGCTAAACGGTAAGCCCAGTTGGAGAGTGTCGCCGCCATAGCGAACATAAAAGCCTTTTTGCCAACATTTCATCGCAATTTCATAAGGCCGAAGTGCCGGTTGCCCGTCTTTAGCGGCAATAGTAATTCCACCAGCCAAGCCATAGTTACGAATATCAGTAATGTATTTACTGCCCTGTAAACTATGAAGTTTTTGTTCAAATATAGGTGCTAGCGCTTTCGATCGCTCGATCAATTGCTCTTCTTCTAATAGCTCAAGCGTGGCAATACCAGCAGCACAGGCAACGGGGTGAGCAGAATAGGTATAACCATGTGGCAGCTCTAACATGTACTCCGGTCCACCCGTTTCCATAAACGTATCATAGATCTCTTGTTTAGCAATTACGGCGCCCATTGGAACAACACCATTGGTAATTTGCTTAGCCGTAGTCATAAGATCGGGCACAACACCAAATTCTTGCGCGCCGGTTTTACTACCCATACGGCCAAATGCAGTAATAACTTCATCAAAAATCAATAAAATATTATGTTTAGTACACAGTTCTCGAAGACGCTTTAAATACCCAACCGGTGGTGGTATTACACCAGCAGATCCCGCTAAAGGTTCGACGATCACCGCGGCGATATTTGACGCATCATGCAACGCGATCATGTCTTCTAATTCATCTGCTAAACTTTCACCTCGCGCTGGCATGCCTTTGCTAAACTTGTTTTCGCTGATCATAGTATGAGGTAAATGAATCGCATCAATGCCCTGCCCATATAACGCCCGGTTCGGACCAATGCCGCCAACACTGATACCACCCCAGTTAACACCGTGATAGCCTTTAGCTCTACCGACAAACCGAGTCTTAGTTGCCTGGCCCTTTTTACGCCAATAACCACGCGCCATTTTTAACGCGGTTTCAACTGACTCTGAACCTGACCCGGTAAAAAATACTCTGTTCATGCCTTCTGGCATAAATTCAGTAATTTTATGAGCAAGTTCAAACGACTTTGGATGTCCAAACTGAAACGCCGGAGAGTAGTCTAGTTGCTTGGCTTGGCTTGCGATAGCTTCGGTAATTTTGTCGCGAGAATGACCAGCACCACACGTCCAAAGACCTGATAAACCGTCAAATATTTTACGGCCCAGCGCATCGGTGTAATATCTACCTTCAGCGCTCACAATCAATCGCGGATCTTGTTTAAATTGTCGATTGGCCGTAAACGGCATCCAGTGAGCATCAAGTTGCTCCTGGCTTAACCCATAAGTGGCTGAATTATTTTGCATAGTTAACCCCAATGTTATCGCCAGCTTGGCGTATCAAATACCTAATTAAAGTTGCAGTTATTATCTACAACCTGTTAGATTATTAAATCCATAATTAATTAATCTAAGTTAAGCAATCACTTAACTAAAGGTAACGAGTATGCCAGCCAATAAAAACTTACTACCAAGACAAATAGGTGATGCTCATATTCGACTGTTAAGAATATTTAAAGCAGTGATAGAAGCGGGAGGTTTTGCCGCCGCAGAAATAGAACTGAACATCAGCAAACCAGCGATTAGCCAAGCTATTAGCGAACTTGAAAGTTTAATGGATATGAAACTGTGTAATCGCGGCAGGGCTGGGTTTTCTGTAACTGAACAAGGTGAGCAAGTATACCAATCTGCAATGCAATTATTAGCTAGCCTGGAAACATTCAAATCTCAAATTAACGCCATTAATACTGAACTTGTTGGTGATTTAAACATTGGCATCACTGATAACATGGTCACCATACCGCAAATGCGCATTAGCCAGGCATTAAACTCGTTAAAACACAAAGCGCCGAATGTCACCATTAACATTAAAATGATCCCGCCAAACGACATTGAAGCGCAAATTCTTGATGGTCAATTACATATTGGCATAGTACCCGAGTTGCGCCCATTGCCGGGTTTGAATTACGTGCAATTATACAAAGAGCAGTCTCTGCTTTATTGCAACGAACAACACCCTTTGTTTAATCAAGACCTGGATTCTATTAGTGACAATGCCATTGCTCAATACGATGCAGTCGTGCCAAGTTATGCGCAAACGGTAGCGATTAAACACCAACAAAAAGCATTAAATGCTGCCGCTACGTCTACCGACAGAGAGGGGATAGCCTTTTTAATTTTAACAGGTAAGTTTATTGGTTTTTTACCGACTCATTTTGCCGAACGCTGGGTTTGTCAGGACAAAATGCGCAGCATTGATGCTAGAAATAGAAATTTTGCCACCAAGTTTTCCGCTATTACCCGCAAAGGTGCTCGTAATAACTTGATCTTGGAGGCTTATTTAGAAGCCCTTGAACGGGCTTAATAAATACTACAGCAACTACAAAAAGCTCAACAACTCTTCATCAAGTTGCATTAAGGTTTTAGGATCAGCCATCATGGTTTCAGCCAAAGATTTCGTTCTTGGTAAAATACGTTCGAAATAGAATTCCGCCGTTTTAATTTTAGCGCGATAAAAATCTCTGTTTTCAACATCGGTTGCCAATTTTTCATAAGCCGATTGTGCCATCTGAGCCCAAAAATAAGCCATAGTCACATAGCCAGAATACATTAGATAATCAACTGAAGCCGAGCCAATGATGTCTCTGTCTTTCTTCGCTTTTAACGCTAGTCGCAAGGTGTACTGTTGCCAATTTGCTGTTGCTTTACTTAGTGGCCAAATAAATCGATTCATTGCGGCTTTATGCGGATTGCTCGACACCATGGATTTGTCTTTACAAAATCCTAAAATTTCAAAGGCAAACTGTTTGAACGATTTACCGCGATTAAGCAATATTTTACGCGCTAATAAATCTAACGACTGAATACCGGTAGTACCTTCATACAAGGTTGCAATGCGAGCATCACGTACTATTTGTTCCATGCCCCATTCTTTAATATAACCATGACCACCAAATATCTGCAGACCATGGTTAGCACTCTCAGAGCCTAACTCTGTTAAAAACGCTTTTAGAATTGGCGTAATGAAACCTAAGCGGTAATCGGCCTTCTTACGTTCTTTTTCTGTTTTTGCCATTTCGATATCATCGACCAACTTTGCAGTGTAGTAGATCATTGCTCTACCACCTTCACTGATAGCTTTCTGTGTCATCAGCATTTTACGAACGTCAGGGTGAACAATAATAGGATCAGCCACTTTATCAGGATGTTTTTTTCCGGTTAGTGAGCGCATTGATAAACGCTCTTTCGCATAATTAAGTGAGTTTTGATACGCAAGTTCAGCAGCACAAACACCTTGCAATGCTGTCCCTACCCTAGCGGTATTCATAAAGGTGAACATACATTCCAAGCCTTTATTTTCAGGACCGATTAACACCCCTTTGGCATTATCAAAATTTAACACCGCTGTTGCAGAGGCTTTTATGCCCATCTTTTCTTCAAGAGATCCACAGGTCACATTATTGCTATCAAGAATGTTGCCTTGTTGATCAACTTGCATTTTAGGGACGATAAACAATGAAATGCCACGAGTACCTTCAGGTGCGCCTGGCAAACGTGCCAAAACAATATGAATAATATTATCGGTTAAGTCATGTTCACCCGCAGAGATAAAGATTTTAGTACCGGTAATGTTATAAGTACCGTCACCATTGTCTTCTGCTTTCGCTTTTACTTGGCCTAAATCGGTACCACATTGTGGTTCCGTTAAACACATGGTACCTGTCCATGTGCCTTCAGTGAGTCGAGTCAGATATAGCTCTTTTTGTTCGTCAGTACCGTGCACTTGTATGGTATTCATCGCGCCGTGGCTTAGCCCAGGGTACATAGCCCAAGACCAGTTAGCGCTGCCCATCATTTCAGATTTCACCATACCTAACGATGGCGGTAAACCTTGACCACCATGCTCGATTGGGTGCGATAAACTTTGCCAACCGCCATCAACATATTGTTTGTAAGCTTCTTTAAAACCTTTTGGCGTGGTCACAACACCATCATTAAATGTGCAACCTTCTTTGTCACCACTTTGATTTAGCGGTAATAATTCATTCTCACAGAATTTGGCACATTCGCCCACAATAGCGTCGACCAGATCAGGGGTTGCTTCCTCAAATTCAGGATGCTTTTGGTAATGTTCATAATAATTAAACACATCTTCAAGTAGAAACTTTATGTCTGTAATTGGTGCTTTATAGCTCAACATTGTGTAAATCCTAACCCTGTTATTTATCTAATACTTATTAATTAAGCATCGAGTATAACAGAAAACAGAACTGGTCCAACCACTTTATTTGTTTAATTTTTACGCCTCACTTGTTAATGTGGTGTTTCAAAAATGGAATTGGCATAAACAAGGGCGCGCAATGAATAGCAAAAATGTTGAACAAAAGCATGACTCTTCTGCAGATAAAGAACCTGAATCATCACTAAAAGACGTTGCTGGTAGCGTAGCTGCTGCATTTATTGGTGTTCAGAGTGATAAAAATAGGAAACGCGATTTTACCAAAGGTAAATTCAGTCACTTTGTAGTGGTTGGATTGATTGGTGTGGTGCTATTTGTAGGCGTTTTGGTAGCAATAGTAAGTTTAGTTTTACCGAGTTAAAGAAACTAAAGGGCTCAGTGATATTTAAATTTCACTGACCCCTTTGATTTGAATTTTACTGACTATTTCTGTGGTTTATAAAGCGCCAGTAATTCACCAACTTTGTTGCGATTAGTACCTTTCTGGCTAATAGTTCGGGCAACTTTCACTGATTTAATTTTATTGGCATGCTCGTAAATTTTACGAGTCCAGATAGTGTCATGATTTGATATCAACACCGTAACTTTCTTTTCTGCGGTTACTTCCTCTGCTGCATTAGCTAAATCCGCTTGTTCATCCAAACCAAAGCCATTACCAGCATAACTGGTAAAGCTAGCCGTTTTGCTTAATGGTACATACGGAGGATCGCAATAAATCACGTCACCATCTTTAGCTCTGGCAAAGGTGTCACGATAATTTTCGCAAACAAATTCAGCTTTTATAGCTCTGTTCGCAAAATTAAGTAATTCATTTTCAGGAAAGTAAGGGCGCTTGTATTTGCCAAATGGCACGTTGTAGCCTCCCTTAGAGTTATATCGGCACAAACCGTTATAACCATGTCTATTCATGTATAAAAACATTAAAGAGCGCTGATAAGGGTCATCAGTGGCATTAAATTGCTTTCTGATCTCGTAATACTCTTCACTGATATTATATTCTGGGGTAAACAACTTGGCGGCATCATTAATAAACTGCTCAGGCTTTGTTTGTAGAGTTTTATAAAGATTAATTAAGTCTTTATTAATATCATTGAGTACGTAATTTGAATAATCAGTATTAAGAAAAATTGAACCGGCACCGGCAAATGGTTCGATCAAACGACTGCCTTTAGGTAGCATTTTTCTGATCACATCACTGAGGGTATATTTACCACCAGCCCATTTTAAAAAAGCCCTTTGCTTGTTGATCATATTATAATTCTTATACTGCTTAATTAGCTAAGTGGCTGGTGTTATTTTCGATATATTAAGAAAGGGAAATCAAATAACTTTATGTAATTGTTCGTGGCTTATGTTATCAAAAATCTCAGATTTTCCAATAGCTGTAGGAATAATTAAACGAAGTTTACCGCCTAAATTTTTCTTATCACGAGCCATATGTTTGATGAAATCATCAAAGCTCATCGATGATGGTGCTTTAATTGGTAAATCAAAATAAGCAATCAGATCGATTATTTGCTGAGTTTCAGTACTGGTAATAAAGTTTAAATGCTCTGCCAGTTGGGTAGCTTGTACCATACCGGTTGCAACAGCTTCACCGTGTAGCCAAACACCATAGCCCTGCTCTGCTTCTATTGCATGGCCAAAGGTATGGCCCAAATTTAATAGCGCTCTTACGCCAGACTCTTTTTCATCTTGGCTAACAATATCAGCTTTGTTCTGGCAACAACGTTGAATCATTTCAGCTAAAATATGCTTATCTTTTGCTTTAATCGCAGCTTTATTGGTATTTAACCAATCAAAAAATACCTTATCACCTAAAATGCCATATTTTATGACTTCGGCCAAGCCCGCGTTAAACTCACGCACAGGTAAGGTAAATAAACTATCAATATCAATAAGTACAGCTTTCGGTTGATAGAAAGCACCTATCATGTTCTTGCCTAAAGGATGATTCACGGCAGTTTTACCACCAACAGAAGAATCAACTTGTGACAGCAAGGTGGTCGGTATTTGAATAAAATCAACACCACGTTGATAACATGCCGCGGCAAAACCGGTAATGTCGCCAATAACACCGCCACCTAAGGCAATTAAGGTTGAGTCTCGGCCATGAGTGTGAGCAAGCATGTGTTCCATAATCTTTTCAAAATTAGCGAGGCTCTTTTGCGCTTCACCATCAGGTAAGATTATTTGATCAACGATAAAGTCAGATAACTGTTGTGTTAATGCGTCTAAATAAAGTGGTGCAACAACAGTATTGGTAACAATACAAACACGTTTGCCGCTGATATGCTTCGTCAAAGGGCTATTGTTCGATAATAGCCCTGATTCGATATAGATTGGGTAGCTACGTTCAGCTAATGAAACGTTTAGGCTGGCCATTTGGAATTAAAAGTCCAGACGTTCTACGATTTTATTTGCTACGATTTTAGCGCTTTGGTCGTCAGTTTGAACGATTACATCAGCAATTTCTTCATACAAAGGGTTACGCTCTACGGCTAAATTTTCTAGCACTGTGCGTGGTTCTTCTTTAGTTTGAAGTAAAGGACGACGTCGATCACGTTGAGTACGAGCAACTTGCTTATCGATTGTTGTTTCTAGATAAACAACTATGCCGCGTGCAGACAAGTGATTACGAATTTGATCACTAATTACTGAACCACCGCCTGTAGCTAGTACTATGCCTTGCATCAAAGATAAATCTTCGATAACAGTTTCTTCACGCTTTCTAAAGCCTTCTTCACCTTCAAGGTCAAATACCCATGCGATGTCTGCACCAGTACGACGTTCTATTTCTTGGTCTGAGTCAAAAAACTCCAGGTGAAGCCTATCAGCCAACTCTCTACCAATTGTGCTTTTTCCTGCGCCCATTGGACCAATTAGGAAAATGTTACGTTTTTCTGCCATGAGATTCTTTAATACTCGTAAATTGTGATACCAAAGCGGAGAATATTCAGTCAACTTGGTATCTGTTAACGAAATTGAGGACACTCCTCGAAAAAATTAAGGGCGCAATTATCGCAATTCTTATAGACAAATTGCAAGCATGCGCCTTAAAAAAATACAATCTAGCTAAATTTACTTTTAAATTAAGTTAAACCGCTAGATTAATATTTGTTATTTCGTTTAAAATTTTTCAGTTACTATTCTTGGTGTTACAAAGATAAGTAGTTCTTTTTTCTCATTAAATTCTGTTGTTGTTCTAAATAACCAACCCACATAAGGAATATCGCCCAGTACTGGAACTTTCGATATTGAATTGATCACTTGTTGTTGGTAAATACCACCTAATACGATAGTTTCACCATTATTTACTAAAACTTGTGTACCAATTTCTTGAGTATCAATTGCAGTTGCCAAGCCTGTGCCCGTTGCAATAGTGTCACCACGGGTATCTTGCGTAATAATTAAATCAAGAATTATACGGTTATCTGGTGTAATTTGCGGTGTTACTCGTAGTCCTAAAACAGCCTTTTTAAAGGTTACAGACGTGGCACCACTAGAAGCTGCTTGTACGAATGGAATTTCAGTACCTTGCTCGATATACGCTTCTTTTTGGTTCGACGTAGTAATACGCGGACTGGCAATAATTTCACCTTTGTTCTCTTGCTCCATCGCAGAAAGCTCAAGATCGAGTATTGTGCCGTCAGCCAATCTTGCCACTTGGAACGCAATCGCTCCAGCCGGATCAGCAACTGGTAAATTAACATTCAAGCGGTCATTAATCGAAGGAATAATACCACCATTGGCTAAGTCAGCACCTTCTAAGCTACCAGAGGTTGAAGTATCGCCGCCATTATGGGTAACTCCCCAACGAATACCTAATTCTTCGCTGATGTTATCTTTAACTGTCACCATGCGTGATTCAATTACGACCTGGCGAATCGGAATATCAAGCACATTGATCATGCGTTTAATATCTTCAATACTACTCGCAGTATCGCGAATTAGTAATGTATTTGTACGTTCATCGACAGTAACACTGCCACGCTCTGATAAAAGGCTGGTGCCTTCATTTTTCAATAAATTAGAAAAGTCAGCAGCCTTGGCATAATTAATTTGTACGTATTCGGCATATAGCGGTGCAAGCTCTGAAACCTGTTGTTGTGCTTGCAATTCTTTCGCTTCACGAGCAACAAGTTCATCATTTGGCGCGATCATCAAGATGTTGCCATCCATACGCTTACCTAAACCTTTTACCCTTAAAATGATATCAAGGGCTTGGTCCCACGGAACACCATCTAAACGTAAGGTAATATTACCATTTACGGTGTCTGAAGTTACCAGGTTGAAGCCGTTATAGTCGGCAATAATTTGCAACACGGTGCGAATAGGAATGTCTTGGAAGTTTAATGAAATAGCTTTGCCATTAAAGTCTTCGCCATTTTCCAGATATGACTTTTTCTCTTCTTCTTCTTTCACTGTTAATGAAAAGATATTATCGATTTGATTGTGTTCAACGGTAAATGGTTTATTTGTACCTATTTCTAAACGGGCATTGTTGCCTTCTTTAAACGTTTCAATGCTGGTGACAATTGTCCCAAAATCTGTAACGTCTAATTTATAAAGCAGTTCTTCCATAATATCAGTGTTATGGAATTCAATATTAATTTTACCCAGCTTGTCTTTAACATCTACCGCAGACATGCTGTCGTCTAGGAATACTAATACCTGCCCGGTGTTTGCTTCGCCTTTTCTAAAGTCAATTGCTTGAATATTATTAATAAATTCACTGGCAACATCTGCTTGCGGATCGCTTTTATCAAACGAAGAAAGGCTGTTTAATAACAGCACAAATTTACCTTCAATTATCTCTGCTTGATATAGCTTCAATTCTTTAAGGAAAACAGTAGCTTTAATTTTTCCAGCTACTTGCTGTACATCAATATTTTTAATACCGGCATGATTTACTTGAGTATCAGCTAGAGGGGTAGCAAACTCAGTAGCATTAAACAGGATTTCAATACGTGCAGGTTCAGTAAATGTTTTTACCACAGGCTCGGCAGTTAACGCCTCTTCAAAACCAAAAGTAAATTCAACTTCATCGGCAAGCAACGTGTTGTAATAAATATCATTAAGTTTTCCTTCAGCATAACTACCAAAAGAAACCAACAACAATACTGCAGACAAGACAGTAGCAAGCATACTTGGTCTTGATTTGTTTGGTGATTTTATTTTCATTTTACGACTAAACATTAATTCCCTTACCCCTCTTGATCCGGTTCAATCATAGAAACAGTTGTTTCTCGTTCAACCCAACAGCCAGCGCCATCTGGAATCAATTCTACTATTATTATTTCTTCTTGGCCTACATTAGTAATGCGACCATTATATAAGCCTAGGTAGCTACCAATCGATACTCTGTGTAGAGTTTGATCTGCCGCTTCTACTAACGCCCAAATAATTCCTTCTTCACCTAATGTACCACGCATATTTAAACTTTCTAAAGCAAATTTTTCTAGCGGTTGCTTTCTACGTCGCGGGTCTGGGTGTAAACAATCTGACATTTGTTGCATTTTTTCTTGAATCGCTTCAGGCTTCGGTGCAACAAAAGGACTGCGCAATGCAAATGCAGAGTAATCAAAATGATTAAACTCTGCCAATGGTGGCATAGGCTCTATTTTATTTGGTGTTGACGCTTTAACTTTATCGATATGAGCGTGCAAATCGGTTAAGTCATCAAAACAAGCTGATAATAAAAATACTGAAAGTAAAACTAAATAACGCATTATTTACCCTCTATGTATTTATACGTTTTCGCCTGCAGCGTTAACGTTAATGAGTTTTCAAGACCACTTGCATCACCAGCAATAGAGAAGTCATGCAAGGTTACAATACGAGGTAAACCCGATATTTTACTTACGAACTCGCCAAAGTCATGATAAGCACCAGTTACTTGCACTTCAATTGGCAATTCTGTGTAAAATTCTTGTTGAATTTCTGGTTGCCAATTTAACTTCACAAAATCTAAACGACTTGTGGTACCAACAAAGGTAATATCATCGAGTAAACCCGGCGTTTCATGACTTTCAGGCAAACGTTTGATCTGCTTAGAAAACAATTCTTCAGCTTCAATCATTTGCTCTCTGAACAATTCTAAATTTGCCGCAACAAAGTACTTTGCCTGGTAATCAGTTTTTAATTTAATTTCTTGTGCTGCTTCACGTTCCAGTTCAACAATTTTATCGCTTACTAACAGGTAATAAACAAAATATGAAACGAAAGCGACCATCACTACGGCAAGTATGACTTTTGCGGCTTTTGGCCATTGACCAATATTATTTAGGTCTAGGTTATCAAATTGGGAAAGATCTAAATCCATTATCGACCTCCTGCATTGCTAATTTGCTCGTCATCAAGTAAACCTTGAATACGCAAACTCATTTTAAAATCACTTAATAGTTTGCTTGATGTTTTAGAATTTGTAATTGATTCAAGTTCTGCATCAGCTAATAAATTGGAGCTTTGAATTTCACGGATCATATTTGCAAGATGGTTATTTGATTCACTTTTACCTTGAATTAATAACTCATTACCTTGCTTTTGCAGCTTAACAATATAAACCCCTGAAGGAACAATTTTAGCTATCTCATCAAGAACTTGCGTACCCACGTTACGGCTTTTTTGTAATTGCTCAATCAAGGTCATCCGTTGAATTAAATCTTTTTTCTTTTCTTCCAGAGTTTTAATTTCAGCAATTCGAGCATCAAGCACTTTAATTTCGTTGGTTAAAAATTGATTGCGAGCGCGTTGTCCATCAACTTTTGCCTGATAAAATTGAGAAATTAAAAATACTATTAAAAAGCTCATTAACGCTAAGAACGTTAGTATTGAAAAATATTGTTGCTGCCTTAAACGTTGAGCTTCTTCACGCCAAGGCAGGAGATTTATATGTGGCATGGTGAAAAACTCCTTAAAGCAAGCCCTGTAGCTACCATTAACTGAGGTGCAAACTGAGCTAAGACGTTTTCATCTATTTGGTCACCGATGACCATATCATTAAACGGGTTTGCTATTACAGTGTGAATACCAAGCTCTGCCGATAGTAACTCTTGAATATTTTCAAGTGCAGCAGTACCGCCAGAAATCACTAAATAGTCGAGTTTTTCTTTACCACTAAATGTTAAATACATTTGAATAGCACGGCGAATTTGCTGAATTAATGTGGTTTGAAATGGTGCTAGCACTTCAAACGTATAAGTTGGAGGTAGTTCACCACTCAACTTTTCTTTTTCAGCGTCTTCAAAGGTTTTATTATAATAGGAGACAATTGAGCGAGTATATTGTTCGCTGCCAAATAGTTGGTCGCGTGTATAAATTGTGTCGCTGCCTTCATTGACAGTAAATAAGGTCATAGTTGCACCAATATCAATAAAAGCGACAACTTTATCGGCTGCATCATCTGGCAGCATTGGTAAGCATAGTGCCGAAGAGCGACTTAGCGCATAGGATTCGACATCAACAACTTTAGTATGAAACCCGCCAGCGTCAAGGGAAGCTACACGAGCTTCAATAGTTTCGGTTCTCACCGCACTTAATAAGACATTTACTTTACTGGGGTCTGCTTCGTTAACATCGAGCTTTTCAAAATCTAGGCTAACTTCATCGAGAGGATATGGAATTAAACTATCGGCTTCAATTTCAATTTGACTAGCCAATTCGTCATCATTTAATGACACGTCCATATAGATTATTTTGGTAATAACTGTAGAACCAGAAACGGCAACAGCGGCATTCTGTACCGAGGAAAGCACCTTTTTACGTACTTTACGTATTACAGCTCCGACCGCTTCAATATCTTGAACTTTTCGATCAACTACAGCGCCTTTTGGCATAGGCTCTACTGAAAATGCTTCAAGTTGGTAACCGTTTTTATCTTCACTTATAAGAACAGCTTTGACAGAATAAGATCCAATGTCTATTCCGACCATTTTAGACGCATTTTTATTCCATAATCTACTTAGCATAACTTCCTGTGATTATTCTTATTTTTTTTCTTATTTAAACATAATATAGCTAAAAATACATTTATTACACTAAATATCTCTATATACTAGTAAATAATATTAATATCTTTTTTACTAATGGTTGATTTTTAGTGCTAATTTTCAAACGTTTAATGCAACTATCCGTTATCGGGTTCCTTCTAGTATGCTTGGTTATAGGCGGTTTTTACCTAACCATGCGCAGCGACCTTCCCAGTGTGGAGGTACTAAAAGATGTTCAGCTACAAATACCTATGCAAATCTATAGTAGCGAAGGTGAACTCATTTCGCAATTCGGCACTAAAAGACGTATTCCTGTTGAGCTAAAAGATATGCCGCAACAGCTTATCAATGCCTTTTTAGCAACCGAAGACAATCGCTTTTATGAGCACTTTGGCGTAGACCCAATCGGCATGACACGAGCTATTATCGGCCAAATTACCGGTAATGATGCTGGTGGCGCCAGTACTATTACCATGCAAACAGCACGAAATTTCTTTTTAACACGAGAGCAAACTTACATCAGAAAAATAAGAGAAATTTTTATCTCTTTACATATGGAAAAGCTGTTAACAAAAGATGAAATTTTAGAGTTATATTTAAATAAGATTGAGCTAAGTCATCGTGCGTTTGGTGTAGGTGCAGCTGCACAGGTTTATTACGGTAAGGAATTAAAAGACCTTACCTTAGCTGAAATCGCAGTTATCGCTGGTTTACCAAAAGCACCAAGTACCTACAATCCAATCAGTAATCCAGATAAAGCTAAATTTCGCCGTACGACTGTCCTGCAACGTATGTTAGTGAGTGGTTACATTACCGAGAGCGAATACCAGCAAGCGAATAATGAAGAAATTCATACTAAACGACATGGTGTAGATATTGAATTAAGTGCTCCATACGTTGCTGAAATGGCCAACAAAAAAGCATTGCAAATGTATGGCTCTGAAGTCGCTTATGGTAAGGGCTTGAAAATCTACACTACTGTACAATCAGATTTGCAAAACGCTGCGAAAGCCGCTGTTATTGGCAACATATATGCATATGATGAACGTCATGGTTATAGAGGACCTATTAAACGTCTTTGGCTCAGTGAAGCAGATAAAGTGTATTTATTAGCAAGTGCCAAACAACGTTTAAGTGAAAATGATTACGAATCATACCAACTAGCATTAACAGAAATAAGCGCAGAGCCCCCTGAAGCAGAAGACATTCTCGACAATTTGAACAAAGTAGCTATTTATAACGACTTGAAGGCAGCGGTTGTTACCAATGTTGAAGAACAGCAAGCACAAATCCAACTTCGTAATGGCGACACTGCCATTATTGACTGGGATGGTATGTCGTGGGCTAGAGCTTATCTTGATGATAAAACTCAGGGGAAAGCACCAAAACTTGCAAAGCAAATATTGACTAGCGGAGATGTTATTTATGTTCGAACGTCTGTTGATGGTGTCTATCGCTTAAGCCAATTGCCAGATGTTTCTGCTGGCATTGTTGCTATTTCTCCTGATACCGGGGCTATTTTAGCGAGCGTAGGTGGCTACAGCTTCAAACAAAGCCAATTCAACCGCATCACTCAAGCAAACCGTCAAGTGGGCTCAAATATTAAACCATTTGTATATTCTTCGGCGTTAGAAAATGGCTATACGTTAGCGACAATTGTAAATGACGCGCCAATAAACCAGTGGGATAAACGCTCTGGTTTTGCCTGGCGTCCAAAAAATTCGCCTGCGGTGTATGAAGGACCACTACGCGTAAGAATAGGTTTGGCTAAGTCAAAAAATGTTATGTCGGTTCGTTTATTACGTGGCATGAAATTAAGTACATTGATTAAACATTTAGGAAAATTTGGTTTTGATCAATCTGCATTACCAAAAGATGAATCAATTGCTTTAGGTTCCGCTTCGATGACGCCTATGCAGGTTGTCGCTGGGTTTTCAGCGTTTGCGAACCAGGGGTATTTGGTAGAGCCTTATATTATTGACCGAATTGAAGATGCTGATGGTGAAGTTATTTATCAAGCAGAGCCTAAAGTGGCTTGTTATGAATGTGAAGTTGCCCAAGCAGAATATGCCAACAGCTTCGATGCCAGTGACGAGGTGGATGTAGAAATGATCACCACACCGTTAGCGCCAAGAATTATCAGTCGCGAAAATGCATTTTTAGTTACAGAAGCAATGAACGGCGTTATTTGGGGCGGTGGCGGTGACTGGTCAAAAGGTACCGGTTGGAGCGGCACGGGTTGGCGAGCTAAAACTTTAAATCGTCGCGATATAGCAGGTAAAACCGGTACAACGAATGAATCTAAAGATGCTTGGTTTAGTGGATTCAGTCGACGTATAGCGGCAAGTTCTTGGATAGGTTTTGATGATCCTACCCGCAATTTAGGCCGTACCAATGTAAATAGTAACTTGGGCAGAAACCAAACTGCAGGCGGTGAAGCAGGGGCAAATGCAGCTCAGCCTTCATGGATTAAATTTATGGAAGTTGCCTTAAGTAAATATGAATTTGAAGCATTTACCCAACCAGATAATATTGTTTCAATCCGCATCGATAAGTTAACAGGCAAACGAACCAACAAAACAGATAAAAGTTCTAGGTTTGAATACTTCATTAAAGGTACAGAGCCAACCGAGTGGGTTGATAAAGATAACATTGAGCAAATAATAGAAAACCAAGAAGAAACAACCATCGAAGAAGAAGAATTATTTTAAAAAATCATTTTCAGTCAGGGAGTAAATATGAAATATAGACTATTAGGTATAGCAATAGCCCTTGCAAGCAGCTCAGCATTTGCTGAAGAAGAAACAAAAATTTGGTCGGGCGACATCGATTTTGGTTATACCAACCTTACTGGTAACACCGAAGAAACGACTACCAGTGGTAAAATTCATGTATTACGTGAAAGTGCGCCTTGGAAGTATGTCGCTCATTTTGAATCTTTATACTCTGAAAGCAATGATGAGAAAAGTGCGGAACGTTGGGGAGCATATACCCGTTTAGAATATAATTTCACTGATAAAAATTACGTTTTTGGTCGTGTTTCTTATGATGAAGATAAATTCAGTGGTTATGATTCTCAGAGTACCGCGACAGTTGGTCTTGGTTGGAACATTATCGATAGTGAAGAAATGGACTGGGATCTTGAAGGTGGTGCTGGTTACCGCTCAGCTAAAGTCGAAGATCCATTAATAGCAGAAGATGAAGAAGAAGTTATTTACAGGCTTTCTACACTATTTAAATGGCAGTTTTCACCAACAGCGTCGTTTGTACAGCTACTCAGTACCGAGATTGGTGAAGAAAATACCATTAGCCTTTCAGAATCGGCCGTCAAAGTACAAGTGATAGGTCAAGTATCACTGAAAGTAAGCTATATCGTGAAACATACAGAGGAAGTGCCTGTTGGCATCGAAGATACTGATACCGAAACAGTGGTTAGTGTCACCTACTCGTTCTAAGAAATGTAAAGTACACATCATTGAAAACAACATTGATATATGAAAAAGGGATCTGATAAACAGATCCCTTTTATAATTTTCAATCTGGATTAATTGATTACGCCTCAACGATTTCAATACTACCTAATATTTGCGGTAAGTTATGCTCACTTAAGTTAAACATTAGTGCTTCTTCATCACAATTATCTTGCTTAGGACATAAGTCACAATCTTTCATAACTTTCTCTGGTAAAGTGTCTTTATCTCCAGGAATAAAGTCTAACTTTTCAAAGAACGTTGGTTTACGAGTTAACACAAATACTTTTAGTAGCGCCATTTCTTTAGCTCTGCCTAATAAGTATTTACATAACTGCTGACCGTAACCTTTACCTTGATGATTAATACTTACACCCAGTGAGCGAATTTCTGCTAAACCAGTACTATAAATATAGAGCGCGGCACAAGCACACACTTGGCCATTCACTTCAATTACGGCAAAGTCACGAATACTCTTAATTAAGTCATCTTCTTTACGTGGTAAGTTTTCTTCGCGTGAAGACCAGTAATTCACTAACTTAACAATTGAACGTAAATCGGTAAGTTTCGCATCTCGTACGACATAGTTAGCGGTGCCAAATTGAAGACGATTATCATCAATGACTTTTTGCACAGGTTCAATACCAGTACCACCAAGAATATTACGTTTATCAACCAAATACTCAAGTTCAAGCACCGGATATACATCGGCTTCAATTAGTGGCGAAAACTGTTTAAATTCATCTAAACGTAAGCTTTCTAATGGCTCACCCTGGTTTATGGCATAGAGTACGGCTGAGCCAGTAATATCGTGCGCAGTTCTAAACGGTACACCTTTGCCAACTAAGTAATCAGCAAGCTCAGTCGCGTTAGCATAACCACCACGCGCCGCTTTTTGACATTCGGCACTGTTCAGCTCAATCGAGTTCACAACTTCAATAGCCATTACCAAACAAGATAACCATTGCTCTAACGCATCAAATAAGCCCTGTTTGTCTTCTTGCATATCTTTGTTATAGGCAAGCGGCAAACCTTTCAAGGTTACTAATAACGCCTGCAATGAACCGTATACGCGACCACATTTACCACGAATCAGCTCTAACGCATCAGGGTTTTTCTTTTGTGGCATTAAAGAGCTGCCAGAAGTTACCTGATCGCCTAAAGTAATAAAATTAGCTTCACCAGAGTTAAAGAAGATTAAGTCTTCTGAAAAACGCGACAAATGCATCATGCCAGTACTTGCAGCAAACAACAGTTCTAACACATAATCTCTGTCAGATACTGCATCAAGCGAGTTCATGCATGGGCCATCAAAGCCTAAAGAGTGAGCTAACTCAACCCGATCAATAGGGTATGTAGTACCCGCTAAGGCACCACAACCTAAAGGCGATTGGTTCAGACGTTTACGAGCATCTTCAAGACGTGAAATATCACGTTTAAGCATTTCTACATACGCCATACACCAATGGGCAAAACGTACAGGTTGTGCACGTTGCAAATGAGTATAACCTGGCAATATGTGCTGTTTATTATTGTCGGCTAAATTAATTAACTGCTGGACGCAGTTTTTTAGCATATTTAAAATAACATCGGTCTGTTCACGCGACCATAAACGTAAATCAGTAGACACTTGATCATTACGGCTACGACCAGTATGGAGTTTACGAGCGGTATCACCAATTACTTCAATAAGCTCTGATTCGACCCAGCTGTGAATATCTTCAGCAGTTGCTTCAGTAAAATCTACCTCGCCCGCTTCCACTTTCGCAGCTAAATCCAGTAACGCTTGTTCCATTTTTTGTTGTTCTTCAATGGTTAATACACCAGCTTTTTGAATCGCTTTTGACCAACCAATAGAACCTTTAATATCTTGTTGAGCCAAGACATAGTCAAACGGTAGAGAATCGTTAAATGCTTTAAAAATATCACTACTGCCCGACTTAAAACGGCCACCCCATAATGCTGCCATATTACTTCTCCTGCTGTTTTAACGCGTTAATCCGGCTTGATAAGCTGAATAAACGAATAAAACCTTCTGCATGTTTTTGGTCGTACACATCATCTGCACCAAAGGTCGCAAACTCTTCTGAGTATAAGCTGTTTGGTGAACGACGCTGTGTTACATTCGCTTGGCCTTTATAAAGCTTCACAACTACATCACCAGTGACTTGCTCTGCAAATGAGTTGGTTGCCGCCATTTGTGCTTTAGCCAGAGGAGTGAACCAACGTCCATCATAAATTACGTGTGAATACTCTAACGCTACAGACTCACGGAATTTCAACGATTCTTTATCAAGAATTAATGACTCTAAGCCTTTATAAGCTGCCATTAACACTGTGCCGCCTGGGGTTTCATAACAACCGCGAGACTTCATGCCAACTAAACGGTTTTCAACAATATCGATACGACCAACACCATGTGCGCCAGCTTTTTCATTAAGATAAACTAAAGACTCATAGGCTGACATTGCTTTGCCATCGACAGACACTAGCTCACCTTTATCAAAGCTAAGCATTACTGAACCAGGTTCATTTGGTGCGTCTAATGGGTCAGTAGTCATGGTCCAAACTTCTTTAGTAGGCTCACACCATGGGTCTTCTAATTCGCCACCTTCGTGCGAAATATGCCATGCGTTAGCATCGCGACTGTATATTTTAGTTAATGATGCAGAACATGGAATATCACGCTCTGCTAAGTAATCTAATAAGTCTTCACGAGAAACCATGTCCCACTCACGCCATGGAGCAATAACCGTAAGTTGTGGGGCAAGCGCGGCAAAACATGACTCAAAACGTACCTGGTCATTACCTTTACCAGTACAACCATGACATACGGCATCGGCGCCTACTTTTAAAGCTACTTCTACATGCGCTTTAGCAATAACAGGACGTGCCATTGACGTACCAAGTAAGTACTGGCCTTCATAAACTGCACCAGTTTTTACAATAGGGAAGATATAGTCTTTAACAAATTCTTCTTTTAAATCAACTACGTGACATTCAGAAGCACCTGAAGCAATGGCTTTTTCTTGAATACCAACAAGCTCTTCTTCGCCTTGACCAACATCGGCACAAAAGGCGACTACTTCACAGCCTTCGTAGTTTTCTTTTAACCATGGAATGATCGCCGAAGTATCTAAACCACCAGAATACGCTAATACTACCTTTTTAATTTTCTTGCTCATGTTATTACTCTCAATTCTTTAATTTTTAAATTTGGTTACGCTTAATAAGTTCTAAATAAATTTATTTAAATAAACTTACTAATACTGAATTTTGTGCCCACATACGGTTTTCTGCTTGTTGAAAAGCAATTGATTGCTTAGAATCAAACACGCTTGTGGTAATTTCTTGCTCTAAGTGAGCCGGCTGACAATGCATTACTGCAGTCGCGCCTGCTTTAGCCATTAATTGATCATTAATTTGATAAGGCATAAATTTCTCTAGGATTGCATCAACTTTAGTACTGTCACCCATAGAAATCCAAGTATCGGTATAAATAACTTGTTGGTTGTTCGCATCGTCAATATCCGTCGACACAGTTAAGGTTGCACCACTTTGTTCTGCAAGCGTTTGCGCCTTAGCGACCAATGTATTGTCAGGTTCATAACCTGGAGGGGTTATTACCGTAACATTTGCACCTAAAATACTGCCCATTAGCATTAATGAATTTGATACATTGTTACCATCACCGATGTACGCAATATTTAAACCTTCAACACTACCAAAGTTTTCGGTAAGCGCCATGTAGTCAGCCAATGCTTGACACGGATGGTATAAATCGCTCAACGCATTAATGACAGGAATGCCTGCATGTTCAGCCATTTCATCAAGCACTTGCTGCTTAAAAACACGCGCAACAATAGCGTCACTCCAACAGGCAAGGTTTTTAGCTACGTCTTTAACGCGTTCACGTTCACCTAATTGGCCATTTTGTTGGCCAATATAAAGACTGTGACCACCCAGTTTTTGAATACCAATATCAAAGCTGATATGTGTACGTAAAGATGGCTTTTCAAAAAGCATTACTACAGATTTTCCGGCTAATGCTTGTGAGTATTTACTTGGGTTATTTTTAATATCAATCGCTTGCTCGATCAATTCTAAAAGTTGTTGTTTATCCTGCAGTTGGTCTGCTAAAAAATGTTGTAATGACATAAGTATCCTGTTTTCTAAATCTGTATTTAACGTGTGTGTTATATGTTTGGTTCAATACGGGTGCCAAAAACGTTCCCTTGTTGCAGTGTGATTAACTGCTCAGGCGTCTTCCAACTGGCAACCGCGATACTTCGTCGTAATTGTGTAGCAGCGGTAAAGGCGGCGTTTACTTTGGCGATCATACCGCCATCAATAACACCTTGTTCGATTAGTTGTTGGGCATCTTTATGATTGAGGCTTGCTAAATACTCGCCTGAAGCACCTTTCACGCCGGCAACATCGGTTAATAAAATAAGATTGCCATTAACTAATTGGCTAATAGCAACTGCGGCATCATCGGCATTAACGTTTACTAATTGACCATTATCTAAACAGCCAATAGATGAAATAATAGCAACGCTATTACCTGTTACTAATGCATTAATAAATGCGTCATCATTAGGGGTTGGTACGCCAACACAGCCTAAAAATTCTTCTGCGGGTGTGCATTTGATCATTTGACCATCATGTAAAGCCAAACCTACGGCAGATAAGCCAACCGTATTAGCACTGGCGACTAACGCTTTATTTACCGTGCCCGCGAGTGCTCCGGTAATTATAGGCATATGTTCTGGTTCACTCACTCGTAAACCATTTACCTTTTTACTGGTGTAGCCGGCTTTGGCAAGTAGCTCATCAGCTACGCAGCCACCACCATGCACAACAATAATCGCTTGTACATTGTCTTGCAGCGTTTTAACTACTTTGAATAGTTCAATAAGTGCTTGTGGCGATTCCATAATCGCGCCACCAATCTTAATAACCAAAGGCGTGCTCATTTAAGCATCTCCCTTATTCATAGAATTGGTCATAGAGTTGCTCATAGAATTAGGCAGTAAGCCATAATGTGAGTCTAAACCTAAGGTTAAGTTAAAACATTGGATTGCTTGCGAAGCCGCACCTTTTAATAAGTTATCGATAGCACAACTTGCAACCAGTACATGTTTTTCTTGGTCAAACTGCCACTTCACATTGGCAAAAGGAGTACTGCTTACATCATCAATTTTTGGCCAATCATTGCTTATTCTTACCAGTGGGGTATTGCTATAAGCATCGCTAAACGCTTGCTCTACCTGCTCAGCAGTTACGTCACTTTTTAAATTTAATGTTACCGTTGACAGCAAGCCACGTTTATAAGGTGCAATATGTGGGTTAAAAATCACTTGCTGACCACACTCTTGACTAATTTCTGGTTGATGACGGTGCTGTAAAATGTTGTAAGCTTTTAAACTTAATTCATTAAAGCTGGTTGCAAGAGACGCTTTTCTACCTGCACCACTCACACCACTAATTCCATTAACAACAATTAAGCCATTGTCTTGTTGTAAGTTATTTGCAGTAATTGGTTTGAGTGCTAACAAGCTGGCTGTTGGATAACAACCTGGAACGGCAACAAGATTAGCGCTTTTAATCGCTTCACCGTTAAATTCAGCTAAACCATAAATTGCTGCATTTAGTAGATCTTGATGCTTATGCTCAAAACCATAATATTTAGGGTAATCGCTAGCTTCGCTTAAACGAAATGCGCCAGAAAGATCGAATACTTTTATTCCCGCATTTACAAATTCAAATGCCCATTGCTGCGAATACTCATGTGGAGTTGCAAAGAATACAGCATCTAAGTCTAAGTTTTGATCCAGCCAATTTTTTGAGAACGGTTGCAAAGGTTTGTCGCAAACAGATTTCATGCGCGGGTATAGATCAGAAAATAGTAAACCACTTGATGCACTACCTTCAGATACCAACACCTGAAAATCACTAATTTTGTTATGTTGAGTTAATATTTCAACTAATTCAGCGCCTGCATAACCGCTAGCACCTACAACTGCTACTTTCACAAACTTACCTTATTGCAATTCTATTCATTAAATTATAATCAACAATTGTATATCTAGCGAACAAATTCATCGTTCCAACACAATTCAAAACACAGTAATTACCTAAAGTTACAGCTTAAATAATTATTTAGTAGCCAGAAAACATCTGCTTGATTACACTGATAGTGTGAAAGTAACAAGTATTGATTATTTATGCAACTTTTTAGCATAAGTATTTTAACGTTTAATATGGAATAACTATGCCTTTACCAAATTTTCAACAAGCCTTAACTGAATTGATTGCGTGCCCCTCAATTAGTGCCACCTCAACCAAATGGGATCAAAGCAATCAAACGGTAATTGAATTACTGGCAACCTGGTTTGCCGATTTAGGGTTTAGCATCAATATTCAACAAGTTCCCGACAGTAGAGGAAAATATAACTTACTTGCCAAACTTGGCGAGGGTGAAGGCGGTTTATTGTTATCAGGGCATAGCGACACTGTACCTTTTGATGAAAAAGGCTGGGATAGTGATCCTTTTACCATTACCGATAAAGCTGACAAATTTTATGGTTTAGGCACCTGTGACATGAAGGGATTTTTTGCGTTCATACTACAAGCCTGTAAACACTTGCCTATTAAAGATATGCGCAAACCACTCTATGTATTAGCGACAGCCGATGAAGAAACCACCATGGCCGGGGCACGTTTTTTTATCGAGCAACAATTGGCAAAGCCAGACGTAGCAATAATAGGTGAGCCAACCAATTTACAGCCGGTGATCATGCATAAGGGTCATATGTCGCATCGTATTTCGGTAAAAGGTAAATCAGGCCATTCCAGCATGCCACAAAAAGGCGTTAACGCCATTGAGGTGATGTATTTCATCATTGAAAAATTGATGAACTTAAAAAATGACCTCGCCGACAAATACATTAATGAAGCATTTACTGTAACTGAGCCAACGTTAAATTTTGGCGCTATTAAAGGTGGCGATAGTGCTAATCGCATTTGTGGTGACTGTTATCTAGATATCGATTTACGGGCCCTACCCGGCATAAAAGATGAAGAGTTGGTTCATTGGTTATCGGAAGCGTTAAAAGACGTTGCCGAAAATTACCCTGGTAGAGTGTCAATGGAAGAATTGCATGCCAGTTCGCCTGCATTTGCTGAGGATGAAAATAGCGAACTGGTAAAACTTGCAGAAAAATTCTCTGGCCATTGCTGCCAAGCAGTTAATTACGCTACCGAAGCACCTTTCATTCAGCAACTAGGTTGTCAAACAATCGTGTTGGGACCAGGTTCAATCGACCAAGCGCACCAGGTAAATGAATATTTAGCGTTTGACCAAATTGAACCGACAGAAAAAATACTATTAAAGTTTATTCAAAAATATTGTTTTTAAATACGAATAAAAAAATTACGACTCTTGCGGGTATGCTTGTCCTTCATCTTGATTTACCGCGGGTGACGATGCATGCCGGTGCAACCATACCCACCGGTCTGTTTTTCTTAATGCGACACTCCATCTAATTGGTATTTCTAATCTTTCTCCTTGATACTCAAGATGAATAACCAATGAAATGGCAACCACAGCATAATCATTCAAAATATTTATATTTGACCACTGCCATTCAAACTCATAGGCAGTAGCTTCTGCAAAGTTTCTAAGGAATAGCTCCTTAACAGCTGCTCTCCCTTCACAAAGTTCATCAGCGCCGGTGCCAATTGCAGAAATGTCATCGCTGTCTTCAAACACGGCCATTAATGAGTCAATATCTTTAGCACAATATGCTTTTGCATAATCTTCTAACGTTGATTTAATTTCTTGTTCTTCTGTCATATAACACCTTTTGTCGATAACTTTCACACGGTATGTTGTCGTGCTGAAACCGCTTGATTTATTTTTATTATTCCAAAAACTTACTTTTAACTTCTGCTGTTGGGATCATACAAGCATCTGTCTTACCAAAAATACTATACCTATTTCTAGCCAACAAACGATAGAAATAATCCCGAATAGGCCTGGGACACAATTTAAAAACTCGAAATAAAAACCAAAGACCAGATAAGTCTTTGGTAATTTCTAATGCGGCATCTGTACGGTAATAGCATTCATTATTTTTGATTAGTAGGAATGTATCAAAGCCAACATTTTCAACTTGGTATTTTGCAATTAAATTTTGTGCAGGTTTGCTTTGCATTGGCGTAAAGACAAACACATTTTTATGATCTCGCTTAATAATGAAATTGACAGAGCTGTTACAGAAATGACAAACGCCATCAAAAATAATAATGTGCTGAGTACTCATGACTTGCCTAAAAATATAATGCCGCGTTAATGGGTTCAGTATAGGTTGATTAAATGTAAAGCGAAGCCAACTGTTTTGTAGATTTACTCATGGTATTTTCGAATGACAGCAACTTTGCCATTTTCAATTTCCAACACTTCCATCATTACCTGTGTATAAGCAATGGCTTGTTTGTTTTGTGGATGAATGCCTTTGGCACTATTTCTATAGCGAATTGCAATGGCAGAGTTATTAAAAGTAAAAACGTTAAGCAGCTCTGCACTATATTCAGTATGAGCACCTAAATAAAATAGCATACCTTTGCGCATAGCCTCTTTGCCGTCAGGCAATCTGGAGTCATCGGTTACCCATGGCAAATGTGAATGCCCGACATCGTCAGTAAGCAAGGCAAAATAGTTCTCCAAATCATTTTTCGTTGCATCAGGAGCTTGAGTTGCGATCATGGTATCAAAGTAAGTGTGAGCGAATTTCTTTAGATCAATTTCATTTGCTGCTGCTGTTGTAGCAAATAAAAGGCTAAAAATTAACACTAGATTTCTCATAAAAACTCCAAATTTCTTGATTCATATAGCACCCTTTTGTCGGGCGTAGTGTTGGCTAACATTAGCGACGACGAAGCAAAAGCCAGCGTTGTTTTACGCTCGGTAATAACTTGTTAGGTGCGATATTTCGAATGTATTTAGCTGAAGGTTTCTCAAAATATCGATACGATAGATAAGCAGCTCCAACACTAAGAATAATCGACACCAACAGCTTAAGCTCTATGGATAAAGTTAACTCATTCACTTTAGCAATAATAGGCATGTGCAATAGATACAGTGAATATGATATTTTTCCAATAAAATCTCCCACCTTATTAGCCAGGAGAATATTATTATTCGGCACCAAAAACACAATACAAAAAAACACGGTGCTCATCACTAATAGCACTTCGTAGCTGAGCCACATTTTATTTTTTGCATCCGATGTTACAGGTGAAAATTGTGGAAACATCAAAGGGATCAGAAGAAGAGTTAAAATAAACCAGTTCTTCTTGAGGTATTCAGGCACTTTAAACGATTTATAGTGCATGCCGAAAATAACGCCCACAAAGAAATAGGGCAGGCTTCGAAGAATAAGAAAGAAATTATATTTAATGCCGCTGAAGTCACCATACAAACGCGGAAAGTTGGTAAAAAATAATAAAATTAGAACTGCCACGACTAATACATAAATATACCCTGCTCTGCTGGCGGTGAAATACCAAAATAAAGTAAAAGCGAAATAGAACTGCATTTCTGGCGATATTGTCCAGAGCACACTTTCACCATATATAAACATTAAATGGGCGATTAAGGAGTGGATATCGGTAATTTCATACAACCCTTGCATTCCAGTGAGTGATAAAAAGTAAGAGGAGAATACAATCAATAAATACAGCGGCAGAACCCTGCCTACACGGGCAAGAAAGTAAGTTTGTAAATTTACTTTAGTGAATGCTTTATCGAAATAAAGATAAGACATAAGGAAGCCACTAAGCATAAAAAATAACATTACGCCGTATTGACCTGCTCGACCTCCTAAAGCGCCGTCAAGCCAATTGGTGGCGTCGCTGAAGTGAGTAATAAAGACAACGAGTGCCGCTATACCTCTAAGTGTATTTAACTTCCTTATTTCCAAAGCCTACCCTCTAATTCCATTTTCAGCCTTAAGCAAGTTATAAGAAACTGTATATGCATTTATTCAACCTGGCTGACAGTAAATTTACCGTTCTTATCGCGCGTGATACTAAATATTCCGGAGTTACATTTCACCATCCAAGTATTGTCGCCACTGCTTTTCAGATTAATCACATGGTTACAGGCAAAATCTGCGCTACGAATAGCAGCTTGTGCTTCTCCATGTGTTAATTCAGCAGCGTTTACGCTGAATGCTGCCGTAAAAAAAGCGATTAGAACGCCTAATGTCTTTATTGATTTGTGTCGCATAAATGAATCTCCAGGCATTCAATATTTAAATTAACTAAGTTGCGTGTGCACTGACTTCTATTGTTCACTGATTTCCATTGAATTTTTTTCTGAAGCGTTGGGTTCATCGACCCTGCGAACGCCAAAAGTAACTGATGGAGGAACCCCCATACCAAGTTCAATATCTGCTACCCGATAATTACAGCCTTTTTCTTTTAAAATTGCATTAACCTTTTCTTGCTTGCCAATCGCCTTAATAAGCGTATTGGCAATGACTTCATCACTGCTAAACGAAGTTACTGATTCAGTAACTTTATCGGTAATTTCTTTCGCTTTATCAAATAATTTCATTTATTTCGCCTTCTATTTACATTGAGCGCCAAGGGGCTGAATTGCCCAACTAAGAGGCAAATATTCGTTGTTTAAAAATTGAGAAACGTTCGACAACCATCGTTAGGCGAATGTTTTTGCATTTATTAAGCATTTTTTGACTCCTGCTTTTTCAAACAATGCCAATATTCAGGAAAACTTACCCACTTATGTTTTGAATCAGTCCAAGCAGCAGTTGATGGTTCGGGAAAATCAGGATCTGAGAAACACCCAACGGCTATGCCAACTAGGCCATGGAAAAAGTCGGCCTCCCAAAATACAGTTGAGCCACATTTTGAGCAAAATGATGTCGTTATTTTTTTTCCACTATCACTTTCTCCTTGAAAATGACTTGGGCACCCTGTTTTCTCTATGATGGAGTTATTATCAAAATAAGCACTTACACCAAAAACCGACCCTGTTCTTCTTTGGCAATTAACACAATTACAAGCCAAAGATAATTTAGGCTCACCTTGAACTTTGATGCTTAAATCGCCACAAGTGCATCGTGCGACTCTATTCATTTAATATTCCTTTGTGTAAGCCCTAATGCCAATAAGTGACTAATTTATGCATGCTAAAATGTTTAGCACAGAGAAAATGAGCTTATGTGTTTTTCCACTTGAACAGATTTTCACCTGTTTAACCATAACAATTTGGTATTACTTTAGCCTAGTAATACCAATTAAAATTGAAATCACGCCTCCAACCATACCTGCCCAAGCTTCTAAAGGGGTATCACCACTTAATGCTCGACTAAACTGTGAACTTGCTGAGTCATAAATATCGTAGCCCCACATAGCTATAATTACACCTGCAATAATAAGTACAACCCCAATAAACTTATTAATCATTCTAACTCCTGAAATAAATACATAACGCCCTAGTTGATAGGCAAAAAAATTGTTGCTAAGCGAAATACATTAACTGTATTTTTCTTGATTTAACAGTTTGTTATATCTCGTCTTATAAAACCACTTGATAAATATCTATAGCGAATCCACGAAACACAGAAGATTTAATGAATTGGAAGCCTGTTTTATTTACAACGTTAACAGAGCTAGTATTTTCAGGCTCTATTAGTGCGTAAACAGCGTTAATTTTTAGTATTCTTTTAGCAAAATCTAAAACGCCAAGTGTCGACTCAACAGCATAGCCTTTACCTTGTTGATCAGTAGCAAGACGATAATTTATATGTATAACATCATCAGAGTCCACTTGATGTTTGTTGAGGCCGCATACCCCAACAAACTCATCAGTGATACAGTTATAAATTGCCCAATGTCCATAACCAGTCAAGTCATATTGTTTTTTACAATTATCTATATAATCATAAATCTGTTTTTCTGTATGAACACCTACTGTCGAGTATCGCATTACTTCAGGATCAGCTAACACTTTTGATAGGTTTTTAGCATCCTCATTGGTAATTTGACGGATACATAATCTTTCTGTTTCAGCAATAATCAATTCAAGCTCCTAGAGATATAATGACTTGTTAATTGGTAAATAATAGTTGGCTGGAATAACGAGGAAGAGCAAAATCCAACGGTTATTTGTCTATTTGATTGCCTTTTACATTGTATTTTTCACCGAGCCTTGATTGATTTTATGTTGCATATAGATAACATGAAAAATTGACGTAACAAGCGGATTTAACCAAAGTTTGTCACCTTTGTTAGAGCCCGAAATTAAGTTAATTCTATTACGCACCATAATTATCCAAGTTACATCAAAAACACTTGAAACCATATGAATTCCAATAGAGCTTTTTAAAATGGTTAGATCATCAAGGTTAACTAAACCATAAATTAAACTAACTAATGACACAGTAAATAAAAAAACGGTTATAGAAATAAAAATGTTAGATATTTTAAGTTCTGTATGTTGGTTGATTTGGTTTGAGAAACGATACAGCTTATAAATTAAATATGAGCCAACAGTTAGTATGCAAAGAGCTAACGTTTTTAATACCGAATCAACTTCAAATATTTCCGTAAGTCCCTTTTTCATTTCCCCTCCAAAGCTGATAACAAACTTACATTATTGATAAACATATTGCCCTTGTTGAACAGCTTATTGATACGCTATTTTCACGATTCTTTAAACAGCCAATACAAACCCTGAATTGCAGTTGTTGGAAACGCAGTTTCATGGTTTGCGTCTTGAATAGTCAATAATTTTACTTTTGTATTAGGGAATAGCTCACCCGATAACTTTAATTCAAGTTTCTTTGAACCTTCTACCATATCGTATTTTGGTGAATCTAGTTCAAGCGTTTCATTAGCTCCAACAGCAATAAAAACCTTATGTTTATTAACATTAGGTTTTGTTTTAATTTTAAGGATGTCATGATCTTTAAACCACACCGATGGACTACCTAAGATATAGTTATTAAACATATCAGGTTTAGTAAACAATATGTATGCGCCAAGTAGCCCACCCAGTGAATTGCCTACAAAAGTCCTAGACTCATTTACTCTGTAGTTTTTTTCAATGAAAGAGAAAACTGATTTTTCAATAAAACTAATATGCTCTTTTGCTTTTCCGGTTTGATACTTCCAGCTTCGGTCTTCAATGTGAGTATAATCACGAACTCGACTTGCATGCCCACCTGAACCCTTTGAGTATGATATACCTACAATTATTGCTTCTTGCATTTTGCCCGTATTCATTGGAAATCGAGTGGCTCCAGATACGATTTGAAAACTATATAAAGCATCAGTTAAGTAGATAACGGGATATGATTTTTCGCTATTGTAACTATAAGAACGAGGTAGTTTTATAAAAAGAGGGTAAACTCTCCCAGAGTCAGGATCTTTAATATTGGTGATACTGCTTCGAGGTATTTCAAAAGAACTCTCCTCTTTAGCACCGACCATCTGGCCAGTACTAATTAACAGTAATATAAACAGTCGAAACTTCACTCAAACCTCTTCCTATTGCGATCGCCAACATCCAAACCCAATGCTATCTCCTTGAGCTCAAAGGTTAAATTTCTGATAGGAAAACTGCGTATATTCGCTAATATAATTACCGTAAGTTTGTCATCTGTATAACGGTGCAAATTCGACAGAAACCCATTCATAGAGCCACCGTGCCTTGTTAAGGTTCCTTTACTTTCGGTACTTGCTCTCTGATACTTTTGTATCCTAAATCCATACCCATAATTTCCAAACTCTTGGCTCTCACCAGCGAACAATAGTTTTTGACTTTCTTCTGATAAAAGTTTGCTGCTGTATAAGGATTGCTCCCAATTTAATAAATCGTCAACTGTAGAATAAATATCCCCAGAACCTAAGGCATAAGACACTATATTTTCGTCTCTATTTATACCCAACACTCCCTTTCGGTAACCGTTTGACCTATTAGCTGGAATATTACTTAAACGCTCCACACCTGAATTTTTCATGTTTAAGGGGATAAATATTTTCTCTTGAAGAACTTCTGCGTACGTCTTTGCCATTACGTTTTCTATTGCAATGGCGGCTAAGTGATAGTTTAAATTTGAATATTGATATTGTTTTCCTGGAGTAAAAGCTAAGCTAGCGGTATTAATTATGTCTAAGATTTCATCTGAAGAAACATCCTTTTCTTCGAAACTAACTATTCTTTCTAAATGCTGAGGAAGTCCAGATTGGTGTTTAAGTAACAGGTGTAACGTTAAATTTTTACTTATATTGGTATTTAATTTCGGTATATAGGTCGCTAATGGAGCATTTAAATTTAATTTACCTTCATCCACTAACTTCATAACAGTAACAGCAGTAAATGATTTTGTAAGAGAGCCTATCAAAAATTTATTATTAACAGTATTAAGTGTTTTGTTGCTGTCATCTGCATTACCGTATGCAGATTTAAAGAGTACCTTCCCTTCTTTAGCAACTAACACAACTCCTCTGAAGTCTTCTTCTTCGACATATTTTAGAATGTGCTTATCTATTTTTTGTGAGTCAAAGTTAGCTTGTTCAGCAAAACAAAAATTACTGATAGATACGAGTATCAAGAGTTTAGTTACTAGTTTTATGAGCATGGATCGTCCGCTTTAAATTCTTATTACTGAATTAGCCACATGCTAATTGTGTTTGTTGTTTACACGCTTGTTGGGATTGCTCCGTTGATTCTTCACCCATGCAAAAATCCAACCTTAAAGTTCTTTTTTCAGAAGTAAACTCTACTGCTGAAACAGGAACCCATTTCCATTTTTTTAGCATTTTACGAGAGTACTTACCAAGGTGTTTTTTAGGTACTGAGCTAATGATTTCTACATTCTCAGTTTCACCTGATTCTGAAATATCGAAAGATAGAACCGCACACCCTCTAATTCCAGAACGTGCGAGTTCTATTGGATATTTAGGGGTATTTTGATTGGCACGTTTCCAAATGAAGTCACTCGTTGGGCTTATATCTGTAACCTGTACATCGGCGTAAAAATGCTTATTCTTCGCCAAACTACCGGTTGATAGGGTAACAAGAACGAAAGCGACTAAAGTTAAATTTTTCATATACATTCCTTTGTTTTTATTAAAATTTTAATTTGTTCAGACCTAAAGTAACACACTCAACTTTGATGTATACATAATGACCAATTAATAAGAAGAATTGTTGACAGAAATTGCGACGGCAGAGCAAATACAAAGCGTATTTTACTCTGCTTGATTGCCTAATACACAATACTTACTTGGCGAACAACTCCTGCTCAATATTTTTAAATGCTTTAAACTCTAAAGCATTTCCTGAAGGGTCTGAAAAAAACATAGTACCTTGCTCTCCGGGCTCACCTTTAAACCGAACATAAGGTTCAATAATAAAATCATCGATGAATGTGCTAACTTTTTTGGCGAAGATCTCCCAATCGTCAAAATTCATGACAACACCATAATGAGGAACTGGAACTCCATGTCCGTCTACTGGATTTGAAATATTGGTGATTTTTCCAGTTTTACCCAATTGTGAATTAAGGTGCGTTACAAATTGGTGACCAAACATATTAAAATCAATCCAATGTTCCGAACTTCTACCTTCAGAAAGCCCCATCTTAGCTCCGTAGAAGTCTCTGGCCTCATCAATATCACGAACTTGAATTGCTATATGAAACGGTGTTAATTGCATGGTTCTTCCTTAATATAACGAGCTATTGGATTTGTTATGATTAACGTTCAATATCCAAATGGTTCAGTTCTTACTGCTTTTGTTTTGGCTATCAGGCCAAAACCAATTTATAAATTGGGCTGCAAGTAAACCAAAAAATATACCTCCAGTATTTGCTGCCATATCAAGCCACTCACCATAACGATTAACGTAGGGCTGCACCAACTCAATGCCACCACCCCAAAATACAAAAAATAAACCAATGAACATCCAATTATTTGGCCTTCGTAACGCTACAGGGAACATCAATGCGCCATAGGCAATAAAATGATGAGTTTTATCACTACCAGGCACAGAAGGTAAACTTTGCAGTGGATAAAGGGATAAGGCGGTAATGACTGCAAGGATAAATAGCGCTATCGCAATCCAATAAGTCCTAATAGTTGCGAATAATATATTCATTAATATTTCCTTTGCATGGAATTTGAACGCCCGCTTGAAGTTCTTGTTAAATTACCTTTTCGAAAAACGATACCTTTTTTATGATTTTGCCACCCGTCAATCTCAGGGTGCCCTGAAATATAGCCAAGAAAACCAAAAACACTGTATTTTTTACGGATATGCTCAGCCCAAATAATACCAAGAATGAAACCGACAACAGCTAAGCCGTAAAGCAAATTAATAACCGAATCGTAATCTAGAAAGTTAAAAGCGACTAACCCTAATAGCGAAAGAATAATAGCCGGAGTAATCACAATTTGCAGGTAAAGACAGGAGAATATGCAATATCCAATAATAGATATAAACCATTCAAAAGGTTTTGTGATGATATTTTTAAACAAATTCATACTAGTGATACAGATCCTTTGCTGAAATTTAACGTCTTATTATATGTTTTGTACATCGTAACTAATTTGATATTCACGTGTAACCCGTTTTGTCACTTTACCCCAATTTGAACGTTTAACTCTAGATTGGTGGTTATCAAAAGCGATTTGATCGATGAATTCTTCATACACATTAAACTTGTTTACGTTTTTATCATCTGGTGTAACGTTAAATACCAAACATCCTGGTTCTTCTTTAGTCAATTTAGAATGCACAATAAGCTCAGCTTTTACAATTTCTAAATCTGCATCTGGTATCAATATATACCCGTTCAAAATTACTTTTGACAACATCTGACTCCGAAAATTTTATAACGCCGCGTTAAGCGGTGAGTAACAGTTTCGCTTTAGTTACTTGTTAGGCATTTTTACATTTAGCGTTGACCAACTCTGAAAAGTGCCAACTGAATATAAAATGCCTATGAATAAACAAATACCCGAACTTACCAGCCAAAAAGTTAAACTGTTTTCTGGAAACATTGGCATAATTGCTACAAATGCTACGCCCCGAACTAAGTAAATTAGAGAAATAACAATTAAACCAAGCTTTAAAAAAGGAAGCTTAAAAAGGACCTTAGCGCCAGACAAACCATATAATGACCAAATAGATAAAACCAATACAATAATTGATGTAACGACAGTCGGATACCAATGTCCATCTTCAGCCATTCTAGCCATTTGCTCACCAGCACCAAAAAAACGATACCAGTCAGCGCCGAAAATAATACACCCCAAATGAACTAAAGCAGCTAAAGCGCTGCAAATAGAACCAATGATTAAAAATTTATTCTTATCTGAATCCACGAAACTTCCCTAAATGCTTAACGCCTCATTAAGGGCCTTTTTATTAGTTTGCTAAAATGTTGAGGAATGAAACTGCAAACTGTTAGCAGTCCCGCTTTAAATTCTTGTTGTGTTTTAAATCTTTAGTTAAGGGGAATTTGCTAACAAGCCCCCCAAATTTTATTTACTAATAGATTTAATAACGTCTCCGCCTTTCATCACAAAGGATACGTTTTCCATTACTCTAATGTTTTCTAGAGGGTTGCTCTCAACTGCAATAATGTCTGCTAGCATGCCTTTTTTAAGTTGCCCACGGTCGCTCACACCTAATAAATTTGCCGCATTTATTGTCGCACTTTGTAACGCTTGAGATTCAGACATACCACGACTTACCATGGCAAAGAACTCCAATCGAGCATCATTGTGCGGCATAACTCCTGCGTCGCTGCCAAGGGCTATATTTACGCCTTTATCCACGGCTATAACAAAACTGTTTTCAATATGAGGCTTTAGAAATTCATTTTTCTTAACCGTCCATGCAGGGGTCTCTGGAGGTAAAGAAATATTATTTATATAAATTGTTGGGATGTAGTAAGTGCCTCTTTTTTTCATCTCATCAATTATCTCGGGGGTTAGCATTGAGCCATGCTCTATAGACGCAACGCCAGCCTTTACTGCCGCCATAATTCCTTCGCTGCCGTGAGCATGCGCCATGACTTTTAATCCATGCCGTGCACTTTCATCTACGATTATTTTTAATTCTTCATCTGAATATTGTTGTGCACCTGGACTGTCTCCTTTAGAGAATACGCCAGCGGTCGCGCAAACTTTTATAACTTTGACACCATGCTTAGCTTGATAACGAATAGCCTTTAGCAGTTCAGCTTTACCATCTGCAACACCTTGTTTCGGGCCTAGTTCCATTATTCCGGGAGCAAACCCAGTAACGTCACAATGCCCGCCAGTAATTGAAATATAATGACCTGCAGGGATCATTCTTGGCCCAATAATATCTCCTCTTTCTATAGCATTCATTAATGCAACATCAGGAAAACCAGGAAAAGCCCCTGCATCTCTTACAGTTGTGAATCCGGCTTCAAGCATTTGTCGACCGAATTTAACGCCATGCAATGCCCAATCTGCAGTGGTCTCCCTAACAGCAGCGGTAGTCCAATGATCTCCTGTATAAAAATCTGAGGTGAGATGGGTATGCATATCCATAACGCCGGGTAACAATACGTGGTCACCGACATCAATTACTTTAGCACCGGCGGGTATACTCTTAGGATTAATCGCCTGTATTATTTCATCTTCAATTAAGATCACCGCAGGAGATATTAGTTTTCCAGAAGCTACATCGACATAACTTTTAGCTTTAATAACTTTAAGTTGAGCAGCATGCGCATGACTCAAAATGAGCTGTTGTAGAAAAATAATACTTATTATTAATTTTTTCATTGGGCAATCCTTAAGGATAAATTAAACCACAACCAACATAGAGTTTTTCTTAAAAAAAACAACTAATCAGCAACCACTGTCATCGTATTTGCATCTCGAATTATCTGCCAGCGACCATCTCGCTTTTCTAAAACCGAAAGTGAATGCCCCGCCATTTTTGAGGCTGGGTCGCCATTTTTTGGTGAACATAAAAGAGTCGATTCAATCCACAGGTAGGCTTGGTCACCAAACACCTTTAGTTCTCGAAGCTTACTGTCTAGATCAAAATCAATTGGGGACTCTTCAGGCGAGCCACCGGCAGCAGCCTGAGCAAACGTTTCCTTGTCCATCTCACCAACACCGGGCACAAAAAACACGGCATCATCAGCAATGCATTGCCGCGCTAACTCCAGATTTCCTTCGATGGTTGATTTAATCCAATTGTTGAATAGATCCCGTATCTCTTGTTCATCACTCATTGTCTGATCTCCAGTAATTTGTGCACATTTTTCTTCAGTGAATGGTTATTTCTCAAGCATGATGGCTTTTAGTTTATCTTCTGGAATGGCGACGACTCTAAGCCCATTGATGCCAATCACAGTATCAGCTGCGACCATAGAATTAACAATTGCCTCTTCCGTAGCTTCCACTGTTGCCCTGAAAACAGTGGATAAATGGTTATTGGGAAACATGTTTATATCGGATGTTTTATTTTCCGATATTTGTTTATTTGATGCCGTTGAGAACGCTAGAAATATATCACCTGAACCGGCGTTGCTGACAGTACCTAGTCTTCCTAGAGCAAGTGATGGACGCTTTGCAACGCGTTTTAACTGATGAGGTAACAATGGCGCGTCTGTCGCTATAATAATAATGATCGAACCATCGTGGGCATAGTCAGGCTGTATGGAAGCAACGTTAAGGTCGTCACAATAAGGTAAATAGTCTCCAAAATGTCTTTCGATGCTGCTATCAGTGAAACAGTTTGGATCAGCTTGAAGTCTTTTGCCAACAAACTTACCGGCAATCGTTAGGTCGTCGCGCGACCAGTTGTAGTTACATTGAACTAACACCCCTAATGTATAGGTTTGGCTTTCTACTTTATATTGGCGAGAGGCAGTACCAATGCCGCCTTTAAAACCATTACAGATCATTCCTGTGCCGCCGCCTACAACGCCTTCATCAACGTTGCCACTTTTTGCTTTACTCAGTGCTTCCAGAGCATGAGCCTTGGTAACATGAAAACCATTAATATCATTAAGAGCCCCATCATACGTTTCACCGACAACCGGAGCATGCCAATCAGCTTCCCAACCTTTGTCCACCATCCAAGATACCGCAGCATCTCTAACCACTCCCACACTGTGAGTATTGGTAATCAAGATAGGACCATCAATTAATCCACGCTCCTCTATCCAAGTAGTTCCTGTCATTTCGCCTGAGCCATTTAACGTAAACCAGCCACCAAAAACAGGGGATGTAGAATTTTTCCCGCGAGGTAATATCGCTGTTACACCAGTACGGATAGGCCCTTTACCAACTTGAAGCGGACCACTACCTTCTACTAGAGTTACATGGCCAACTTCAATACCTTTTACATCAGTTATAGAGTTCAATGGACCTGGATTGCCAGCAAAGGGTATTCCCAGATCACGGGCTCGATTTGAGTCTTCTGCAAATGTTGGTGTAGAAACACTTAATAAAATAATAAAAAATGTGGCAGGTATTACCATGGCAGTAATGGTACGAATATTTATCATATGTTCCTCATTAGTAAGCTATCTAATAATTTTCATAACATAACGCCCTATTACTAGGTAAATTGTTGTAGTACGAAATACAACGACCTATATTTTGTTCTGATTTAACAGCTTGTTATGCTTACATTACAACCTTAGAGTAGCTAACCCGATCAATATCTACAACTTCAACTGATATAGAGCAATTAACCAGATTCTGTGTTTTTAGTTTTTCTAATACTAATTTAGATAGCATTGATTTTTGATCAATAGTACGCCCTGAAAGTATTTTTAAAGTAACATGCACAAAATCTACATCCACATTACCTGTTTGATAATTAGAGTATGGCATTGCCCTTACCTTGATATCACTACCATCAATTTCAAATAGTTTAGACTCCAGGGCACCCGCAAAAACTAGGGGAATCAAAGTATTTCCATCAATTGCTGATGAGTGTTCAACTACACAATGCGGCATTGAATTCTCCTGTAAACATAACGCTGCGTTAAACTGCAACTAACATAGTGTGCCATACTGTGAGAGAAGCGAAACCGGCACGCATTTGGTTTCACTCTTAAACGCCTTGTTAGGTTATTTTTGGTCTACGTAGATTAACTGCTCTGTATCAAAACCATTTTGCTCTGCTAAACGTTTGAACTTTTCAAGTACTTCTGTAGCTACTGTAGGAGTTCGAGATAACAACCAAAGGTAATCATTATTCGGACCAGAAACAAAAGCATAATCATAGTTGCTTTGCTCTAACTCAAACACGACATAGGAACCATAAAAAGGACCAAAAAAGGAAACCTTTAAATACCCTTTATTGGTGCTATCTACGAAGTAAGCTTTACCGATAGCTTCTTGCCATTCTTTGCTTTCAATCGAGTAGCCTCGATTTAATACTGAAACTCCGCCGTCTTCGCGCAGTGTGTACTCAGCAGTGACATGTGTTAAACCACGTTCAAATGAGTGATCTAAACGAGCAATCTCATACCATTTACCTAAGTATTGGTTTAGCTTGAAATTACTAACTGGTTCAATTGTTTGAGGCATCCCCAAACAACCAGCTAAAGAGAGTAGTGTGACAATAACTAGTGCTTTTCTCATAGTTTCCCCCTAAAGGCTTAACGCCCCGTTAAAGACCTGCTTTATTGCTTGTTAGGTGCGCGTTGTGTCATAGACCATATTTACTATTGGTATTTTTATCTGGGAATTACCATGACTGAAAAAACCGCTGCTAGTTTTAGTAAAACCTATTTTTTCGTAGAAAGGTGCAGCTGTCAAAGTAGATTCGATAGTAACCACCGGGCTATCTTTGGTAGCTAGTCTTATACCTAACTCACACAACTTTCTTCCTATTCCAAGTCCTGAATAGGCAGAACCTATAAAGAGCGCGACCAACTCGCCTGGAACGGAGACAAGGTAACCACCAATATCACCATTGATTTCAACGACCCAGAGGGAACCACTATCTATTGATTTTAATCTTGACTCTGGTGCAATAGAGTTTTCCCATAAAGAAATTATTTCTTGGGAATATTCACCTTTACATAGTTCCCTAATAGAATCTTTATATATATCCGAAATTTCGTAAATATCTTCAGGTTTACCTTGCCTAACTATCAAAGAAGTCTCCACATCCTAAAGTGTCCCTAACGCGCAAATAATGAGCTGATAAATGCTTGGCTAACTTTATGTAGCGAAGCGGAACCGAGCCAACAGTTAAGTATACAATTCACTTAACTGTTTAATTACTTTAACATTATATGTGGATGACTCAATATTTTTTGAAGTGAACCAAAATGGTTGAATGCCAGTAGCTATTGCAGGTTTAATATCTTTATCAAAGTTATCACCCACCATAGCCACATTTGCTGAAGGGATTTTTAATTTGTCCAAAATAGAATTGAGAAATTCAGGGCTTCCTTTCGATAGTCCCAAGTTATCTTTACAAAAATAACCTGATATAAATTGGCTTAAACCCACTCGTTCAAAAGCCCGTTGAATTTCTATCTCAGTTGAATCGGCAGCACCTGTAGCAATATATATTTGGGAATGTTTAGATAGCACCTCTAAAGTTTCTTTAGCGCCAGTGACAGCCTCAACATTTTCCCAGTTACACATTTTTCCTGTAACACCTGGGAAGTCGACCATTAAAGTATTGCCCCAATCAAAAAGATATACGTTTATCATCAAACCTCCGTGTACATATAACGCCCCATTAAGGACAAATTGTAGTTAGCTAAAAAATTGAGGAACGAACACAGCCAACTGGTTTTTCCCTATTTAACAGTTGTTAGCTTTGATTGCTTCTGAGCATAGTGAAACCTAACCAAGAGAACCATACAATTTGGCTTACACCAAAAATTTCTGTAAGTACGTCAGCAGGATAAACGGTAAGGATGCCAACAGTACCAACGAAAAGCCCAAAGTAGTTAAGCCTTTTAGAAAACTCTCCACCTTTTAAAGCGGCAAAACTTAACAATAGAACCCATAATCCTCCAACAACTTCATTTCCACCTCCTAAACCTTCAACTACTGAGTAAATAGCCCGCCAGACTGTCATAGCCTGTTCTGGGTCTTTAGTTGATAGCTCCAAAGCAGCAGATAAGCCTATATTTGCAATCATCCCACTAGCAATGACTAAGCCCACCCAAACAACACCAAATATAGAGGCGATTTGTGAAAGAGTTGGCGAATTGCTTTTCAAACGCTCATGAATCGCCAGCACTAATACAGCCAAAATAATCCCAAAGAGTACGTACATAATGAAATTTACAATGGACAGGATGATCTGATTCTCAGCTAGAAAAGCAAACTTTTGTACAGAATCAGCATCCGTAGGGAAGCTCCAAAACGCACCAAAGAATACAAACGCAGATACGTAAATAATGGCTTCAAAAATAGCGGAAACACCCCCTATTTTTTGTAATTTATTCATTAATCAATCCTCGAGTAAAAACAATAATTTAACATGAAGTGATAGCTATTAATGACTTTAAGATGTAACAAAAGTTAACGCCCAAATAAGGGGCTGAAAATTGTTGGCTATAATGTTCAGTCAACGGTAATTTTCCTGCTTTAATGACTTGTTAAAGGTCTTTTGCATCTAAAGCGAGTTTTGCTGTATGTTTAAGTAAACTTATATCACCGACTTTACCATGACCCGGTACAACGATCTCAATATTTGGGTATTGGTTAATAACTTTTTGAATTGAGGATGGCCATTTTTTAATTGACGCATCTGCAGTATTGCCTAGATTTTTACTATGAATACTCTTGACGAAACAGCCACCAAATAAGATTTTATTCTTTGGAAGCCAAACAACAATATTATCTTCTGTATGGCCGTTGCCAGGATAAAATATTTCTATAGTACTTTTAACTAACTCAAATGTACTATTTGGAATTTCATGGCTGGATTGTTCTTTATCTTTCAGGTTGAGCAGAGTGTTAGTTTTACGCGTAGCGTATGTTCTTATATTAGCCTTATTCAGAAATGGAATACCACCACTAGCATCTTCATGAAAATGAGTGACTACAGTACTTTTAATGACAAGACCTTTTGATTTGATCCAATCGATTAATTCTTCAGTTGCTTCTTGGCCCCAAGGAGTATCAATTATATGAGCATAATTTCCATCAATAACTACTAAACCTGATGCACCGACCTTACCCCAAGGCTCAACCACTTTATAAGAAATATGTTGATAAACATTATCAGCTAATTTAGTGATTTTTAGTTTCTCACTATTTGCATAAGCAAACCCTGACACTAAAAACAAAAAGGTGATGATGAATCTCATACTTCGAAGGCCTCTAACGCCTCAAGCGAGGCAAAAAATTGTTGGCTAAAATAGCGACAAAAGAGCAAACAGCCAACTGTTATTTGTCTCGCTTGAGTACCTTGTTATAAATGCTACCTTCTTAACTGGGATGTTATAGAATCTTTTACTTCTTTCTCATAATTACCCACTAAATCAAGGCAGACATCTTCCGTACAGTAAGAAACAAATTTAAATTTTTCTCCGTTCTTACTTTCGATAAATAACTCATAAAGTGTATATGATTTAAACTTGGTTTTATTAACATCTACCTTAGCTGAACCATCATCAAAATCAGCTACTATATCCATATCATTTAAACGAAAGTCCATATAGTAACTGCCATTCGTCGAATTTTTGCAAGAGTAGCCAACCGAAAACTTCTTAGGCTCTGTTTTTAATCGCTGTAATTTCACCTGAGCTTCACAGTCTATCGATAACGTTAATTTATCCGGAAGTATGTTAACAACTACGCCTTTTTCAGCCATTGCAGTAGATTGAAAGAAAATAAAAAGTAAAATTATGCTAAGAGTTCTCATCAAACTATCCTTGTATTTTGTCTTGTTAAACAGCTTGTTATCGCGAATTACTATATGTCTTTTTTTTCTTTTTTAAAGCTATTAGGTGAAAGCCCTTCTTTAAGTATTTTATCTAATTCAGCTCTTACCTTTGAATCGTCGCCATTCTCATATTGATCTAATTTTCTTTCTTTGGCTTTATCTAGATTTTTCAATGAAGGTTGAAAGATAGACATTATGTCTGCAATCACAATTTATCTCCCTGAATTAATTGCTGCTGTAATAACTATTGATATAGGGACAAAAATATAAATATCAAATTTCTCGAAAATTAACCTTTCGCTATAACGCCCAATTAATGGGCAAAAAATTGTTTGCTAAAATGTGAGGAACGAACAACAGCAAACTGTTTTTTGTCCCTGTTTAATTGCTTGTTATATGCAAATTACACACTGCTATCAATTTTGTTGATCTGCACCGCATCATTTTTCAACAACAACACGACGAGATAAACTAAATTTAATGGAGGCGTAATACATAAGAAAACCCCAATGAGGACTGCTATTTTGGGGTTGTTCGTCTTACGTTTGCCCAAGTAATAACTTAAGCCTCCTGCGAAAAACATAGAATAGAAAACTATCTGGCCTACAAGTGTTACATTGATATTCATGTGCAATTCTCCTTTTGCATATAACAGCTTCTTATGTAGACGTCTTAGTAATTGCGCCTACCTTTTTTATCTTTAACTTACAGTAAACTATATTAAATTCAAACTGTTCAGTTTAGTCCATGAAAAGTCTAAACTGAATGAGGAATTACTGAGAATTATTATTATCATAAAAAACGCCATTCAGATCTCTCAGAATGGCGTTTGTTATATACAAGCTAGGGAGGAAGGCTTTAAGGTCGAACACCTAGCGTATGGCAAATTGCATAGGTTAGCTCTGAGCGATTCAAGGTATAGAAATGGAAGTCGTTCACGCCTTCACTTCTTAAAATTTTAACTTGCTCCATCGCTATGTTTGCACCAACCATATTGCGGGTAGTTGGGTCATCGTCAAGGCCTTCATACATTTTACCCATCCAATCAGGTACATGCACGTTGGTCATGTCGGCAAAGCGTTTGAGCGTAGCAAAGTTTGATACCGGTAAAATGCCAGGTACAATTTCAACATCAATGCCAACGGCAACACAACGATCACGAAAACGTAAATATGAATCCATATCAAAGAAAAACTGGGTAATAGCACGGTTAGCACCGGCATCTACTTTTCGTTTTAGGTTTACTAAGTCAAACTGAGCATTTGGTGCTTCCGGGTGTGTCTCTGGGTAAGCAGCAACTGAAATATCAAAGTCGGCAACACCTTTTAGTAACTCAACCAAGTCGTTCGCGTACATATCTGGCTTTTTACTGTCGTTTGGTAAGTCACCGCGTAATGCCACAATATGGCGTACACCACTTTCCCAGTAATCTTTGGCAATATCGATTAACTCTTCGCGGCCAGCATCAATACAGGTTAAGTGTGGCGCGGCAATTAATCCGGTATCTTTTTGAATGCGCTTTATCACACCGTGAGTTCGGTCTCGCGTACCACTACCTGCGCCATAAGTTACTGAAACAAAGCTTGGGTTTAACGGTGCTAATCTCTCAATAGAACCCCAAAGAGTAGTTTCCATTGCAGGAGAATTTGGTGGAAAAAATTCAAACGAGACATTTAAGTCGTTATCAATATCTCTTACAGTTCTGTTTAGTAAATCGAGTTGTCTAGCTTTGGCATTCATTAGTTAATCCCCTTAATTTCTACTTCTTTTGTTTTTACAGCAAGTTCACGACATAGGTTAACTAAATCTGAGTGTAATCCGCCGGCAGTTACGTCACGACCAGCGCCAGGACCTTGAATAATCAATGGATTATCTTGATACCAGTTGGTGGTTAATAAAAATATGTTGTCACATGGTGTTAAGTTAGCGAACGCATGATCATTCGCTAAAATTTCTAATCCTACTTTGGCTTTATAGCCAGAGTCTGTTTTGCTAAAGCGGGCCACATAGCGTAAACAGCCATTTTGCTGTTTAGCTTCATGCAATTTATCGGCAAAATATTCATCCAATAAATTGGCTTGTGCTAAAAACTCATCTGTCGATAAACCAATTAAAGAATTTGGCACTAAGTTTTGGCATTCAATATCGGTAAGCTCTAACTCAAACCCAGCAAGGCGCGCTAAAATGAGTAACTTACGCTGTACATCTAAACCTGATAAGTCATCACGTGGGTCTGGCTCGGTAAAGCCTTGCTCCAGCGCATTTTGCAGTAACTGCGAAAACGCTAAGCTGCCATCAAAGTTAGAAAATAACCAAGATAAGGTACCTGAAAATATACCGGCCACTTCATTGATTTCATCGCCGCTATTCAGTAAATCATTAATAGCATAATTTACCGGTAAGCCTGCGCCAACGGTGGTGTTTACTAACCATTGGCTGCCAGTAAGTTGCTGCGTATTTAATAATTGGTTATAAGCCTTGGTACTACTAGAGCCCGCACATTTATTGGCACTGATCACATGGATACCTTGCTCAAAAAATGCTTGGTATAAATTACTGAACTGTTCACTTGGGGTAATATCTACCAGCACCAGTTCATCATATGGGTGCTGTGACAGCCATTCTAATAACAGTTGATTGTCATAGGCTAAGCTGTCTTGCTGAAATAATTCAAGCGCCTGATTTACTTCGATACCATCGGTATTAATCAATGCTTTTTTTGATGTGGCAAGGCCAACCAAATGCACGTTTTCAAGTGCAGGCAAGCGGTTTAGTTGCTGTGGCAACATTTCAAGAAAACGCTTACCAATATTACCAAGGCCAGCAATGACCAAACCAATGTTGCGACTGTCTTTAGTCACTTGCGAGTGCACTTTATTGATTAATTCAACCGAGCTTTCATGCTCAAAAAACGCCAATAGACTATGTCCATTGCTAGAGCCAACAAATTGGGCAATATCGGTATGCTTAAGTGCACGTTTAAAGCGAGCTTTAATTTCACCTCGGTTGGCAACTTGATAACCAACAACCGCAATTAATGACACTTTCAGGGTCGAAAACGTAATGTTTTGCGCTTGCAAGTAATGTAATGCTAAATCAGCAAACTGCTGTGAAATAACAATGCAGGTGTTATTTTGGCATTGGTAAATTGGCTGAAAACGAGTATTTATTTGCTCTAATGTTTTAACATCAAACTCGGTAGAGTCTATTTTGATCAGCTCATTATTATGGGTAACCGAGATCTCACTCTTGGCTATTTCACCAAATGCGCCAATTTCTGTACCACTATCTTGCGGTGCAAAACTACTGGCCACATTCAAATGAATATTATGTGTTGTTAGTGGGTTTAAGGTATTGGCATGCAACACCGGATTACCCAGGCGGCCCAACTCTTTTGCAACCGAGTTTTCTAAACGGAATAATTTGCGCGCTGTATTCACAATACGAGGGTCGGCACTATAAACGCCGTTTACATCCGTCCATAAAGTAACATTTTGAGCATTTAATAAATGTGCAGCAATGGTGGCAGAATAATCACTGCCATTACGTCCCAAGGTTTGCGTGTTTCCTTGCTCATCACTGGCGATAAAACCGGTAAAAATATTTAACTGGTTGGCTAGTTTTTCAGCAGTAATGTTTGTTTTACTCAGCTGTTCATTCAGCTGAAAGTTATTGCCTGAATCAAGAATTAGTACCTTTCTGGCATCAATGGCGTTGGCTTTACAAACATTTTGGCTTAATACCGCAGCTAACAATTTGGCCGACCATAGCTCACCAAAAGCCAGTACATCATTACGGCTTTGCTTAAAACTATTGGCCGATTCAGTGTTAATAAATTCAATATCTGCAGTTAACTGCTGCAATAATTGTGCAGCTTGGTTGTTATCAAGCAATTCGTTAATTAATGCCGCTTGATCATCTTTTAACTGCTTAAGTTGAGTTGCAAACAACTGGTCATTATCAGCACTTTCAAGCAACTCAAACAGCTGGTCTGTTGTTTTGCCATTAGCTGACACAACAATAAAATCATTCAATTTAGCATTGTCTTTAATGATCTCAACAACGCGCAAAATGCATGCTGCATTTGCTAAGCTGCTGCCACCAAATTTATGAACATTTGTTGTTACTTCAACCTGTTTTAAAGGGTTTAATGAAGCGTTAAATTCAATATTTTGTACTTGCTGTTGCATTAGTTACCCACCGCTTGTGATGCAGTTAATGCATGGTTTAAGTCTTCAATAATATCGCTAATATCTTCCAAGCCAACAGACACTCTAATAAGCGTTTGGCTAATACCTGCCGCTTTTTGTGCATCTAAATCCATACCGGCATGAGTCATAGTCGATGGATGAGAAATAAGGCTTTCAACGCCGCCTAATGATTGCGCTAAGGTAAACAGCTTAACATTGGCAAACAATGCTTTAACTTCGTCAACACCGCCATTAAGTTCGAATGAAAACATGCTGCCAAAACCGGCTTGCTGTTTTTTGGCAATGTCATGCCCAGGGTGGTCTACCAAACCTGGGTAATGAATAGTGTTAATAGCCGGGTGGCTTTGTAAAAACTGTACTAATTGCTTGGTATTTTCGTCATGCTGCTTTAAACGAATCGGCAAAGTTTTAATGCCGCGCAGGGTTAAATAGCTATCAAATGGTGAGCCGGTAATACCAATACAATTTGCCCACCACGTTAATGTTTCTCCAAGCTCAGCGTCTTTGGTAACCACCGCACCGCCTACTACATCTGAGTGACCATTGATAAATTTGGTGGTTGAATGAATAACAATGTCTGCACCTAGGTCTAACGGGCGTTGTAATAAAGGTGATAAAAAGGTGTTGTCTACCGCAACCAAGGCGCCGACAGCTTTCGCTTGCTGACAAATTTTTGCGATATCAACAAGACGTAACAATGGATTACTCGGTGTTTCTAACAACACCAACTTAGGCTTTTGCGCAAGTGCTTCATTAAGTTGCTGCTCATTTGTTTGGTCCACTACCTGTAACTTAAATACTCCGCGCGCGGCTAAATGAGTAAATAAACGATAACTGCCACCATAACAATCATGTGGAATAAGCAAGGTATCTTCACTGGTAAGTAATTGGCATACCAAATGAATTGCAGACATACCGGTACTGGTAATCACACCAGTTGTGCCACCTTCCAAATCGGCAATCACCTCAGCGAGTGTTGTACGGGTTGGGTTACCGCTACGAGAATAATCATACTGACGCTTTTCATTAAAGCCTTTTAAACTATAGGTGCTCGATAAATGCATAGCAGGTACAACAGCACCATGATGTTCATCACTATTTATGCCAGCTTGTACAGCTATTGTATTCAATTTATCGTGTTTCATAATCAGCTCTTCGTCAGTTATTTTGGTGTAAATTTAAAACTAGATGTTTAGACGTCTATAAATCTAAACGTATTCACCTCCAAGGTCAAGAAGTTTTAGCCATCTAAACATCTTTGCTTTTAGATGTTGACTAGAAATCTATAGCTAGTACAATTTATATATAACAAGAAAGATTTAGAAAATTTATATTAATGGGGAATATCGATGGCTGAATGGAATGGGGAATACATCAATCCTTATGCACAACACGGTAAAAAAAGTGAGCAAGTTAAAAAAATCACTGTATCTATACCGTTGCGTGTATTAAAAGTTCTAACTGACGAAAGAACACGCAGACAAGTGCAAAATTTGCGTCACGCCACAAATAGTGAATTACTTTGTGAAGCATTTTTACATGCGTTTACGGGGCAACCATTACCAGACGATAGTGATTTAGCTAAAGGTAATGAGCAAATCTTACCGGAAAGTGTTCGTAAAATTCTAGAAGAGCAAGGCGTTACAGACTTTTCTGAGTATGAAGAACAAGAATAAGTAATTGCTTAATCAATCCTCCTTTTACCCCATACATGGTTCAGGAGGATAAGCAAAAAAACAGCACCTAATTAGGTGCTGTTTTTGTTTGTGTCGTTTAATTAATAAAGGCTTACTGGGTCACTTTAATTCGTTCGACTAAACTTTCAGATTTTTCATTGTTTTTAGTCACAAAATCTAATTGTACAAGTTGGTTCTTCAAACCATGACTAGAGCTTTGGTATTGCCACTGCCTTAAGGCTATTTTCGCTGACTTGTCGAATATCTTTTTAGGCTCTGCGTTTATCACAATTACATTCTCTACTTTACCGGCAGCAGTTACATCAAACTGTAAAACCACAGAGCCATTTAAATTCTCTTTTACCGCTTTTTCTGGGTAAATTGGCTCAACTCGCATTACAGGTGCAACAACCTCATCGGCACTTTTAGCTGCGGGAGTATTTTCGGCAATGGCCATACTGCTTAATAAACTTGCTATAAGCGCTAACATAGTAACTTTAACGAAAGGCTTGTTCTGTTGTTTTTGTTTAATAAAATTTAATCTTTTTAACATAGTTTGCTTCTCTGTGTAGTGGGTGTATGCATAAAGCTGGTTATTAGTATTTTCGATACTAAGTAACATCGCTTTACTGTATTGAATTTTTTCATCGGTATTTTTGTCAGTTAAAACGCTCTCATCACAAGAGATTTCTTGCAGCCTTCTAAAGCTTTTATAACCAAGCCACATTAATGGGTTAAACCAAAATAGGCTTAATAAGATCAGCGCGATAAAATTACAGCGAGTATCCTGGCGTTTAAAATGCACAACTTCGTGCTCTATCACCATGGCCAACTGTTTTGCGCTGTACATCTGCAAATAATTTTTTGGCAATATGAGTTTTGGAAAAAGTAATCCTATTAATAACGGACTTGCCACATGCTTACTTACATAGGGGGTTAATGAATCAGGTAAGTTAAGCGCTTCAGTATTACTGTTCGGCTTTATCGCTACTTCTGCAGTTCGCAATTGCAGGTGTGAAAAAGTGCTTGAGGCAATAACAATAAAGCAACCTACGCACCAAGCGGTCAACCAAATAACGCTGTTATCTATTGCTACATTATTGTTATTAATTGCCACTAAATAACGGCTTATTTGCGGTGCAAGTTCAGGTTTTAATATCTCTGGCATATTAGCCAATACTAATGCCACGGGTATCGCCGCGTATAAGCCATAGCAAAATTTTGCGCCAAGTGCCGGCAACAGTTTTGTTTCACAAAAAATCAGTACTATTAATAATGAAGACAAGACAAGTTGCTGCTCAATAAGCCAATCAATCATTATCCTTCTCCCATTGAGCAATTACTTTTTTCAGGTCATCAATGTCGTCTTTTGATAACTTTTCAGTTTTTGCAAAACCAGCAACCAAAGGTGCAATTCTTCCTCCAAAAAAGCGCTCGACTAAACTCTTGCCTTCTTTGTAGGTGTAAGATTCTCGCTCTAACAGGGGTGAATATAAATAGTGCCTTTGTTGCTTTTCAAAACTTATTGCACCCTTTTTCACCATGCGGTTTAAAAGTGTTTTAACGGTTTTGTCGTGCCAGGTCTTTTCTTCATTTAATTTGTTAATAATGTCATTGGCACTCGCGGGATAATTCATCCAAAGAGCTTCCAATACTTCAAATTCTGCTTTACTTATTTCTATCATATGCCCATCGATTACACTTGTAATTTAAATAAGGATTACACATGTAATTGATAAGTGCAAATTTATTTTGCATAAAATTTCATCATAATCAATCAAAGCAAGAAAATTATTGGCGGTTTAACTCAACCTCTATATCATTAGCCAACTCCCTTACAACTTATTAGTTTGTGACTCCAGTGAACATTAACCAAACAGAACGCGACGCCGTTTACAAAACTATTTTCTCTCGCCGAGATGTGCGTGCTGAGTTTAAATCAGACCCTATTCCCGATGACGTATTAGGCCGAATATTAAAGGCGGCTCATCATGCACCCAGCGTTGGTTTTATGCAGCCTTGGGACTTTATTGTTGTTAAGAATCAGCAAACTAAAGAGAAAATAAAGCACGGATTTGAATTGGCACATGCTCAGTCTGCCGCTATGTTTACTGATGACAAATCTCAGTCTTATAAAAAGTTAAAGTTGGAAGGCATTCTTGAGTCTCCAATGGGTATTTGCGTTACCTGCGACAGAAGTAGAAACGGCCCGATCATTTTAGGTCGTACAATTAAACCTGAAATGGATCTTTATAGCACTGTTTGCGCTATTCAAAATTTATGGTTAGCCGCCAGGGCCGAAAATATTGGCATTGGTTGGGTTAGCATTGTTCATGACGATGTCATCAAAGAGGCATTGCAGATTCCTGATGATATTAATATTGTTGCTTACTTGTGTGTCGGTTATGTGTCGCACTTTAATGACCAACCTGATCTTGAAAAGCATGGCTGGTTAGCAAGGCGACCTTTGGAGTCGGCTATTCACTTTGATAGTTGGAACAATCACTCTGACAACAAATAATGTTATTTTCCTTAGTAAACTAACAATGCAAGCTATGGTGAATTTTGGGTTGTATATTGTTATCATCATTGAATAAATCCTCATAATAACAACTAAAAACGTACAATGGATTACACAACTACTGTTCTGGTCACTTTAGTGATCTACAAAATCGTTCTTATTGGTATTGGCTTTTGGTCAAATCACAAAACTAACTCTACTGAAGATTATTTTATCGGCGGCCGTGGCTTAGGCCCATGGGTTGCTGCCATCAGCTCTGCTGCCAGTGCATCTTCGGCCTGGACCTTACTTGGTGTAAGTGGAGCTGCTTATGCAATGGGATTATCTGCCGTTTGGCTGGTACCGGCTGTATTGTTTGGCTATGTATTTAACTGGTTATGGTTAGCGCCTAAATTACAAATCAAGGCGGCCAAAGAGCAAACCGTTACCCTTACTGAATTATTAGCAAGTGGCAGTGGTAAGTTTAAAAAACCAATCATTTGGTTTTGTTCATTTTGTATTGTTTTTGCGTTTACCTTTTATGTTGCCGCGCAATTTCAAGCCGCAGGAACAACCTTTGCTTCCACCTTTGAAGTATCCATGGAAAGCAGCATCATAATGGGCACTACAATCATTTTAATTTACACCCTTTTAGGTGGATTTTGGGCGGTTAGTGTAACCGACACACTGCAAGGCATATTAATGGCAATTGCCAGTTTAGTATTGCCTGTTGCCGGCTTATTTGCAGTGGGTGGCTTTACTGATTTATGGATGCAAATGCATCACATATTTACTGAAACTCAAATGCAACTCACGGGCAGTCATAGTGGGTTTATTGCCATTGCATTTATTGTGGGGTTAATGGGCATTGGTTTAGGTCAACCGGGACAACCGCATGTGGTAAACCGAATTATGGCTTTACGCGATGAGAAAGCCGTTCAACAAGCTAAAATTATCGCCATCGGCTGGGCAACCATTGTAATTGGCGGCATGTTAATTGTTGGCTGGTGTGCAAAAGTATTATTAGCGGCAGAAGTGAATAACGAACAAGCATTGTTAGAAGTAACAAACATGTTGTTTCCACCAGTGGTTGCCGGAGTGATTATTGCTGCAATTTTATCAGCCATTATGTCTACCGCCGACAGCCAGTTACTGGTGTCAGCGTCGGCTATGTCGTATGACGTAATTGACAATAAAAATAGCAGCAAAAGTTTGTTTTATTCACGCTTAACCGTAGTGGTTATGTGTATCATTTCGATGTTATTAGCATTATATGCGCCTGAAGATATTTTCTCTCGTGTACTGTTTGCCTGGAACGCATTGGGCGCAGCTTTTGGGCCATTATTAATTGTAAAGGTAATGAGTAAGTCTGTAGACGGCCGGTTTGCCTTTGCAGCAATTGTTACCGGCTTTGTGCTCTCAGTAATTTTAAGTTTATTCCCTTCTCCACCAGGAGATTATTTAGAGCGATTAATTCCATTTGCACTGGCATTTGCTATCTCTTGGATGGGTCGTACTAAATAAAATCATAGAGCATGTTTAATAACATGCTCTAACTTTATGGCGTTAAAATGACCTTACCATCACTCTTGTGTACAGCATAATGCTCAAGCGCTTTGGGGAAATCACCAAAATCAAACTGACCATATATATCGGTTTGAAAAATACCTTGCGCAAATAGCTTTTGCACTTTTTTACTTAACGCTAGCACTTTCCACGGTTTAGCATTGCCGATGTAAGTGGCTAACCAAAAACCTTCTATTTTATGGGTTTTAAAAATAACATCTGCCACTGAAAACTGACCACCTATTGGATCTTGAGTTTCGGTTAACCGACCATAAACAATGCCGGTTGAGCCATTTGGCATACAACTCATTGTTTTTGGTGTATCAACATCAGCGACTGCATCTAACAATACTGTTGCCTTTAAATCTTTACTCGCCTGTTTTAACTCGTTTCGAAACGTATCGGCAGTAGTTAAAATGACCTTGTCAGCACCAAGTTTTTGCAAAGCATCAACATTGCTTTGTGAACGAACGGTAGCAATAGTCTTTATGCCCTGCATTTTTGCGTAACGAATAGCGCCTTTACCTACTTGGCTTGCCGCAGCGTTTATAACAATCGCTTTCGCGCCAAGTTCAATAGCGCGTTCAACCAAGCAAACTGACGTACAAGGGTTGACGATAATAGTAGAGGCCTGATCATTACTTATTTCTTTGCGCACCGGTAGACAGTAATTCGCTTTGGTTATTGCATATTGAGCCCAAACGCCATCTTTGCCAGGTGTTGCTGACACTGCGACACGTTTACCATTTAACCATTTACCATACAAACCAGCATTGGCCGCTACTACTATTCCACAGCCTTCAAAACCGACATAAGCACCATCCACCGGAGGAAGACCATACTTGCCCATTAAGTAAACCAAGTCAGAGGGATTAATTGGCGCTGCCAACATTTTTACTAACACCTCTCCAGGTTTTAATTTGGGTATTGGCTTTTCAATCAAAGTGATTCGATCACTTAAAGGTGCTTCTAAATCGTCAATTAAATTCAAACTGAAGCCTTTATTACTACTTGGGTACGCCATTAATTATCCTTTGCGTTTATTATTTTAGTTAGTACAAACTGGCTAATTATAAGCCTCTTTGCCACTCTTTGCGTAATGGTATGGCGTTGTCCAGAGCCATATTTACTTGTCTTAACAGGTGCTGCTTATCTTTACCTAATATTCCTTTTAATACTAGGTAATTAGAAGCATGATCGGACCTAAAAATGGTTTTATTTAGCTCTAGGTTATCCAATAGCGTATGCATTTCCATAAACAGTTCTTGTTGCTGTAGTTGCCTAAATTTGCCGTCAAAGTTTTGCGCAAAGCGTTCTTCCCCTAAAGGAAATGACACTACTAATGTTGATAAATAATCAGGCTGTGCGGCATTCATTAATTTTGCTGAATTAACTGCATGTTGCGCAGAATATTCTGGCCCACCTAAGCCATTTAAAATCATTACTGAAGATTTCATTCCAGCATCTTTGATTTTATTTAACGCTGCCAACGAAGTTTCAAAAGTTTCACCTTTTTCAATTAGCTCCAACACTTTATCGTCACCACTTTCACAGCCGACATACATTAAACTCAAACCTAATTGTTTAAGTTCACTGAGTTGTTCAACAGTTTTATTGCCTAAATTACGGGGTAAACAATAACTGGAAATTCGACTCACATTTGGAAAGTAATTGTGGATCAGTTGCAAAATATCTTTTAGGCGATTAAATGGCAGCATCATCGCATCGCCATCGGCCAAAAAGACTCTACGTACAGGCAAACCTGATTGTTTAATAGTAATTAACTCTTGTTCTATAACGTCAAGTTTCTTCGGTTTGAATTTTTTATCTTCGTCAGTATACATGTCACAAAACGTGCATTTATTCCATGAACAGCCATTGGTAACTTGCAGAATTAAACTCTTCCACTCTGAAGGTGGGCGAAATACGGGTTGGATATAATCTAATGGATACATGAACTAAAATTCTACTAATTTAATTGCTGGGTTAAATAATCAATAAACGCTTTGATTTTGGGTGTTGCACCTTTACGGCTTGGATAAATCGCATAAAGGTTCACTTTTCTACCTTCCCAATCAGGCAAAACTCTGTGCAAATGGCCAGCATTTACTTCTGCCTTGCATAAATACTCTGGGAGCAATGCTATGCCCATATCAGATAATGCCATTTGTTGTAGGGTAGCAAAGTCATTACACAACATCGAGGGAGTAATATCTAGATGAATTTGACTGTCAGGGTTAGATAAATACCAGCGATGTTTTTCATTTCCGGCATTCATATAAAGACAACGATGTTCGCGCAAGTCATCAGGATGATTTATCGACATTAGCTTATGTTTTTTTACATAGTTTTGGCTGGAAAACAACGCTAATTTTACTGTAGTCAAGCGTTTAGTGATTAGGTTTGAATCAGGAGATTCGCCAACCCGAATGATCAGATCGAAGCCCTCTTCAATCACATCCACACGACGATTGGTTAAATTTATATCAAGATGAACATCAGGATATTGTTCACTGAACTTTGCTAAATGCGGGCTTATTAATGTTTGTCCAATAGTAAGTGACGTACAAAACTTTATCCAGCCTTTTGGGTTATGACTTAATGTTTCAACACACTCTTGAGCGCTAGCTACCTCGTCCGCAATACGTACACAATGATCATAAAAAACTCTGCCAACTTCAGTAAGGTTTAAAGAGCGGGTAGATCGTTCTAATAACTTTGCATTTAAAGCGGTTTCTAAACGCGAAATTTTTCTACTAATATTAGACTTTGGCAAGCTAATTTCATTAGCAGCAGCTGTAAAGCTTCCCTGTTCCACTACTTGGCGAAACACCATCATATCGTTTAAATCAGTCATTACGTTCTTATATGGACCCACATAGGCTGTCATTTAATTGTTACCTAATATAGAACAATTAGTTACTTTTTTACACGTTTATCTATTTTTTGAAACCCAATAAACTGTTTAACATCTTAATAAAGTATGAAAAATAAATTCAGAGCAGCGGAGAAAAATGATGGAAATATTAAAATTTAATGACTTAGAAAAAGGCGGTTTTGCCGGTTTAAAAGAGCGCCAATTTGTTACTGACCGTCGCGTCTTCAAACACGCAAGAAAACAAACTTTTGATGGTCTAGGTAATTTCGTTTATCTAGCCGATGCCAACTTTAAAGCTAAAGGTGAAACTGGGATGCATCCACACCGGGAAATAGATGTAATTTCAGTGATGGTTGATGGTCGTATAAGTCATGAAGGGTCATTAGAGCATGGTAAAGGCTTATCAGCAGGTTATACGCAAGTACAACGTGGTGGCGGCGAAGGATTTGCTCATAACGAAATCAACCCGGATAACCAAGAAAATCATATGATCCAATTGTGGGTATTACCAGATGAAGCTGGAGAGCCCGCAGGTTATAAGGTTTACCAACCGCAGGTAGGTAAATTGCAACACATATACGGTGGCAGTAAAAAACAAAACGCTACTTTTTATAGCCGTACATCAATAGCGGTTGCTAATTTAAAAGCAGGCCAAACAGTCCAGCATACAGGCGAAGCATTAGTATTCTTGAGCAAAGGAGAAGGTATTTTCAACAATCAAAAAATTAAGGCTCGTACTGCGATAAAAACAACCGACGGAGTCGATTTTATCGCCGACAAGGATGCCCAACTAATTGTTGTTTACCTAACCAAATAACGTTTATTAACTAAATTATTTAAGGAAATCTCATGACTTACCCAACAAACACACATTATTCAGAATTTTTAACTCGCGATAACGCTGTTTTAGCAATGATTGATCACCAAGCTGGACTCATGGTTGGCGTGGGCGACGAACATCCAACTATTTTAAAAAATAATATTCAAGGCTTATGTAACACAGCTAAAACTGCAGGTATCCCAAGCATTATTACATCAAGTTTAGACGATGGACCAAATGGCCCTGTAATTCCTGAAATCACTGATATCTTGGGTGATAACATCATCAAACGAGAGGGTGAAATTAATGCCTGGGACAGTGAAGAATTTAAAGCAGCAATAGTCGCAACAGGTCGCAAAAAAATAATTATGGCCGGTATTGTTACTGACGTATGTTTACTGTTTCCTGCACTTTCTGCAGTTGCAGAAGGCTTTGATGTTTACGCTGTTATTGATGCCTCTGGTACATGGAACAAAACCGTACAAGAAGTAACTACACAACGTTTAACTCAAGCGGGTGTCAAGGTAACCACTTGGGCATCTGTACTTGCTGAAATAATGAATGACTGGCGCAGTGAAAATGCAGAAGAACTTGGCTACGTATTAGCAAACCATAGCACTAAGTATGGTTATGTAATGAATAGTCATTTTGCTAATAAATAGGGATTACGCCGTGAGCAAGCACAACACATCAGATCCAAATAAACATATGATGGCATTATTAACCTTTTTGGCCTTATTACCACTTGTGTATTTTATCCCACCCTATGTCGCCAGATTTACGAGTAACCATTTATGGGTAACGGTTATTTCTGTCGCCATAATTGTGCCAATAATCACATACGTAATGTTGCCATCAATGGTAAAGGTTTTTATTAGAAAGCGCTGAGTGTAAGACAAAATACAAATATATTTCTATGATTCAAAGGTGCGATGAATGCCTGAAGTTACAAACTTAAAGCCATCCCTGGCAGTTTGCATTCCTTCTTCCCTGAAGTAAAAAACCCTAAATTGAATGTTCAATTTAGGGTTTTCTTTATTTAATTAGCGGCATTAAAAATGCTAATTAGAAAAATGCGGTTTCCGCTTCATTACTAATAGCAATACCACTTACATGGGCACGTTGTAATAATTCCCAGAAGTAACGATATGTTGCTCTATCGTGGAGTTCGCCTTTATGCTGAATTGGACCCCAACTGTTTGCTTGGGCAGCAAGTAAAATTGCTTCTGCATCTTCAACTTCTTCATAATTTGGCTTCATTGCATCTACTATGGCAGTAATTTGCGTTGGATAAATACTCCACATACGCATGAAACCAAATTCGTTACGTGCACGACCTGCATCGTCCGTTGTTTGTTGCGTATTTTTTAAATCAAGTGTTACGTTATGCGCAGGTACAACACCGTTAGCTAGAGCTGCAGCAACCATTTCAGTTTTCGCGCGTTTTAATAAGGCGTGGTCAAATTGACCAGGGCTGCGCATACATGAAGCTGGAATAGCACCATAATGGCCAGATACAAAATCCATCATGCCAAAATCTAATACTTGTACCCAAGGAGTTGCAGCTATTTGCCAAACATCGCGTAGCGCACCGTGTGTTTCAATTAACACATGTACTGGAATTTCACGGTCGATTGAATGGTATTTAGTAAGACCTTGAATATATGACACCATTTCTTGAATTTGTGCACCTTCAGTACATTTTGGCAAGGTGATATACGCAAGTTTTTGTCCACAACCAGGAATTAAAATATCTAGATCTTTTTTCCAATGTGGGTGCGATGGATCATGAATACGAACACCCATCATATTAAATTCGTTGTCATCACTACCAATGATACGGGCAACCATTTCAGCATGTGCCTGTTCAGAACCTGCCGCAGCACCATCTTCGCAATCACAGGTAATATCGAATACTTGACCAATGTCTTTTTGCATTTGCATTGCTTTGAGGATCAGCTTTTCTGAACCGGCAAAATGTTCACAGCTTGGGATCACTGGAAATGGTTTTTCCGCATCAAAAAGTGCGTCATTTGGATGTACTGTTGCAGACATTTAAAATTCCTCAAGTTTGTTTTCAATTATGTAAATTAATTACAGATGCCCTGTAGTAAGTCAACGCTTGGTCAACAAAATTAGACTAATTGATTAGTGGTGATTGAATTAATTATAAAAACTACCACTAATGGATTAGTTACTTTAACACTAAAATTGTTTATACCTTAATAATATAAAGTTAATGAACTCCATGTTGTTGCTTAGGTGACACCTTGGCTCTTAGTTACTTGTTATAACTTACACTACAACATAAGATAAAAAATTCAAACACTTTTTTAAAACTATTGTTTGAAATATTTACTCTAATCGTGTAACTATAGATAAAAGTTTTCATGAATATGACAATAATTTAGATAAATTGACTGTTAAACATCCGAGGAGAGAAGTGAATGAACTATCATAATGAGTTCTTAGAGCAGGTAGATGAAGAAGACGTACTCGGTGGCACGTGGCCGGGTATTCAGCTGTACTACCCGCCAGTCAAATACTCTCCTAAGGATGAAGAATACGAAAATATGGAGCAAGCAGCTGAGCGAATGCGCAAGCATGCCCATAACTGCCAAGCCCATACCTTGTTGTTCGATTTAGAAGATGGCTGTCGTCAAAAAGAAATGAGCCGAGAACTATTACTAAACGAATTACCAAAATTTCCAGAGCGCGACTTTCTAATAGCCCTGCGTATAAATCCATTTCGTACCGACGAGTATGAAAAAGATTTAGAAATGATCATGAAGGTAGCTGAGCACATCGATGTAATTGTGCTCGCTAAAGCCGGTGAAATGTACGGCGCTGCAGAAATTCGCGACCTCTCCGCCTGGTTGTTAGGGGTTAACCCTAAGATTGAAATTCAACCGATTATTGAGCACCCAAGAAGTTTAAAAATTGCCTCAGAACTGATGGCATTTCCTGCGGTTAAACATGTGGTATTTGGTATTCACGATTTCTCTAAAGCAATGGCGATTCATTTAACCCCAGAAGGTTGGATTGAAGAGTTACTCACCTACTTAAGAATGCTGTTACTTGAGGCAAGAATTGCCGGTAAAGGTGTTATTGGCGGTGTCGAAGTATTGATTAACGATACGCCAATGCCAGAAAAGTTTATCGAGCCTGACGATGTTCGTCGCTGGTTAGATTTACATGGCGATCACGAATCTCATGTTGTGCATGGACACGCTGTTGTTGAAACACAAATGGGTTTAACCGGCAAACAACTTATTCACCCGTACCATATTCATTTATGTAAAGTGGCATTCACGCCATCGCCAAAAGTAATAAAGCGCAACGTGCAAATTTTGAAAATGGCCATTGATGCTGACGCCCTGTTAGGCGGCGCAATTAAATATGAAGGTGAAATGCTTGATCCACCAATGTTTGGTAAAGCACTGCAAACACTGTTAAGAGCCTATGCATTGAAATCTTTAGACGAAAAAGATAAGCAATTTGCAATAGATGTATTGAAGAAACTGCCTATCACGGTTATTCGTGAAAACTGGCCATACGGCCGCATTTAACCGGCGTTTATGAGGAAAAAGTTATGATTAAGTTTGATGATTTATTAACACAGAACGCGAATGGTTGGCAGTGGCACATACCTGAGTATTTTAATATTGCCTATGCCTGTGTACGCCAGCATGTTGAGCAAAATAATGGCAATAAAACAGCATTGATAATTGAAGATGACACGTTAGGCACTCGTGAACTTAGCTATGCCGAGTTGGATAGTTTAAGTGGTCGCTTTGTGTATACCTTGAAAGAGTTAGGATTAAATAGCGATGACAGAGTTTTAATTCGTTTACCAAATTCTAGCGATTATCCGGTAAGTTTTTTTGGATGTTTGAAACAAGGCGCAATTGCCGTACCTACTTCAACATTACTGTCTGCCCCTGAAGTTGCCTATTTGGCAAAAGACTCTGGTGCGAAAGTATTAGTAACCGCCAAATCAATGTGGCCAGAATTAAAGTCGATTTTAACTGAAGACACTCAGTTAAGTGCAGTGTTATTAGCAGGTCCGGGGGAAATGCCAAGTGATTGCAATAACTTAAATGTACAAGTATTAGATTTAGAAGCGTTGCTAGAGTCGAACCCTGTTGATGACACGATAGTAGCAAGTACTCCGGATGATCCTGCGTATTTAGTTTATACCTCCGGTACAACGGGGTATCCAAAAGGCGTGTTACATGCGCATCGCTCTTTAATTGGTCGTTTACCTGCCAGCCGTTTTTGGTTCGACTTTAAAGAAGGCGATCGAATCATGCATTCTGGTAAATTCAACTGGACCTACGTTTTAGGTTCAGCATTGATGGACCCATTATTTCACGGCCATACCGTAATAGTACATGAGGGCGCAAATGACGCTTCAACATGGCCTAACCTTATTGCCAAACATGACTGTACAATATTTATCGGTGTACCAACTATCTACCGTCAAATCATTCAAAAAACCGAATTTAAAGGCAGTGATGTGCCTTCATTACGGCACTGTATGAGTGCCGGTGAGCACTTAAGTGATGAAATGCTGCTAGCCTGGCGTGAACGTTTTGGTATGGATGTATATGAAGCGATTGGCATGTCAGAATTTTCTTACTATATCTCGCAAAACAAACAACAACCTATTCGTCCAGGCGCAGCTGGGTTTACCCAACCAGGCCACGACGTAGTGCTACTTAATGAAGAAAACAAACCGGCACAACCTGGTGAAGAAGGCATGATTGCGATTCCTGAAAGTGATCCAGGGTTATTTTTAAATTATTGGCAACTGCCAGAAGAAACAGCGAAAGCAAGACACAGTGGTTATTTCTTTACTGGTGATTATGCAAGAGTGGATGAAGATGGCTATATTTGGTTTGTAGGCCGAAAAGACGACATCATAAATACCTTCGGCTATCGTGTATCACCACACGAAATTGAACGAGTAATTAAAACCCACCCGGAAGTAGCAGACTGTGTTGCCCTTGGTGAAGAACTAGGAAAAGATAAAGTATTGGTAAGTGCCTGTATTATATTGGCGCCTGGTGCAACCGCTAGCGAAGAAGATATTTTAAGCTTTGGTAATAGTCATTTAGCTAAATATAAAGCTCCTAAAATTGTGCATTTTTACGATGATTTTCCTCGCACTAAAAATGGCAAAGTATTACGTAAACAAATGTTGGCTGAACTTGCCGAGCAAAACAAACAACCGGCCACCCAAGGAGCCTAATTATGAACTGCAAAACTCAAGAAAACTTTCGACCAAGACGCAGTGCATTATATGTTCCGGCACATCAACAGCAGTACATTACTAAAGCGCGTAGCTTATCTGCTGATGTAATTATTTTTGATTTGCAAGAATCGGTTCCTCCTTCTCGTAAAGAAGAAGCACGAGCATTATTAGTTGAACAATTAAAAAATAGCGACTTTGGCTATTCGGAGAAAATTGTTCGTGTAAATAAGCTTGATTCGCCTTGGGGAAAGGCCGATTTAGCCGCAATAGCAGAGCTTGAAATTGATGGTGTGCTGTTTCCAGACATTGAAAGCGGTGAAGAGTTAAACCTAGCCATTGCCGCATTAGATAATGCTAACGGTGAAAATAAATTAGTGATGGCTAATATTGAATCGCCACTTGGCGTGCTACGCGCCGAAGAAATTTGTGCTGCCAGTCCCAGATTAACAACAATTGTAATGGGCACCACCGATTTAGCCAACTCATTACGAGTGAATGTAACACTGGATAGACAAGGTTTATTAACTTATTTATCGATGTGTATTTTGGCTGCCAGAGCACATAATAAAAGCATCATTGATGGCCCGCACTTTAATTTAAAAGATGTGGTTGCTTGTGAATACAGCTGTCGTCAAGCTCGCGATCTTGGCTTTGATGGTAAAGCTGTTATTCATCCAGTACAGTTAACTTATACCAATGATGCGTTAACGCCAAAAGGCGAAGATATTCGTAAAGCAAAAGGCATTATTTCAGCGATGGAACAAGCTAAAGCTGATGGCCAAAGTGTTGCGGTAATCGACGATAGATTAATTGAGCCATGTTTAGAGCAATGGGCAAATCGTGTAATTTGTTTATACACTAAAGTGAATGAAATTGGTCAAGGTGAGTTAACCCTGGGTTAATTGCAGCTGAATAATAAAAAGAGTGACGTTTAATGACAATACCAACAAATTATTTGCCCACGCCAGAAGGTCTTTATTTTGAAGATTTTTTTATCGGTCAACCTTTGGTTCATGGTGTACCTCGCACGATTACTGAAGCTGATTGCACACTGTATACCGCGTTAACAGGGTCTAGATTTGCCTTACATTGCGCCAAAACAGTGGCTAATGCCGTTGGCTTTACCCAAATGCCGGTAGACAACTTTCTACTGTTTCATATTGCCTTTGGTAAAACCGTCAACGACGTATCATTAAATGCTGTTGCTAATCTTGGTTATGCCGAAGTTATCTTTAAAAGCCCTGCTTTTGCTGGCGATACCATTAAGGTGGTTAGCGAAGTAATTGGCCTAAAAGAGAACTCAAATGGTAAAACCGGTGTGGTTTATGTGCATTCAACAGCGGTAAATCAAGATGACCATATCGTATTAAGTTTTAAACGTTGGGTTATGGTTCATAAAAAGGATCACAGCACTAGTTGCCCTGCACCGCAGCTGCCTACACTTGCCAGTGAAATAAGTTCAACAGAGCAAATCATACCTGCACAACTGAACCTTTCACAATGGCCAGATTTTGTCAGTGACTCGCAGCTTAAAGCATCAGATTTTAATGTCGGCGATACCTATTTTCATCGTGACGGTATTACCATTAACGACTCTGATCACTCATTAGCGACCAGACTTTATCAAAATAACGCGCGTGTGCATTTTGATCAGCACATGATGAACGACAGCAATCATGGTAAACGGTTAGTTTACGGTGGGCACATCATTTCTCTTTGTCGTGCGCTAAGTTATAACGGTTTAGGCAATGGCATATGGTTAAGTGCTATCCACAGTGGTAGCCATTGTAATCCTTCTTTTGCTGGTGACACCATTTATGCTCAAAGCACAATTTTAGAGATAACTGATGTTGCGGATAGAGAAGATGTTGCGTTAGTAAAAATCAACATGCTCGGCATTAAAAATAATAGTCCTGAACAAATGGAGTTTTTAACGAAAACTGTAGATGGCAGGAAAAAGTATCACAGCGATGTTGTTCTCGATTTAGAGCTAACCGTAATTATGGTGAAGTAACTATATTCTCTACCAAACAACCAGTTTCAAAATGATGGCAAGTAATTACCCCCCCAACCGATTGCTTGTCATCGCCCTCTCTTTTTGCCTGAATTTACAAAAATATTAAATAAAAGTTAGTTTATTTTAGCACAATAACCCTATTCTCTTGCTTTGCGTTAAAAATGGTTTAAGCTGCAATTTCATTTAATTTAAGTAGTAGAGATGATGAAAAAAGTTAACCTTTCCTTATTTACATTTTTAGTTGTTGGCATTTTAGCGTTAAGCGCACCAGCAAAAGCAACAGTAGTTTTAATTAAAACCAATATGGGTGATATTGAAGTCAACCTATTGGATGAACATACTCCCAAAACTGTGAGCAACTTCATTCAATATATTGAAGCTGGCACTTATCAAAATACAATTATTCATCGTTCGGTACCTAATTTTGTTATTCAAGGTGGTGGTTTTCAATACAATTTAGAGACTGATACAGTTGAAACTGCCAGCACTTTTGATCCGGTTGTTAATGAACCTGTATTTTCTAATGTTGCAGGCACGATCGCTATGGCGAAACAGGCTGGTGACGAAGATAGTGCGACTAATCAATGGTTTTTCAATGTGGTTGATAATTCTAGCCCTCTAGATAAAGACAACGGTGGTTATACGGTATTTGGTGTGGTTACGGGTAATGGTTTAGAAATCATCGATGCAATCAATAAATTAGACAGATATCAATTAGGCGGAGCATTTGATTCAGCACCATTAATTAGCCTACCTCCTGAAGATGAAATCATCACAAATGAACATTTAGTCGTAGTAGAGTCGATTACGATTACCGATCCAAATCAAGATACCCAACCAGAGTTACCACCTTTACTTGATAATACAGATCCTGCACCTATGCCTACACCACCGGAAGATAATGATTCTAGCGGCGGAGGCAGCAGCAGCTTTTTAATTATTGGCGCACTATTCATTGCTAGATTATTTCGCCGTAGTTAATTGATCTTTTTATGAAACTTAGAGTGTTTATTTTCAAAGCGCCTTTTCGGGTCATTCGCATCCAAAGAAGGCGCAGCGTTTATCGTTTTAAACAACAAATGCTCATGTTGAAAGTAGCGCTTGGTCAAGAAAAGACAGAAACTAAAGAAATGTTGGCGATATACAAAAAGTATACTCGCCGACAAGCATCAGCTGAAGAAATGCAAACGGCCAACAAACAATTTATCGACTTACTAAAGGGCTTAGGCCTTGGCGTTTTTGCGGTATTACCATTTGCTCCTATCACCATCCCTGTCATGATAAAACTAAGCCGCTTGGTTGGCGTTGAAATACTACCAAGTTCATTTAGCGAAGACAGTAAAATCAAGCGACAAAATACAAAGCCGAGTTAGAGCCGTTTTGGGCAATTTTAATTTATCGTTAGTCCATGAACAAAAAAGGACGCTTAGCGCCCTTTAAATATCAATTCTTTTAATTAAATGTTCTACTTTTTCATGAGGAAAAATGAACAGTTAGTTATTAGACTAGGTATAACTTATCTGTATTTAACTTCTTTAGCTCGATATTTTTCGAACCAAGCCATAATATTACCGATTTTTTGAATTAAGTTGCTTGGTCTTCTAGCGATGCCATGACCAGCTTTTTTAATTTTTACCATTGCCGAGTCTACCTGTTGTAGCTGCAGTGCTTGGTAATATTGCTCGGTCTCACTCATAGGCGTACGATAATCAAATTCGCCAGTTAATAACATAGTTGGCGTTTTCACATTACCGACTAATGAAAGCGGTGAATGCTCCCATAAATGACCAGCATTGTCCCAAGGCATGCCAGGCATCCAATATTGAGTAAAATAAGAATACCCATCAGCGGTTAAACTAAAGCTCATCCAGTTAATTACCGGCTTAGCAACAACTGCAGCTTTAAAGCGATTTGTTTTACCAATAATCCACGCTGTTAACGTACCGCCGCCTGAGCCACCAGTAACAAATAATTGCTCTTGATCAACGTAACCTTCTTCTATTACACCATCGACTACATCCATCAAATCGTTATAGTCATTCGACGGGTAGTTATGGTGAATCAAGTTGGCAAAATCTTCACCGTACGATGTACTGCCGCGAGGGTTAGACCAAACAACGACATACCCTTGCGCTGCCATCAATTGTACTTCCATTGAAAAATTTGGACCGTAAGCAGCATGTGGGCCGCCATGAATTTCAAGGATCAGTGGGTATTTTTTTGCCGGGTCAAAGTTAGGTGGCAATGCTACCCAAGCTTCAATTGATTTTTCATCTAAACTGGAAATAACCGTTAAACTTCTGACTTTTGCCATGGTTTTATGAGCAAATAAGTCTTCATTTAACGCGGTCAATTTTTTCACTTCACCTTTGGTATTAACAACCGCTAAATCGGCTGGTCGATTTGGATTACCTTGGGTAAACACTACTCTACCATCACCTACCGCTTGATAGTCACCAGATGTGTATGGTCTACCTAGAGACTGGCCACCAAGTTTGGTTTTCATTTTAGTTAACTTGCCGGTTAAATCGACAAAGCCAAGTTGTTGCTGACCATGATCATCAAATGAAAAATATAAACCTTTACTGTCTTGGCTCCATTGAATATTACCAACTGAACGATCAAGTGTTGGCGTTAAATCTACACTATTTTTGCCATCAATAGTCATCACGCTTAAATGTGCATTTTGACTACTTAATTTTTTATCCTCAAAGCCTAAGTAAGCAATATGTTTACCATCAGGGCTGATTAATGGTTGTCTATCTGGACCTTGGCGGCTAGTTAGTTGGGTAAAGGTTCCATCTGCAACATTAATTGCGTAAACGTCAGATTCTCTCGGTCTTAGTTGCCAGTTTTCATGTCTGTCAGCATCGATAATAATTTGCTTCCCATCTTTGCTCCAGTTTATTGGACCGCCATGATGGAAGTTACCTGAGCTAATTTGTCTAGGGCTGCCACCATCACTTGGAACTACATAAATATGACCATAACCCGGCTCAACATAACCACCGCCGTCTTCACGATAATTGGTAGTATCTATATAAGTTGCAGTGCCAGCCCAGGTCGCGCCATTCGGCTTTTTAGGCATGTCTTTAAATAGTGATTTTCCTTTGCTTGGAGTAAACATTGAAAATGCAATTTGCTTACCATCAGGGGACCAAGCAATAGAACCAGGAGAATTTTGTAAATTAGTTACTCTGGCTGTTTGGCCAGTGTCTAACCAGCGAACATACAGCTGATTTGAGCCATCAAGGGCTGAGGTATAAGCTAATCGCTTACCGTCAGGTGAAAACGAAGGAGAGCGAAAACTTTCTTTACCTGAAAGTAATGGACGGTGGTTGCTACCATCTAAGTTCACTTGCCATAAACTGCTGCGAGTTTTATCGCCCATAATGTCCATAGAACGACGTTCATAAATGACTGTTTTTTTATTCGGGTGAACTTGTGGTGAAGCGGCATATTCAAGTTCGAAGACATCTTTATAATCAACGACTTCAGCAGCATTTATACTACCGGTAATTGCTAAACCAATTAGCATTAATAAATTATTTTTCAACGATTTATTTCTAAACTTCCATTTCATAATTTTGCCTTATAATTATCTAAATCAGATACTTAAAAAAAACAGCTAAGTACTTTATAAACGTACTTTAGCTTATAGAAAAGCATTAGTATACAAACTAGGGTGACATTAAGTTAAGCATTGAATATGCTGTTGTTAACCAGACTATACAATAGAGGTGTTAATGAAATTAATCATGCGCAGCGAATTTGATAATTTGCGCCTTAATGGTAAACACAGCTATGAGGTTGATACCAATACTGATAAACAGGTAGTCAAAATATACTGCGGTGAAACCTTAATTGCTAAAAAGATCACTCAAAAAAAGTCAATTCGTTATTTTGGCATTAAGGGCTATAAAAGCTACCTTGTGGAAGAGTAGCTTTTATATTTTTTACCGACTATTTATTTTGGCGCTTCGTTATCAAACGCCGACTTTCTTAATAACTCATGAAAATACTGAATACTCATAATGTAATTTTCAATGCTGATATGTTCATCGATACCATGCACAATTTTCATTGTTTCTGGGGTAACACGCATCATTAAAAATCGATATACCGAGTCAGTTAGCGGATAAAAGTATTTTGAATCTGTACCTCCCATTACTAAATATGGTGCAACCAGCGCATCGTTAGCAAATTCTCGTATAGTTTGAGAGATCAATTTATAACCGAGGCTCTCTGTGCTTGATACTTTTGACGGGTTATTGGCCATAAACACTTCATAGCTGATCCGGTCATCATTAATTACTGATTTTACATATTCCAATACAGTATCGGTTGTCTCGCCCGGTAAAATTCTAAAGTTAGCCACTGCACTTGCTTTAGTCGGAAGTATATTTGATTTACTGCTGCCCTTTAGCATGGTTACTGCCGTTGTCGTTCGAACTCCAGCTGCGGTTCTTTGTTCTTTCAACATTTGATCTAAAATTAATGGTTCTGTTAACCACTGATTTGCCATCACAAACCGTGTGCCTAAATCAGAATGACTACCAACCGCATCAAAAGTAATATTGGTATACTTTACCGTTGCCGGAAACTTGTTTTCTTCTAATTTTACGATCGCTTGGGCTAAAATTCCTGGGCCAGTATTTTCAGGAGGCATTGAAGAGTGTCCGCCTGGCCTTTCGGCAATTAGGCGAATATTCATAAAGCCTTTTTCGGCAATGCCAATAATAGCTAATGGTTGATCAACTATATTGATCATACCTTCAGTAATTAACCCACCTTCATCAAGAACAAACTCAAAACTTACACCTTGTTGTTGAAAGTATTCGGCTACTTTTTTAGCGCCTTGGCTGCCACCAATTTCCTCATCATGACCAAAGGCAAAATAAAGCGTACGTTTGGGCGGTACACCCTGCTTTAACGTTAACTCCATTGCCTCCATTAATGCCATTACCGTAGATTTATCATCAATGGCACCACGCCCCCAAATTTTGCCATCTGCTACTGTTCCAGAAAATGGTGCATGACTCCATTTATCAAGGGTGTCTTGGTCAACGGGAACAACATCCATATGGCCCATATATAAAATCGGCTTTAAGCTTTCATCTGTTCCTGCAAACTTATAAACAAGACTGTAATTATTAATAATCTCCCGACTTGAGAAACTGTGCACTGCAGGAAAACTATCAATTAAGTGCTGATGAAATGCCAAGAAAGGCTCTGGTGTTACAGGAGCAGGGTAATCGTTGGATATCGTAGCAATTTGAATAGCCTTGGAGAATGTATCTACCGCTTTATTAACATCCACAGTAACTTTTTGTGTTTCAGTCGACGGGTAATATTGGCTATCTGTATATAAAGTATTGGCTCTATATAAGCCAACAGCGATAACAACTACGAATAAACCACCTACTATTTTAACCAGTGTTTTCATTATTATTCTCAATTAGTTAACACAAATTTAATCAACATTAACACATACGAATTAGAACACAAAAATAGCTTATTTCTGTTGAAATAATTGATATGATGTTTTTAGGAGACTAATAAGAATAAAAAATTTTAAAAGGATAATTACTTTGAAAAAGAGATTAATTGCAACAGCTGTTGTTTCAGGTTTGTTGGTTGCACCGTACTTTTCCGGAAAACTGGCTCAAACAGAAATGGAAAGCATGCTAGCAAAAATGCAAAACCTGCCGAATGCGACAGTAAGCATTGAAAATTATCAACGTGGTTGGTTTAACTCAACAGCCGATATTGTTGCCACGATTACGCAAGATATTGACACTCAGGTAGAGCCATTCCAATTCACATTAACGTCAAAACAAACCATGCAACATGGACCAATTTTATGGCAATCTAATGGTTTGGGTTTGGGCTTAGTCGATATTAGTTACGACTTCGATATTGCTCACAACCAAACTGAGCCGTTAGAATTTAGTCATACCTTTAGTAAAGATAAACTGGAAAGTTATGTTCGAATTGGTTTTAGTGGCGCCATGACATCTTCAATGTATTTAAAACCATTTCAAGTAACAACAAACGAAGGTACTTTTGATATTCATGCGATGAACGTGGATTCGATAATGACAAAAGATGGTCATTTGCAGTTTTCAGGTGAGTGGCAAGGTCTGGAGTTTAGCGAGTTTAGTGAAAAGATTTTATCCGTTGGTAAAATGCAGTTCTCTGCAGATCAACAAGTGGTACGAGGTGACATACTTAGTTATAACGCACTTACCGTTGGCGATAGCAACTTTACCCTAGCCAGTCTTGATGTTTTAGGGCCGACAGACGCCGAAAAAGTCAGCATGGAAAACCTGAGCGTACTATCTACCAGCCATGAAAAAGATGGTTTAATGTACGCCGATGCAAATATTGAAGTAGCTAATATCAATGCAATTGGGCAACAATTTAAAGACTTCGCTTATTTGGTCAGCTTCAATAAATTAGACTTAGATGTTTATCAAGAATTTCAAAATATATTGATGAGTAATAACGCTCAGCAAGATCCAAACCTGATGACTATGGAAATTCAGGCATTATTACCAAAGCTGTTAGCCGCAGGTCCAGAGCTTAAAATTAAAAAATTTGGCATGCAGACTGAGCAAGGTGAAATCGACAGTCAGTTAAACATTGAGTTTGATCAAGACTTGTTAGATGCCAATAATCCAATGAGTATAGTAATGGCTCTTAAAGCTGACGCTAACGGTAAAGCACCGGTGGCATTTTTCAATGCTATTGGCATGCAGCAAAACATTGAAACATTAATTTTGCAAAACATGTTGGTTACTGATGAAACTGAAGTAACGTTTGATTTTACCTTTGCCAATGGTCAGGCACTAATTAATGGTATGCCAATTCCATTAGGTTAATTTTAAAGGGTTGAACTCTGAAGTTACAAATCTAAAGCCGTCCGTGGCGATTTGCATTACTTCTTCCCTGAAGTAAAAAAAGCCGTATTAACATCGTTAATACGGCTTTTTAAATGGGTCGCTTTATTATTTTTGTATTTTAATTTTTATTGATTAGCGCTTTGCCTTACAGGCTTTTCTACTTCCCCGAACTCTTTACTACAACTAGCCTTGAACTACATCTTGGTTAATTTGACCGAAGATAGATTGACCATTTGCATCAAACATTTCAATTTGAATATTGTCACCAAAGCTCATAAACGGTGTGCTTGGTTGACCATTTTCAATCGTTTCAATCATGCGGATTTCAGCAATACAACTGTAACCAACACCACCTTCAGTAACTGGCTTACCAGGACCGTCGTTTAACTTATTAGACACAGTACCTGAACCAATTACAGTACCCGCCGCTAATGGACGAGTTTTGGCTGCATGAGCGATTAACTGACCAAAGTGGAAAGTCATATCGATACCTGCATCAGGGTTACCAAATAATTCGTTGTTGTAACGTGAACATAGAGGTAACGCTAATTTACCGTTATTCCATGCACTGCCTAACTCTTTTGGCGTAACACATACTGGGCTAAATGCACTTGAAGGTTTAGATTGGAAGAAACCAAAGCCTTTCGCTAATTCGCCTGGAATTAAACCACGTAATGATACATCGTTAACTATCATTACTAATTTAATGTGGTTAAGCGCATCATCACTGCTAACACCCATAGGTACGTCGCCAGTAATTACTGCAACTTCGGCTTCAAAATCGATACCGAAACCATCAGTTTGTGGCATTAAGATTGGAGAGCGTGGTGCAAGAAACGTATCTGAACCACCTTGATACATTAATGGATCAGTCCAAAATGTAGCTGGCATTTCAGCATTACGCGCTTTGCGTACTAATTCAACGTGGTTAACATAAGCGCTACCATCAGCCCATTGATAAGCTCTTGGTAATGGTGAGTGACACGCTGTTTGATCAAATTCAACACCTTCAACGGCGCCTGATTCTAATGCTTCAAAACGTGCTTCTAACTGCGCTTCAATTGTTGCCCAATCGTCTAATGCTGCTTGCATTGTTGGAGCTATGTCAGTGGCACTAACCATTTTAGTAAGAGCGCTGTTTACAACATATAGTTGGCCATCGCGACCTGATTTAATACTTGCTAATTTCATTATTTATCACCTAGAAAACTTTTTTCATCAAAGTCAGCACCATTGTGCAGCCATGCCGCATGATTTGGTGCTTTTTTAGTTATTGCCCATTCATCTAACATGGCAGGTGCAACACGTTTTAATTCTGACATCATACCTGGTTTAGCCGTTTGTGCGGCAAGCTCCATACGATGACCATTTGGATCAAAAAAGTAAATTGATTTAAAGATAGTATGGTTAACCGGACCCAGTACTTCAATACCTGCGTCTTCCAACTTTGTTTTAGTTGCTAATAACTCATCCATCGATTCTACTTCAAAGGCAATATGCTGTACCCATTCAGGAGTATTAACATCACGCCCCATTTTAGGAGAGTTCGGTAATTCAAAGAACGCCAATACATTGCCCTGACCTGCATCTAAAAACACATGCATGTATGGGTCTGGTGCCTTAGTTGATGGTACTTCATTTTCAGCAATTGCCAATTGAAAATCCATGCCTAACATATCACGGTAAAATTCTACCGTTTCTTTGGCATCATTGCAGCGATACGCTACATGATGAATACGTTTAATAGCCATAACTACCTCTTACGCGTCTTTACCAATTACACCACGTTCAATTTGATCGCGTTCAATTGATTCAAATAATGCTTTAAAGTTACCTTCACCAAAACCTTCATCTTCTTTACGTTGAATAAACTCGAAGAAAACTGGTCCTAGTAAAGTATCAGAGAAAATTTGTAATAATAAACGTGGCTTACCGTCGCCAGTTGTACCATCGACTAAGATGCCGCGTGGTTGTAACTGATCGATTGGTTCACCATGACCTGGAAGACGGTCTTCCAACATATCATAGTAAGTACCTGGAGGAGCTGTCATAAACTTAATGCCTTGCGCTTTAAGTTTGTCCCAACAAGCAACAATGTCATCACACGCAAATGCAATGTGCTGAATACCTTCACCGTTGTACTTCATTAGGTATTCTTCAATTTGGCCACCGCCACCAGCTTCTTCGTTTAATGGAATACGAATTTTTCCATCAGGTGCTGTCATCGCTTTCGATGTTAAGCCTGTGTATTCACCTTTGATATCGAAGTAACGGATTTCACGGAAGTTGAATAAGTTCTCGTAGTATTCAGCCCAGTAAGCCATACGACCACGGTAAACGTTATGAGTTAAGTGATCTAACGTGTGGAAACCACAACCTTCAGGATGACGGTCAACACCTTCAATCCAGTCAAAATCAATATCATAAATAGTGTTTGTACCTTCATATCTATCGATTAGATATAAAGTAGCGCCACCAATACCTTTAATTGCAGGTAAACGTAATTCCATTGGACCCGTTGTTACTTCAACAGGTTGTGCGCCTTGTTCTATAGCACGAGCGTATGCTGCTTTAGCATCTTTAACACGAAATGCCATACCACACGCTGACGGACCATGCTCTTGGGCATAGTAATCTGCATGGCTCTTTGGCTCATAGTTACTGATTAAGTTAATGTCGCCTTGGCGCCATAATTCAACTTGCTTTGATTTGTGCTTGGCAACCAGGGTGAAACCCATAGATTCAAATACAGGCTCTAAAATGCCACGCGCTGGTGCAGTAAATTCAACAAATTCAAAGCCGTCTAGGCCCATTGGGTTTTCAAATAAATCAGTCATGTTCTCTCCGCTACTACAAGCACCCTTGCGTTGCTCGTATTTATTTATATGTTATGATTAGTTACAGATGAAACTATTTTAGTTGCATCCGTAACTAATTACAATCAAGGCAGGTATTATGACCTCAGCAAATGATGGCACTTTATCTTTACAACAATTTTTACCTTATCGCTTGTCTGCCTTAGCCAACCGTATTTCCCAGTCGTTAGCAGTTAAATATAGCAAACAATATGGCATTAGCGTGCAGGAGTGGCGTATTTTAGCGGCGCTTGGTGAAGAAACTAAACTTTCGGCTGTAGGCATCACAAACCGCATAGCCATGGATAAAGTAGCCGTATCGCGAGCGGTGAAAAGATTGATTGAAAAAGACTTAATAATTAAACACTTAGACGACAACGATCAACGCAGTCATGAATTATCCTTGTCAGCACAAGGTGTTGATATATACCAAAAGCTTGTGCCTATTGCATTAAAACATGAACAGCAAGTCACAGCTAATCTCACAAAAAAAGAAAAGGAAAGCTTACTTAAGTTGTTAAGTAAGCTTGATAATGCGCCGCTATAACAGTTATTTTTCCATGTAAAGTAAACGCTACACTAACTATTGACTGCCCATTTTCTACCCCAAACAACAGTCAATTATTAGTGGTACTAAGGTGCTAAATACCTTTTGTGAGTTATTAGTTAAAATTTACCTTATTTATTTTAATAAGGTAAAAATTGATGACGTTAACAGGCAAAGTTTCATTAATAACCGGCTCCACAAGTGGTATTGGATTAGCAACGGCTCATGTACTTGCTGAACAGGGCGTAAACCTAGTATTGCATGGCTTAGCTAGCGATGATGAGGGTAATAAATTAGCCAAGCAATTTGAACAAAATTATGGCATTGAAACCCTATTTGATAATACCGACTTAAGAAATGAGTCAGCGTTAATTGCCTTTATGGATAAAGCCATTGAGAAGATGGGAACAATTGATATTCTGATCAACAATGCCGGCATACAGCACACCGAAAGTATTGAGACGTACCCAACGAATAAATGGAATGATATTGTTGCAATCAATCTCAGCGCAGCGTTTCACACCATGCAAAAATCTATACCTAAAATGCGAGAGCAGCGCTGGGGCCGAATCGTTAACATTGCTTCCGTGCATGGCTTAGTTGCCTCAGTTAATAAATCAGCTTATTGCGCTGCCAAGCACGGTATTATTGGGTTAACCAAGGTAGCTGCATTAGAGTGTGCTGAACATGGCATTACTGTTAATGCGATTTGTCCTGGTTGGGTAGACACGCCTCTTATAAACAAACAAATAAATGCCATGGCTGGTAATGACAAATTAACCGTAGAACAGGCAAAACATAAACTAATCACTGCCAAACAAGCACTGCCGGAAATGACTGACCCATTGCAAGTAGGTGAATTAGTTTTGTTTTTATGCAGTAATACTGCCCGTACGATTACTGGCTCATCAATACCTATTGATGGCGCCTGGACAGCTCAGTAATCATTTCTTATGTTAAAGAGTTAATCAAATGATGTTGAACCGGGTTGAGTAATAAACAATCGCAATAACTCAATAACAGATGTTTAGTTTATCCTACCGGTTTAGCAAACAAGCTGATAAACAGTAAAATAGCAGACAGAACAACTAATGCTAATTTCCAGTAACGGTTACTCGCCACAGAAAGTGCAACAAGGCACTGAATAAAATAATACAAAGCAAAAGAACGAGATGCCAATGCAATCACTTCAAATGTATCTACCGACCAAGTTAATGCAATAGCACCAATGCCGACTAATATATAGCCATGTGCCTGTGTTAAAACTCCCTTACTCATTTCAGCCATACTGCCAGAGGCAGCAAGAGTGTCGGCAACAGCGGCAGAAAATTGACTCAATGCAGCAGCTAACACCAAAGGTGTAACCAACAGTACTGATACCGTAGCAATTAAGTCGATTAAACTGTGATCATTATACTGACCATTTAAAGTATGAACGACAGGCAAAGCCAAGGCGACAAAGCATATATACACCAGTGTAGATATGATTTGAGACCAACGAGACGTTTTTATCCGTAAACTGGCATCGTATTCCTGCCCTAAATAGCGACTGGTTTCAAATCCTTGCACCACAATTAATGTACCGGCAAGAATAGTTAGCACCTGCCAAGTAGACTGTTCGACCCAAGTGGGCATGGTAAAAGAAGACTGCTGTTGCCAAATAGAAAGGTCAAAATCAGCCAAGGCTACACACAAAACAACAATAACCAATAATGTTACATACAGTGCCCAAGTTTCAAGTTTTTCTAATGGTTTCAACCCTTTGATCAATCCAATCAAAGTGATACAAATAACGATTAGTGTGGTTAATATGTCTTCATTTAAGTGGCTATCATAACCAATTGCGGTTAATACAAATGCCGACAAAATGTGTAAGTACAAACACACTGAAATGATGTATGCCAGCACTAAGGCGAGATCTGATACTCGTTGAAAAAGAAATGTCGATTTAGCGGGTGCGTTAACTAAACTAGGCTCTACATATTTGATGTTATAGCGAATCACTTCACCCACTATAAACGCGAGTATACAGACTACGAACATTGCATAAACAGAGTAGAATGCTACCGCGCCTGCCAATATTGGCACTATGACTAAAAAGCCACTGCCAAAAATAGAAGCAAGCGGCGTACTGATTGCCCCAATGAATTTTTTCAATTTAGTCGATTAATTTTGTGAATTTAGCCGTGCTACCTAATGTTTCTGCATCTTTCACAATATGTGCAAGTAATCGATCAATCGTTGGGCTTCCAGCCGCTGGTGCTGTACCAGAATGTTCCGCTGAAAATACATAACCTTGCACAGTTTCTCCAGCACTGTCTGTACCTTGTGCCAATAACGCAGTTAGCTCTATGGTGTCTTGATCTACCCCCCACTGCACTTTTGAACCATAACCTAATTTAGGTGACGATAATTCCTTAATGTCTTGCGGATTAAATTCTGATTTCATTGCCGCCATCATCAGTCGCTTAGCAATCACTTCTGAAATAACGTATACATGCCCCGCGCCTTCTCCTTTGCTATCAACGGAGCTAACCGTGCCAGTACAAGCAAGTAAAGATATAGATAACAGCAATAAGCCAATAGATTTAAATAAGTTTTTCATAATGTTCCCTGTAATTTTAAAGCGGTAGTCTTGTGCGTAAAATAATTTAAAGTTTATTCACAAAGAGCACGCACTTTTACCATAGCATGATCAATTTCAGCATCTGTAGTTGCCGATAGCACTGATTTTCTCGCCTCTTTACATTGTCGAGCTTGGGCTTGCTGTTGCTCAATCACTTCATCAGCAGATAGAGCTTTATGATCTGTTTGCAGGCAAAAAGTAGAAGATACCGCCCTTACGTTTGTATGGTCATTATCAGTTTCGATAGCAACACATCTACCTTCACCAATGCCTCCCTCTTCCATGGCTATTTTCTTAATATCTTCATTTACTTCTATTGTGTATAAAAATACTCTTCTATCGCCCTCCATCAGAGACGTGATAACAAACCCAGCTGCAGCACCGTCTAAAGTTGCCTGGGTGTTATTACCAATCGCCATTCCTAACGCGCCGCCAATGATCGTATTTTGTAATATGTCAGAATCGGCAGTAGTAATTAATACCGACTTCACGTTGCCATAGCTGATTTGGTGCTGATCATTTGCAAAAGCTTTACTGGATAATAAAAGGGTTAAAATTGGAATCGACACTAATTGGATAAACCTGTTCATATACTATCTTTATTTTTAAATGGCTTGGTAGCCCTGTAAGGAACCGACAAGTTTGTAATAAATGTTAATAAAGTATAGAAAGAAATTCAGATTAGGCTAGGCAAGTAAAGCAACAAATCTATATAACATTTAAGTACTATTATGATGTGGATAAAAATTTGGCTATCGACTGGTAAGTTTTCTGGCATTCCTCTGCGACTAAAGAATGCAATAACATATAGGCATGTATCATGCCTTCAAAATGCACATATTCAACCGCAACACCTGCATTTTCGAGAGCTTTACCATACGCAATTCCTTCATCTTTTAGCGGATCACAACCACCAGTGAACAGTAATGTGGACGGCATAAAGTTGTTAAAACTGCCATGTAAAGGTGATGCCGCTTTGACAAACTCATGGTTATTACAATTTTCTTGAAAGTATTGTTCGAAATACCACGTAATCTTATCTTGTTCGAGTAAAAAACCATGACCATTTTCCTGCATAGACTGGCTAGTCATGGTGTAATCGACACTGGGATAAATTAATATTTGTTTATCAATTTTTATATCTGCATTGGTTAAGCTTTGCTGAGCTAATGTGGTGCAGATAGCACCACCGGCACTATCGCCAATAATATAGACTTGATCACTGTAAGACATACCCTTTAATAATTCTTTATAGCGAATAAGAACTTGTTGGCAATCATCAATGCCAGCAGGGTAAGGGTGTTCAGGCGCTAGGCGATATTCAACACAAATAACAATACATTGGCACATGCTTGCTAAATTTCGGCTAATAGGATCATACAAGTCTACGCTGCCGCACATATGCCCACCACCATGGTAATGAATAAGTACGGGTAATTCTTGCTCTGGTGCAGGGTTGTATATTGTTACCGGAATATCTCGGTCTTGCGCATGTAAATGCTCAGTTTTCACCTGAGCAAGTTGTGGACCTGATGGAATAAACGCGGATAAATTATTTAAATTGATCCGAGTTTGGATAGGCGTAAAAGTAACATTGTTAGCTTTTGCTTCAGCAATTGCGGCATTTACTTGTTCTAGAAAATCCTCCAGTTTAGGCGAGACCACTCCTCTCATTATGCTGTTTCCTTAGGTTGATTGGTTTCAGGTAAGAAAAAACTCCCAATGAAAAACGTACTACTGATCAACGTAATAAGTATGAATGCGACAGTAAAATCGCCATTATTGGCGTCGACCATTTTACCAAATATCCATAACACTATGGTCGAGAATAAATAGCTAATCGACCAAAATAAACTAAAGACCACGGTAATTTTCTGCGGAGTCATTTTTGGTAACTCATGCGGTAAGGTGACTAAGGCTGTAACAGGGAAGAAAATAAAAAAGCCTAAGGTAATTGCTGATAATGTTTGCACAAATTCTGACGTACTAAACGACAGCCCAATAATAGTGATCACCATAATTAAACCAGACCAACGAATGACAGGCACTCTATTCGGGAATTTTTTACTGTAAATAATACCTGCTAATGTACCGACAATACCAAAGCCAATCACCCATTTACTTTGACTGATGCCTGCCTTCGGATAAAAGGTAAACAAACAAATATAAAAGGCTAATAAACCTGAATAAGTAAATGCATAAGCCCAGTTAAATTTATCCTTAAGGCCATCAACATACGTATAATGAGCATCGGCTTGTTGAGTATCTTCAGTACTCGCCGGAGTTGAACTTTTTGTAGGTTCAAAATGCACAAACAACCAAGTTATTGCTAGCACTAAACTGGCAATAGAGAATATTAATAAGCTGTTTTGCCATCCTCCAGTCACCTCGTTAATATCCAGCATAGTCCACAAAATAATTGCGGTACCTACATTAAACGCGACCGCATTTATACCATTTACGGTTGGCCGTTGCTGGGCATCAAACCAATTCATTACGATGGGGTTAAAGTACACTATCATTAACGCCCCGCCCAAGCCCATTAAGAACCGACTTGCTAATAAAACTTCATAATTACCGGCAAAGGGAGTAATGATACCAACAGCCGTTAAGATGCATGCCATAAAAAATGCGTATTTAATGCCTAATTTACTCGCTAGCCAAGCAGCCATAAATGTGCCGACAATTTTTGCCAAGGTTACTGAACCACTGATAAAACTCGCTGAAGCAAAACTATCTACCTGCATTGCCTGCATAATTTGGCTCATACTGGCAGTTCCACCTACCCAAGCCATAGCAAATAAAACATAGCTAATAAAAACAATGCCTTCGACGATATATTTGTTACTAATTTGCATATATGCTAATTTCAAAATAAAGAATAATTACTGTTCAGAGTACCTTAAGACTCGATAGAAATAAGTACTACCTTAGTGCACTACTCGTAAAGTACTGACGTGTTATTCTGCTTATAAAAATTATAATCATCGATAAAAATCGATGGCACACATGTTATTTCGGGGAAATTACCTTTGTTAGTTTGGCTATCTTTAGACGCGTGGTTAATTACCCTTATTTCTATAGCGTACTTAGCATTACTGTTTGTCGTCGCTTACTGGGGGCAAAATAAGGCTAAAAAGCAGTGGTTTAGTAAGCCCTGGATTTATAGCTTATCTTTAGGAGCAAGTTGTACCACTTGGGCTTTTTATGGCACCGTTGGTCAGGCAGCGACAACAGGTGCCTGGATAGCGCCAATTTATATCGGCTCAATTCTTTGTTTGCTACTCGCCTGGCCAATGCTACTGCGCATTCTACAAATCATAAAACAGCAAAACTTAACCTCTATTGCCGATTTTATTGCCTGTCGATATGATCGCTCACCCAAAGTGGCTGCGACTGTCGCTATCATTGCCCTGATCGGCACAATTCCCTATATCGCTTTACAGTTACGAGCGATTGGAAACAGCTTTGATTTACTCACCGGTAACTATCAAACAGGGATCAGTACCACCTTTATTGTGACCTTGGTACTTATCGTTTTCAGTATCTTTTTTGGTACTCGCCAACTTGCCGCCAGTAAACAAAATCAAGGGTTAGTATTGGCTATTGCATTTAGCTCCATCGTTAAACTATTTGCCTTAACCGCGGTAGGAATTTTTGCCACATTTTTCATTTTTAATGGCTTTGAAGATTTATTTAACCAGCATAGCCAGATGCAGAGCAATGCTGAGATAGTCAATGGTAGCTCAATTTATTTAAGCATTTCGCAAGCGGTGCTTGGTGCAATTACCATCTTTATATTACCGCAGCAATTCCACTTAATGATGATCGAAAACCATACTGAACGGCAATTAAAAAGCGGTCGTTGGTTGTTCTCAGGCTATTTAATTTTGATCAATCTTTTTGTCTTACCAATAGCATTAGCTGGACAAATAACCTTTCCTGGCGGCAGTGTTGATGCCGATACATATGTGCTCACCATTCCTTTATTTTATCAACAGGCATGGCTAGGTGGCGTCGTATATATTGGAGGTTTGGCTGCAGCAACAAGTATGGTGATTGTTTCCGCTATTGTATTAAGTACGATGATTTCTACTGAAGTAATAAACCCTATCACCTTACGTTTTCGACTGTTTAATTCAAAACAAACTGAGCAATTATCAGGGCTAATAATCAACCAGCGACGCTTCGCTATTGCAACAATATTGCTATTGGCATTTGCCTTTGAACGTTCTATTAATCAGCAAAATCATTTAGCCGCAATTGGCTTACTGTCCTTTGTATTATTATCTCAAGTAGCACCGGCAACAATAGGAGCGCTTTATTGGCGCAAAGCGACGACGAAAGCGGCATTAATTAGTTTAATTGTTGGCTCTACAGTATGGCTATACACCCTCCTTTTACCGACAATTTTTCCTGAATCAAATTGGGTTAATCATGGACCTTTATCAATTGATTGGTTAAAGCCGACTGCACTATTTGGCTTATCGTTTCTCGATAGCACCAGTCATGGCGTATTTTATACCTTAATACTAAACATAATCAGCTATATCAGTATATCTATGGTTACCCATCGCAGCGTTGGTGAAAAACTACAAGCGGAGGTATTCGTCAATAAAAGCCAAAGTCAATTTGAGCGTAACCTTTCAACAGATGATCTTTATAACTTATTACAACGCTTCATCAATAAAAGTGCAGCGCAAAACCTTAGCCAATATCGTAGCAACAACCCAGGTTTAAACAATGAAGATTTAGTTGAATATACCCGTTTACAGCTATCTGGCGTACTTGGTTCGGCTTCGACCAGTATGGTGATGAAGGCCGCCTCGAGTCGACAGGAAATGCCTTTAGAAGATGTGGTAAGTATTGTTGATGAAGCAAGCCAAATGTTCGAGTTTAACCGTGAATTATTACAATCGGGGGTTGAAAACATTGAGCAAGGGATCAGCGTAGTCGATGCCGATATGCGCTTGGTTGCCTGGAATAATCGTTATATAGAATTACTTGAGTATCCACAACATGTAATAAAAGCCGGTATGCCGGTAGAACAGTTGCTCCAGTTAAGTATCGACAAAGGTGTTATTGTTGGCAATGAGGCAGAGCAGTTAATTAAAACACGGTTAGAACATATGCGCAGCGGTAGCAGCCATCACTTTCAACGTGTAATGCCAAGCGGCATTGTATTAGAGATCAGAGGACAAGCAATGCCTGGCGGTGGCTTTGTTAGCACCTTTGCCGATATTACCGCTCACATAGAGGCAGAGAAAGCATTACAACAAGCGAATCAAACGTTAGAGAAAAGAGTTGAAAATAGAACCGCTGAATTACTTAACGCAAAAGCAGAGGCAGAAGCTGCTAACAGCAGTAAAACTCGCTTCTTAGCCGCCGCAAGTCATGATTTAATGCAGCCTTTTAATGCGCTGACACTATTCACCTCAATGCTAAAGAAGAAAGTGCAAGGAGATGAATTAAGGTTATTAGCAAATCAAATTGGTGATTCTCTCAATGTTGTCGAAACACTTCTATCTGATCTCGTTGAAATTTCTCGACTTGATAGCAGCCCGCAAAAACTGAGCGAAAGCAACTTTGCGATAGATGAGTTATTAACACCATTAAAAAATGAATTTTCCGCACTCGCCGAGCAAGCAAACATTAACTTTAATTATCAGCCCTGTAGCGGTTTTGTAAAAAGTGATAAGCGAATGTTAAGGCGTATACTACAAAACTTCTTATCAAATGCAGTACATTATTGTGGGCAAAGAGAGGGGGTAAAAAGTAGGATTTTGCTCGGCGTGCGACGTCGAACGCATCATTTAAGCATTGAAGTTTGGGATAACGGTCCAGGTATACCAACAGATAAGCAACAGAGCATTTTTGAAGAGTTTGAACGCTTGGAGCAAAATCGTGACATCCCAGGGCTTGGTTTGGGTTTAGCTATTTCAAAACGTATGGCAGTAATGCTTGGCATTATCATTACAGTTAAATCTGTTGTCGGTAAAGGTACTGGCTTTATCATCGACTTACCAAAGGCTGAAGCAGATGAAGATTTGATGCCTGATCACAACATTATCGCCATAGACTCATCACCAAAAAGCTTTAATGGTACCTCTGTATTACTGATTGATAATGATAGTTTAACGTTATCAGCCATGTCATCACTATTGACAGATTGGGGCTGCCAGGTGATTACCGCAAGAGATGAAATTTCAATGTTTAGCCAACTGGAAGAGAGCTCTATAATACCTCAATTAGTTTTAGGCGATTATCATTTAGATGATAATGCCAACGGTGTTGACTTAATTGCAAAGCTGTTTAAACAACAGCAATGGCAGATCCCTTGTGTGATATGTTCAGCAGATCCTTCTGAGCAAGTAAGACAACATACCAGTGATGCACAGTTTTATTTTCTAAGAAAGCCGGTTAAAGAGTTGGCATTAAAACGTTTAATGAAACAGTTAATATTTGCTATAGATTGAATAAATTAATGCTCGGTTAATGTTCTACTATCGCCTCATTCTCTGCAGCAGTATGCATTAACTCTTGATACGCTAAACCGGCCAAGGTCCGGTTGTTTACCTGTAATTTTTCTAAAATGGCCGACACATGTTTCTTAACCGTTGTTTCTTGAATTTTTAAATCGTAGGCGATTTGTTTGTTAAGTTGGCCATCAGCAATTTGTGCCAATACGTTATATTGCTGTGGTGTTAAACTTGCTAGCTGTTTTGCCAGCTTTTGATGGTTCAATGCAGCTTGTTGATCAACGCCTTCTTGATTATTGTCTGGTAACCAAACATTACCATCCAACACACAATCTATAGCCGTAGCAATAGTGCTTAAATCTGCCGATTTAGGAATAAATGCTGACGCGCCAAAGTTAATTGCCTTTTGCATATTATCACTATTACTGTCTGATGAAACCATGATAACAATCAAATCGGGGTAATGATTAACCAGTTGGGTCAAGCCTGTAAAACCATCATTGCCAGGCATATGCAAATCTAAAAATATGACTTCAAGCGTGGGGTTTTGTTCAATTAGGGCAAGTAATTCAGTGAAACTATCCGCTTCCAGCATGCCTGCATTGGGGATACAGTCAAAAATGGCTTGTTTTAACGCGGCTCGAAACAACGGATGATCGTCTGCTATTGCAACTTGCGCACCTATCATGTGAAACCTCTTAGTTTTATTATGCTTATTTGATTATGAAAAAAAGTGCCGACATTAGCCAGCACTTTATTGCTAAGTAGTATTCTCTACTTTGTCATGTCGCTATTTAGAACTGATAGCCTACCGTAAATGCAATAGTTTGCGGGTCGCCATAGTAACCGATTAACGTAGTGTCTCCACCTAAACCTGGTAGATAGCTGCCATCATCCTGTGGTGTTACAAAGGCATAAGTACCCACTAAATACTCTTCATCTGTTACGTTTTTCATATGTAAACCAGCTTCCCAGTTACCATCATTGCTGTACCAGTTAATGCCTAAGTTTACTAAGCCATAGCCATCTTGAGTCAATAAATTACCTTGTTCAGATAAGTCATATTCACCACGGTAGTAGTAATTACCGTTAAACACAAAGCTACCTAAATCGGTATCGAGGTTATAATTTACGGCAAAGTTAGCTGTTGTTTCAGGTGTGTTTGTTACAGTAAAGCCATCCGAGATATCATCATAGCCACTACCGTTCCAACTCAGCACTTCGTTAAATTCAGTATCTATTACACCAACCGATAAATTAAAGTTTAATGAATCTGTTGCCGCATACTGTATTTCAAGTTCAGCACCCGTTGCTTCTGAATCACCTATATTGCCTAAGCGCTGATCTAGCACTGCCGGGTCATCATTAGGTACAACACTGATATATTGGCGATCTTTATGATCAAGCATAAACACTGTGGCATTTACTCTGAGCGTGTTATTCCATTCGCTTTTCATGCCAAGTTCAAAAGAATCAACAATTTCAGGATCTACTGCAGGCTCAGCAGTTGTTGCCCTAGGGTTAAACGTTCCCGATTTGAAACCTTGTGAATAACTTGCAAATAGCATCATGTCATTACTGTATTGATACTCAATGCCAACTCTTGGGGTAAATCGTGACCACTCTTCAGAATCATCGAGTACAGTTGGGATTGCAGCATCAATGGCAGCATCGTCACGAACATAACCAGGAACCCAGTCAGACTCAGGATATTCTGTAGAGAATAATAGACCGTTTTTTACCACGGCTTCTTTTTCTTCGGTGGTATACCGTGCCCCTAAAGTCATCGACAGTTTATCGGTAAAGCTATACGACCCTTGTGCATAAGCTGCTGTTGTTTCACTGTTGTTACAGCCACTTACTTCACGAGTTAAACCTGGTAAGCCAATGGCATTACCCAACACTTCTAGTATTGCATCAAAATGGCCACAAGATTCACCATCAAAATAATACAAACCAGAAACGACTTGTAGGTTATCAGAGGCATAATTTAACTGGAACTCTTGTGAAAATTGCTCATCATCATAAATCGCAGGTACATCAAAAATGCGTAAACTGGTGTTGTCGAAATCGATATTAGTAGGTGAATAACTCTCACGAGATGCGGTTACCGACTTTACTGACCAAGCATCGTTGATGTCATAAGAAACGGTAAGACTAACCCCTTCCGTTTCAACTTTATTCCAAGTTGGCATACTGGTATATGAGTCATAAACACTATCTGGCACTGGTGCATCAGTGAGTAAACTAGGTACTAAACGATAGCCCCCTTTTGAGTTCGAATCATCGTCAGTTTTATCGTAGTTGAGTCGGAAGAACAAATCTTCCGTTGGCGTGTACTCTAGCGTTAAGCGACCAGCGAAAACGTCTTTATTGTAGTTTTCCCGGTCTTGACCATCTAGGTCTGATGTAATGTATTCGCCAAAACCATCACGTTGCAAGCTAGCACCGGCAAAACCTAAATATAATTTGTCATCAATTAATGGAATTTGCCCGGAAACTTTAAAGTCTTGACGAGAATAATCACCAACCGTTGCCTGAACTTTAAATTCTGCATCGCCAGTCATTTTTCTGGTTATGTATTTAACTGCACCACCAATGGTATTTTTACCATAAAGCGTACCTTGAGGACCGCGTAGCACTTCAACTCGCTCAACATCGATAATATCTAATACCGCACCTTGTGGTCGCGCCATATAGACATCATCAATATAAATTCCTACGCCTGGTTCATAACCCCACAATGGATCTTGTTGACCAACACCACGAATAAAAGCCGTTAATGTTGAGTTGGTACCACGACTCTTTTGTAACGTAGTATTTGGTGAAAACTGTTGCAGTTCAGTTAATACACTGACTCCATTTTGTGCTAACTGCTCAGCACCAATGGACGTTATGGCAACCGGCACCTCTTGTAAATTCTCTACCGTTTTACGAGCGGTAACTTCAATATGCTCAAGACCAGAATCGTCAGAATCTGAATCTTGTGAATCGTCTTGTGCAAAAGCGACATTAGTTGTTAATGCTGTCGCAATAACCAATGCCATGTAGCTGAGTTTGTGTTTGCCGTGTTCCATAGTTATTCCCATTGTGTATTTTATTATTGTAAAAATTGATACCAGTTAACGTTAATGGCTTGTTAATTTCTTCTATGGTTTAAACTCTATCGCACTTTTTAAATAAAATAATTTGTACTATAGTAGTATACGCTCTACACCATTGAATTTTAACGTTTATTTAACAAATACCTCTAATTATTATTTATTGGAAACTAGTTTTAAAACCAAAATTTGATGATTTCATTGGCCGCAGATAATGGTGCATTTAACAGAAAAGGTGCTTCTGAACCGCCACTTTCAATTGAGCTATTAATCGCAATACCATGGCCCATATCAGCAATCAGAAACATCTCAACAGCTAAAAGCCCACTATCGCTTCGCCATTGCTGCTGTTGATAGCCTGTATGTTTAAATTGTTGTGGGGGTGTTGAAATTCCACTTAAACCCAGCCATTGCTGGGCGATGCTTTCTGCATTTATTGGTGCAACAACCTTGTCTTGCTCACCAGTGAAAACAACTAATCGCGGCCAGTCTTTTTGCTCAGGCTGAATAGCTTTTGCTTGTTGCACCAGCTCTTCAATGGTTTGCGATGGACCATTTCGCATGCAGGAAATTGCTTTGGTTAAATTGTCAGCGCAAGGGTAGGCAATGCCAGAAATAATCGCACCTGCATCAAATAAATCGGGATAATTAATTAGCATCGCGCTTGCCATTGCCCCTCCAGCAGACAGGCCGGCGATATACACTTTTGTGACTTGAGTTTGTTCTTTAAGCGTCTCTATCATTTGTTTCAATGATAATGCTTCACCTTTATCACGTTGTTGATCCTGTGGAGAAAACCAATTAAAGCAGCCTTGAATATTATTCTGGTCACTTTGTTGGGGGATCAGCAGGTTAAATTGATGCTTTTCGGCTAAGTCTACAAAGCCGCTCTGCTCTGCAAATTGTTCGCCGTTTTGAACGCAGCCATGCAATAACACCACCAACTTATCACTCGTTTTGCTGCTGGTAATAAAACTTGCGCTAAGATTTCCTGGGTTGCTGCCAAAAGTAGTTAAATTTGCAAATGGCTCAGGTGCCTGTTTGGCAATTATATAGGGGGAAAATAATGACGATAATAGACAAAGCTTAAGGAATAAGGGCATGAAAAAATCCAATTACATTTTTTCATTAATAATGGCTAGGCGTACCAAATACTTCAATGGCACTTTAGTTCCATAAGCCAAACTAAGTCATTGGCTAATGGAACTAAAGGGGGTATTTAACCAGAACTAGGATTATTTAGTATCAAGTAGTCTTGCAGGTTTAAAGGCAACTAAAGCACAGGCAACCAAAGCGATTGCAGATATATTGATCACCATTGCGTAGTTATCATCGCCTAATAGTAAAGCCGCCACCATAGGTCCTGATGCTAAACCCATTTTTGAAGCAAAGCCGCCCATAGCAGCCATTTGACCGGCTTGGTCAAGTTCAGAACAAATACCAAATAAATATGGCAAAACAAATGCCCAAGTGATGCCAATAAATACATTGGTAAGTAAATATACCATTTCACTTTCACTAAAGTGTAATAACCAGGTACACAAGGCAGTAATTAATACGGCGGATAACACCGGGATAGTACGACCAAATTTAGTGCCCAACAGGATAACTAAAAACGAACCTATTAACGCAATCCAACTTGCCACGGCTAATACCGGGCTCATAAATTCAACGGTAAGGCCCTCTACTTTTCCTAAGCCAATGATGTAAGCAAACAAGCCCATGTTTGCTCCTTGAAATAAGAATATAGCGAATAGGGTTAACATTAATGGTAAGCGCTTTACTGATGGGTTTAACTGCTTTTCAACCGGTTTATCTTCGATAGGATATTCACTAAGAAACGGCATCATGAATAAAGTAACGACAGTGAACGCCACCAGAGATACAAACAATGCGCCAGTGCCGTATTCAGGTACTAGACCAGGCAAATACATAATGCCTAAACCACCTAAACCCCATTGAATAAATAATAAATAACCAAAGGTTTTATCAGCTTCCGACGTTCGGGAGATAATACCAAAACCTATACCTACTAATAAGCCACCAGTTACGCCATGTAATGCGCGAACAGCTATCATCAAGTTAGGCGATTCAATAACTAAGCAGGATAAATCGATTGCGATTAACGCAATTAACAGGCTATAGCTCCATCGCTTCCAGTTGATTTTTTTAATGATAAAGACCGCGAGTAAAGCGCCCATTGCGGCGCCGTATAAATTGGCAGAGCTTACAAAACCCGCTTGCTGGGTACTAAAACCAAGCCCTTCTTTTAAACCATTTACTACCGCCGGCATAATGTTGATATAGAAAATACCCGCCGTGGTTAAAAAGGCTAAAAAAATTCTGGCGATCATGCTGTTAGGTGCTGCTTTCATCACGTTAAAAAATCCTTTAGCGGGTTGTTTAGTTTCTAATACTTCTTCGGTCATACTGCTCTCCGCGGGCGCTGGTAAAAAATGAGTTGTGGCTAAATTGTTTAGTCACAACGAATATCAGCTTGCTCTAATATTTGTTTTAATGGGGCTAATTGCTGTTCGTAATTGCGCCATTTCTGCACTGAACTTTTATAAATGGCTTGTCTAACTTGGCTAGCACTGGCTGTATTTACACTGGCTGTATTATTTTGCACATCGGCAAATTCCGACTGCCATTGTAAACCACAAAATTGGTACAACTTCTCGGCAGTTTTTTCGGTGTCGGTTACGAGATCTTCATAACTTACGGTGTGAATATTTAAACTGTCGCACTGTTGCCAATGCTTCATCAGCTTTTGATAAGCGATAAAATATTGACCCAGCTCTTTTTGATCATAAGAAAACGGATACGCCTGTTGAAACAGGGTTTTAAATACTGCGTAACAGGTATCCATAGGATCGCGAGTGACATGAATAATTTTGGCATTGGGTAATGCTTTTTTCAGTAAGCCAACATAAAGAAAATTAAGCGGTAATTTATCGGTGAAGTAATGCACCTTTTGCCCTAAACCAACATCAGCTAATTGTGTTTTTACCGAACGTAAATAGTCTTGTCCCAACTTCGCAAAATCAATGTCTGCAGCAGCAGCAATAAATTGCAGTTTGTTTTTAATCTCACCAGTATATGTCGCCTTAACTCGCTCGGTTAACAACCTTGAAAAGTCGTTCAACTCTCCGGCACTATGAACATTATCTCCGGCAGTCAAAATTTGATCGGTTAATGTTGAACCGGTGCGCGGCATGCCTAATATAAATATTGGAACAATGTCAGTATTATCTGGCTCTTGGACGTGCTTGGAAGACTTTTGCCACCAGTTTTGATCAAAGCTTTGGCTAATTTGTGTCATCGTTGCAATGTCATTTTCAACATTATATTCAAGATGTTTACGACGCAAATTAGAGCCAAGTTGCAAATGTTTGAACGCTTGGCTGCATTCACCCATATCTTCATAAGACTTAGCTAAGGCAAATTGCACTTGAACTTGTTTACGAGCTGACAATTGCTTAGTTAACAATGCATTTAATGAATCAACATAATTATGCTCACCAGTTTGTTTTTTCAAGTCGACTCTTAACGTATGTGCATCAATATCAAGTGGCTGTAATTCGATGGCTTTAGTTAAGTGTTCTTCAGCTTGTTGTAATTCACCAGCATGGCGTAAAACAGCAGCCAAACTGTAGTGATGCTCATGGTTTTGTGGTTCTAAGGAAATTGCATTTTGATAATGAGCAATCGCTTGGTTGGACAGTTTCAATTGAGAACATAACATTGCGACTTGGTTATGATCTGTTGCCGTTAACGATAATTTTTCTATATTGCTGATAATAAGCTTTATTTGCTCAAAATCATTCTCACGGAGGTATACATTGGCCAAAGCAATTTTCAAACTGGCATGGCTTGGTTGAATTTTACAAGCATTATTTAAACACTTCTTTGCCGCGCTAATATTACCTATTTTTAACGCTACCTGCGCAGTAAAGTACCATGCTTGAGCATTGTTAGGATGATATTTATTAAGTTGCTGACTTATTTTAATCGCATCGTTAATGCGTTGGTTACGTAGACAGTTCCAGCCTTGGCTAAGTAACTTTTCGGCGGATTGGGTTTGATTTGCTTGATTCATAAAATTTACTTTTTCATTTATCATAATACCTCCTCCGATCGCTGGCTAGCACTTATCTTATTGCTAGAAAAGTTAGCCAACTTTATAACATTTTCAACATGGAAGTTGTATATGCCGCGAACGCATGGATGCGTGTGAGCGGTCCCTGTTAAGTTGGCATTCCTTCGTCCCTGAAGTGAACCAACTTTAAAACATCCCTGTTAAGTTGGCATTCCTTCGTCCCTGAAGTAAAAGAAGCCATACATGTTAGGTATGGCTTCATTCGACAGATCAATTCAAATTAAAACTTGTAAGACACTGATGCACCTATAGTACGAGGCTGTGCGATAAAGTTCTTTGACGTATTACCGTAGTAATTTTCAAATACATTGGTATCTTTACCAACATAAGTGTCTGGGTAACTACCCGTAACACCTTCTTCGTTGGTTAGGTTTTTCGCATAAACCGATAAGCCCCAGTTACCTTGTAAAAATTGTACAGAGGCATTCCAAATAGAGAAAGAATCAAATTCATCATAAATGCTACTGTCTTCATCAATATGGTTTACAGTATCTGATTGATAGTAACCTGTTAATCGACTTATCATTTCAATATCATCGGTTATTTCAGTTGTATGCGTTAAGTTAATTGAGAATACATTTTCTGCAACGCCTGGTAATCGAGCACCATCTTCAGCAATTAATGTTTCACTTTGCGGTTGAATTAAATCGCCAGTTAATTCTGCTTCAGTATAGGCATATCCCAAACGAGCATTTAAACTGTCGGTTAAAGCAATACTCGCTTCTAACTCTAAACCTTTAGTTTCAGCTGTTGAGCCATTTTGTGCCATGAAAAAGCCCCACCATGCAGTACCAGTGTTTAACTGTGGGTCATCCCATTTCACTAAGTAAATATCAGCTGAGTAAGAAATGCTATCTGAAAAACCTTTAACACCAATTTCATAGTTTTGTACGGTATCTTTGGCAAAGGTTTCTACTGTTTCAGGGTTTAATTCTTCAAACGGTCCATCAGTAGGAATGGCATTTGAACCACCGCGACGGAAACCTTCTGAGTACGTTGCATAAGTCATCATTTCATCAGAAACGTTATACGCAAGGTTCAGTTTTAATAAAACATCATCTTCTTCTTGTGTTGGGAATGGTACTGAAGGTACGACTCTTGGTTGACCATAATAAGCATCAATTGCAGTATCATTTTCTAAGGTATTATCAAACCAACGTGCGCCACCTGTGATACTAAACTTGTCTGTTACATGATAAGTTAATTCACCATAAAGTGCTTTATCTTCAAAGGTTTCATCACGAATGTAAGTTAAATCTTTGTCAGTTTCTGCACCTACCCACCATGACCAACACTCAGCAGTATCAGGAAGTAAATTACAGGCTTCACCGTATTCTTCTAGACCGCGTAAGTGACTAAAGTTGTTGGTTTGACGTTCTTGGTCCATATAGTAAGCACCAATAATCCAATCAAATTTGTCATCACCATCATTATTCGATACTAGTCTAAATTCTTGTACTGTTGCTTCTTCATCAAAGCCTGCTTCTACATGCGATGCAGGACGAGGATTACCACGATACCAGGCGTTGTACCAATCTCGACCTGTTACCCACAAGCCAGTGTTGTCGCGCCAGCCATTTCCATCATGCTCATAAAAAGAAGTATTAGATGTTAGTGTCGCAAAACCTAGATCGAAATTTACTTCTAAGCTGGTAAGTGCAACATCTCTTTCAGATGACTCACCAAGAGCGATACCATCTTCATATTCGCCATATTCATTACCGTAGTAATCTGAGCCTTCAGTTACCGAACGACGACCTCCAACTTCATCACTTTGGTTATGATGAGTTAGTAATAAATCGATATTATCAGTAACTTCCATGCCAAAAGCGACTTTAAAATAAGTAATTTCGACGGTATCAACATCGTCTTTGCTTTCATAACAAGAACCGTTGTAAACGACTTCTTCTGGCGTTAAGGAAGCATCAGAAACACTCTTACATGAACCATCATCGGCTTTTACTACTGGAATGCCAGCATCATCAAGTTGGTATAAATTTGGATTATCAATAAAGCCGTCGTTATCAACACGCCCTACCGCAACCCTTACTGCAGATTTATCAGTGATCGGCATATTAAACATGCCATCAAACGAAATATTTTGACCATCACTACCATCAGTCTGGCTCAAATCTACTTTAAAACTACCTTCGGTAAGATCTGCATCGGGTTTATTCATCACATAACGAACTGTACCACCCAAAGCACCAGAGCCATATAAAGTACCCTGTGGACCACGTAGTACTTCAACTCGCTCAATATCTTTTAACATGAAGTTTGCAAAAATTGGCGTATTATCTACATAAGTAGATACGGTTGGCGCAGTTGATTGACCAACGTTTGCACCAGATATACCACTATCTACGTTTACTCCACGAACAACCATACTATTTGCGGTACCGCCGTTACGATGACCTCGGTCAATTAACGTGATACCCGCAACAGTACGCAATAATTCAGCACTATCTGAGATGTTATTGCCCTCAATATCGCTACCAAGTACAGATGAAATATTAAATGGTAATTCATCTTGCGCAACACTACGGTGTGTTGCGGTTACTTGAATTCGCTCAATTTTCGCGTCTTCAGATGCATCAGTATTTGCTGCTTCTTCGGCACTATACGCAGGCATAGACATTACCAGTGCGGCACTAACAGCCGTTGATAATGCAGTTTTATTAAAGGTTGTACGTTTCATTTTATGGCTCCAGATTATTGTTGTTTTTTTAGCCTGCTTTGAGATTATCCCAGTCAGTAGCAATCTAGTAGTACCAGATTGGCTGGTATGATTGGTCCAGTTCTCTACAGAACTTATTATATTTATGATTTTGGAATGATTAATTCACCCAAACTGTTTAGTTCTTTGTTTTTATTCGAATTATTTTTATATATTGGATAATCAATAGAATTATCACGAAAACTTTTCAATGGCTGACCTAATCCATGCAATCCCCGTTCTCGGTCACGACGAACACGATCGAAGTCGATTTCAACAGGGAATAATTCCGGATTCTCTCCAGCTTGATGAATCACTTTTCCATCTGGCCCAACGACAATAGATTGACCATTACCAAGCCCGCCAGCAGCGTTAACAGCAAGTACATAACATTGATTTGTTGCAGCGGTGGATTGCGCCATAATAAGCTCAATCGAGCGATCAATAGTGCCGGTTAGCGTTGGATAAATTAACACTTCAGCACCTTCACAAGTTAGCGTTCTGGCGACCTCAGGGAACCATAAGTCATAACAAATAGCGACGCCAATACGCCCTTGCGGCACATCAAAAACGACGAATTCATTTCCCTCTTTAACATCTGATTCATAAGGATAAAATGGGTATATCTTGCGATATCTGGTAACCACTTCGCCGTTATTGTTAATAACTGGCGTGGTATTATAAATACCTTCAGAAGTTTGCTCGTATAAGCTGCCAGGTATTAGCCAAACATTGTTCTCTCTAGCTAATTGGCAATAAAATGTCTCGGCATCATTAGGTAAGGTTTGGGCATATTTTTTTTCAGGGCCGAAGCTGCAAAGCTCACTTAAAACAATCATGTCTACCCAAGGAAAACGCTTTTTAGTTTTTACTATTTCTGTGCCGATAACCTCTAGGTTATCTCCGCAGGGTAAAGAAAGTTGTAGTCCAGCAATGGAAAAATGACTCATGAAAATACTCTCAAAAATAAGCTTGTAAAAAAATTGTTATTATTGTTGCTTATTTAAACTACAGAGAGTTTTGGCTTTACATTAGTACCAGATCAAACCAATGTATAGTACCAGTTTTATGAAGGGGGACTTATTAACTCGATTTTATTTCTAACTCACGGACGAAGCGATAATGTTGATCAAACCATTTCATTTGTTCACCATCGATGATCACATAAAAACCTTTCAGCTCACCGTAGCCCCAAAGTTTCCACTGACGATAATACATGCCATTTTCTATCCACCAACGACCTCTATCAACCTCTTGATCTTCGCCGCCAGTTCGCCCTAGCATTGTGCCGTTTGCCTTTAGCTCTATTGTACAAGGTACGCCATAAACCATTTGGCATTCTAAAACAGAATCAGGCAGCAGTTTTTTCAATGCTTCCTGGTCGAGTAAGCGTCCTTTTGCATTAGTCAGCTTTTCTTCATATTCGCCTGTTAGTTGATGAATTAGCTCTGCAAGCTTACTTACCCCATCACGAATTTTATCATTAGGAATACTTGTAACGCCCATCCTAAAGCAGTTGTCTGGAGCATTAGAGGAAGAAAAATACCGCTTTACCGGTTCAATCAAAATACCTAATTCAGCCGCTTTTTCGCGTAGGTATTCACCATCAAGTTGTTTAGGTCCGGTGATCCAATAGGCTGTTCCCCCCTGAATAGGGCCGGTATCTATACAGTTTGGTAAATATATATTTAAAGCTTCTCGTAAGGTCAGCCAACGTTCAAAAAATACTTTATGCAAATGCATCATATACGAGTCGTAATAGCCTAGAGAGAGAAAATACGCGACCGCGCGTTGATTATTCAGTGGCGGGTTGCGCAACACCAGTTTACGTATTTTTTTCAATTCGATTATCACTGCTGAATCAGCGACAATAAAGCCAATTTGCACACCAGAGGCTAATACTTTAGACAAACAAGACACATACACCACGCGGTTATCATCATCCAGGCTTCTTAACGCTGGGTGTGGTTGGCCAAGAAAGTTACTTTCAAACTCAAAATCGTCTTCAATAATCAATAAATCTTGTTGTTGTGCTTTGCTGAGTAACTCATCACGGCGAGCCATCGACATCGTAATACTTGTAGGGGTTTGATGGCTTGGGGTAGTGTAAATAATATCGCAATTATCCAAATTGTCATCAACCACCATGCCTTTATCGTCTATCGGTTGATAAGTAGGCTTAGCCCCTTGATGCAATAACAAGTCACGCATTTCAGGATAACCCGGCTCTTCAACTGCTACCGAGGTGTTTTTATCGACAAATAACTGAGTAATAAGGTGCAAGGCTTGTTGTGTACCCACCGTTATTAAAATTTCATCTTGGCTTGCTTGAATACCACGGCGAGGCAAAATTTTTGTTCTGATTTCATCAAGCAACATTGGGTCATCATCATCGCCATATAATTCAGACCAATGATATATTTCATTGGTTGCATTTGCCTTGCTATTGGCTTCTCGCCATTCCTTTACGGGATAAAGAGAACTATCATATTTTCCATCAATAAAAGGATAAGGGAACTTACGCCAATTTGCCGGACAAGACTTAGCATTAGTAACGGCTAATGCACCTTTAAAGCGATGTTGGTTATTTCCTGCTTTGGCATTAAAACTCGTTTGCTGTTCAAAAGTCTCAACACGGCCTTGATGGACATTTTCACTAACATAAATACCGCTTCGCTCCCGCGATTCAATATATCCTTCATCGAGTAAGGCCTGATAAACCAAAACCACAGTATTTCTTGAAACCGACAACTGTTGAGCCAACTTTCGCGAAGACGGCAGCTTGGTACCCGCAGCAAATGAGCCTACCAAAATTCCTTCCACCAACTTTTGGCGAATTTGACTTTGTAGACTGTCATTCTTACTTGGTTCTATATGGATTAAACGACTTATCATAACGTGTAATTTCAGCCAATTTAGAATTAACTTATATTGAAAATCAGTGGCTTGCAAGAATTTAAAATTAAAACAAAATAATCTAACTGGCACCATTTAAACTCTCGTACTGGAACTACTGGTTATTATTTAGCCAATATAGGATGAACGCAGCTAAATATCATGAAACAACTCTAAGCCATTGAAAAATAGCTATATTTATTTCTGATCATGCAATTTAGCTTGCTCTGTTGAAAATAAAAAAAATAGTATAAGGAAGCTATGTGCTGTTCGATGGAATCGATATTTAAGAGCCTAAAATTCAATTGTTTACATAACCAATAATAATACAAATTTACGGGAAACATTATGAATAACAAGAGTAAAATGCTGCTCGCAACATTATTGCTAACAGCGTGTTCGACAACCGCTTCTGCAGAGGTGGTGTTTAGCGATAACTTTAATGACGGAAACCTTAATGGCTGGTCACAATCAGGCTTAGGAAAAGCAACGGTTAATGGCAGCAAAGCAAGATTATCAAGAAGCAAAACAATAACCCAAACAGTATCAACAGTTGGATGGCAAGATATTGTCGTTGCCGTTGATCATTCATCATCCGGCCTTGAATCGGGCGACAGTTGTTTTTCAGAAGTCTCCGTAGATAACGGCAACAATTATGTGACGATAGGCAACACAACAACAAGCTCATCAACAGAAACGTTGTCCCCTGCAGGCGCAACCGACAATGCCAACCTAGTATTACGAATGAGAGCCGCCAACAATAGCACTAAAGATTACTGTTATTTTGACAATATTACCCTCAGTGGTAATGCCATAAGTGTTACTCCTGAAGCTGAAATTACCATTACTGGCAACGGAAGTTTTGGCAATGTAACAGTAGACACAACGGCATCAACAATTATAACGGTTACTAATGATGGCAACGCGACGTTATCAATTGGAACGATTAGTAGTTTAACTGCACCTTTTAGCGTGCTAAATGATAGCTGCTCCAATACCGACATTGCTGAATCTGCAAACTGTACTATTGAAGTACAATATAGTCCTACGGCAGAAATCTCCAGTAACGCAACCTTAACCATTCCTTCCAATGATAGTGATGAACCAAATAGCACCGTTGCATTATCAGGTACTGGAACAAGTGGAAGTACTGGTGGTGGCGTATTGTTTTCAGATGATTTTGAAAGCGGTTATGACGGTTGGACCATTGCTGGCAGTGGCGATTTTGGTATCGTCAGCAAAGGTGGTTCTAACGCATTAAACTTGGCATTAGACAGTTCTGCAACTGTTAGTATCGACACCAGCAACGAAGTTGATGTTGTTGTTACCTTAGATATGATTGCCAGCTCTTTAGAATCAGGAGAAACCTGTGTTGCAGAAGCTCAAGGCACTGGTGCTTGGGTAACTGTTGGTTTATTAGAAAATGGCCAGGATGATAGCACAACCCACACATTTTCGGCGTCTAACGGTACTTTTGATAATACTAATTTGTCATTACGTATTCGCGCGGCAGGTAATATTAATTCCGATGATTGTTTCTTCGATAATGTATCAATTGAACCTATCTCTGGTGGTGTACCACGAGCAGAGGCAACCTATGCAGATTTAATGAGTAATACCAATCAAACATTTTCAACGGCAGCTTTTGCTCAAGCAAAAGTTGGTGCTACAGCAAATACCTTTAACGGTAATTTGGTGATATCAGGCACACCGGTATTTAGCAAAAACTATGGTGTAACTGGAGACTTGCCTGTCGGCTATACCACTTGGCCAGGCTTTGATTATGAATTTGTGCAAGATGGTAATCGATTAATTCCAGTAGACAGAGGACATGGTTTTGTTGGTAGCGGTGCCTGGTCAATTAGTGCTGGTGTTGGCGCAGTATGGGACGAAGCTGGTGACAATGGCTATACCCGCGCTGCATTCCCTTATACGATCAAGCAAAATAACACTAACTGTGAACATAATGCTTTAGCTACTTTCTTGTTTAAAGATGACGGTTCAATCTCAAATGTGCATGTTCAAAACGTTGCTGAAACCTGTATCTTTTACGGATTCGAATTTTACGGAAATTTATCGGGTACTTATAATGCTCATGCCGTTACTAATTCTGCACAAGTGATTAATGAACGTAATAATGAAGAAGCAAACTGGCTACCTACCAAGTCACTTTCTGAGTTGGCGGTAGATTATCCGGGAGTTGATTTAGCAAACTATGGTTATGCTATCGATGCTGCTGATTTAAATGGCTACAGTGTCCTTGTAAATGGAGTAAGTTACACAGATGGCTGTACCACGCGTTATGGTACTCATCCATATTGTATGGACAAAACGATAGGCGTTTATTCGTTCACTAAATCGATGCATGCCTTTATGGTAGTTGCCGCGTTGGAACATCAGTATCCAGGATTTAAAAGCCAATTAATTGCCGACTTAGTGCCTGAATGTTCTGGTGATAGCCGTTGGAATGGCGTGACTGTTGAACATGCTTTAGATATGGCAACCGGCAATTACACCTCGGCAAATTATGAAGTAGATGAAGGTAGCTCTGCCATTGTGAATGGCTTCTTTGACCCTACTACTCGTAGCGCAAGAGGCAGCTTCTCTTGTACGGGCTGGCCTCATAAAGTTGCCCCGGGCACCTATCACGTATACCACACTACGGACACTGAGTTAGTCAGCTATGCCGCAGCGAAATTTGCAAACAATAAATTGGGCGGAAATGCCGAAGCGTTTAATGACATATTGGTTCCTATTTATGATGCTATAGGCTTAAGCCATTACATTAGAGGTATCCAACGTACTAGCGATACACTCGATGCATGGGGTGGGTATGGGTTATCAGTAACGTTAAACGATGTTGTTAAAATATCAAAATACATTCGTGATGATGCCGCAACGGGTAATTTATTAGATGCCACTATGGTAAATGAAGTATTAAGTGGTGCTAGTAAAGGCTTGTATGCACAACTTTCAAACTTTAACTACGACAATGGTTTTTGGCGTTACCATGTTGGTGCTGCAAGTGATATGAGCGCGTGTGGTGCAAGTACACAGGTGCCTATTATGTCTGGTTATGGTGGTCATACAACCATCATATTGCCAGAGGTAATTATCACTCAGTTAACTGATGGCGGTGGTATTGGTTTCTTGAGCACGATTAATGATGTGTTTGCCAATATCAGTAATACTTGCCCACCTAATTAACGTTCAACAAATCACGCCTTAATCGCCATTATTGCTATTAAGGTTACGCCGTAATTAAAAGCCAGTCATTGTGACTGGCTTTATTGTACATAGGTTATCAATAGATATAGTCTGCACTCTCTAACTGCGTTTACGATCCTGTTACGCTCATAGCTTGAATAATAAAAACATTGTCGCTAGTCTTAATCCATACTTTATTTAAGGATAAACCCTGCTATGTCCCTGTCTTGTCATTTTAAGCCTCTCTCGGTTTTCATTTTTAGTTTAATCATATCTATAACTGGTTGTGCACCGACTGGAACCGAGCCAGCAAACCTTGAACGCTGGCAAAGCCAAGCCGAAAAAATTACCATCATGCGTGATGAGTGGGGCATTCCGCACGTATACGGTAAAACCGATGCAGATGCAGTATTTGGAATGGTGTATGCGCAAGCTGAAGATGACTTTAACCGAATCGAAATAAATTATTTAAATGCCATGGGGCGCTTAGCCGAAGCCGAAGGAGAGTCGGCTCTTTATCGTGATTTACGGATGAGGTTGTTCATCGATCCTGAACAGTTGAAACAACAGTTTGAGATCAGTCCTGAGCCAATGAAAAAACTTATGGTTGCGTTTGCTGATGGCTTAAATTACTACTTGTACAAGCATCCTGAAGTTAAACCGAAAGTGATCACCCATTTTGAACCTTGGATGGCTCTGTCATTTACCGAGGGCTCTATCGGCGGCGATATCGAGAGGGTGAATTTAGCTGATCTAGAAAACTTTTATAGTGAGAGTATGTCTGCGAATCTAGCGATGAACAAGCCTTTCCCGCATGCAGAACCGACTGGCTCAAACGGTTTTGCCATTGCACCAACCAACAGTGCCTCAGGTAATGCATTATTATTAATTAACCCACATACGTCATTTTACTTTCGCGCAGAAATGCACATGATTAGTGAAGAAGGTTTAAATGCTTACGGCGCAGTAACTTGGGGCCAGTTCTTTATTTATCAGGGCTTTAATAGCAACACCGGTTGGATGCACACCTCAAGCGGCGCTGATGCCATTGATTGGTATGAAGAAGATATTGTAGAAGGTGCTTATTACCGGTATGGCGATGAAATAAAAGGGCTGACAGTAAAGGCAATTGATTTGCACTACAAAACAGAAACCGGTATGAAAACCAAGCAAGTAAACGCTTTTTACACTCATAATGGACCAATTGTTGCTGGCAATGATGATAAATGGATCAGCATTAAATTAATGAATGAGCCGGTAAAAGCATTACAACAGTCTTACTTACGTACTAAAACAACTGACTATGAAAGCTACAAAGACACCATGCGCTTTCATACTAACTCATCCAACAATACCGTTTACGCCGACAATAGCGGCAACATAGCGTATTTTCACGGAAATTTCATTCCTAAACGCGACACAAGCTTTGATTGGAATAAACCTGTAGATGGTAGTAACCCCGCAACACAGTGGCAAGGACTACACAGTATTGAAGAAACAGTTGGCATTTTAAACCCGGCGACTGGCTGGCTGCAAAACACCAATAACTGGCCATATTCTGTCATTGGTGAAACTAGCCCTAAGCAAGAAGATTTTCCAGCTTATATGGCAACTTTTCCAGAAAATTATCGCGGCATTAATGCGGTGCAAATCTTAAAAGATAAAAAAGATTTTACCATTGATAGTCTGATTACCGCGGCTTATGACCCGCACCTTGCTGCATTTGACGCGTTATTGCCGGTGCTGTTTACTCAGTATGATTCGTTAACTGATAAAGACAAAGCTGAATTTAGTGCGCAAATCGATATGCTCAAAGCGTGGGATAGAAAATCAAGTGTTGATAGCAAAGCAACATCACTGGCGATATTTTGGGGCCGAGAATTACGTGAACAGGCTTTAGCTGATGAACAGGGATTAGCAAACTACAAAGCTCGTGGAATTACCTTTGATCAGTACATGTTAGAAGTTGCCGGTAATATCGGTATACAAAGTTTAAAAGTTGCTATTAATAAACTCAGCAACGATTTTGGCCAATGGGATACACCATGGGGCGAAATAAATCGCTTTCAGCGTTTAACCGGTGATATTGTGCAGCCATTTGATGATTCAAAGCCTAGTTATCCAGTCGGCTTTGCTTCATCACGTTGGGGGTCGTTAGCAGCGTATGGTCAACGTACGTTCAACAATACCAAGAAAATTTATGGGACGCGCGGCAACAGCTTTGTTGCTGTTGTAGAATTTGGCGACAAGGTAACAGCGAAAGCCATTACTGCTGGAGGCCAAAGCGGCGATCCATCATCACCACATTTCAATGATCAAGCGGAACTCTATTCACAAGGCAAATTACGACCGGTTCATTACTATCTTGAAGATGTAAAAAAAGCGGCAAAACGCAGTTATTATCCTGGTGAAGAGTCACAACGATAGTAGTTAAAACTTAATAAAAACAAAAAATACCCTAACATTTGCTAGGGTATTTTTCGTTTTAGGCTACTAAAACGTAACGTCTAAAGTGCAGCGTGCGGACCAAATACCTCGTAATGCACTCTATCCTCGCTAACTCCCAAAGTAAGTAATTGCTGTTTAGCAAATTGCATAAATGGGATTGGACCACATAAGTAAAAGTCACCGTTACTCAGTGGCAAGTCTCGTGTTGAAAAGTCCATAACACCATGACCAATCTGTTCACTGTCACTCTCTTCACTGCGATACCAAGTATATTGTTGCCAAGGATTTTCAGTTGTGAGCTGCTGTACTCGTTGTGCAAATGAGTGTTGCTTAGAGTTTTCACAGGCATGGAGGTAATGGACCTGCTCCGAATACTTGTCTGCCGCTAAGGTTTCTAGAATAGATTGCATAGGCGTTACACCAACGCCCGCAGAAAGTAGCACTACAGGCGCTTTTCTATCAACAAAGTAAAAGTCACCAGCAGGTGCATATAAATTAACTTCATCACCAACATTTAGGCCATCATGTAAGTAATTTGACACTACACCAGGTACACCATTAACTTCTCGTTTAACGGATATACGATAGGTTTTGCCGTTAGCCGCTGTTGACAATGAATACTGACGGATCTCTTTATATTTAGAGCCTGTTGGCATTACCTCAACACCAAGATATTGGCCAGGCACATAATCAATAACCGGTTGCTGATCGACTGGCGCAAAAACGAAACTTGTCACTAGTTCCGACTCAACGTTTTTCTCTTTAACGATAAATTTTCGAGTGCCGGCCCAACCGCCGAAACTTTCTGAACGTAATTTATACAGCTCACTTTCTCGCGAGATAAAAATTTGAGCTAGAAATAAATACGCTTGTGTCCAAGCTTCTTCAACGTCAGGTGTAAATGCCTCTGTTGCTAATTCACGAAGTGTTTCAATTAAATGCATGCCAACAATTTCATAATGCTTTGCCTGAATATTGAAGCTGGTATGTTTTTGCGCGATACGCTCTACAGCCGTTGTTAATGCGGCTAGGTTATCTATGTTTTTTGCATACGCCGCTATTGCTTCAAACAAGGCGACTTGTTGACGGCCAGTATGCTGATTCGACATATTGAAAATATCTTGCAGTTCAGGGTTTTGAGAAAACATTCTTTTATAAAAATGATTAGTAAGCGCTGAGCCTGCATTTTCTAGTAATGGGATAGTGCTTTTTATGATGTCGATATGAGCGTCTGTTAACATGGATTCTCCAAAGTTTGTAAGTAGTAAAATATTAATAAATTAAGATCTTGGTGTTGATAAAATAGGGCTATAAATAACCAAAAAAATTACGCCGGCAACCATCCACAAAATGGCGCTTAGATGCCAGGCAAGTTGGTACTGTTCTAATAATGGTAAAAATACTCGTGCGAGAGCAGCAGCAAAAACCAATATAAAGCTAATAGGAATGGCTTTATGTGTTTGTAAAGCTCGCCCGGTATGGCCTAGCGATACTCGGCTCATCATGGCAAAAATCATTAATGCCATCGCGCCTATAGTCAATAAATGCAAAGCATCACTAAATTGAAGTTGAGTTTGTAGATAACTTGAGCCCAATAGAATTAGGCCAAGCCCTAAACAAAAATAAGATAAATGCAGCGACCATAGCAGTGGCGTATTAACGGTTAACCTAGTTCGCCAAAAAGTTAAGCGAATGATGTGTAACAGGCCGCTTGCGATCATCAGAGCTGCTGGGGTAAAAGGTAAACTATAAAACTGACCAATGAAGAAAACGCTAATCCCCGCAACAGAGGTAACTAACAACATAGGAGTTAAAAACACTGGCGTTGTTATTTTGCTTGTACGTGTTCCTGCACTAGTAAAGAATGGGATAACTCGACCGCCCATGATGCCCATCAATAAACCAAACATTAGCACTGCCGTTCGAGCAAAATGCAATGACAAGTCAGCTCGACCATTTAAATCAAACAGTAATATTCCTAAATTCAGTAGCATTAGCACGCTTAATAAAGGAATGAATAAATAATTTCTTCGATTTTTTGCCGCAAACGTTAATTTTGCGAACACACTTATAACACTTAGCCACCAAACTGCTTGTAGTACTACACCTAAGTAAACAGACTCACTGCTGTTTATGAATAAACATATACGTACCAATAACCACAGCACCAATAAACCGATAACAGGTAAGCCTTTTATACTTGCTTGGCCGGTCCAGGTTTGTACCGCGGTTAATATAAAGCCAACCGCAATTGTTGCGCCAAACGCGAAAAGCATCTCATGTATATGCCATACAGCTGGCGACAAACTCCCGCTTAAAAAGCTGATCTCGCCATTTAAATATGCCGACCAAATACCAAGAGATAATATTGAGGCTAATACCGCACTCAAGAAAAATGAGCGAAACGGCAAGTCAAACAAAGCATGCTTAGTTATCTTGGTAAACGTACTGTGTTGACTGTTAGCGTCAGCTTGCAGCTGCTGTAATTCAGGATCGTTAATAGAAATCATTTAAAAAACCTTCACTCCAAATGCGTGCAGTGCAACGCAACGAAGTACGTAACCAATTTTTAAAAGTCCTGCAAAAACGATAGTGGCAATATGCGCTGACACTTGCGCAGGAATGCCAAAGCTTTCTTCAAAGCCAAACGTAATTGCAACGCACATTGATACAATTAAAAAAGAAGCCAGCATCAGCCAATTGCCCACCACTAAGCATTTTTGAAAATTCAACGCATTGTCGATTTGCGGTAGTTGGTTGGCGATATAAAATTGTGAGTACATGCTTTGTTCCTGTGTTTGCTATATATTCTTTATATTGCAAACACAGTGCCAACCTTATAACACACTGTTTTTACTGAATTAGTTTAAAACACCAAGCTAAAAAGAGTCATATTGACACCATTAAATTGATGTCATTATGACTCTCATGTATCATTAGTGAACTTTTGTAGGAGATTGCTGTGAATGAAATAACCTCAAATGCGTTGCTGCAGCTCGCAATTGATTTAACCAATAGCTTAAGTTCGAAAGACCGGTTCGATCGTTTACTCGATACCGTTAGAAAAACCATCGCCTGCGATGCCGTTGCTTTATTGTCTTTTCATCAAGATTTATTGAAACCCATTGCACAACAAGGGTTAACTAAAGACACCTTAGGCCGACGATTTCTGATAAATGAACATCCAAGATTTGTCATACTATGTAATTCAGCCACCCCGGTAAGATTTTCAGCCGACAGCACCCTACCCGACCCTTATGATGGGCTTCTTGCCGATAGAGAAGGTGACTTGCCTGTTCATGCGTGCATGGGTTTACCGTTGTATTTCAACAATGAGTTGATAGGTTTACTTACCATAGACAGTTTGACCCCACATGCATTCGACAATATCCCGAGTAGAACGTTAGATGTGATCACTTCCATTGCTGCTAATACGCTTAATACCGCCTTAATGATTGAACAATTGGAAAGCAAAGCAATACACAATCAAAAAGTGGTAAATGAACTCACCCAAGAAGCGTTAAAAAGAGACGGTGGTGAAATTATTGGCTACAGCAGCAGCATAACTCGACTAAAGAATGAAATAAAAATAGTTGCGCCCTCAGATTTTAATATTTTGATCTATGGTGAAACAGGCGTGGGAAAGGAGTTGGTAGCAAGAACTCTGCATCAGCAATCCAATAGAGCAACAGCACCCTTGGTCTATGTAAATTGCGCCGCCCTTCCTGAAAATTTAATTGAAAGTGAGTTGTTTGGCCATATCAAAGGTGCATTTACCGGTGCTGAACAAAATCGAGCCGGTAAATTTTTAATTGCCGATGGTGGAACCTTATTTCTCGATGAAATAGGTGAACTACCACTAAGTGCGCAAAGTAAAATCCTTCGGGCAATTCAAAACAATGAAATACAACCCGTTGGTCAGGATAAAGTAGAACAAGTTGATGTGCGCATATTCGCGGCGACGAACCGAAACTTAGAAACAGAAGTTGAAGCTGGGCGTTTTCGCGCCGATTTATATCATCGCCTAAGTGTATATCCGTTAACCGTTGAACCACTACGTGAACGCGAAGGTGATATTGTATTATTAGCAGGCTACTTTATCGAAAACACCAGACGCAAATTAGGCATTACGCAATTAAAAGCTTCGCTAGACGCGATTACTTATTTGAATAACTATGACTGGCCTGGCAATGTTCGAGAATTGGAGCATGTGATCAGTCGCGCGGCGTTAAAAGCCAGTGCTCGACAACGGAATTCGAAAATAATAAACATAGAAAAACAAGACTGTGGAAGCTTAATCGGCTTATCAAAAAAAGACCCGCTCAGTAATTTATCCGACACAGCGTTAAACTCAGCTGCAGATAAAATAAACAAAGAAAATATTAATCTAAGAGATGCCACAGAAAACTTTCAACGCGGGCTGATAACTAAAGTATTAACAGAAGAAAATGGCAATTGGGCGGCAACTGCCAGACGTTTGTCTACCGATAGAGGCAACTTGAATAGAGCCGCTAAGCGCTTAAACATAAAAGTAATTAAAGCGGTTAAATGATTGTTTCGAATTCAATTTGCCATACGCTGTTAAGCCCTAATGTATCATTTCGTTCTTCGCTCAAATGAAGAGTTCTAGTAACTCTTCTATTTTCTCGTGCTTTTTTAATTTTATTTATTCAGTAAATAAACACCTCATTGGCTTAAATGACTAACAATTAATCATTACTTCATTTGCCTCATTATTCCACCCCTTGTATCTAACTGTTTTTTAAGGGTTTTATTATTGGCGCATTACTTGCTTATTAGCCTTCTAAATAATAAACGTAATTTTACGTTGGAAAATTTTCAAGGATTTAAAATGACTCAAACAACAATAACAACAGCCGGCAGCGAATTATTTGCCCAGTCATCAAACAATAATTGGCTAAGCCACAGCGCTAAATTGTGGTTTTTAGTAACGGTGTTCGGACAGTGGATATTCGCTTTTTATGTGGCAATGTTTTACGGCTCAGCGTCATTAGACGGTGACTTTGCCCGGTGGAACAAAGTCATGCCTCATGGCTATATAGCCGGAGACACCGTAGGAAATATTGCCGTCGGTATGCATTTGCTTCTTGCCCTCGTTGTTTTAATTGGTGGCCCATTACAGCTTATCCCTCAAATTAGAAAATCTGCGCCGAAATTTCACCGTATTAATGGTCGAATTTATATATTAACAGCGCTTATTTTAAGTATTGGCGGCCTATTTATGGTCTGGACTCGTGGAGTAGCGGGTGGTGAGATTGGTAAATACAGTATTAGCTTAAACGCGATTTTAATAATGGCATTTGCAAGCTTAGCCGTTTATTTTGCTATCAAAAGGGATATAAAAACACACCGTCGTTGGGCAATTAGACTGTTCATTGTTATGGGTGGAGTGTGGTTTTTCCGTATTGGTTTAATGCTCTGGCTAATGATTCATCAAGCACCAGTAGGGTTTGACCCAAAAACATTTGAAGGCCCATTTTTAACATTTTTAGGCTTTGCACAGTACCTTATCCCATTGGCAGTTGCACAGTTATACTTTAAAGCGTCAGATAGCACTAACAATCACCATAAGATAATCATGTCTGTTACTCTTGTCTTATTAACCTTGGCAATGGCTGGTGGTATTGTTGCTGCTTCATTAGGAATGTGGTTACCACGAATATAGCTAGTCAGGCATACAAATGATGTAGGCGATATGATTTAGTTATGTCGCTTACATGTAAATTTAGCCAGAAGCTTCGCACAGCAGACATAAATCCTAGCTGAATTAGAAATGATTCCATTTAAATTATGCGTGCTCATTAAAAGGGTAGCCATTACTAAAAACTATAATACACTGAAAATTTGATATTTCTTGGCATACCAGGAAAGTATCGTTCTTGAGTAAAGCTAGTGTAGTTAGCTCTTTCGGCGTAATCAGTATCGAGTAAATTTTCTAAATTAAAAAAGAAACTTAAATCAGTTAAGTATTCGTATTTTGCTCGTGCATGCACTAAGGTGTGGCCTGAGTATTTCGACGTATTTTCTGCGTTTAAATAGTACTTTCCAACAAACTGGCCATGTAATTCAAATTGCCACTGCGTGTGCTGATAGCTTGCAAATATATTAGCAAGCCATCTAGGTGCATTAGCAATATCATTATCAATGATATTTTGGTCACTTAAATTGGGGTTATTTTTATATTGATGCTTACTGTAACTAATATTGCTTTTTAAGTTAATGGAATCTAATAACGGGGCATCTAAAGAAAGTTCAATACCTGTATGCTCAGTTTCTCCATCACTTACATAAAAGTAATCGTTATCACGTAAAATAACATTTGATTTTTCATACTTGTAAGCGGATAAATTTAGCTGTGCTCCTGAGAATGAAGTCTGCCAACCACCATCTAGTGCAATTAATTCTTCAGCCTCTAATTCCGACGTCATTTGCTCTCGTTGTAATCGATACAGCTCTGTTGCTTGTGGCGCTCTAAAACCGTGGCTGACATTAACGTATCCAGAATAACTTTCATTATTATAAATTAACCCGAGTTTCGGTGATGCAATAGTAAATTCATCTTTACTATTTTCAGGACGATTAAAGCGACATCCACCAAACCCACACGTATTACCTTGTTCATCAACCCTACCTGTATTCATTTTGTTTTGATAATCGAAAGTAATGGATTCAAGTCGTATACCAGTATCAATTTGCCATTGACTCGATAATGGATGTTGTAAACTGACAAAGGACGCTAGGGTTGTAGCCTCAACTTCGTAATCATAATGTTTTCCTACAGGTATTGTGGCTTGTAAAAATGCAGAGCCTTCGGTTGGAGAAAACTGCTCCTCAACTAACGCTATTTCTGCATACTCGGCATCCAAACCTAGGTTTATTATGGTGTTATCCATAAGCTTAATTTGATATTGGCTCTGTAATCCAAAGCTATGATGTTTGTTTTTTTCTACGGGTTTACCTGGAATAAAATGCTGTAAAAACTCCATTTCACTATATCTGGCAAAAGGGGAAATAACTAAACCATTGGAAAAGGAATACCGTTGAGAGAGCCTAATCGCACTTGCATCTCGATAAGCTTCAGGGTTTGGGTTCGACTTCCGTATTTCTTCATCTTTGTAACTATCTTTGCCAACAATATAGCCAGCTGTTTCTTGATTTAAATTGGTTGCAGTAATAAAGGTTTCTAAATCAAACTCATCAGCTTGATAAAGGTGTGTTAACGAAACTTTTTGTTGATCAAATCCCGAATCATCTCGATAGCCGCCATCGTGTGATAATGAAGATGAGATAGCTACATTATCGCTATTGGCTAAAAAAGATAATTGTTTGTAATCCCATTCTCCAAATGTTGCTTTAATAAATGGTGATCGTGTTAAAGATGCTGGCTGAATAATATTAATAGCCCCATGTAAACCATTACTACCGTAATATACTGACGTAGGACCTTTAATTATTTCTATTCTTTGTGCCATTTCATAATGACTTTCAAACAGCTCATTAACATTACAAAAGCCATTGGGCCGCAGGGCAATACCATTTTCCAATGTTAAAAAGCTGCCACAAGCACCAGCCCCTGTTAATACAGGTGAGCGTATAGCTAATAACATTTCTTGTCCTGAGTTACGGTTAAGAAAAACCCCCGCCTCTTGATTGAGTACTTGTTGTATATGATCAACTTGCACACGTTCTATATCTTCAGTGTCTATCAACTCAATAGCGCGAGGGACCTCATTTAATACTTGTGCTGAACGTGAGTTGGATATGGTTATTCTCTCAATAGTAGTATCGACTTCGCTAGCGTTGCCTGCCAGCGTGTACAACAAAGCTAGTACTATTGAGATTTTAGCAACGCCTTTAACTTGAACGTTTTTATTATTGTGCTTTTGAAATAATTTCATTGGTTTACGTCAACTGATCAGAAAATAAGGATTAAAAGGTCCCGTTTTCGTTTATGTTAACAGTTCATTAACCAACTTTGCATGTTCGGATATATAATCGTTCTTTTCGGGTAGCAAGCACACACGCTGTGCGCAAATAGCGCTAATTGACTTTTACCAGCTTTACGAAATAAATTTACCTCCTCTGATAAAAACCAAAGATGAAGTATTTGATTAACAGTTTTTAGAAAGGTGATTTTTTATTAACGGTTAAAACGGCAAAACCAGCTTCCGCTGACTTTGAGATTGAGAGCAAACTTTATTGATTGCGAGGTTGAATCAAAGCCCCGACTAGCAAGGCTTTGGATTCAAAAATATACTAATTTCCTTTATCACCAAAATAAATAATCGCCCAAGAAGCAATAAGCGAACCAATAAACATGATCAGTAGACCTAATAAAATGCTACCTATAGTAATATATTCAAATCCATCATTGGATATATTAATTCCTGTTCTTATAGCGGAAAAAATAAACATTAAACCAAAGATCATCTTAAAAACTTCAAATATATCTCTATGCTGCTTTTTTTTAAATTTCATGCTGTTTCCTGTTACTTATCTAAATTTTTAGATTCAATTCTGCCAGATACCCAAACTTAAGGAGCACTAGAAACATAACTATGATTATCATCAGGTCTTATTAAATCAGAGACTTGTGAAATGACAAAAAAGTTTGCCCGTAAGAGTTAAAAGTTACAAAATAATTTGCCCGTAGAAGGTTTGTTCTAAATCCCTTTTCTAGTAGGCGTCCAATAGCCATTAGATGATATAAGTTTTCCTCTTTCAGCCGCCCTTTCTAAAGCCCCCCTGACGCGCTTTAAATCAAAATGATGAATTTCTTTTACTACACGCTCAGTTGTCGGAGGACATGCATCAACACACCAAAGGCAGTTAACAGCATCAACAATAAGCTTATCCGTTAATATTTTCATAAATTCAATTCCGATTTTGTCCACAAATAAGTAATAAGATAAATGAGAATAGCTACCCATACACTAAAAAACATATCATTTCTAAAGTAACTTTGACACTATTGCTTATATGTGTATATTCCGCACCTACTTTACCAGCTTTCCGATAAAACCTTTCCATCTCAGCGAAAAAGTTTTACCACCTTTGCGAAATAAATTTACCACTTCAAAAAATCGAAGTTGTTCTAGCTTTTAATGGTGGGTAAAAGATTTATTTTTACTTAAGAAGACAAAACCAGCTTCCGCTGGCTTTGAAATTGAGAGAAAACTTTAGGAGTTAGCGCCATATTTTAAGGTTAATGCACTCTCGTTTTAAAAGCTTCATGCCAGATGATAATACTATCCAAATAGCTTTCTAATATATCTGGCTCTGGTATCTCTACCGGAGACTCGTCTGATTGACTATGCTCAAAACACGAAAAATCACTCATCAATTTTTCAATAAGTTCGCAATCATCTTTCGTAATTTTTGCCAGTAAATTAATTTTATTTTTAGTATGAATATCTCGCCTATGTCTCTTGATGACATCAGCCAGAAGTTCTGTCTCAACAATTCTTTCTAAAAGAATTCTAAAGTCGCTACAAATTGCTTTTGCCAAGGGATAGTAGTTATCAAATCCATGCGAATCATACATTTTTCTTGCAACGCTAAGCCTGTTATTTTTAAGGTCTTTAACAGCATTAACAGGCTTTTTACCGAAAAGTGGAATATCACCATGTTCACCACACCCCCATGGCTCCCTTCTAATATATCGACATTCAGCATTACCATTGTCAATCAATTGACCTAGCAAACTGAGCCTATGAGTAAACACAATGACTTGCCTATTTTCACTCAAAGAAACCAATCGCTTTGCAGTGTGCTCTTCATAGGTTTGATCTAATGACGATATAGGATCATCAAAAATAAAAGGAGCTGAATTAGGTTTACTTCCAACATCAGCAAGAAATGCTGCCAAAGATACTATTCTTTGTTCACCTTCACTTAAAACACTCATTGCTTTACTTCGACTATGCTGATGATTTAGTCCTTGAAGTTGAACTTTATGATAAACACGTCCAAGCTTTGGCCTAGTCTTTACAAGTTCTACCGTTACTTTTGACGCACCTAGGAGAATTAACTCATTGTTGAACCTGTCAACAAACGCTTCAGTTACTAAGATTTCAGATACTCGCCCAGCTTCTTTTGAAACTGCTGCCGTATTAACTGACTTAAGCCACTCGCTAATTTTTTGTTTCTCCTTAAGGTTTGATATTTCATCTTTAACAGCATCAACATAGCTACTAGCCCATTCTTTAGACTTCAATTCGTTAATGTGATTAATCAGGTTATTTTTATCAAATTCCACAGCATCTTTTTGATGTTGTTCTACCTCTTGCTCTAAACTCTCAATGATGGATTGAATGGGTTTGAAAGTGTCGGGGGCAAGATCATAATATTTGTGTATTTCTCGCTCTTTATCCTTTGCATTGGAAACGACATCTTGAATATTCCCCCAAACACCTTTAAATATGGGAAGCCATTCACGTTCATCCAATTGAGCGGCTTGAAGAGACATTACAATAGTTTGCTCTTCTGGTTTTGTTGGTAGTTTATCCAAAACATCCTTAAGAGCAGTTTCTGCAAGCGTAGCAGACGACTCAAGCTCACCCGCAACATAGCTTTCAAATTTTTCTAACCGTTTCCTTGCTGACTCATCAAGTTCTTGTTCACATAAAACACATTTGGAACCTTGTTCTACATAAGGATATTCAGCTTCAGGGTAAGCACTACGTTTAGAGTAATTTCTCGCAGCTTCCCACATAGCTTTCCATATTTCTGTGCCAAAACCATCAAAACTTGTTTCTGTGACAATTGCATTAGCACCTTGCTGAGCTATTTCTCGTTTTGTCTTAGCGTCTAGTTCCAACTGTTTAATACGTTCAACTGAAATATTAGAGACATGTTTGGCAGCCTTCATCACATTATTAAGTATATTTTCGAGTTGAGTTTTCCGCTTTTGTTTCTTTACTGCTAAGTCAGTTGGCGAAGCTGATAATCGCTCACCTAGTTGTACCAAAGCGGCCTTATCTTCAACTGAAAATTTATAGAATTCTTCTACAGTATTTATATCTGTATCGTGCTTTAAGCGTTCAAACATTCCCTTAATGTATTTCGTGTCTCCATAATCAGCAGGCTTTGCGGGAAGTACAGAACCTATAGCCCCTAACTCTCCCTTAAGCTTTTGTTGCAGTTGTTGATAAATAGAAACTAATTGCTCGAAAAGTGCCACTTCGTTTGGGACATAATTAATTTCTTGCTCTTTATCTATATAGAAAAAACCCGTCTGACTATCAAAAACATCAACTGTGGTAAGTTCTTGAGCGGGATTTTCATTTGCCTGCCATAAGAAGGTTTTATCATCACCATTTATTGAAGCTTCGACTTTACATTGTCTATTCTGAGGTAACTCTTTGAATACGTTTGGTTGAAGTTCTGCCGCATTTGGCTTGCCGCACAACTTTTTTAGAATTCGAGCGTACCCTGATTTACCAGATCCGTTATTACCGTAAATAACCGATAAATTATGTGCAAATGGAAGTGGAGTTCGAGGTGCTAACGCATCAATACCTTCAATTTCTCCAATGGAATGAATACGAATATCACCATTATCATCAAAGGCGCTTTTAAAAAATGGTGTTAAATCGACTTGTGTATCTTTTGATTGACCTTCAGGCGTTTTCAATAGAGCAAGCAGTTCATCGATAAGCTCGTTTTTAATCTCTGTTTGCCCATAGACCTTTGATACTGCTAATTGCACCCAGTACGGCTGGGCATTAACCCAATCAATTATTCCTTTGTTTACATCGCTCAAATTCGACTCCATTTGTAATGAACTTAGTTAATAGCTCTTAGTGACAGTATATATATCTCTATTTCATTAAAAAATACAATTGAATCAATCTTCTTTATGCTAATAAAAAGCCCCGACTAGCGAAGCTTTGGATTCAAAATAATCAGTTATGTTTATTCACAATATTCTTTCCTAATACTTTCTTTATCCACTTCTTTCATCATACTAAATTTATCAAAATCAAGATTTACCCTTTCACACATCCTTCGATCTTTTCTAGCTTTTATTATATCAACTGGCAATAGGGTGACACTAGCACAACCAATAACAGCTGAGATACTAATTATGAAGACTTTCCAAGAAAAGTCTTCTAGCGTGAAATGAGATATAAACGAGCCAATTGCCACCACCAGCACAAAAGTCGAGAAGTATGAATATCTTCTTAAGATTAGTTTTAAATTAATTTTACTTTTTTTCATCTTTTAAAGCGCCTGTAATAGCTGCAACAGCTTTAACACCTATTTCAGCTACTTGTCCTAATTTTGATTGACCTGTAGCATGACTTACTACTTCATTCACAGCAGCGTTCTGAGCACTACCACCGATAGAGCCTACAACTTTATCTGAAGTACCTTCACCGTAATTAGTCCCTGCAACTGCATCAACCGTAATTTTAACAGCCGATGCGGCTCCCTCCGTTGTAACTCCTGCTACGGTATTTGCGGTTACATTCACTGCACTACCTAATTTAGTACTATTTGTTGCTGCTGAAATTGCATTAGATGCCTTTGCGATCTGAGCACCAATACCGGCACCTATTGCTCCCATTGCAGTCGCGCCCGCTAGCTGAACTGGATCGACTTTGGTTATGTCTCCACCATTAGCTATCAATTGTACAGTCAAATCTAGTGCAAATCCTACTCCAGCACCTATCAGAAACTTCCCTGTTGGGTCAGCATTATTAACCGGATCATTCCCAACATAAGCATACCAATTCATCCCATCATCGTAACCAATCGGGTCTGTTTGCATAAACCGACCTAGTTTTGGATGATAAATCCGTGCTTTGTAGTAATAAAGCTCTGTACCAGGCAACAATATTTGACCAGTATACCTAAAACGCGCATCACTGACATTATCCGGCTCGCCGAACGCGCTGTAGCCATGAATGTTTGCGACACTGCCACTGCTATCGGTTTCTGCTATGATTGAGCCTTGTGCATTTGCGAGTAAATAACGGGTTTCGCTTGTGCCTGAGCCAATGTACCACACTAGTGGGTCGTCTACGCCTACGCCATGAACATAGCGATTGATTAACGTACCGCTACTGTTATATTCCGCGACAAGCTCGTCACCATCATATAAAAAATTGGTTTTAACAGTGTTTAACGTAAAACTCTCTAAGCGTCCCGTAGGGTCGTAAGTTAAATCTAAATCCGTTCCCGTCTTATCGGCTGATATTAATCGATTATGCGCGTTATAGTCATACGTCCACCCATCGTAATTAATCAAATTACCGGTCAAATCATAACTTAGGCTATTACCAGCAACGTTAGTGTATTGATTAAGGTTATTCGGGGTATAGGCTTGCTCTCCTACACTCGGGATAGATATTTGAAAACTCGCATTACTCGCAGTTCGATAGGTTATCTGACTCGCCGGATTGTAGTTAAAACTTGACGCGTTAATCGACCCATGAGCAAAGTCTGTTAAACGCCCTAATTCATCATGGTCAAGTGTTGATACAACCCCATTGTTACGGGTCATACTCACCAATTGACCAAGCTCGTTATAATCATATCCTACAAGTTCTTTAGTACCACTTTCTTTAATCGCGGTTAATGCGCCTGAACTGTCATAATCATAGATTATGTAGAATCCGTCCGGATGCGTTAGGCGTATACGTCTACCTGCAACATCATATAAATAGCTTAGGGTTTTATTATTGGTGGTAGACGTTAACAAACGCCCTAAATCATCATAGGTATTACTTACAACGCTAGAGTCGCGAGTAGACGTTTTAGGTCTATCAAAATTATCATAGGTAAAGACAAGCGCAGATTCATTCGGGATTGTCGTTTGAGTTTTTAAGTTTAACGCATCATAGGTATGCGTAAGGACGACTCCGTCACGTTTACGCAAGGTTTCCACATTTCCATTGGTATCATACGTATTTAGCTCATACGTGTTATCCGGGAAGGTTGTACGACTTAACCTATCAACTCCATCATAGGTATAATTCGTTAAATTGCCGTTACCGTCTTTTTTATAGTCGGCTTGACCATTGCCGGTATAGGCGATTTCAATATCAATTGCTTCATCAATCGTATTATACCCAGAAATAGTTTTAGTCACTCGGCCATTGTTATCATAAGTATTTTTAGTAATACGGTCACTACCAAAAGTCCCGGCAGTACCTAAACTACACGCTGAACCTGGTAAACTGGCAAATATAGCCGGATTCATACGTATAACCTGACAATCGACTAAGTTACGAGGCGTATACGAGGTTTGCGTGACAGACTCCGTAGCAGCATCAGAGTTTACCGTTGTTTTAACCGGCATATCGTTACTGTCATAGGTGTAATTTGTCGTTAAATTAACGTCTAAGGTCGTGTCTGTACTTGATGAAAGTGTCCCTTGCTCAACCTTAAGCGGTTGATTATCTTGGTCTCGATACGTTGTTTTACTCGCGACCCTAACGCCTTGTTGATTAACCGGTGATATTTCCCAAGTCATTCTGCCCGTAGTATCATAGCGATAATACGTCGCATCATCTAACCCGGATAACGGACCGTCTTCACTTAATTTATTTCCGGCACCATCATAAGTATACGTAGTTGTTTTATTCAGAGTATTACCGTAGTTTCGCTCGGTAACGGTTTCGACTATGTGAGTATTATTCCAGTACGTATATTCGGTAATAAACTCTTTGCTAGTCCCACACTCTGAGCCACTGCATATTGAGGTTTTGGTTAACCGGTCATAACCACCTATTGAGGTATAAGTATTGGTTGTTAATCTACGCATGCCATTTTGACCTGCTGGCTCTAGCTTGGTGAGCATACCGCCGTGAAGTGAATCAAAGGTATAATCAGTACGGTTGTTATTTGCATCTACCGTATAGGTCGGTCTAAAGGCGTTTAAACCCGGTAGACTTAAATCATAATTAGCAGTAGTAACGATAGAGGCAAGACCAGAGCCCGGTTTAGCATGAACGTGTTTCGAGGTGATATTACCGTTACCATCATAATAAATATTGACGCTATTACCTTCTGGGTACGTGATTTTCTCTAGCTGCTTATTAAGGTTATATTCGTAAAGCGTTTCATTACCTAAGCTGCCCGTATCACTGGCAACTTGTACGCTTTTGCTTTTACCACTCGACGCATTTAATTTAATTGTGCGCTGATAATTATCTGGCCCGGTAATATCGATTTGAGTAAATTGTTTTTTCGGGTCGTATTGGATACCGCTTGTTGGTGTATAGCTGTAATTATACGTTTCACCATTACGAGTAACGCTTGTCACAAAATTAGCGTGTGTCTCATCATCATAAGGTAAATATGCAGAGCTTACAGAAATGTTATTAGCGCTATTAGACGGTAATTTATAACTAAAATTAGTCGCGTGCTCTGGTAGGTATAAGCTATTCGTAAAGCCGGTATAATCCCACGTTCTTCCTAAAGCATCTGTTACCGTACCATTAGAGCTAGAATAGTTATTTTCCGCTAAAATAACGCTCGGTGCACTTGTCTTAGCAATAGTTACACGCTTTATTACCGCCCAAAGAGAGCCGTTACTATTCGATTGATAGGTAAACGCCATTTCATAGCCTAAGCTACTCGTTGCTTTATTCGGTCGTTGGTCATAATTAGATGGGTTTTGAGTATAATCTATGGAAATTACTTCCCCGTCCGGGTAAGTAATTTCACTCGCGTAAAATGTGCCATTAGGGTAGTGAACCCCATTAGTCGGGTAAATACCGGCTTTTACATTGTACTTTACCTTTACGCCTGTACTTCCTTGCGTATATAGAAAGAAAGGACCAGACATATTACCGAATAGGGTAGACCCTGTGTTTCGTTCAGGAATACAATCGTCATCAATACATTCAAAAAACTCTGAGGTACTACCACCAAACGTAACCGAATGCGATTCTATGCGGGTATTCCCTCCGGCCGACCATGTACCATCAACTCGTGATTCAAACTTTTGAATGGTATGAAACGATAAGCGAGGCGCAGCCGGGATACTTAGAGCCGGAAATTGAGGGTAATATTTGCCCGAGTTTAAATCGACCCCGTTAATATCAGTCACGATTTCTAGCGGTTTAATATACTCGTTATCTTCTTCTGCAAAGGTTTGGCCCGTGAGAGCGCTGACTAATAGTAGCCAAGAAGCGTTAATTAACTGTTTCATGCCTAGTTCTCCTTAACTTGTGTGCGATTACCTGCATCGTCATAACTGTAGGTCACATCTTTATTCTCATTATTTTTAATATTCTTTAAGCGCCCTTTGGCATCATATTGATAATCAATAGTCTGTAGTGTGCTGTTTTGTTGTAGCACTACGATTCTACATGGCCCTCCCATGCATGATGGAAACTCCATTGAATCCATCATCAAGTTATCCCATGTCATTCCTTGAGATAAATAGCCTGCGAGCACTCCGGTAATATAGGCTGCAGCCATTGAACTGCCCGACATTGTGATTTCTAAACTGTTATCGAAATAAGCAGCTGATAAGATATCCTCACCAGGGGCTGACATATCAATGCAAGAGCCATAATTTGTAAATGCAGAAGGCACATCATTTTTCCCTAAAGAGCCAATGGTACGTACATAGGAAAGGTGTGCTGGTGAAAAGTTACAAGCATCATTATTAGAATTCCCCGCCATTGTGACGACTTCATAACCGGCACTAATTAAGTTAGTTACCGCATTATCAAGGGAAGAACTGTTAGCACTAATAAACCCTAAAAAAACAACATCTGTAATTTGAGCTGGTGGCGCTGTATATAGCACTGCATCAATTCCTGAAAGAACGGTCGACAATGGCGCATTACCTGAACAATCAAGTACTTTCACAGAATATAGCTGACTTAGTGGTACTACATTATTTACAGTTCCTGCTGTATGAGTGCCATGCCCATTACAGTCACTGCCCGAGCCTCCGGTATAATCCCAAAAGGGGGTAGCATTACCATTGAACGCTTCATGAGCAAAGTTAATACCAGTATCAAGCATATAAACACTAATGTTATCGCCTGATAGTGTAGTCGACACATTGCCATCCAAAACAGGTGTGGATTGATTTAATCGATCTAGTCCCCAGTCATAACTTGCTTTTTCAACTATTAGGTTTGCCTCAACTAGCTCTACACTTTCGTGTTTGCTAAAGTCTTCAAGGCTAGACTCTGGAATTTGCACATAAATACCAGACGTAGATTGAAATTGTTTTTTATATGTACCGCCGAATTTCTTTATTAACCTTTTAATATCTTGGGTATCTGTGATGTTAAATGTGACAATATATTCATCTAATACACGATTATGGTTTAGGCCATTGAGCTTATTATTACTCGCCTCTACAGCAAAAGTAGCGCAGAGCAAAAGAAAATAAAAAGCCATGAAATAAAACGAATTAATGTATTTAAACAGTTGTCTGGTGAGGGAGTAAAAGCTCAATGTTCGACTATCGTAAGTGATAGACGACGATGCCGTGATGTTCATATAAATACCCTTTATAATATGAGTTTAAATCAGTCAAATGAAGCGAACTTCGATCATATTCAGAGTATTCAATCAAACTTTTATCAAAAAGAGATATATTGCAAACCATGCATATAGAACAAAATCCATTTGATTTAGGGTACTTGTAAATTGTTATGAAAATCAATTGATTATCGAACAATTAATGTCAATTAAATGTCAAGTAGATGTCATTTTTATCAGGGCTACATTGTTGGTGTTGTAATTTGCTATAGATGGAAGCCTATTTTTTAAATATGTTAAAGGCCGAATACCATAGCAGATTTAATCGGGATGATAATGTATGTAAGAATGTCATTAGTAAAATTTCTTTTGATTGTAAGCTCCTTCTTGGAGCATGCCGATTTTAGAATATTACAACCAGCTCATTTATAACCAAGTAATATAACAAGTCACACCTGGTTAGCCACAATTAACTTCAAGGGAAATCATTTACTGACTCATGGGAGTCAAACCATTGTTTGTGAACCACGATTTTCAGCCGCGAGCTTTACTTATACACTGCAAACTATTGAACCTAAGTTAGGTAATGTTCATGCAGCTTTGCAAGGAATCTACTAAAATCGCCAAAGAGATATAAGCTACGTATCACGTACATCTGTGCATAAAATTCGTTCAATAATCCTTCTCGCGATTATTTATACAGGGAGCTTTTATTACGTTCGCGCTTTCGATCTTCTAAGTCGTGAATTTCGTAGCTTTAAGTAGAGTAAAAAAGCTCGCAACTTCTAATTGATAAGGCAAACTTAATGTACGGCGAGAGGCTGATGTCGATTGGAATTCAGAAATGCCCCTGACTATTGGGGCAATCTCCAACGAATTGTATAAAGAATCTATAGAACTTGAAATTCGATAATGTTTACCCCCTTACAAACAACAACTATCAATACCTTATTTATCAAATAACTACATTAGAGACTCATCAAACCATCCCCTAAAAAGAAATTTCTCTTCAAGTTCGATTGACCATTTTTTCTCAAGCTGTAACCTTTCTTCTCCTTTTGTACCTACAACTTTAATTTTATCTTCGAGCGACATATGAGCAGCCTTTTCCTCTAGATTTTTATTTCTATATCTGGGTGAGGCTCCGAGTGAGTCTAATAGAGCAAACTGGTTTTGTGTACATAAGTCTGCAAGCTGAGAAGACGGGGTTGGACGTTTAATCGTCAGATTAAGAATACAATTATAGTTAGTGCAAATTTGACAGCTTGAGCTTCTAAGTTTTATAACCTTACCACTAATAGCATTTCTATTAAATACCCCTAGCAATACATCAATAACTTTAGCTTTATTTTTAAAAATCCTTTCAAGAGTATAGGGGTAGCGTTTGTGTAAATATTCAAAGTTATCTTGAATCTCAGCTATTTCATCCGATGACATATCCCAAGAATTATCATCAAAATTAACCGGCCATGGAAACTTCTTATTTAACTCTCTAGTAAAGCATCCAGCGAAATGATTGTTTACATTATTCTGTTGTATTACCTTCAAATCATTATGCTGAGTAATAATGCTTGCATCCTGTGGAATTTTACCGCGCAATATTATGTCGATGGCTTTAATTGCTTTAGCTCTAGAATAAAAGCTTGTTTTTAGTTCATACAATGGGGAATGGTGCACTGTACAATAAGTATTGTTAAACCAGTGTATTTTGAAATATGCAAAGCCTAGCTTCTTAATATTTTTTTCTATACAGCAAGGGCAAAAAGTCACTCGAATTCCGTGAGCAGCAGAGTTCTTCATTCTAATTGACCTTCCAAATAAAAAGTTGCGTAAGTCATTTGCAAAACCAAATGGATATTCAAACAATCTTTTAGGTGTATTTGCCATCCCAATTATACGAAGACTGTTCAATATAGATGGCTCATCAATTGTACCGTATACTTTCAAAGTTTCAGGTAGAATACCTATTTTATCATGCCACATCCCAACTGCTGTAAGTATATTGTGATACTGTAATATGCCATTTATTTTCTGGGTTCGATAAATGAAACTGTGTATTAATTCATCTTTTTGTATTTTTAGCAATTCTGAATCATCCAGCTCGTTAAGAGTCCAAGTATAAAATTAAATTTAAAATTACATATGAAATCTAGAATAACTGTTAAAAGTTAAGTTGTTGGTACAACCATTTCCTTTCATGACGATACAGCCACGAATAAGCATAAGGTAGATATTTTCTTATATACTTTTTACTATCAGAAGGTTCTAATGCTATCCACTTTAAAACTTGAGCTTTATACTTTCGCCTTCGAGATTCAAATTTAGCCCGCCTTCTCCTTTGCACTAATCCAGATTCAGCAGATATTATTTGGGATATGCTACCGGTTGATATCTTAAAATGTTTAGCTATAGCTTTCCGGTGAAAACCTTTATAGGCCATCTTCAGAACCCCCTTCACGACCTCTGTAGTTATCAATCTAGGCTTCATATTGATTGAAATCTTATTCTTCAATGCTAAGAGTTTTAAATAACATCTACTTTTTCCTGTTTTTTGGCTGATTTTTGCTAATGATAAGCCTCCTCGAAGTAAATCTAAGTACTTGTTTTTTAAAATCGTTTGCTGTTTTGTATTATCAACTGCTGTAACTTCTAGTACAGGTTTAACTTTGGTTTTGCAGAAAAAAGTTAACCAAAACTCAAGAAACAAGTATTTAAATGGGTGTTGTGGATGTTGATTGCATAACAAATATGAGAAGTAGTTAAAGTCAGTATCTGACCTTGGGAGTAACCCTACACTTGAGTGTTGTAATTTGCGACTAAGATGAAAACATTCATATGTTAACTCTGCTCTCAGAACACGATTGTTTTCTCTTATAAACCCCGTACGACGAAGCTTCTCTAGCAGCGTATTAATATTGTATGGTCTGCCAATATTAACAATATTCTGTAAACGACTATATACATAACGTGCAAGTAAAAAACTTTCTTTTGTACTTGCTTTGGCATCTCCGATTAAACTCGGCAGTAATCCCATTTTAATATGTGGTCTACAGGGAAGTGAGAGATGTAATAATGATATTTGATGCTTATAGCATGAATTTATTCCTGGTACTTGATGGGCTATATGCCAATATGAAATACCATATTTTTTAATATCATTGTGTACACAAACAAGACAGTATTTTAGAGAAAGCTTTTCAGATTCTCTAAAATTAGGGAGCTGACAGTTCCGAATTGCCCTACCTGAATCATTTAATAACAAATATTTATAAATTTTGTTTTTACGTTTATGAGAAAAGTGAACAAACAATGGTGCAAGAGTTTGCTCACTAATAATTTTATTATAATTTTGACTATAAAACTCAGCCGCATTTGTAGCACCTACAGTGATATAAGGATGAATACTAGCGCGGTTATTTCCTACTAAAGTCTGTAAAAATGCTTTCGCAGGCATATGCCAAAGTGTCATATGTCTTATATAACGGCTATAGAGACTTTCTCCAGGCAAAGCTTCAGTAATTAACATTTTAGCCAAACTCAGAAAGGGGGTCTTCCAAAAGGACGCCCGCATGACTTAAATACTCCATTTGGCTTTCAAAATTTTTAGAGCGTTGCATCAAATCCATATCTTCAATTTCGTTAGACAAATCGACTAGGCCCATCAACTCTTGAATTTGGACTGCAAATTCAGAGTGCTGTGGTTTAGAAACATCGCCCGTTTTATCAACTTTCATACTATTACTGTTAGATTGTACTTTTTGAGTTCGTTTTTTGCCAACAGGAAGAGTAATTGCTGTTTTTAAGTCGATAACCTGTTGTGTTTGTCGAGACAGGCTACAAGCGATTGCATTTCCTGCTTCAAGGGAGGCTTTAGTTAAACGTTCATCAACACTGCCAATAAGTAATCTCTGAGCTTCCCTAAACGTGCGGCATGCCATGTCAATATTTCCTACAGATAATTCGAAAATCTTTTTATTCAGTTCATCTGTTAATTCAGTAAAAACGTTTGTCCATTGATAATTCCACAGTTGTTGAATAAATACTTTCCAAGAATCACTATCAATAGAAAGAGGAGACATGTGATAGTGGTAGCAACTTTCTGCACGACGTGCATTTTTGAGCTCTTTGATTAAAGAGAGGTTAAATGGTGGATTCGCACAAAAAAATATTGGGATACCAAGTTTATTTACAAGCCTGTGCAAAAATTTGAGCAGATTATCTTCTCCTTTAGTTTTCTTGAATGTCAAATTTTGCATTTCATCGATGACAAGCATACCCAAAAAACTAGCTTTCATTACCTGCTCAATTTGACGTATTAGCGAACCAATTAATTTTTCTGGCCTAGTTCTTGGTCTATCAAGAGATAGATCTAATGACCACAATATTTCTTCACAAAGATCTCTTACGCTAGAATTTTGAGGACAGTCAACTTTTACCCACACAACTTGTTTAGAAAAGTCTAAATTAGTACCTTTATAGCCGTCGTGAACAATGACATTCGGAAAATAACTCAACACTTGCTCTAGCATTGTTGTTTTCCCAATTCCACTCTCTCCAATTAGAGTAAGGCCCTCTCCTTTAGGTGTAAATCGTCCTGAATCTGGCTCAATTTCTGGCTGTTCATCGACAAAATAATGCAAATATTGCGCAGTAGTAGGTGTTAATGGATTTTTTGTAGAATAGCCATTTTTGAGACTTCTTTCTATTGCCCTAAAGCATGTCTGATAATCGGTTAAAGGTTGCCTTAAACGGTCTATCCTTACCAAATACTCATCTCGAACCAATGGATCAGGATGGTCAGATATTTCTTCGGCATAGTCAGGGTAATGACTAAACAGCTCCATAACATTTAGCCAAGGTAATTTAGGAGGAAGAGCCTCAATTAAAGGGTTACCTTTATGTTCAGGTAGAATGGCTTCATTATATATCGCCTTAATCGTTTTCATTACTACTCCTATTTTTCCTAGCCCTACCTATTGGCAGCGCTACTACCTCAGCAACAGTAGATTGCTGTGTTATAACTTTTGCTTCACACCTGTTATCAGAGGTAATCACATTAGTTGTACTAAGAAGTTCATCTTTTCTTTTTTGCCTAATATTTTTTCGTTTTTGTGAAAATGGTATTTTAGGACTAGCCTTAAGTCGTTTTTTTGCCTCCTTCTTCGATTGCTTGCGCTGTTTCATATCATCTATTGACTCTATGCTAACGGGGTTTAACTCTTTCTTAATTTCAACCCAGTCTTGCATAAAGTCAGCATCAATCATTGTCTTATTAGCAAACATCCGGCTACGAGATAAAAGTTCACAACGTAAAAACTTACCTTTCGGTTCTAGCTTTACATAAATATAGTTCGTGGTATTTTCATCTATTCTGGCTTCGAGCCTCCACCTTCCACTAGTCCGAGCTATTGAAGCCAAGCTTTTTTCAAGTACTTCAGAGCATGAGTAATACAGACCATTAAACTCAATGCCATTTCTAGTCATACTAACTTCGGCTGGTGGAAGAATTTCTGCAATGACTTCATCTTCATTGGCTAATTTAAGATCTTGTTTTTGTTTAGCTAGATGAATCTTCCAATAATTTGCGGGAGTTGGAGTTAAATCGTTCTCAACTAATAACGAGCTCGAATACCCAAGCTCTTTCAAAATGCTCCTATTATGTTCTAGAACTGACTTAATGATAATGGTTGTGACTTCCTTAAGTGTGTGACAAGCATCTTTTCTTGGATCTCTTCGACCTCTGATTACCGTCCCCAAACGAGTATTCCCTAAAAGTTCATGCAAGCTATCATCATTAATAATCTTAAAACTTCTTTCAATAACACCTTTAGTCTCAGGTCGGTAGGGCGGACCAAACAACAAAGAAGTCATTGGCGTTACTACATCTTTCGGCTTTAAACCAATCATTTCGCCGTTATCACACATCAAATTTCTCGGAACATGAAAACATGGCCAGTCAGGAGATGAAATGTTCACACCAAATTCACGACAATATTGAGTTTTTTCAATAAAACAATTCGCAATCGCTTGTCTGGCAGCTCTCCAAGATGCATGAAAAAGAGATACATGCATACCAACGATCATCCTACTTGCTCTATCAGCTATCATGTAGATTGTCGGCCTACCCAGCACATATTGAGTTCCAAATTCAGAAACAATATGAACATCAGCTACTGTTGCGTCTATTTCGAAGGTGGTACCAGGTAAAAAGCTTTTGTCTATAACGCTACCTAACACTCCTCTTTTGTTCCTTAAATAGTCATTTTCAGAGGTTCTTTTCAAAGTAATTTCATCTTTAGAAAAAAGCTTATTTGTCCAATATCTGAACTGTTTTATTGTTGGAATATAAGGAGGGCGACCTTCTAGATTTGATACTCTGAGCTCATCCTCGAAATGATCCCTTAGAAATTGTTCATAGGTTTTAACTAAACTTATTCCTGTCTCTTTTAGGTAATACTTTTTTAGAGATAGCTTAAATTTAGCCTTTATGTCGTCAGTGAGTATAAATTTTTTATATCTTTCTACTGCGAGAGTTCGAGGATTTACTGGGGCACCAAGATCTTTATTTGAGACCGTTTTATCCTTTCCAAATCCCCCACTGTTTGAATATGCGGGTAGCAACGACATTATACTTTGTCCGTAGAGCCAATATTTAGTCAAAAGCCTTGTAATGCTTTTCCTGTCAACGCGAATCTGTTGAGAATATTGAGCCAACTGTGAGAATCTTTTCTTAGTAGCGTAGTTAAATAGAAATTCAGAATCTGAAATTAGAGGTTTTATAATTTCGTAATTACTATCTCTCTTCGCAATGTGGTCAGTAGAGGCATTATCTTCACTCTGTAACATAAAATTAGGCAAAACATACTCAGAGCTTGTTATTTCTTTGTTTTTCAATCCACTTTTAAAACTTTCTAATGATATAGCTATCGGACGAACAGCGACCGAATCAGTATCAACTTTAAAAAGTATTATGCAATCATTGGTAGGAAAAATATCTAAAACTCTATAACGGCAACAATCGAGCAATTCAAAGTTTAAACAAAGCCAAACACTGTTCCTAAAAATTTTCATATGCAAACCTCCGCTGTTCGAAGGCTATGTTTCTTATGTCTATTACATCAGACTCACCAAGTGAATAATTCAAATCAACCTCAATAAATTTTTCACTAATTAGGTACTTTAACAATAAGAGAGACTCATCTCTATTAACTATATTATTCTTAATAAATTTTTCACATAAATCTTCTTTGTAATATTGTTTTTTCTTCAATAAAGATAAAGCCGACGTAACAAGCTCAAAAGAAAAATATGAAGGCCCCTTTCTAAATGGAAATGTAGCCCAAGCAATATTTTCACTTTGGATTCTTCTTAAATCATCTCCAACGTAAAAGCTAAACTTTACTCCCATTAATTCCCAGCATATTCTTTCAATTTCTACTTTTTGAAGGACTCTATCTACACCAGCTTCTTCCTCAGGCTTTACGGAGATGGCATGAAAATATTGCCCTGATTCAGAGTCGACAGTCAAAAGTAAGTCTGTAGTTAAAACAATTGGTTCTTTGGTTTTAGGGTGTTTAGGGTGTTCTACACCTAATGTCTTTGCGACTTTCTGAGAATAATTTAACGGTAAAATAGGAAACTGTTCTCTGATATCGGTAACCCGATCTGAGAATTCAATTAAATAAAAAAGCTCGGATTCGAGCAAAGACATTAGATGATGTTCTCTATTTGTCTTCCGACCAAATATCTGGGACCTAGTGCCTCTAGACTTTACATCTTGTACCCTAAGCCAGGGCTTATATTTACTACCTTGCCCTAAACCATATTTGTTTTTTAGGGCTCTTTGATAATCCGCAATGGATTCTAATTTTCTACCTTTAGGCATACTGACTTCCTACTAGTTAGCCTACTTTAATTATAGTATATTTATAAGTTCTTAATTTAATGATGATTACTATAAAACCACACCATTACGGGCAAACTTTTTTGTCATTTATAGCTCTAACGGGCAAACTTTTTTGCTTACGGGCAATCTTTTTTGTCATTACACAAGACTATGCGACCTGCCCTGCAGCCCAACCACTTGACCAAGCCCATTGGAAATTGTAACCACCTAGCCAACCGGTAACATCAGCCACTTCGCCAATAAAATATAAGCCTGGGGCTTTTTTACTTTCCATGGTTTTTGATGATAACTCATCGGTGTCGACGCCGCCCAGAGTCACTTCAGCAGTACGATAGCCCTCTGTGCCATTTGGTTTTATTTGCCAATTATGGAAGTAGTTAGCAATGTCTTTATACTCTTGATGAGTTAATTGGTTCATTGGTTTATCAGGCAATTCATTTGCATCATATAAACGCTCAATTAAGCGCTTAGGAAGCAAATGGCTTAGGGCTGTTTTTAACGCGCGTTGTGGACTTTCTTGACGAATATCCTGCAAACGCTGTTCAAGGTCATAATCAGGTATTAAATTAATACTAACGACTTGCCCTGCTTGCCAAAAAGAGGATATTTGCAATATTGCCGGACCAGATAAGCCGCGATGAGTAAATAAAATATTTTCTCTAAAACTGGTGCCATCTTCACTGGTAACAATACTATCGACACTAATGCCCGATAATCCATCAAAACGTTGTTTGTCTTGATCATGCAAAGTGAAAGGAACCAAAGCGGCGCAAGTAGGTAAAACATTTAAACCAAATTGTTCAGCAATTTTATAACCTATCGGGGTAGCACCAAGTTTTGGCATGGTTAAACCACCAGATGCGACCACTAACGATTGGCACTGAAAGTCCTTACCGTTGGTTGTAACTATATAGCCATCATCAGTCTTACTTACTTTATGAACTTCAGACTGTAAGTGAATACCCACTCCGGCCCAGTCACATTCAGTAAGTAACATATCAACAATATTATGGGCTGAATCATCACAAAATAATTGCCCTAACGTTTTATGATGGTATTCAACTCCGTGTCGTTCAACCATATCGATAAAATCGTATTGGGTATAGCGACTAAGAGCTGACTTAACAAAGTGAGGATTACTACAAAGATAGTTACTTGGCTCGGCGTGTTGATTGGTAAAATTACAACGACCGCCACCACTAATAATGATTTTTCTGCCCGTTTTTTTACCCATGTCGACTACCGCAACACTACGACCACGGTAACCTGCGTTAATAGCGCACATAAGGCCGGCTGCTCCGGCCCCAATAACTACTACATCTACTTTTTCAAGTGACACTTTTATTACATACCTGGTTCAGGTACAGCAGAAGTAGAACCTTGTTTGGCCATTTCAGCAAGATCTTTATCAACAAAGAATAAGGCGTGACCATCGTTGCCAACCAATTCGATTTTGTCGATGATGCTTTTAAATAATGTTTCTTCTTCGTGTTGTTCAGACACAAACCATTGTAAAAAGTTAAACGTTGAATAATCTTGGTTAGAAAAAGCAAAATGAGCCAAAGAGTTAATTTTTTCAGTAATTAAACACTCATGTTTATACGTTTCCTGAAACACATCAACAAGAGATTTAAATTCATGTGGTGGCGCATCAATAGAGCCTAAAATCGGCATTGAACCGGTTTCACTCACGTAAGCAAAAAGGCGGTTCATATGCTGCATTTCTTCAATAGCGTGCTTATGCATAAATGCCGCTGCACCTTCAAAACCTTTATCTTCACACCATGCACTCATTTGCAGGTATAAATTTGATGAATAAAACTCTAAATTAATTTGGCTGTTTAATTGGTCAACCATTTCTTTTTTTAACATAACAATCTCTTTATTTTCTAAAGTACGGCAAGTACGCTTTCAGCTTTACTTACTTCAAATTCTTTTGGCGCTTCAACGCCTAAATGTGTAACTACGCCATTTTCGACAACCATGGCGTATCGTTGCGAACGAATACCACCAAAACTGGCCGTATCCATGTCTAAGCCTAATAGCTTAGTAAAACTACCATCACCATCCGCTAACATCATTATATTTTCAGCATTTTGGGCATTTCCCCATGCTTCCATCACAAAGGCATCATTTACTGATAAACAAATAATTTGGTCAACACCTTTGGCTTTGAACTCATCAAATTTTATCACGTAACCTGGTAAGTGTGATACTGAACACGTTGGTGTAAAGGCACCTGGCACGGCAAACAACACTGTTTTTTTATTGGCGAATAGTTCGTCAGTGTTATGGTTTTCCATACCACTTGCGGTTAATTGTTGTAATGTTCCTGTTGGAATAGTGTCGTTAACTTTGATCATGAGTACCTTATCTATTTGGGGAATAGTTTAAATATTTTATCACCAAGATTATAAGACGAATATTGTCATTTGTCTGAATTATTGTAATTAATCGAGTAAACTAACCTACAAGCCCACTTAAACAATTGAACTTTTAATGTCTGAATCCACAGGAAAAACCGTTGCCATCTTTGTTGATGTACAAAATATTTACTATACCTGCCGCCAAGGTTTTAACCGCAGTTTTGACTACAACACGTTTTGGGCATACGCAGGCGCAGAACATCAAATTATTAAAGCCAACGCTTACGCAATAGATTCAGGTAATGAAAAACAGCGTCAGTTTCAAAATATACTGAGAGCCATTGGTTTTGAGGTGAAACTTAAGCCTTACATTCAACGCAAAGATGGCAGTGCAAAAGGTGACTGGGACGTCGGCATTACCTTAGATGCGATTGAATATGGACCAAAAGCCGACAAAGTTATACTGTTATCGGGTGACGGCGACTTTGATCTCTTGGTAAATAAGCTGCGCAGTAAATATAAATGTGAAGTAGAAGTCGTTGGAGTTGAGCAACTGACCGCCAATTCGCTTTTAATCGCCTGCGATAAATTCACCCCAATCAATTCGGGTTTGTTACTTTAGTCAAAATGGTAATAGGTAAAATAATGCCTAAGTTAATCTCTTAACTCAGGCAGATTTAAATACTATTTACTCAAAAATGCTTGGTAAGCAGGGTTATCGGTTTCTTCTTTATAGTTAAAACCTAAATCTTTCAGGTGGCGGAAAAACGCCAACTGGTTGTCGCTGTTAACTTCAATGCCTGCCAACACTTGGCCAAAAGCTGCACCGTGATTTCGATAATGAAATAACGATATATTCCAAAGTTCACCCAAGGCATCTAAAAACTTTTCTAAAGCGCCTGGGTATTCTGGAAATTCAAAACTAAATAATCGTTCATTTTGTGGTGCAGTTGCTTGACCACCAATCATGTAGCGTACGTGTAATTTGGCTAACTCATTGTCGGTAAAGTCACTGACTTGATAATTTTGCGCTGATAAATCGGCGATGAGTTGTTCAAGCTCAGCTTTACCTTCAGTTAAACGTACACCAACAAAAATATGGGCTTGTGTTTGGTCAGCATAACGATAATTAAATTCAGTTATTGCTTTACCGTTTAGTGCTTGGCAAAAACGGCGGAAACTGCCCTTTTCTTCAGGAATGACGACAGAAAGTACCGCTTCTTTTTGTTCACCAAGTTCACAACGTTCTGAAACATAACGCAGTGAATGGAAATTCATGTTAGCGCCAGACAACACCGCCGCTAGTTTTTCATTACCTGCACTTGTTTGACAATATTTAAGTAAACCAGCTAACGACAACGCGCCAGCAGGTTCGGCAATCACACGAGTTTGTTCAAAAATATCTTTTATTGAAGCACAAATTTCATCACTGGATACCGTGATCACGTCGTCACAAAAATGCTTAATCAATGAAAAGGTATTTGTTCCGATTCGCTTAACCGCCACGCCATCTGCAAACAAGCCAACATGGTCTAAGTCGACTGGTTTCCCAGCTTTCATTGCAGCCGCTAAACAAGCTGAATCTTCGGCTTCAACACCAATGACTTTAGTCGTAGGAGAAAGCTGTTTTAAGTAAACCGCCATACCGGCAAGTAAACCGCCGCCACCAACTGGGATAAAGACAACGTCAGCATTAGGCAGTTGTTGCATTAATTCTTTGGCAACAGTCCCTTGCCCAGCAATTACATCAGGATCATCAAAGGGATGAATAATGGTTTTATTTTCTTGTTCAGCAAACTCTATTGATGCTTGTTGCGCCTCATTAAAGCTTTTACCTACTAAGCGAACTTCGGCGCCAAAACGGCGAACATTATCAACTTTGATATCAGGGGTGGTAATGGGCATAACAATAGTGGCTTTTATACCAAGTTTTTTAGCAGCCAGAGCCAGTCCTTGCGCATGATTACCAGCAGACGCAGCAATAACACCAAACTGGCTTTGCTCTTTCGGTAATTGCGCAAGCTTGTTATAGGCACCGCGCAATTTGAATGAATGAACCGGTTGTTGATCTTCACGCTTTAAATAAATGTCATTACCAAGCTTGGCAGATAATTTTGTACAAGCGGTCAGGGAAGTTTCAACGGCAACATCATAGACAGGAGCCACCAAAATTCGACGTAAATATTCTAAACCAATATCTCTCATCGCCTGTTCTCCTTTGGTTAAAAGCGCTTCTGTTACTGTGCTAGTTGCCATGCTTTTACCTATAACACCTTAATAATCTTGCTGATCTAGTAATTCACGATTTCTAACCGCACCTTTGTCAGCACTGGTAGCTAGCATTGCATAATTCTTTAATGCGTAACTAATAGGACGATCTCGATTGACTGGCTTCCAAGCATCTTTGCCTTTTGCTTCCATTGCTTCACGACGTGCTTGCAAATCTTCTTCAGAAATTTCTAATTTAATCGTACGGCTAGGAATGTCGATATGTATGATATCGCCTTGCTCAACTAAACCGATAGTACCACCAGAAGCAGCTTCTGGAGAAACATGGCCAATTGATAAGCCTGATGTACCACCAGAGAAACGACCATCCGTTAACAATGCACATGCTTTGCCTAAGCCCATTGATTTTAAATAGGTAGTTGGGTAAAGCATTTCTTGCATACCTGGACCGCCTTTAGGACCTTCATAACGAATAACAACGACTTCGCCAGCTACTACTTTCCCATCCAAAATGCCAGCAACAGCTGCATCTTGGCTTTCAAAAATATGTGCAGGGCCAGTAAAGGTTAGATTATCATCTGATACGCCCGCCGTTTTAACAACACAACCGTCGACAGCGATGTTACCTGAAAGTACCGCTAAACCACCTTCTGTTGAAAAAGCATTTTCAAGGTTTCGAATACAACCATTTTCTCTGTCATCGTCGAGGGTATCCCAACGACAATCTTGGCTGAATGCTTTAGTGGTACGAATACCTGCAGGTCCAGCGCGATAGAATTTTTTAACGTCTTCATCGTCTGTAACCTTAATATCATATTTAGCAATGACATCAGCCAATGTAGTACCTAATACATTTGGCACATCGGTAGTTAATAAATTAGCGCGTGCCAATTCACCTAAGATAGCGATTACACCACCGGCGCGATGCACATCTTCCATATGATATTCAGGCGTTGATGGCGCAACTTTACATAGTTGCGGCACAACGCGTGATAATTTATCCATGTCTTCCATGGTGTAATCTATTTCAGCTTCTTGCGCCGTGGCAAGTAAATGCAAGATGGTGTTGGTTGAACCACCCATGGCAATATCTAAACACATGGCATTTGCAAAAGCTTCTTTACTGGCAATATTACGTGGCAATGCTGATTCATCGTTATCTTGGTAATAACGCTTAGTTAATTCAACAATCTGCTTACCTGCCTTTAAGAACAGTTTTTCGCGATCAGCATGAGTAGCCAACATTGAACCATTACCTGGAAGCGCTAAACCTAATGCTTCAGCTAAACAGTTCATTGAGTTTGCAGTGAACATACCAGAGCATGAGCCACACGTTGGGCATGCTGAACGTTCTACTTGATCAGACTGTTCATCAGATACTTTAGGATCGGCACCTTGGATCATCGCGTCGACTAAATCAAGCTTGATGATTTGGTCAGAAAGTTTAGTTTTACCGGCTTCCATTGGGCCGCCAGAAACAAAAATAACAGGTATGTTAAGGCGCATCGCGGCCATCAACATGCCTGGGGTGATTTTGTCACAATTGGAAATACATACCATGGCATCAGCACAATGGGCATTTACCATATATTCTACAGAGTCAGCGATAAGATCGCGTGACGGTAAGCTGTAAAGCATACCGCTGTGACCCATTGCAATGCCATCATCAACGGCGATGGTATTAAACTCTTTAGCAACACCGCCTGCTTCTTCAATAGCTCCTGCCACTAACTGGCCCATGTCTTTTAAATGCACATGGCCAGGTACAAATTGTGTGAATGAATTCACAACAGCAATAATTGGTTTACCAAAGTCACCATCTGTCATACCGGTTGCACGCCATAACGCACGAGCCCCCGCCATATTACGACCTTGAGTAGACGTTGCTGATTTCAATTTGGGCATTGTATTTCCTTTAACTTTCGATTTTAAATAATTATTTAACTGGGTCTAACCAGTTATCAGCAATCTCTGTTGTTCCATCGAACATACCAAAGAATGCATCTTGAATTTTCTTAGTGATTTCACCGCGTTTACCACAGCCAACTTGCATACCATCTACAGTACTTACCGGTACAATCTCAGTTGCAGTACCACACATAAAGAATTCATCAGCTAGGTAAAGCGCTTCACGAGCAATAAGCTCTTCGCGAACTTCATAGCCCATTTGTTTTGCTAAGGTAATTACTGTGTCACGCGTTAAACCAGGTAAAATTGAACACGAACCTGGTGGTGTGTAAATGATGCCTTTGCGAATTAAGAATAAGTTTTGGCCTGCACCTTCACTCACGTAGTTATTAACATCTAAAGCAATACCTTCGGTATAACCGTGACGAGCAGCTTCGCGAGAAATTAATTGTGAAGATAAATAGTTACCACCAGCTTTAGCAGCCGTAGGGATAGTATTAGGTGCGATACGGTTCCATGAAGAAACACCAACATTTACACCGTTTTCCATTGCATCAGCACCAAGGTAGGCTTCCCAACTAAAGGCCGCAACCATTAGGTCAGCTTTTGCATCATCAGCAGGACGTAAGCCCATACCAATATCACCTAAAAATGCTAGAGGGCGTAAGTAAGCTGAATTTAAACCATTTTCAGCAACAGAATCACGACATGCTTGCATAACTTCTTCACGCGTAAATGGGATATTCATACGGTAAATTTTTGCCGAGTCAAAAAGGCGGTCAATGTGCTCTTCTAAACGGAAGATACACGTACCCTTGTGAGTGTTATAAGCACGGATACCTTCGAATACAGATGAACCATAATGCAATGCATGACTCATTACGTGTACCGTAGCATTTTGCCACGGCATTAATTCACCATTAAACCAAATTTGTTCAGCGTTAACTTTAGCCATTTCTCTTTCCTAATACTTAAATAATTGATTTTATTGAAAACAATAAAATCATAAATGTGTGTTGAGCCTGATCTTCAACGTTTATCTAAGCAATGTCGATACTTTGGCTAAATTAACAACATCGAAAACCGATGAATTTGTCACAAAGTAATGACACTTGCTTAAATAATGACAATACACTTCAATGAATGCATTGAGTTTAGCATAGCCACAGGCGGTACATTAAACCTTAAGTTGTTACCTTTCTGTACTCAAAGATAACGGCATTTATGCGCGAGCATTTTTTGCAGCATAAACCAGCTGCACGGTTAGTCCGAACTTATTCGAACCCTATAATAAAAAACCCCCCGGTTTTCTCAAAGCGGGGGGTTGATATCTGGTTATTTAAACTAACTCAACGCCACACCCGCAATGATTTATAAATCACTACGACAATATGGTTAATCAGAATTAGGTTAAATTTTTTCATTTTTGTTTGCTTTTTCAATACGCTATTTTGCAAGTCCCTAAGTTTTAACACAGCATTTACGTGGTCACAAGCTTTTTATACACAAAACTCGATTAAATACTTATTCTATTTTATTGAATATTATTTCAAATGCGTATTAGCAAATTATTTTCCCCATAAATAAAAATGAGGACTAAACTTAACTTACTAATGGATTAGTAGTTGGTATAACCAAACTAAATGGAATTAATATGGCTCTCGCATCTATCTATACTCGTGCCCGAATAGGGCTGGAATCTCCCCTTGTATCAATTGAAATTCACTTAAGTGCCGGTTTACCGGGCTTTCAAATTGTCGGACTAGCAGAAACCTCTGTTAAAGAATCAAAGAATAGAGTTCGCAGCGCGCTGATTAATTGTGGCTTTGAATTTCCTTGTCAAAAAATTGTAGTAAACCTTGCTCCGGCTGACTTACCCAAAGAAGGTGGTCACTTTGACTTGCCTATTGCCGTTGGCATTCTCGCCGCCTCCAATCAAATCCCTAATACTGAATTAAACAATTATGAATTTGCCGGAGAGTTAGCGTTATCAGGAGAGCTTAGAAACATTGTAGGTGAAATTCCAATTGCCATAGCAAGCAGAGATAGCCAGCGTACGTTAATACTGCCACTTGGTAATGCCCAACTCGCCAGCAGAGTTGAGCACGCTCAGATAATTGCCCTGCAACACTTGAGTCAACTGTTTCCTCATTTTGCCCGCCAGCAACCTCTGCCATTAATCAACTATGAAGAACCAGACTTAAGCACAGACATACCGCATGACCCGATCAAAGACATTGCCGACGTTATGGGTCAACCATTAGCCAAAAGAGCATTGGAACTGGCGGCGGCCGGCAGCCATAATTTACTGTTTATTGGCCCTCCTGGAACCGGAAAAACCATGCTTGCCAGCAGACTACCGGGTATTTTGCCACAGATGACAACCTCAGAGTCTCTAGAAACTGCGGCCATTCATTCTATTTGCACCACAGCGATTAATAATCAGCATTGGCTAAAGCGACCTTTTCGCGCGCCGCATCATACCGCCTCATCGGCAGCATTAGTGGGCGGCGGCAGTCAGCCAGTACCTGGTGAAATATCACTTGCTCACAATGGCGTACTATTTTTAGATGAACTTCCAGAATACGATAGAAAAGTACTGGATGTACTGCGTGAGCCGATGGAATCTGGGGAAGTAACAATCTCCCGTGCAATGCACAAAACAACGTATCCGGCAAAGTTTCAACTTGTGGCCGCAATGAACCCTAGCCCCACAGGATTTTATTTGGATAAACGTAGTACACCTGAACAAATACTGCGTTATTTAAATAAACTGTCTGGCCCCTTTCTTGACCGCATCGACATTCAATTAGAAGTGAGCCGACTGCCGAAAGGGCTGTGGAATAATAACGAACATAATAACGAAACTAGCGAAGTGATACGAGCGCGAGTGCATAACTGTCGTCAAATCCAATTAGCCAGACAAGGTAAAGCAAATGCCCATTTAAGTAGTCCGGAGTTAAAGCAGCATTGCTATTTAAATGATGCTGATTGTGAGTTTCTAGAACTAGCTGTTGAAAAGCTTGGCCTTTCAACAAGAGCGCATCACAAGTTATTAAAAATAGCCCGCACCATTGCAGATTTAAAAACAGAGAAGCAAATCAAACGCGAACACTTAGTTGAAGCGTTATCGTATCGAGCTATGGACAGGTTAATTCAGCACTTAACGTCGAGCATCTCCGGTTAGCTTTCTAACACTGTTGCCATAAATGCATTGATCACCGGCTCGTTCATTCGTTTTTTCAAGCAACAAATACCCAGTTCAAAGGGTTTTATTGCCGAGGGTACGGTGAGTCTTTGTACCCTGTCTTTCACCGGGCTGTTTTCTAATACAACTTCCGGTGCAACGCCAACACCACACCCTAAAGCAACCATAGACACCAACGCTTCATGACCTGCTACTGTGGCATAAATGTTCGGTTTGCCCTCGCCTTTTTGACGATACCATTTTTCAAAGCGATTACGTGCAGGACCATGCTCTGGCAATATTATCGGAATGTCTTGCCAGTTAACTTGTCTTTGCTCTAACTGCTGCTTGACCTGGCAATCAACTAATGGCGCAATAATAGATACCGGTATTTGCGCAATAGCATGAAAATAACAACTTTTTGCTAACGACTCTGGATGTGCTGCAATGGCGAAATCTACCTGTCGGTCAATCACCTTACCAACGGCATCTTCGGCATTACCGGTTTCGAGCATAATTTCAATTTGTGGATATAAACGACGAAAACCATCTAATAATTGCGGCAAATGTGAGTAAGCAGCAGTTACTGAACAATAAATGCTTAGTTTACCAGTAAGCTGTGGTTGCTCAGCGAGAATATCGCCTTGAAACTCTTGCCATTGTTGCAACTGCTGATTGGCGTAAGCTTCAAATTTCACCCCGGCTTTAGTAAGTACGGCAGTTCGATTGTCGCGCTGCAATAACTTACAGCCCACCTCTTCTTCAATGCGCTGGATCATTCTAGACAGTGTTGATGGACTGACATGATGAGCATGCGCAGTTTGGCCAAAATGTAAGGTATTGGCCAAGTGAGTAAACACTTGTAAAGATTTTATATCCATGAAGCTAGATCCTAATTGCGCTGAGGTTACATTATTTCACATTATGCAACATAGTAATGCATATATATCACTTTAAGCAATTACTACATTGTCGTATATTAAATTATCGCTACGATAAGCACGTAGCCCCAATATTTAGGAGCGCCTCATGGCCAATTATTTCAATACTTTAAGTTTACGCGAGCAATTATCGCAATTAGGCAAATGTCGTTTCATGCAACGTGATGAATTCAGCGATGGCTGTAATTTCATCAAGGGTTGGAATATCGTAATCGTCGGTTGTGGTGCACAGGGTTTAAACCAAGGTTTAAACATGCGCGATTCTGGTTTAAATATTTCTTACGCATTACGTGATGCAGCGATTGCTGAGAAACGCCAATCTTGGCAATGGGCCACTGAAAATGGCTTTACTGTTGGTAACTACGAAGAATTAATTCCACAAGCTGATTTAGTATTAAACCTTACTCCTGATAAACAACATACCTCAGCAGTATCTGCGGTAATGCCATTAATGAAGCAAGGCTCAACTTTAGCGTATTCTCATGGTTTCAACATTGTTGAAGAAGGCATGCAAATTCGTAAAGACATTACTGTTGTAATGGTTGCACCTAAGTGTCCTGGTACTGAAGTACGCGAAGAATACAAGCGTGGTTTTGGTGTACCAACGTTAATTGCAGTTCACCCTGAAAATGATCCACAAGGTAATGGTTTTGCCATTGCTAAAGCTTACGCTTCTGCAACAGGTGGCGATCGTGCTGGTGTGCTTGAGTCTTCATTTATCGCTGAAGTTAAGTCTGACTTAATGGGTGAGCAAACTATCCTTTGTGGTATGTTGCAAACCGCTGCAGTGTTAGGTCATCAGCAACTTATTGCTCAAGGCATGGACGCGGCTTACGCTCGTAAATTATTACAATACGGTTTAGAAACAACTACTGAAGGCTTAAAACACGGCGGCATCACCAACATGATGGACCGTTTATCAAACCCTGCAAAAATTAAAGCGTTTGATATGTCTGAAGAGTTAAAAGTAATTTTACGTCCATTATTCAACAAGCACATGGACGACATCATCGAAGGTAAATTCTCATCAACCATGATGGAAGATTGGAATAATGATGACGCTAACTTATTAAAATGGCGCGCAGAAACAGCTGAATCAACATTTGAGCAAGCTGCTGATTGTGAGACTGAAATTACAGAACAAGAATATTACGACAAAGGTATCTTTGTTGTAGCGATGATCAAAGCCGGTGTTGAATTAGCATTTGAAGCTATGGTTGCTGCGGGCATTATTGAAGAGTCTGCATACTACGAATCACTTCATGAAACGCCACTTATTGCTAACTGTATTGCTCGTAACAAGTTATACGAAATGAACGTAGTAATTTCTGATACTGCTGAGTACGGTAACTACTTATTTACTCACGCTGCAGTACCATTACTTAGCGATTTTGCTAAAAACTTAACGTTAGAAGAGTTAGGTGAAGGCATTGCTTCTACCTCAAATGGTGTTGATAACGTACGTTTAATTGAAGTAAATGATGCGATTCGCAATCACCCTGTTGAAATTGTTGGCCAAAAGCTACGTGGCTACATGACCGACATGAAACGTATTGTTGAAGCAAATCAGTAATATTTTTTGAAACATTAAGGTTTACTCCTTTGCCTGCGACAGTTGTGTAGTCGTCGCAGGCGGTTTTTCTTTCCTACACATCTGCAATTTCCCAATAAAATATCTACTCTTATCTTTAGCTTGAACTCATACCAAAAGCTCAATAAATAATTGCTTTGCTAGAGAATTCACCTAGAATGTGCGCCAAGCACTAATTAATATCAATTTCAGTAAAAGATAGATAAATGAACAATCCTATTAATAAAATTCTGGTTATCAATACCGGTGGCACTATTACCATGGCTGCTAAAGCCACAGGCGAATTGCAAGCAGGTAAAGGTGAAGTCCTTGTCGATCTTATTAAAGATTTAACCAGTGACTTATGTTCAACCATTGAAGTGAAACCATTAACCTTATCTAATGGTGATGTACTTGGTACGAGCGACTCCAGTGACATTGGCCCAAAACATTGGGATGCAATGGCTAGTATGATCATTAACCTTAACGATGATTATGATGGCTTTGTTATTTTGCATGGTACCGACACGATGTCTTATACCGCATCGGCTCTATCTTTTTGTTTAGCACAAAATACCAAACCGGTTGTTGTAACGGGTGCGCAAGTGCCGTTAAGTAAACCAGGCAGCGATGGTCTGCAGAACTTACGTTTAGCACTGTATGTTGCTGATCAAGCAGGGAAATCATTGCCACAGCTATCAGAAGTAATGATTTGTTTTGCTGGGCAATTATTGCGCGGTAATCGTTCAAGAAAATCTTCGACCCGCTCAGCAGTTGGATTTTCAACGCCAAATGCTCAAATATTAGGAGAGTTATTTCCGGTACCAACTATATTTACCGAGCAATTACGTCCATTACCAAACAGCTATCCACCATTAAACACAAGCTCTCTTGGCTTTAGCGATAAAGTATTGAGCATGAACTTAAACCCCGGCTTTACTGGTGAACTACTGTTAAAAATTATTATGGGTAGTGACATTGAAGGCTTAGTATTGCGTGTATTTGGTAGCGGTACCGCGCCAGATGATTTCAATTTGGCCGACGTAGTTAAACAAGCTCAGCAACAAACCAATAATCGCTTTAAATGTGCAGTTATTGTGACCGATGTTTACAATGGCAGTTTAGATATTCATCGTTATGAGGCCGGTAAAAACCTGCGTTCTAAATCAATTATTGATGGTCGTGACATGACCCCTGAAGCAGCAAGCACCAAGCTAATGTGGGCATTAGGCAGTGAAGAGCGTAAACTGCAATTAGTAAAACTGTTGGGCTCTGCTGTTTGTAAAGAAATGACGGCGAGTAAATAGTTTAATTAGGTTGGCGCGAAGAAATTCGGGCCAACCGCATTCTAAACTGATGGTTGGAAAGAGCTTAACTCTATTTTCTAACCGCACCTTCACCAAATACAACAAACTTTTCGGTGGTTAAGGCTTCTAAGCCCATAGGCCCGTAAGCATGTAACTTACTGGTAGAAATACCAATCTCAGACCCTAAACCAAGCTCACCACCGTCAGAAAACCTCGACGATGCATTTACCATCACTACTGAAGAATTTATTCGGCGCACAAATTCATTGGCACGAGAATAATCCTGAGTAACAATAACTTCGGTATGATCAGAGCTGAATTGTTGAATATGAGCAATCGCTTGATCGTAATCGCTGACTTGTTTTATTGCGATTTCTTGCGCTAAATATTCGGCATCGTAATCTTCATCCGTGGCTAAACTACCACCGGTAAATTTACCAAGACTTTTTTCACAAGCATGAACTTTCACATTGAACTCGGCCAGTGCTGTTGCGGCAATTGGTAAGAATTCGTCGGCAATATCTTGATGTACTAACAGCGTTTCCAACGAGTTACAGGCGCTCGGTCTTTGAGTTTTACCATTGACCAAAATGTTAACCGCTTTGTTGATATCTGCATACTTATCCACAAAAAGGTGACAAACCCCTTTAAAATGTTGGATAACTGGTATACGAGAATTGTCACTTACATAGCGAATCAGCCCTTCGCCACCACGCGGAATGACCAAATCAATGTCTTGATTCAAGGTTAGAAGTTTTTCGATGACACTACGATCAGGATCAGGCACCACACAAACCATATCTGGCTGTAGTGAAAACTCTTTTAATGTGTCATGCAGAATCGCAGCAATGGCTAGATTACTGTGTAAAGCCTCGCTGCCACCTCTTAATATCACTGCATTTCCTGATTTCAAACAAAGTGCTGCAGCTTCCGCGGTAACATTAGGACGAGCTTCATAAATCATTGCAATCACCCCTAATGGGATACGCATTTTACCAACCTCAATGCCCGTTGGTCGGTTGGTCATTGCCGAGCGACTACCTACTGGATCAGGCAAGTTTACGATATCAATAATTGCATCGCTAATACCTTTAATACGCTCTGGTGTTAATAACAAACGGTCAAGCATGGCTGTGGATAAACCTTTCGCTTCACCAGCGCTAATGTCTTTGCTATTTTCAGCAATAATTGCACTTTGGTTAGCAATAATATTGCTTGCCATCGCCGTCAATAATTTATTTTTTATTTCGCTATTCAATTGCGCTGCTTGCAAAGATGCTTGCCTTGCTTTTTTGGCAAGTTTGGCAATATCGAATCTTGTATCACTACTCATAATTTTCTACTTAAACATTTGTTTCCATCAAAACCAAATCATCTCGATGGATAATCTCTTTACTCGGGCAATAACCTAAAATACTCTCAAAATCGGATGAATTCTTACCTTTAAGTTTAGCCAAATCCTGACTGCTGTACTGACAAATACCTTTTGCCAATACCCGCGTACCACATTGAGCGGTAATATTTACTGATTCGCCTTTGATAAAATCGCCCCAAATTTCAGTAATGCCGGTGGCAAGTAGCGATGCGCCTTTATTTATCAAAGCATTAATCGCACCTTCGTCAATTACAATTGAGCCATGGCTTTTCAAGGTATGTTTCAACCAATGTTTTTTTGCCTTTACTGCAGTATTTTTTGCAATAAAGCGCGTGCCTGGGTTTTCCCCTTGCAACAGTTTGTCAAAAATTTCCGATTTACTACCGTTCAAAATATAGGTTTCAATACCATGTTCAATCGCTTTTTCAGCGGCTTGAATTTTAGTTTTCATACCGCCAGTGGCTATATGATTAGATGTACCGCCAGCCATGTCATAAAGCGCATCATCTATGGTATCAATTTCACTAAATAGTTTAGCGTCAGGGTTAGAGCGTGGATCGCAATTAAACACACCATCAACATCACTTAGAATAAACAAACAGTCAGCATCGCTTACCATTGCTACCAATGCGGCTAAATTATCGTTATCGCCTACTTTTAACTCTTGCGTTGCAACCGTGTCATTTTCATTAACGACCGGCAAAATATTATTCTCTAATAATATTCGTAGGGTATTTTTAATATTAATGTAACGCTGCCTGTCTTTTAAATCACCGTGGGTGATAAGTAACTGCGAACAGGCAGTATCAAAGAAGCGCTGCCAATTGGCCATCATTTGCATTTGCCCTACCGATGCCATGGCTTGCTTGGCTGCGATAGAGGGGTTGGGTGAGCCATGATGTATTAATTGACGTCCAGCCGCCACGCTGCCAGAAGATACCAAAATAACTTCTTTGCCTCGTTGGTGGCATTCGGTAATAAAGCGGGCAATTGCCAGCAAATATTTACCACTACAACCTTCACCATCAGGAGCAACTAATGCGCTGCCTACCTTAATCACAACTCGTTTAAAATTCATTCCTCAACCCGTGTTTTTATTAGCTCCCCCTAAGAAAACAGATTGCGCTTAGAAGATCAAATAACTTTTTGAAAATACATAGATAAAATAACAATATAAGCAATAAAATTACTAAAACAGGGCAAGATTTTGATTTTTATTGCTTAGCATTAAAATCAACGCTAATCTGAATAAAATTTAAATTCAAAATATTCTGAGAAAACATGTCTGAACTCATTCAACAATGGCTAACGATGGGCGGCCTAAGCGAGCGTTTAGTGCTACCGGTATCGGCAGCTATTGGTTTTGTGCTTTTACTAACAATTTGTTGGATTAGTTACTACATCGCTAAACATTTTGTATTGAAGTTTGTCCATAAAATCGTAACCAAAACGAGCAATGAATGGGACGACTTATTAATTTCTCAAAAAGTATTCGACCGCATTTCTTGGTTAATTCCAGCCATACTGTTATTGGCGTTAATGCCATTTTTTATCAGTGAAAATCCACAATTAGTAGATGCCTTAACCATAATTGCCAAAATTGCCATAGCATTACAAGTGGCTCGAAGCTTAAGCGCATTGTTAAACGTGGCTAACAGCCTGTTTCAGGAATCAAGCAAAGAAAAATATCTACCTCTAAATGCCACCATTCAATTGCTTAAGCTGGCAATTTACTTAGTCGCCACCATATTGGCCATTTCAGTACTTATTGATCGGTCACCAATTTACCTGTTGAGTGGTTTAGGTGCATTAACCGCTGTTTTATTGTTAGTGTTTCAAGACACCATTAAAGGTTTAGTGGCCAGTATTCAAATATCTGCCAATAAAATGGTAGCACCCGGCGACTGGATTGAAATGCCGCAATACGGCGCAGATGGTGATGTGCTAGAAATAGCGTTAAATACAGTAAAAGTGCAAAACTGGGACAACACCGTAACAACCATCCCTACCTATGCATTAATTAGTGAGTCATTTAAAAACTGGCGCGGAATGACCAGCTCTGGCGGCAGACGAATTAAACGCAGTATCAGTATCGACATTTCCAGCATTCACTTTTGCTCTGATGAATTATTGGCTAAATTGCAACAATTTGAATTTTTGAATGATTACCTTAATAACAAACAAAATGATATTAGCGAGTTTAATCAGCAAAAAGGTATAGATGACATAACCAACCCTAATAGCCGACGTTTAACGAATATAGGTACATTTAGAGCCTATATAGCCGCATATTTACAGCAGCACCCAAAAGTTCATAATGATATGACCTGCATGGTTAGACAGCTAAAGCCTACCGAAGTTGGTGTTGCCTTAGAATTGTACTTTTTCAGTAATGATATTAACTGGGCAAATTATGAAGGTATTCAGGCTGATATCTTCGACCATCTATTTGCCATTGCACCATTATTTGAATTACGAATATTCCAAACTCCTACTGGCCATGATTGGCAAGCAAGAGCTTGAGTCCATTAAGTTTAGACAGTATTAATTCTAGTACTGTCTAATTACGCCTTCTTGTGCGGTAGAAGCAACAAGCTGGCCTTGCTGATTATAAATTTTACCGCGAACTAAGCCTCGGCCACCACTTGCTGAAGGACTGTCGATATCGTACAACAACCAATCATCAAATTTAAAATCACGATGGAACCACATTGAATGATCTATGGTTGCAATTTGAAAGTCTTTAGACCAAACGCTACGCCCATGAGGATGTACAGCGGTTGGTAAAAAGTTATAGTCAGACGCATAACCAAGCACGTATTTATGAATACGTAAATCATTAGGCATGTCACCTTTAGCTCTCATCCAAACTTGATTTTTTGACGATGATTTTTTTGGGTTTAGCCAGTCATACTCTTTCACCGGACGGAACTCAATTGGTCGTTCAGCAAAAATGGTGCTGTGCATAGCCTGTGGAATTTTATCTTTATGCTGCATTTGTAATTCCTGAATAGTCGCAAGCCCTTCTGGGCCTACAGCTGCAGGCATATCATCTTGATGCTCAAACCCAAGCTCTTCGATTTGAAATGATGCGGTTAAATTAAATATCGCTTTGCCGTTTTGCATCGCTTGTACGCGTCGAGTACTAAAACTCCTGCCGTCACGAGTAATTTCGACAATATAAGTAACCGGCTTTTTTGCATCGCCAGGACGCAGAAAATAGGAGTGGAACGAGTGTAATTGGCGCTCTTGCGCTAAGGTTTGTTTCGCTGCCGACAACGCTTGACCGATAACTTGCCCGCCAAATAACGCCTTAAAGCCTAAATCCTGACTTTGGCCAATAAATAAATTGTCATCTAATTTTTCTAACTCTAACAGACCTAACAGCTCGTTTAACACTTTACTCATTACTACTTCCTAATACGTTTCTTAACCACAGTATGCCTATATCCAAAGAAAACAGCCACATTAGGGTGATTTTTTTGTGAAAAGGTTTACAGCAAGGTTTTTTTGACTATAATCACTTTTAGGGCTACTTAGCTCGTCCAAGGCAAACCTAGCGAAAGCTGGGGACGCAAAGTTACCGGTCTAATGATATTTTTGCAGTTTGAAAATATTTATGACAGCGGAACTGCCGACTAAGATATTGCGGGGGCTTATCTTTATTAGCATTCCTTGTTACGATCGTTTCTTTGCGGGCCTTGTCTTATTTCTTCAATCTTCCAATGACTTTCTAACTTCGTTTCTCGTTTCTCGTTTCTCGTTTCTCGTTTCTCGTTTCTCGTTTCTCGTTTCTCGTTTCTCGTTTCTCGTTTCTCGTTTCTCGTTTCTCGTTTCTTAAGATAATGTCAGCATCCTTGCTCACATCAAGATCCTGAAATAAATTCAGGACGAAAGTAGAGTGTCGAGTTCAAAACGACACTAGTGTGTCGCGTTAATCTCACTTTGCTTTTGAGCAATATAATCTCTAATAATCGTTTCTAATAAAGATAAAGGTATAGATCCATTTTTCAGCACTTGATCATGAAACTCACGTAAATCAAAGTTCTCTCCTAAAGCTTGCTCGGCTTCAACTCGTAAACTCTTGATCGTTATTTCACCAAGCTTGTACGATAACGCCTGTGCTGGCCAAGAAATATAACGGTCTATTTCAGTTTTAACATTATGTAATGATAAAGCAGAATTATTGGCTAAGTAATCCATGGCCTTCTGTCTTGACCAACCTTTCATATGCATGCCGGTATCAACCACTAAACGCACGGCGCGCCACATTTCATACGTTAAACGGCCAAACCTTGAGTATGGGTCTTGGTAAAAACCAGCTTCTATGCCAAGGTATTCAGAATATAACCCCCAACCTTCACCAAAAGCAGAAATATAAGTTTGATTACGAAACTCTGGTACATTCTCCATTTCTCGAGCGATTGAGCCTTGTAAATGATGTCCAGGAACAGCTTCATGTAAGGTAAGTGCTTCTAATACATACAAAGGGCGACGGTCTAACGCATAGGTGTTTACCCAATAATTACCTGGTTGATCATCACGACTTGGACCAGAATAACGTCCGGTTGTATATTTAGGCGCTAGGCTTGCCGGCACAGGAATTACCCCATAAGGAGTACGCGGTAGGGTTTTAAATAAAGACGGTAATTTCGCATCCATCTTTTTAGCAATATAAGAGGCTTCTTTTAGTAACTGTTCAGGTGTGGTTGCATAAAATTGCGGGTCAGTTCTTAAAAACTCGACAAACTCTGCAAAGCTGCCTTCAAATCCAACTTCAACAATAACTTCTTCCATTTCGGCACGAATTCTAGCCACTTCTTTTAAACCAATGTTGTGAATTTCATCAGCATTCATCGTCAATGTAGTGTAGTGCTCAATTCTATTTTGATAAAATTCGCTACCATTAGGGAAGTCTTTTGCCGCAATAGTTTGGCGCGCATTCGGGATGTAAACGTCAACCATAAAGTCATAAAAGCGTTGATACATCGGGTTGATATTTTCGCTAATTATCGTTTGCGCTTGTTGTTTTAAAGCTTGTTGCTGTTCAGCTGAAATATAGTCAGGCATAGTGATAAAAGGACGGTAAAACTCACTTTTCGTCACATCGTCAACAATTAATGAACTAATACTATGTTCGAAGCCTTCCAATACAACCTGTGGTTGGCTAATTCCAGTTTCCAAGCCTTTCTTCATCCAGTAAGTTTGTTGCTCAAAATAGGTGTCTAGAGCAACTAAACGCTTTAAATAAGTTTGGTAATCTTCAGTTGATTTAAAGGTTGAACGATTAACCATGAACGTCATGTAAGCATGGAAACCACCCTCTGCAGTTATCGGCAGATAATGATCGAAGTTTGTATACGAATCGAGTTCATTTTTTAACTTATAACTCAAAATTGTATGGTTGATCTGATTATCAAAGCTTAGTGTTGATTTATCGATAGCTTGCAAGCGTTGATAAATTCCAGCAGTTATTTCATGATCTTTCGCCAGCGCTTCTGGTGATACGTCATAATAAAGAATATTGTTTTCTTTTTTAAATGGGTTTAACGAGTCCTGATACGCTTTTTGCTCATCAATAATTTGTAATAACTGAGCGTCACTGGCTTGAACCTGATTATCATCAGCTGTTTGAGCACATGCAGAAAGTATAAAAATGGAAAAAAAGATAAAAATTAGTTTGTTCATAAGGAATTCTCTTGTTGAGTCTGGTCGTATTAAACGCTTACGCCCTATTGTAGTCAATAATTAATTGCGCGAGCGTTAATTCACTGTAAACCGCTATGCCATGCTCAGTCAGTAATTTAGCGGTAACGCCCTGCCCCTTTATTTTAGTGCCGTTGAAGTCACCGTTATATATCTGCTTGCTGCCGCATGATGGGCTAAATTCTTTTAGCAAAGCAAATTTTATTTGCTGTTGCTGACACAACTCGAGAGCATGTATCGCACCTAATTGAAACTGGGCCGTAACATCTACACCGAACTCGTCAAAAACTTGCTTACCAATTTGTTCTGCTCTTGCTCTTGGCACCGACAAGCCGCCAGATACTTCTGGGCAAATAACGGTTAAGCAGCCTTGCTGTTGCCATGTTGCGATTTGTGGGTCGACAATTGATTTAGTCTGGCCGTCGTATCTAACTTTGTTACCTAAAAAACAGCTGCTAATTAAGATTTTATTCATCGTGATCTTTCTTAAATAACGTCTCTAGTTCTGCCCGACCTTTATTACTCACTTTAATGAGTTCGTTCATATCAAATTTATTTTTACTTTGATAAGACTCTTCCAGTAATTGTTCATCATGTGCTTTAAAGACTTTCACCAAATGTTGCGCTTTAGCATGATCAAAACCGTATTCTTCAAGTACTATTTGCGCCGCGGTTAAACTGCTATCAAACATTTCTCTAACATTGGTATAAACACCAATATCTCTATATTTGAGTACACTTAAACGGCTTTTAGCACGAGCGATAATTTTTATATGTGGAAAGTGTTCCTTAACGGTTTTTGCAATATCAAAACCATGCTTATCTGAATCTGCCGCTATAAACATAATACGCACATGTTCAATGCCTGCGGCTTTTAACAATCGCAGTTTTGTTGCATCGCCATAAAACACCTTATTACCAAATTGTTTCAAAAATTCAATATGCTCGGCATTGTTATCGAGTGCCGTAAAGTGAATGTTATTGGCCGATAAGATACGGCCGGTAATTTGACCAAAACGGCCAAAGCCAGCAATAATTACTTCAGGTTCAAGCACTCCTGATTCGGTGTCGTATTCTGGTACTTGCACTTTTCGTCGTTGAATTTTTTCATACAAGATCACCAAAGGTGATGTTAAGGCCATCGAAATACCAACGATTAATGTCGCTTGTGCTGCTATGCTACCTGGTAATAACGCATCATTTACGGCAACATTAAAAATTACAAAGGCGAATTCACCACCTTGGGATAACATCAACGCAAGTCTTAGTGGATGGGTTCCGGGTTGATTGTTAAACCTTAACAAACCATAAATAATAGCTGTTTTAATGGCAATTAGAATCAAACTTGCACCAATAATTGTTACCGGCTGAGCAATCAACAAATCAAGTTCTAAATTCATCCCGATGGCGATAAAAAACAGGCCAAGCAATAATCCTTTAAAAGGCGCTATTTCAACTTCAAGCTGATGTCTAAAACTTGAGTTTGCAAGCAATATACCGGCAATAAAGGCACCTAACCCCATCGACAAACCAACGAGCTGCATAACTAATGCGGTGGCAATCACAATTAACAAAGCCGCAGCGGTCATTACTTCAGAACTTCCATAACGAGACATGACTCTCAAGAATGGGTTAACTAAATAACGCCCTGAAAATAACACGGCAATAATAACAGAAACACTAATATACCAAGCAGGTGCGTCAGCGTTACTTGAGCCAGCAAGCGCTGTCACTAATAACAAGATAGGGATAACCGCTAAATCTTGCATCAGTAAAATTGAAAAGCCTTTTTGCCCTAATGGCGTGGTTAATAAACGCTTTTCTTCCATCAATTGGATGGCAAAAGCGGTAGACGACAAGCCAAAAGCCAAGCCTAAAACAAGGGCAATTTTCCAGTCGAAAGACAGCAGCAATAATAATGCGGTGATTGCAAAAGCACAAAACAACAACTGACCGCCACCAATAAATAATATTTGATTGCGCATTCGCAGCAGTTTTTCTGGCTCCAGCTCAAGGCCAATAATAAATAACAAAAATACTACGCCTAATTCGGCAAAATGCAGTATCTGTTCAGGGTCATGAATAAGGCCCAATACTGAAGGGCCAATAATTAAACCTGCTGCTAAATAACCTAAAATAGCACCGAGTTTAAAACGGGTGAAAATGGGGACTGCAATAACAGCAGCGCTAAGAAAAATAACACCTGAGGTGAGAGCGCTCATCAATAATCCTATTTATGAATGGTAACAAGTATATAATATCTATTTTTAGGAAATATTTTTCCAATATCCTTGGTCTATCAGAATAACATAATTAAATAATGAGATAATCTACTGTGCAAAAAATAATAACCGTTTTAGCGTTTTTAATGTTAAGTCTGAACGTGGCTGCAAAACCCATTGCAGAGACGCAAGATCTAGTATCACCTTTGCTGCCTGGACAATCAGTTCCCAGCGCGGTTACAACCACCCTTGATAATGAACAAGTAGACTTAGCTGATTTAGTCAAAGGCAAACCTACCGTTCTATTTTTTTATCGTGGCGGTTGGTGCCCATTTTGTAACGTACAAATGGGACAATTACAGGCTATTGAAAACGACCTAAAAGAGCTAGGCTTTCAGCTGGTAGGTATATCCACTGATTCACCAACTGATTTACAAAAAAGTATTAAAGATAAAAAGCTAAGCTATCAACTGTTATCTGATTACAATAGCACCGTAAGCCAAACGTTTGGTTTAGCGTTTTTTGCCTCACAAAAGGTAACTGACCGCTATTTAGCGAAAATGAATTTACAGAATCCATTGCAAAAGAATGCTGCTGGAGAAGAGCGTTTAGTACTGCCGGCACCTGCAGTTTACGTTATAGACGCGAACGGATTAGTGCAATTTCAATACGTTAATCCAAATTATAAAACTCGCTTGGCACCAGAATTATTATTACATGCTGCAAGATTGGCTAAATAAATAAGATAAGGCTGATTTACTAAGCCTTATTATTTTCCGCAATAGTTTCATATACCACTGGATTAAATTCATTCATCTCATCGCTAATGTGTACTGAATTTAGATAGCTACCTTTAGCTACAGCTAAGCTTTCAGCTGAATTAGCATGAACTCGGGCAATAACATCACCGACAGTCACTTTACCGCCAACAGGTGTAATTTGATCAAAACCAACACTATGATCTATTTCTTGCTCATTTGATAAACGCCCACCGCCCATAGTCACAACAGCCATGCCTATATCACGGGTTTGCATCGCACTGATAACACCTGTTTTTGGCGCTTTTATATCTGTAATCATATTTGCTGTCGGCATGTATTTATCTGGTGCATCAAACAAGTCACTTGGTCCGCCCATCTGTGCGATCATTTTGGCAAATACCTCTGCAGCCTTGCCATTATTTAAGACCTCTTTCACCAGTTGTGTGGCACGTGCAGTATCTGTTGCAATATTTGCATCAATTAACATTGCACATGCTAATGCATTAACCACTTCATGCAGTCTAGGGTCTAAATATTCGCCACTTAAGTAATCCAGCGTTTCTTTGATTTCCAGAGCATTACCTGCGGTATTTCCTAGCACTTGATTCATGTCGGTAATAATCGCCTGGGTTTTCACACCAGCACCATTGGCGACATTTACGATACTTTGTGCCAACTCTTTTGAGGCCTGCATGTCTTGCATCATCGCGCCATTTCCTACTTTAACGTCCATTACCAGAGCATTAAGACCAGCAGACAGTTTCTTAGATAAAATTGACGCGGTAATTAGCGGTACTGATTCAACCGTTGCAGTAATATCTCGAATGGAATATAACCGTTTGTCAGCAGGAGCAATATTACTTGTTTGCCCTATAATGGCCATACCAACATCTTTTACTATTTGCTTAAATTGCGCGGTAGTTGGCTGTACGTTAAAGCCACTAATGCTTTCCAACTTATCTACTGTGCCACCTGTATGCCCTAACCCTCGCCCAGAAATCATTGGTACATAAGCACCATTTGCAGCAACAATAGCTGCAAGCATAAAACTAACCTTGTCACCAACGCCGCCCGTAGAGTGTTTATCAACGATAGGTCCATCCAACTCAGGCCAAGCAAGCACATCGCCAGAATCCATCATTTGCAATGTTAAGGCGACCGTTTCATCAACATTCATGCCTTGTTGTACGATAGCCATGGCCATTGCGCCTACTTGCGCGTCATTAAAACTACCATCGACTAGACCAGTGACAAACCCTTGAATATCAGTATTAGATAAGACTCTGCCATCACGTTTATTACGAATAATTTCCTGCGGAAGGATCATATTTGTTCCTATTCTAAATCTTTTGGAGTGAACGCATCGGGAAGTAACTGTTTAACGGTCCAGCTTATTTGGTGATCGAGGTGATTTACGGCGGTGACTATTGCCGATTGCTCTAAAAATTCAGCTATCACTTGCCGACATGCGCCACAAGGTGGGGTTAGTTTTTCTTGTTCGGTATAAATGACTAAGGTTTGAAACTCATGCTCACCATTGATAACAGCTTGAGCAATACAATTTCGTTCCGCGCAAACAGTTAAACCATAAGAGGCATTCTCAACATTACAACCGCTTACTATGTTGCCAGACTTTGTTAAGGCTGCAGCTCCCACGTAAAACTTACTATAGGGTGCATAGGCATTGCTATAAGCTGTTTTCGCCGCCGTTTTAAGCGCACTAATATTCAAGGTTTGTTGAATTTTCGTCAAAGGAAATCCTAGTGAAACTAATTTATTATCAATTAGTTTAGCAAAAGATAAACAACAACAGATGGAATTAACAAACTAAAACATAGTTACTCTACTATCATCCGAAAATGCTAACTATACTTAAACTAACAACAGTAAAAAAATAATATTGAATAAGTTTATTAATTCTGGGAACACTAATGAGAAAAACGTTAATACTCATAGCATCATTGGCTTTTGTCGCTGTTATAGTGCTATTTTTTATGCCTGATTTTCCTAACAATGAAACAAAAGAAATAACTGTAAAGCAAACAACTAAACCTCAAGCGGCAAAAACTAATGACCTTGCCAAGGTTACTGAGGAACAACAATACAGCAGCGTAGATGACGCGAGTGAGGATGTTGTAGATGGTGAAACATCAAGCGAACAACCGCCAACAATAAAGACTGATATTGATAAAGTATTGTCAGTTCAGAAAATTAGTTATCTTCGCCATAATCGATATTTTAAAAACCAAAGAAATATTTTTGCTTTGAATAATCGAAGCGAGGAAGAAAAAGCAATTGATGCATTACAGTTCAATCCTTACTGGGGACTGGAGGCTGATTACGCCAACCTAAAAGGCGCCCATAAGGGTCAAGATGCCGTTATGGATGAAGCTAGCGAAGTTCGCTTTAGAGACAGTGCAGACTCATCTGCCATGATGATTAATATTATAGGCTTTGTGCCACTCACCGAAAAATCATCATTATTTGCCAAAGTTGGCGTGAACAACTGGGAAATTGAAGAAAGCCAGGCAAATGAACTAAGTGCCAACCAGCGTCCTGTTTATGGTCAACCTGGCATGAACTCTGACTTAGATGGTGGTACCGATATGTTTTACGGTATTGGCTTTAAATATGATTATGAGAGCTTTATTTTAAAGTCTGAAATGCAAGTGTTTGAAATAAATGGTGAAGAGCATGAGGTCTTCACCATTGGTGGTGATTTTAAGTTTTAAAAACTACAACTAGTACCCTTATTATAATAAGTTAGCAGGCGAATATTGATCGGTTAATACTTTATATTCTTCTTCTGGTAGTTTCTCAATTTCCAAAAATGCCAACATATTCATCAGTTTAATATTATAGGCTGCCAATCTGGGCTCTAGCTCAATTAACCTTGCTGATAACTCGTCATTGGTCGGCTTGATTTTCGGGACCATAATTACTCGGTTGCCTTGATTATAGCCTTTTTGCAACGAGTAAAAGTCACCAAATACCGCATGGTATGTGGCAGTTTCATGATGATAAAGCTTACTGCTAGAAAAGGTATTAGCGACCAATACCCCATTATCAGCAAGCAAACTTTCCGTTTCTTCTAAAAACTCTTTCGTTAACAAATGTTCCGGAATATATTCTCCATTAAACGCATCAAGAATGATCAAGTCATATTCTTGGCTTTTGCGCTTTGCCCGTTTAATAAAAATACGACCATCTTGAGTATGGCTTTTAACATTATCGGTGGTTTTAAAGTCAAAATATTGTCGAGCAACCCTTACGACTGCAGGATCAATTTCAACATTATCTATTTCTACATCTGGAAACAGTTCTAATAAGCTATTGGAAAGCGTGCCGCCACCTAGGCCTATAATCAGCACCCTTTTCGGTGATGGATTAAAAAGCAATGAAGACATTACATACTTGGTGTAATCAAACACCAATGCCTGAGGGTTAGTTTTATCTACGCATGATTGGCTTGATTTCAACCGTTTAACTGAAAACTTTAAACAGCGGATGTCACCTTTATCTTCAACAATTATGTTTCTATATAAAGAACGCTCTTCTTTTATCACTTGCGCCTGAGTGCTAAACGGTAATATAAAACCAATCGCCAATAGGCATAAAGTCTTATGCTTGAATTTGAACTTGCGCATCTTTTAATTCCATTTTATAAAAACAAATCGCCAATATTCCAAGTACCATCAACAGAAAACAGTAGCTTAAAATGATGGTATTAACTTCGAACCAAAGCACTAAATAAAACGATGTTGCTAAAGTTCCAAGTGCAGAGCCAAGGGTTGATACAAAATACAATACGCCAGCAACATGACCACTTTCATCTTGGCTTGTTACTAACAGTCTTACTGAGTAAGGGGAAATCATTCCTAAAATAATTGTAGGAATGAAAAACAACATCATAGATGCCACTAAAGAGCCATATCGACTGTCTTCAATATTATCAAAAACAAGCTCTAACATTGGCGTAGCAAAATACGCTATGGGCAATAATGTAATGCCGGCAAATAGGAATATGCTGCCATATCGTTTTAAGGAAGGGTTGGTTAACGATAACCGCCCACCGAGCAAGTAGCCAAATGATAATGACAACATAAAGACAGTAATGATGCTGCCCCATACGTGTACGCTTGAACCAAAATATGGCGCTAAGATGCGTCCACCAAGTAACTCAATGCCCATAATGGAAAAGCCACTGCTAAACGCCAGTAAGTAAATAAAATAATTATGAAAAGATTTGTTCATAGTACTGCAAATTAAACAAGTTATAGGTCTAATTTAACAGTACGATCTAAGGCAAGCAACATTAAATTAACCCAACACAGCAATAGAGGAATTAAATGTTTGTAGAGCCGCGTTCTATTAATTGGCTCGGTATCAACATGGTGTTTGGCTCTTCACCACCTATAAGGTTTAATAAGTTATCAACCAAAAGTTGCCCGGCAAGCATGGTGTCTTGTTTGGCAGTGGTTAAAGGGGGATTGATAAAGTTAGCCATAGGAATGTCGTCAAAGCCAACAACGGCTACATCATCAGGAATTTTCAAACCATGTTCTTTAAGTGCGCGAATAGCACCTACAGCAATAAGATCGCAAGCACCAAATAAAGAATCGAATTTTTTGCCTTGGGTTAACAAGGCTTTTGTTGCCAGATATCCAGCTTCTTCAGTATACATCGCATCGACCTGTAAGGTTTTATCAACATTTATGCCTGCTTTTTTTAATGCTTTCACATGGCCTTTATAGCGATCATTAAATTCTGGTGCATGTCGTGACGCCGTACCAATAAAAGCACATTGCTGACGACCTTTATGTATAAGGTGTTGCGTTAATTGCATGCCACCATGAATATTATCACAGCCTAATGTAGCAACTTGCATGTCTTTTACTTCAGCGCCCCAGCGAACAAAATGTGTGCCTTGTTCATGCAGTTGTACCAATTTTTTCTTATACTCAACGTAGTCACCATAACCTAATAAAATAATACCATCAGCTTTGTTGGTGTCTTCGAATTCGGCGTGCCAGTCATTGTCCATTTGCTGAAAAGACACGAGTAAATCATAACCTTTATTGGCACACGCACGGGTTATACTGCCAAGCATAGATAGGAAGAACGGATTTATTTGGGAATCATCAGAGGTAGAATCTTCGAACAGTAAAAGCGCGATTGTATTACTTTGTTGAGAACGTAAATTACGGGCATTTTTATCTACTTTATAATTTAATTCTTTCGCAATAGCCTGAACTTTTAGGCGAGTTTCTTCATTAACCAGCGGGCTATTTCTCAAAGCACGAGAAACAGTAGACTGGGAAACTCCGGCACGATAGGCGATGTCAAATGAAGTTGCTTTCACTACAAAGTTCTATTTTGGTAATTAATATAAAAAATAGTAACGTAACAATTATCTAATGTATAGGAAAGTTATATACCGATTAACATCCTAGTTAACCGGCATTCCTTTAATTGCGTATACAAACGTAAACAGATTTACGATTAATCTTTAACGCGCAACACTGATATTGCAGAAATGATCATAAATGCACCGCCAAGTACCAATGCATAAATACTTTGACCAGCAAATAATTCTCGTACAAATAAACCTAACACACTGGCTGCTAGAATTTGCGGGATAACTATAAAGAAATTAAAAATCCCCATATATACACCCATTTTGTTCGCTGGTAATGAACTTGATAGCAATGAATATGGCACAGATAAAATAGACGCCCAGGCAATACCAACACCTATCATTGAAACTAACAGTAAATCAGGATTTTCAATAAATGCCATCGAAATTAGGCCCGCAGCACCGCAGAATAAACAGATAAAATGTGCCCATTGACGAGAATACTTTGCGGCTAAAACGGGAATAACAAAAGCCGCTAGTGCGGCAAAACCATTGTAGGCCGCAAATAAAACACCAACCCAATCAGCGCCAGTATTATAGGCTGTAGATGTTGGGTCGTTAGAGCCAAAATGCACGCTTGTTACTGCAGACGTAGTGTAAATCCACATGGCAAATAAACCAAACCATGAGAAAAACTGGGTTACCGCCAACTTTTTCATCGTTTCTGGCATGTGATATAGATCATCAATTACTTCATAAAAACCGTTGCTGGTTTTTCCTGATGATTGCATTTTAGCAACAATAAACTGTACCAAGGCAAACACAATGAAGCCGATTGATAAAATATATAATTGTTTATCTAAGGCAAACTGTACAATCGCAAAAGTAGAAATTAGACCAACAGTTAAATAAACCCAACCTTTTTGTTGATAGTTTAAATTAGCTCTAACACTATCTTCTGTACTCTTATCATTAGCAGCCCCCAGCTCGGCAGCTTCAAAATCAGCAAGTTGTTTTGGGCTATATTCTTTTGATGAATATACAGTCCATAGCACCGAAGCCAGTAATACCAAGCCACCGAAATAAAATGAATATTTTACTGATTCAGCAATTTCACCAGCAGGTGCCACGTTGTTAACGCCAAACCAGTTCGCCAACATGTACGGCATGGCAGAAGCTACAATCGCGCCAATACCAATGAAAAAGCTTTGCATGGCAAAGCCTGTAGTGCGTTGCTCATGGGGTAAATTATCGCCTACAAAAGCTCTAAATGGTTCCATTGTGATGTTTATCGACGCATCTAATATCCACAATGTCCCAGCCGCAATCCATAACGCCGGAGAGTTCGGCATAACAAAAAGTGCAAGAGTCGTTAAGATTGCGCCAGCAAAAAAGAATGGGCGACGACGACCAAATTTATTCCAAGTATTATCACTGAAATAACCGACTATCGGTTGTACAATCAAGCCAGTTATTGGGCCGGCAATCCAAAGAATAGGAATATCGTCAATTTCAGCGCCAAGGGTTTGAAAGATTCGACTGACATTGGCATTTTGCAGGGCAAAACCAAACTGGATGCCTAAAAAGCCAAAACACATATTCCATATTTGCCAGAACGATAATTGTGGTTTTTGATTGCTCATAATAGTTTCTTATTTATTTAACTGCTTTGAAGCGAATGGCAACACCGCCACTGGTTGCCAACGGTAACGTTAGCGTATCTGTTTGTTTTACATTTTTTTGTTCAATAATCATTTCGTACGGATTATCAATCCAATCAGCATTTTTTCCGTCACGATAAATCTCGGCGATATATTGCTTATTTTCTGACAAAAAGTTTAATTTAACCTCTATCGTGCGGCTATCTTCATCAGTCAACGCACCTAAATACCAATCATCACTATGCTTATCTTGACGAGCAAAAGCAACATAATCACCAACCTCACCTGCAACCGCAATTGACTCAACCCAATCAGTTGGTACATCTAATATGAATTGAAATGCAGGTAAGTTAGCTTCGTAATTACGCGGTAAATCTGCCGCCATTTGGATAGGGCTATACAGGACAACATATAAGGCTAATTGCTTAGCCAGTGTAGTTTGTGGTCGATTGGTATCCGCACCTAAACCATTAAAGCCCATGTTAAATATGCCCGGGGTGAAATCCATTGGACCAGCCAGCATTCGAGTATAAGGCAACATTGCCGCGTGTTCTGGTGGATTAGGCGGAGTTCCCCAAGCGTTAAACTCTTGTCCACGAGCGCCTTCACGTGAAATCCAGTTAGGATAAGTGCGGCGCAAACCAGTGTCTTTTATAGGCTCGTGAGTGTTAATGCTGATATTACGTTTCGCCGCTTCGGTAATATTATATAAATATTCATTTACCATAAATTGACCATCATGCCATTCATGACGGGCAATGCCATTTTCATCGATACGTTTGATGTTTCCACCATCAGCAACGTAGCCGGTTTTCACCTGCGTTACGCCATGCTTTTCATATAAGTCAAAAGCCGCGCCCATTTGCTTACGATAGTTAGTTACATTACCTGAGGTCTCATGATGACCAATTAATTCTACGCCAACATTTTTACCATGTGCGCTTATCGCATTAATGTCAAAATCATCATAAGTTTTGGTGAAATTAAAGACATCACCATTAAAGAACCAGTCGCCATCCCAGCCAACATTCCATCCTTCAACGAGCACTCCTTTAAAATTATATTTAGCGGCAAAGTCCATATAACGTTTAACTTCAGAGGTGGTTGCGCCGTGATTTTCACCACTTCCCCAAGTTGTTTCTTTTACATGCATGCCCCACCAAATACCTACATACTTACCCGGCTCTACCCAGCTTACATCGCCAAGTTTATTTGGTTCGTTTAAATTTAGAATTAAGTTTGAATTTAATAGGCCAACCGCATCTTTGCTGACTTGAATGGTACGCCATGGGGTTGTAAAACCCGCTGTTGTTTTCACTAAAATCCCGTCTGACCACGGCGCTAAATCTGCTTTTAAAACACCAGGTCGGCGTTGATTCACCGACATACCCGCATAATCAATAAGCGCGGCTTCATGAATGCTCATGTGCACACCAGAGCCTAAGGTGAAAGTGAACGGCGTATGGGCGATGCTAACGTCTTCAAACTCTGTAGTGTTATAGACATACTCATAACGATTAAATTCGCGCGATGGGATCCAATACGCGGTAGAGCTTTTAAAGTCTTTAACAGCAAATTCGGTGAGTTCGTTGGTTATTTCAACCTTGTCTAAGCCATTCTGTTTTGGCACTTCATAGCGAAAACCTAAACCATCATTAAATACCCTAACCTTTACCGTAAACGTATTAACGGTTGCTCGCTCGGCAACTAAGGTTACCGCTAATTCATTATGATGATCAGTAATGTTTTTTTGCTCTCCCCAAGGTTGTTGCCAAGTAGAGTTTACCGATGTAGATTTAGTCGTATCAATGACAAAACCACCATCTAAATACGGGCCATCTTTAAACACTAAGCCAAGTTTTGACGGTTCTACAACCTCTTCGCCATTAAATGTCACCTTATATTTAATAACATCATTTGCATCTGAAAGCGTAAACACCAGATTGCCATCAGGCGATTTAACACTCGCCTCTTTTGCCAGCAATGATGGGCTGGTAAATAGTGCGATTATGGTAACGATTTTAAATAACGTTTTCATTGGAAATCCTATTAGTTTAATGCTTATTTCACAAATACTGCGGTGCTAAATTTATTCACGGTGAAACCATGTTCATCAGCCAAACTTGCTGATATTAATTGATCTGTACTTGTCGCTTGTACTGGATGCAGTTTGAAAGACTCGGAATCATCAAACGCAAAGGTTCGTTGTTTTGCCGAGCTGTTAAACACAACCACAATTTGCTGATAATTTTTATCAATATCATCTAGATCAGTCAGACTCATAACAATTAAACCAAGCTCCTGATCACTACCTGTATTATGAAATTTTACTTGCGAATTAACCGCTTCTGCCGTGGTTAATCGGAATAAATTTATTGAGCTTCTGATTTTCAAAAATTCAATAAAACGCGCTCGACTAAATTCAATATGCTGTACTTTAACCAGATCACGGCCAGCATTTTTACTTATGACTTTGCCGATCACTTGCCAGTTTTGCTGATCTTTTTCGTGCGGTGGTAAACCAACATTATAGTTGTTGGTTTGCATTGAAAAGTCGACCTTGTTAAACCAATGCCCATAGTCGTAACTGTCTCGCAAATATGATTTAGAACGCAATAGCTCAGAACCCATATGTAAGAATGGAATGCCTTGGGCGAGTAACGGATATGACAAGCTTAACGTTTGCAAACGCACCCGATCATCAATACTTAAACTGAAATCATTACGGTATTGGTTATTATCCCAAAGAGTTTGGTTATCGTGTTTTGACACATAATTAATGGTATCGGCAGGATCCAACGCATAACCACTAGGCTGGTCGCCATAAGGTATATCTTTACCAGTAACCTGTTCGTTTTTTGCATTGGTTAATGGGAAGTTTGCCAAGTTACCGGCTAAGCCAACCCTAAGTTGATCAGCAAGTAATAGGTAATGTTCTTTACTGTCTTCCTGGCTACGAAGTTCATTCGGCAAGGTATATAAACCATTGCCTATGCCTTGCAGCTTTCGTATTTCATCACCGGATTCTGTCATACCGCCACCACGGACCGCATCACGAAGCCTGTCAGTAAATGTGCCTATTTCTGTACCTGCAAGCTCTAATTGGCTCGCCTGAACAAAGCGCTGATTATTGGCTACTTCACCAAAATTCCATCCTTCGCCATAAAAATAATTATCCGGGTCAACCGCTTGTACAGCTTCTCGTGTCTGTAACATTACCGATTTTGGTTGATGCGCCATTAAATCAAAACGAAAGCCGTCAATTTTGTAATCTCTGGCCCAAACCACTAACGAGTCGGTCATCAATTTAGCCATCATTTTTCGTTCAGTTGCGGTATTGTCACAACAGGTAGATTGTTCAATTAAGCCAGTTACAGGGTTTAAACGCTGATAATAACCGGGCACAATTTTATCAAGTACTGATGTGCCTTCTAAACCGGCTTGATGTGTGTGGTTATACACTACATCCATGATCACCCGAAAACCCAAGTTATGAATGTGCTGTACCATCTCACGAAACTCAACGATACGCGCATTACCTTCTGGATTTAATGCATAACTGCCTTCAGGTACAGTGTAATGAAATGGGTCGTAACCCCAGTTGTAATCATCAAGTTCACGTAATTCACTAACCAGTTGTTCTGCATTAGAACTTGCTGGGTCATAACTATTTAAAATGTCTAATAAGGTATGCTGATGATTAACACCCTCAGTTTGGCAAAGGGTGTGCTTGGCATAAATAGAGCATAGCTTTGCCACTGTGTCGGTTAAGCTAATACGTTGTTCTTCAGTTTCGTTAATCGTACCAATATCAAACGTTGGCAATAAATGAATGTTATTTAACCCTGCCTGTTTCAGTAATTTTAAATGCTTAATACCATCGCTGTTTTTTTCAGCGAACGCTTTATATTTACCTTTCGCTTGCTGGTCTGCGAGGCTGTTGTCAGTGCCACTAAAATCGCCGATATGCAGCTCATAAAAAATATTATCTTCAATGTTTTCAACTGTTGGGTTGGCTTGCTCATCCCAGCCCAAGGGTTTAGTGGTTGGATTATTTAAATCTGTAACCTGTGAATACTCACTGTTTGCAGACAAACTTAAAGAATATGGGTCAGTCGTTATTAGGGTTTCTTTTTGCTGGCTTTCGGGATGAAACAGTTCAATTTTATATTGATAATAAACATCAAATAATGACTGTTTAACTAGGCCTTGCCATGCGCCTGTTGTTAAGTTTTGGCTTAATTCAATTTGCTGTATTTCATGCGCCGATTTATCTTGGTTAAACAATAAAACACTAACCCGTTTAGCTGTTGGTGCCCATAGTTTAAATTGAGTACCTTGCGCAGATAATGTCGCGCCAAAATCGGTTATTTCATCGGCATCATTAGCTGCAGAAGTATAAATGTCGTCAATTACATTACCAGTTTGCACTCGAGTAGTGCTGATTACCTTATTGTCGCTATTAACGCCTACGATAAATAGTTGCTGTTTTAACAGTTGCTTTATTTGTTTTGAAGTGATGTTTTCAACAAATGAAAGCCCCTGTCCACTCTCAACTAAATGCGGAAATTTTTGCTGACTGGTCAAACTCAATGGCTGATTTTTTAACAGCCATTGTGCTGAATTTTTACCTGTTGTAATCAAATAATGGGCGATAGATGCATCGACTTTGGAATATAGCAATAATTCATTTTTAGCAAGCCAATGGCCGCTAACATCATTATCTAAACCACTGATTTCGATACCATTAAAATCAACTTGTTGATCAATGGCTGGCGAACAAGCAACTAATAATAACAAAAGAAAAACTGGAAAAAGTGACAATCGCATTTGTAACCAACCTGTAATCAAAACTAAAATTTGAATTAAATCTTACTGTTGGCAAGCATGATATAACTAAATTGAATAATCAATTGCATACGTATTCAGTACTTTTGCAACCAGGTCAATAATCGACCAAACACACTTCAAGCCTTTGTTTTTACTGGACATAACAAAGAAATGTTAATGAAAAGTAACGGTTCAATATAAATTCACTGCATATTTATGAATACGTATGCAGATCATTCTATTTGTAACCGAATGTAATTAACATAAGGGAAACTTTAAAAAGTTGTGTGCTTTTTAAACAACATATAACTCGGACAAGAAGTCTGAGTAAAATAAAAAGAATGGACTCAATCGGGAGAGACAAATGTTAAACTTTAAACCGAGCAAGCTGACTATGGCACTACTATCTGGTGGTCTATTGTCAATGAGCTCAATCGCTCTTGCAGCTGAAGAAGCAACTGCAGAACAACAAGCAGAAGAAGAAGTTGAAGTTATTGAAGTAACTGGCTTTCGTCGCAGCCTTGTTGAGTCAATGAACACTAAACGTTATTCATCTAGCGTAGTAGAAGCTATTACTGCTGAAGATATTGGTAAATTACCAGATTCTTCAATCGCTGAATCAATCGCTCGCCTACCAGGTCTTACCGCGCAACGCCTTGATGGTCGTGCAAGTAAAGTAAGTATTCGTGGTTTTGGTGAAAACGAAAGTGCCACAACATTCAACGGTCGTGAACAAGTTTCAATCGATGATAACCGTGGTGTTCAATTCGATTTATATCCTTCAGAGATCATGAGCGGAGTTACAGTTTACAAAACTCCTGATGCAACAATTGAAGGCGAAGGTATTGCTGGTGTTGTAGATTTACAAACTGTTCGTCCATTAAGCAAAGGCGAGCGTGTTATTGCCATTAATGGTACTTACGAAGAAACCAGTTTTGAAGAATTAAACCCTGATGCCGATAACAATGGTTTTAGAGGTTCATTCGCCTACATGGATCAATTTGCTGACGATACTGTTGGTGTTGCCATTGCAATTTCTACCATGAGCTCTCCTAACCAAGAAAAACGTTGGAATGCTTGGGGTTACCCAGAATTAACAGATGAGAATGGCAATGTTGTTGGTTCTATTTTAGGTGGTGCTAAACCATTCGTACGTTCATCAACGTTAGAGCGTGACTCAGTGATGGGTGTTTTAGAATTTGCACCTACTGATGATTTACATCTTACTTTTGATGCCTTATATGTAGATTTTACCGATGAAAAAATCTTACGTGGTATTGAAGTACCATTTGCTTGGGGTCAAGGTTCTATCTCTGCCGATACTGCCGTAGTTGATCCTGAAACTGGTTTTGTAACCAGTGCCATCACTGAAGGCCAACGCGTTGTTGTTCGTAACGATTACGAAGAGCGTGAAGCAGAGCTTAACTCGTACGGTTTTAATGCTGAATACAATTTAAATGATAACTGGGATTTAGAATTTGACGCTTCTTACTCAAAAGTTGAGCGTGAGATTTGGTCACTAGAAAGTTACTCTGGTACTGGTCGTGGTGATAGCCGCGGTGCTGCTGATACGATTGGTTATGAATTTGACGGCGGTAACACTGGCGCAACATTCTCACATGGATTAGATTATTCTGATTATGACCTAATGCAACTGGGTGGGCCTTTATCTTGGGGCTGGAGTTCAGCACTTAATGATAAATATGGCATCACCGGTACTGAGTATGAAAACCAAGCACAAGACGGTTTCTTAAATACACCAACGGTTGACGATGAGCTTACTTCATTGAAGTTTGCGGCAACGCAAGCGCTTGATAATGATTACGTAAGCGCAATCACTTACGGTGTGTCTTACAAAGATCGTGAAAAAACTAAAGATTCAGATGGTTTCTTTATGACGGTATCGTCATTTTCATTAGAAAACCCTGGCATGATGTCTGTACCTGAGCAGTATCGTTTAGGCTCTGCCAATTTAGGCTTTATAGGCATGGGCGATATGATTGCCTACAATGTACGCGGTTTAATGAATGACGGCTATTACGACTTACTTTCAGAAAAACTAACTAACACAAGCCATGAAACCAAATCATTTACTGTTAAAGAAGAAATCACTGCGTTCTTCGTAAAAGCCGATCTTGATATGGAAGTTGGTGGCTTGCCACTAACCGGTAATGTTGGTGTACGTTATGTACAAACTGACCAATCATCTCAAGGTAACGCTTTTGGAACTGAAAATGGTTTAGTTATTACTAGCCCAACAGACATTAGCCATGACTACTCTCACGTATTACCTAGCTTAAACTTATCTTTAGCGCTAGATGATACTCAAACAATTCGTTTTGGTGCCGCAAAAACTATCTCTCGTGCACGTTTAGATGAAATGAATGCATCGGTAAGTGCTACTTATAACCAGCAACCTGATTCAAATGGTAACTACTGGAGTGTTAGTGGTGGTAACCCAGAGCTTGAGCCAAAAGAAGCGATTGGTATCGATTTAACCTACGATAACTACTTCTCTGCAGAAGGTTACTTCTCGGTAGCACTATTCCACAAAGATCTAAGTGAATGGATTTTTGACGGTAACTATGAAGTAGATATGAGCGGTGTTGCAGACCCTGCAACGGGTGAGATTCCACCTAACTCAACTGGTACTGGTAATGGTAAAGTAAACGGCGGTGAAGGAACTCTTTGGGGTTACGAACTTTCTGTAGCATTACCATTTAATGTATTTAGCGAGAGCTTAGACGGCTTTGGTGTAATTGCCAGCTACACTGGTGTTGAATCAGACATTGAAGACCAAAACGGTAATGAGTTTGAATTACCAGGTTTGTCAGACAGTATTTCAAGTGTAACCGCATACTACGAAAACCATGGTTTCCAAGTTCGTGCCAGCATGCGTCATCGTGAAGACTTTAAGGGCGACGTATACGGTATCGGTTTTGACTCAGTACAGGTTGATATTGAAGGCGAAACTATTGTTGATGCGCAAATTGGTTATGACTTTGGCGAAGGTGGTTTTGAAAGCCTGAAAGGTTTATCGGTATTCATTCAAGGTTACAACCTTACTGAAGAACCATTTACATCACTTTCTGGTGACAACAGCCTACAAGTACGCGATCACCAAGACTACGGTCGCAGCTACTTATTAGGTTTCAGCTACAAGCTGTAAGTAATTGATGTAGTTATGTTTAAGCCCTTGTGATAATAAATTGCAGGGGCTTTTTTTACTTCAGGGATGATGGAATGCAAATCGCCATGGATGGTAATAGATTTGTAACTTCATGGATGATGGAATGCAAATCGCCATGGATGGCAATTGATTTGTAACATCAAGGATGTACTTATCCTCGGCAGGCAGGATGCCTTTAGAGAGGGTTTACTTCATGGATGATGGAGTGCAAATCACCATGGACCGTTCATTCACATCCATGTGACCTCGGCATTCATCACATCCGGTGAATCTTGGTAATAGATTTGTAAGTTCATGGATGATGGAATGCAAAAAAAGTATCTATTCAATAAACTATTTAAACTAACCTGGTTAAGCTAAAGTAGCTTATTGAATGAATAAAATAATTCGGTATTTAAGGTATTAATGTGAATAAAGATAAAGTTCAGAATGTAGTGATTGTTGGTGGTGGTACCGCCGGCTGGGTTAGCGCCGCACTATTATCTCGCGTATTAGGGAAAACCTTAAATATTACTTTAGTGGAATCTGAGCAAATAGGCACGGTTGGTGTTGGTGAAGCAACCATACCACCAATAATTACCATTAATAATGCCTTGGGCATTACTGAAAAAGAATTTATTAATGAAACCAAAGCGACAATAAAACTTGGTATTGAGTTTGAAAATTGGAAGCAACAAGGCGACAGCTACATGCACGCCTTTGGTGGTATAGGAAAAAATTTCCCATTTTGTGATTTTTATCATTACTGGCTAAAAGCCAAGAATCTTGGTGACACATCAGATTTTTGGGATTTCTCGCTAAATTACCAAGCAGCAAAACATAACAAGTTTTCTAAGTCGCCAAAGATTGAAGGCACAAATATGCCAGGGCTTACCTACGCCTATCATTTTGATGCCGGTATGTACGCACAATTTTTGCGAAAGTACAGCGAAGCTAAAGGTGTGAAACGCATCGAAGGCATGGTCTGTAATGTCAATCTTAACGATGATAATGGTTTTGTTGAAAGCATAACGCTTAAAGATGGCAGTTGCATTGATGGTGATTTATTTATCGACTGTACTGGCCTTGCTGGTCTACTTATTGAGAAAGCGCTAAACACTGGCTACGTAGATTGGTCACATTGGCTACCTTGTGACCGCGCCATGGCCATTCCTTGTGAATCTGTTGCGCCAATTACACCGTATACTAAATCTATTGCCCATGATTCTGGCTGGCAGTGGCGTATTCCTCTGCAACATCGCATAGGTAATGGCTTAGTTTATTCAAGCAAGCATATGACTGACGACCAAGCCAAAGAACTACTACTGAAGAACTTGGATGGTAAGCCTTTAGCAGAGCCAAAAATAATTCCGTTTAGAACCGGGCGGCGCAGAAAACAATGGCACAAAAACGTTGTGAGCATTGGTTTATCCAGCGGCTTTCTTGAGCCGTTAGAGTCCACCAGCATTCATTTGATTCAAACGGCTGCAATCCGCTTAATCAAACTATTCCCTCATCAGGGTATTAAAGACACTGAGGTTGATGAATTTAATCGTCAGACAAAAATTGAAATTGAGCAAATTAGAGATTTCATCATCTTGCATTACAAAGTGAACGAGCGTGATGACAGCAAATTTTGGCGCGAATGCCAACGCATGGATATTCCTGAAAGCTTGCAACGTAAAATTGAGTTATTTAAAACTACAGGAAAATTATTCCGTGAACAGGATGATTTATTTACTGAAATTGCCTGGCAGCAAGTCTTAATGGGTCAAGGTATAATACCTGAAGACCATAATGCATTGGCCGATGCCTTAACCGAACAGCAAATACTTGATTTAATGCAAAACCTGAAAATTTTGATCGATCGCAGTGTTAAAGGCATGGCAAGCCATGAAGGTTTTATCAACACTGTTTCAGCCACTTAAGATATAAAGAACACTATGAAAACACTACAAATTGGCAATTTAAGCAAGGCATCATCAAGGCTCATTTATGGCTGCATGCGTATAAACGGCGATAATTCTGCAGACGCTATGTCCCAGGGTAAACTTGCAATTAGAAGTGCAATTGATGCAGGTTATAACCACTTTGATCATGCTGACATTTATGGCGGTGGTGAATGTGAAAGTATTTTTGGTCAAGTATTAAAGGAAAGTCCAGAATTACGCGAGCAATTGATTATCACCTCAAAAGCCGGAATTCGGTTTGCCAATACACCTAACGAAGGTGATGTGGGCCGTTATGACTTTTCAAAAGACTATTTAATTAAGCAAGTAGAAGGCTCATTAGAGCGCCTTAACGTTGAAGCGCTGGACTTATTCTTATTACATCGTCCAGATTACCTATTTGACCCACAAGAAGTCGCAGAGACGTTTGAGCAGCTTAAACGCCAAGGCAAAGTGAAACACTTTGGCGTGAGTAATTTTAGCCCTTCACAAGTGAGTTTGTTACAAGCGGCGACAACAGAAAAACTGATGGTAAACCAAGTTGAAATTAATATTCATAACATTAGTTCGTTTACCGATGGTACGCTTGATCAATGCATGCAACACAACATTACACCTATGGCATGGTGCCCAATAGCAACTGTAGTTTATGAAGCTTGGGGCAACACCTTCAGCCATGAAGATGTAGCCCGAATTCATCAAGAGTTTGAACGCCAAGCGCAGCAGTATGACTGTGAAAAATGGGTTGTAGCTTTTGCTTGGTTATTAAAGCATCCAGCTAAAATTTGTCCAATTGTTGGCTCAACAAATCCACAACGCATTGTTGAAGCTAAGCAAGCCCTTGAACTTAATTACTCACGCGAAGATTGGTACCGCTTATTACAAGCACGCAACGGACAACCTGTTCCGTAAAAACAAACAACAATTTCGACTGTTAATACCTAAAGCAATAATAAAATTAACTGCGCCATAAGAACAACTCATAATCATGATTGGGGAAAACAATGCTAGCAATACAACAAAATCTAAGTAAGCGTTTTTATGCGCTGCTTAGCTTGCCTTCTACCGCAATGGGATTTGCCTTATCAGTGCAAATTTCAGCGTTAAGTTGGATATTAACCACTCAATATGGGTTGGATATTCACGAAGTAGGTTTGGTTTGGGCTGCCGGACCAATTGCGGGCATCTTAGGGCAAGTAATTATCGGTATTATTTCTGACAATGTTTGGTTTTGGAATGGTCGTCGCAGACCGTTTATTTTAATTGGCGGTGTTTTGGCCGGGTTAATGCTGTTGGCGTTGCCAAACATTGATATTGTATCAAAAAGCCTTGGCATTGAAGCTATTCTGGCCGTGGCTATTGCCATTGCCTTAACTCTGGATTTATCAATCAATATTGGCTTTAACCCTACTCGCTCTATTATTGCCGATGTGACACCTGAAGGTGAAAAAAGAACGCTTGGTTATACCTGGATGCAAACCATTTCAGGTACGTTCGGGGTTTTAGCCTACGCGATCGGTGCAATTTGGGGTAATTTTGTTTTAATTTATTTTGGCGCTGCATTAGTGCTGGTGTTGTCTATTTTCCCGCCTTTTTTCATCACCGAGCCAAAAGAATTGGCCGTTAGTGAACGCACCGTTGCGAGTGAGTCACTGTCATTTAAAGATATTATGATCAACATAAAGCCGCTCTGGGGTTTTATCATATATGACATCTATGCCATGGGGCGCCAATTATCGGGCATAACAGTTGAAAATTATTATGCTGAATTTATCTGTGTATTACTCACTTTGGTTTGGGTAATACAAACCATCAAAGCGAAAGAAGATGATAAATCAGAGCAGGAAGCAGGCCTGGTTGGTTTTCGAAAAATTTTAGCCGCGCACTCGTTTAGCTGGATTGGTATTCAAACTATGTTTGTGTTCATTTTTGCATTTTTACAAGACAAAATGGGCGGTATTGCTGATGATGAACTGGGAAAAATAATTTCAATAAGCTTTCTAGTCTTGAGTGCTGTGTCGGCATTATTACCAACATTACTGCTCGAGCCTTTGGCAACAAAATTTGGCCGGGTAAAGGTGCACACCTATTGTATTGCGTCTATGGCTATAGGCTATTTTTTAGTAGCCTTTTTGGGGCATTCAGAATATACCCTGTACTTTTTGATGGCAATTTTAGGGATAGGTTGGTCAGCAGTGATCAGTTTAGTGTTTGCCATCATGTCGGAGAAAATTGACCAAAATAAAATGGGCATGTACATGGGCTTATTTAACTTATCGGTAGTTATTCCGCAGTTGTTGGTTAGCTTGGGTGTCGGTTTGTTTATTTCTCAAACAAATGACAAAAGCGCCATTTTCATCTTATGTGGAATTGCCTTAACTGTTTCAGCATTGTGCTGGAGCCAAGTTAAAGAGCATAAAAAATAATATCGGTAAATTTAAGATTAAAAACTATGAATAGATGGTTGTCATTATTACTCGTCGCGATTACGTTCAATTGCCTTGCATCAGATCCGATCCCGGTGGTGCACAAAGGAACAATTGAGCGTATTGAACCATTTAAATCCAAGTTAATTGGCTCAAGATACATCGATGTTTGGTTACCACCTGGTTACTCAGAAAATTCAAAATATGATGTACTTTACATGCATGACGGCCGCATGCTTTTTGATGCTAACATCACTTGGAATAAGCAAGAATGGATGGTTGATGAAGTAGCTGGCAGCTTGATTGAACAACAAAAAGTTCGACCTTTTATTGTTGTGGCGATCCCTAATGGGGTGAAAAACCGTCACAGTGAATTTTTCCCGCAACAACCATTCGAGAAATTAAGCAAACAGCAACAAGCACAAATGTACCAACTTGAAAGAAGTGCAGATCTGCCATTGTTTAACACTAAAGTGTATTCAGATAAGTATTTAGAATTTATCGTCACTGAAGTCGTGCCTTTTATTGACGCTAATTATTCTGTAAAAAAAGGTGGTAAACATCGCTATTTAGCGGGTTCAAGTATGGGGGGATTAATCTCTTGGTATGGCTTAATGCAATATCCAAATGAGTTTGCCGGTGCTATTTGCATGTCAACTCATTGGCCAGGCGCGTTTGCCAAAGATAAAATCCTATTTCAACAATTTCTTAATTACATCAAAGTGAAACTACCGACACTTACAGATCACAAAATTTACTTTGACCATGGCGATGCTACGTTAGATGCCATGTACCCTGTGCTTCAACAGCAAGTTGATACTTTATTTACGCAAGAGTATCCAAAACAGCAATGGCAAAGCTTATTTTTTAAAGGGGAAAATCACAGCGAACAGGCTTGGAGTAAGCGCCTGCATATTCCGCTTGAATTTATCTTTGCTCTTCATCCTGAAATATCTGCTCAATAGATAATTCAAACAGTCGAGCGGCTTTAAATGCTAATGGTAAGCTTGGATCAAACTTACCTTTTTCGATGGCATTAACGGTTTGCCTTGATACTTCTAGTGCATTAGCAAGATCTGCCTGGGTCCAGTCTCGTTCAGCGCGCAATACTTTTAAGCGATTTTTCATCGATATTTTGCTCCGCTCTTAATTATGCCAATCATGTAAGTAATACACATAAGTATCACCAAATGAGATATTTCTGGTTCAAAAGTTATTAATTTAATATCTTCTAAAAGTTCATAACTGCAACCAAGCACTAAGCCCACACCTAATGACAGCGCCATCGCTTCAGTTTGTATTTTTTGCTGCATTTCATCTAAGCCACGTAAATGCTCTCTGTTAGCCAAGATCATGCCAAAACCAACCAACACATTAATAATCACGGCAATAACAGTTAATACGGTATTAAAGTCCCATAAGAACTTTGGTGCGAATGCGGTAACGGCCGTAGTTAGCACCCAACCAAATGTCCAAATGCCTAACTTTACTGTGTTTTTCTTGGTTCGTGCTTCCCAATTATTTTGTCCTGATTCCTGCTTATCCATAAGTCTACCTCGCTTGTCATAATGTAAAGTATATTTTACTTTCAATTAAGATAGACGTTAAACAAAACAAAGTCAAGCATACTTTACATAAGGACAAGTGAACATAACTAAATTGATAAGGTTAGAAGTTGCGTAGAAGTAGGAATACACCGTCATTCCCGCGAACGACTCCACGGATGGAGAAGGTAGAGCGAAGCAGGATGCCCGAGCCGAGGCGGGAATCCATGTTTACGGCAGCTTTGTGCCATTTTGAGTCAATCAGTTAAAGCTTAGCACTGCTGCTAAAATCTAAAGAACCTTAGTTCCCTAGATAAGCCACCGCGGTATTACTTCAAGTCACTAATCCAATCAGCAATGCTACTTAACGTTAATAGCGACAGCGTTTCTTCAATATGCTGATATTCGGTCATCGCACCAGTCTTAGAGCGTTGAAACATATGATTATGATTCGGTAATATAACTACTTTAGAGAGATTTACGCCATTTTCCGTTAACGCGTGTTCCATCACTTTCGCGTGATCTTCTGCACTAACTTGCACATCTTTATCTCCGTATAATGCCAATGTTGGAATATTGAGCTTAGTTAAATAGTCGACAGGCTGGTGCGTTAAAAATGCTTTATACCAATCGCCTACTAACATCTTTAGCCGAGGTTCAGGCAATGACCCGCCACCTAATCGCTGTAATTGTGTTTGTGATGTATCATCAAGTTGTTGCCACTTGGTTTGATACACCGTTTTTAGCTTTTGCTTTAAATCATCCTTGGATAAGTCAGCATATTGAATAACGCTTTTATTGAGGCTTTTGGTGATTTGGCTACCCTTTGTCGAGGTATCTTTTGACATTCCGTTAGATAACAATATCTTTTTTATTTGATTCTCTGAAACAAATCGACCACTTCGACTAGGCCCGGCTAACAGTGTGATAAAGTCGACTTTAGAGTTTTGTGTTGCAACAATTGGCGCAATCAATCCACCTTCGCTGTGGCCAATTATTCCAACTAAGCGGTTATGTAATTCAGGTTGAGCATTTAAAAAATCAATGGCACTGCTTGCATCATCAGCAAAGTCATAACTTGTTGCACCATCAAATTGTCCTTGAGACTGACCAACACCGCGATCGTCATATCGTAGTACCGCAATATTTTTTCTTGTTAAATAATCAGCTAATACAAGAAACGTTTGGTGTCCCATAAATAATTGATTTCGATCTTGCGGCCCAGACCCTGTGATAAGAATAACGCCTGCAATAGGGTTAGCTGGCAAACTCAAGGTACCAGCTAACTCAATACCACTCTTTTTATTGGTAAACCTTACCTCTTTTTCTTGATAAGGTAATTTTCCTTTAGGCTCTTGAGGGCGTTTTAGTTTTTTTTTACAGCAGCAGTAGCACCTTGTTCCATTTGAAGAGGAAAAGACTGACCACTTTGATTCCAATTTCCGATTAACTTGCCACCTTCAAAGCTTGCCTCGTATCTCGCGCCAGCGACGGCAATATTAAAAGCAACTTTGTTACCATTCACCTCAACAGATTTAACTGGTATATCTTTTGCGCCTTGTAATGGACTATCCATAGTGGCACTTAATTTATCGGATTCTTGAGTAACATTGAAAATTATCGGAACCGATTGTTGTCCGATCTCGAGATTACCTTTCCATTGGCCTGCTAAATTTGCTGCTGACGAAGCAAAACTAAGTAATACACTTGTCAAAATGGCAATCACCATAGTTGATTTAATTAAATTCATTATCTTTCCCCTTACTTACACTTTCTATTTGTTGAACGTAAAAAATTTGGTCCGCTAAAACGTATTAAAATGGCAAAAAAAACTGTCATCATGCCAATTTGTTTTCCTTCAGGATCTGCATCTTTCAGCAACCACGCCAACACTAAAATGCCAACACCACCCCCTACATCACCTAGTAATTTGCATTGCTTTTTTGTCATGTTAAACATCATAGACTCCTCAAATTTGTCTGTTATATGCCTCTTATTAAAGAGATGTACTACATGTACTAGTAATACAATAGACTACTTGTATTACGATTACAAGTAGTACAACCAAAAAAAAAGTGCTAAGCTTAAGCAATAGAGAAAAATTAAGCGAAAGAATCCTAGGGTTTACAATGAATATTGCGATTGATGAAAACTCGACAACCCCCATATATAAACAGATTGTTGAACAGGTTAAAGCAGCTGTAGCCTCTGGTGAATTAGCTGTAGGCACACAGCTTCCCTCAATTAGACAAATTGCCAATGAAGTAGAAGTAAACCCAAATACGGTAGCTAAAGCATTTAAAATACTCGAACGTGATCAAGTAATTGTCTCAAAAGGTTTTAGAGGTACTTTTATAAATTCAACGGCAAGCGAACATCTAGATGAAAATATGCAATCTAAGGTTGAACAAGAATTAGCTGAAGCGATTCAAAAACTACGCAAATTTGGTGCTATTGATTCTGAAATAAGAAATAGTTTTAATGCTATTATGAAAAATTAATATGACCGTTATCACACCAGAAACCATTATATTATTGGCAATTTTAGTACAAGCTCTGGTTATTTCTGTTGTCTCTCCGTTTCGGTGGGGACAACAACAAATGAGGCTTTTTCAAAAATATCCGCCGAGCCAGTATCCAAAATTTTATGTCTATTCAATAAAAACGGAATGTACACTCTTATCCGTTAGGGTATTACTAGATCTCATCGCGCTATTTGTTATTGGTTATCTATTATTCTCTGCAAATATTCTAAGCAAGCAAACCAATGTATTTACCACGTGGGTATTTTGTACAGCTATTCAACTGGTGCCATCTCTTTATTCATTGATAACATTGGAATTGTCAGCAATAAAACGTAAAAAAAAGGTCACCGTTAACACCAAAAAATTTAGCCTGGTTGCTCGTAGTATCTTTGATCATATCTCGCTTATTCATCTAACGCTATTATGTTTATCTGCTCTAGTCACATTGAATATCATCTTTTCAAATACGCAGCTTGGCACAACAAAGCAGTTTGGGTTATCAGCACTTTTTGTTGTTACCAACTTGTTGCTTGCTCATCGTATATATGTCGCCATATACGGCAAAAATCATGACAAGCTTATTAAAGATGAGGATAGAACGAATAAAAGAAACCAAGATGTTCAACGAAGTTTACTTGGTATCGCAGCGGCTATCCTTATATTTTCCCTGTTAGGTATGATGGGTGCAAAAACCAGCAACCAAAGTATTTGGCTTATTGTTCCATTTAGTGTTTTTATCCAATTAGCCATATTAAATCGTAGCCAAAGATGGCATGCCGAAGATATGGATGTATATAAAAGCACTAACTTATAGCAGAACTTTTTATTCATCAGTTTTAGGAAGTGATTTAATAATTATACGTCATACCGGAGGAGCACTAGCGACATCCGGTATCTCCTCGAGTAACAGTGTGCTTATAAAAGTTTGAAATTCTTAATTTTAGAGCCTCAGCATACTTCAGGAGGTCCCGTGTCTCGCTTTGGCTCGCACAGGATGACGGTGTGTTTTTTCTTAAATAAGGTCGTCGCTTATCGCTCATAAGCGCCTTCAGATTACAAATCAATTGCCAAAATGTAAAAAGCCGAAACTAAGTTCGGCTTATAGTAAATTTAACAAGTGTGTTTGTTAGGCTATTTCACAGCTTTATAAATCGCATAGCTTAACGGCGCTAAATTGATGGTCACTACACCATTGTCTTCACTTTTATCTTTAGCCAACACTACCGGCTCAAACCCTTTATATGACATTGTCATGGTTTGGCTTTGATCTGTTGTTGCTGTATTGGCAACGATTAAATACTGGGCATTTTCATCAGTGCGAGTAAAGGCATATAATCCTGGTGTTTTTTGCGAGTAAACTTGCTCTTGCTTACCATGACGCAGGGCATCATGCTCTTGGTATAAATTAGCCAAATTTACCAAATTTTGATAAAGCACATGGCTTTGATCAAAGTTCGCATCTGCTGTAGTTGCATCGGTACCAAGCAAATCATCATCATTATAAATATCGACTTTTGAAGGCATCATATCTTGACGGGAATTTTTATCGTTACCGTCACCAACAAAACCCTGTTCGTCGCCATAATAAACCACTGGAATGCCGCGAGAAAAATACATTAACGCATTAGATAATTTCACTCGTGCCAGCTTTTCAGCCTCGCTCATATCAGGGTTTTCTTTATCAAGAATGTGAGCAAATCGTCCCATATCATGATTACCGGTAAAGGTGACCAGCATGCTGGCATCACTGTCTTCATCTTGATAATGGTGATCGCCATTGAAAAGGGTTTCGAGTTCATCTGTGCCTTTATGTTCTACCAACGCTTTTGCTATCGCACCTTGCAAAGCAAAATCTAAAATTGATTGCATCTTGCCAGTAGTGGTAAACGTGCTTAGAAATTCCGGGGTAAAATCGTAAACTTCACCAAACATGAAGAATTGTGGAATACCTAATGATTTGGCATGCTCAACTATGGCAGGAGAAAACTCTGTCCAAAATTCCATATTCACATGTTTGACCGTATCAATTCTAAAGCCGTCTGGTTTAAATTCTGACACCACGCCTTTGAACACCTCAATTAAGCCCGCGACTACTTCAGGATTAGCGGTGTCAATATCATCAAGGCCGGCAAAATCACCGTAAATTGCACTTTCGCCTTCCCAGGTACTGTCGCCTTGGTTGTTGTAATACTTAGGGTCATTTAACCACTGCGGCGTTTTAATATTTTCACTGCCCTCGGGGATAAATACCGAGTATTCATCACCGCTAGCTACTTGCTCCAATGTTTTGTAGTCACATAAACCAGGATTGGCACCAAGCCATTGTTTACCGTCTTCACCATGACACTCTTTGAATTTAATAACATCGGCACTGTGGTTGGCAATAATGTCAAAAAACACCTTCATATTCAGCGCGTGGGCTGCATCGATTAAGTCTTTTAAGTCTTGGTTAGAGCCTAAGTGCGGGTCAATTTCAGTAAAATCCAGAACCCAGTAGCCATGATAGCCAGAGCTGTCGCCCTGCACTGCTTGGTTACGCATTATTGGCGTCATCCAAATTGCAGTAATACCCATGTCTTGCAAATACGGCAGCTTTTCTTTTAAGCCGATAATATCACCACCGTGATAATGGCCGTTGCTTGTTGGATCAAAACCACCTTGTGATTCTAAAATTGTGGCTGAGCCATTGTCATTACTGCTATCACCATTATGAAATCGGTCTGGCATGACAAAATAAAAAACTTCATCACGAATGTCGCGTTCCAAGTAGTGTGGTAGCTCAGCACTAATTTTTGCTGTTTTTATCTGAGTTTCAACGTGCGTCGTTTGCTTATTTGCAGAATCACAAGCACTTAACGTTAAGGCGCAAAACCCTAAAAATGTGGTTTTTATAAAATTCATAATCTTTCCTATACCTTAAGGTTACCCTTTTGGTCGCTCCTGATTCATTACATCAACTAAATTGTTCATATCTTGTTGTTGCCAAAACTCTTCAATGGTAAATGGCAAACGGCGACGCCAGTTTGGATGCTCATCTATGGTACCAGGTATATTTACCTGCTCTGTTAAGCCTAAAGCATCTTCAAGTGGTACCAATAAAATACGGCTTGGCGCTTTGGCCAAAAATGCTTGTACCGCGCGAGATAATTCTGAATTCATCACCGCAGGTTGTGTTTGCGGGAAATTCTCTTTGCTAAGCACGCCTTCATATTCAAGTGCGCCAAGTAATTGTTCTCGGTCAGTCACTCGAGAGTTACGTTCATTAATGCCCATTTGCTCATTTGGGTATAAGTTCAGCTCTTGACGCCATTTCAAATCATTGCCAGTCCACCAACCGGCGATGGTTGATAAGTCATGAGTAGAAACCGTTACCATTGATTGTTCTGAGTAAAGTTCAGGACGGAAAAATAAGCCATTATCCCAACGTTCAAAAAACAATACTTTATAAGACAGTAAGCCTGCCGCTGCCATAATGTCACCAAAGCCATCAGGTACGTTACCTAAATCTTCACCAATGACCACACAATTATTACGACGCGATTCGAGCGCTATGATGCGGAAGATGTCTTCCAGCGGGAAAGTAATATAAATGCCTTGGTCAGCTGCCATACCAGGCGCAACCCAATATTGACGCATTAGCCCCAACACATGATCAATACGAAGAGCCCCGGCATGACGCATATTGCTGCGTAACGCTTTAACCAACGGCATATAGCCCTTTTCTTGCAATGCTACGGGGTTAATAGGAGTTAATCCCCAGTCTTGCCCTAAAGTATTCATCGCATCAGGTGGTGCGCCAACGGCTGCGCCAGATACATAACTGTGCTTATCTGCCCAAACCTCGGCGCCACTGCCATCACAACCAACCGCTAAATCTAGATATAACCCTACTGGCATATCATCTACTTTTGCTTGCGCAGCTGCATCGCCTAACTGGCTGTCGGCAATAAACTGTAAAAATTGGAAATAGCCAATACGCTCAATATTGTCTTTTTTAAATTGCTCAACCTCAACACTGTGTGGATCTTGAAACTCTGTTGGCCAAGCTTTCCAGCCATAGGCATGCTCATCAATGGCGCGAAAGTGCTCATAAAGCGCATCAAACGTTGCTAATTCAGATAAGTCATCGCCCATTTCAGTAACGAAGGTTAAATACTGCTTAGCAAATTTTGTATTTTTCGGTAAATGGTTAGCAACAAAATCTTTGTATAATAATTCTAAAGCTTGAAATTTAAGATGTGCCGCATGTGGGTAGTCAATAAATTCCTGGCTGTTAGCTTGGCTAACTTGCTCTTTAAACGTAGTTGAATTTACTAACGTTTGAACTGCCGTGCAGCTGTTAAAGTTAATAACACTGGTAACATCGATATAAAGCGTATTTAAAAAACAACGACTTGTCGGTGAATAAGGGCTGATATGGCCCGGGTTATTTGGATACAAGGGGTGTAAAGGATTCAACCCTATCGCCGTTACACCACGCTGTGCTGATTGCTTAACTAGATTTTTAAGATCGCCAAAATCGCCCATGCCCCAACTGTTGTCTGATTTAACCGAATACAATTGAGCAGCTAATCCCCACATACGATAATCTGCAGCATCATTTGGGCTATAACATTTTTGCGGTGCAACAATTAGATGACCGGTTGCGGTGTTTTCCCCTAAGCTAACCGATAATGAATGATACCCTTCTGGTAGGTTAGGTAACACTACTGCAAGCTTTTTATATACCGTACCATTAACATCTTGCTCGGCAATAACGCTTAGCTCAGCAACATCTACAACACCGGTTAATATGCTGCCATCTTCTTTTGATACAAGCCATTGTAGGTTGCTGTTTAAATCAGCACTGGCAACGCTGATCCAAGCGCTATGAACAGCCTGCTCTGATTTAACCATTTGCATTGCCGGTAAAAGCGAGATCCATGAAGCTTCACGTAACTGCTTCACACTCGCTAATATTGCCTCATCGCAGTCAACGTTGTAGTTCATTGCCGTAAGTAATGCTTTTAACGCATCTTGATTGGCAGCAACCGAGTTACCATAACTATCAATATAACTGGAGTGAAAACCTACCTGTTCGGCAAGTTGTTGAATAGCTGTCATTATTGTATTCCCTGTGTATCGTGTTGACTGTAAGTCAGTACCGAACAACTAAACGGAGCAACAGACAATAAGGTATTATCTATTAATGTGTTAGTGATTTCGGCGGTGCTATCAGCGGTATTTATTATTTGAATCCAATTACCGGGCAAGTTTGGTAACTGAAAATTGCTAGCCACGTCGGCAGCATTAAAAATTATTAATAAAGCGTCATCATTAGAAACGTTTGCTTTTTTGTTCTCATCGAAATTGTTGGTATCGGCCAACATCATGGCAAAACTTTTAAGTGCCTTGTTGTGCCAATTACTTTCATCCATAGCTTCGCCATGACAATTAAACCAACTGATATCGGGCAAACCTGTTTTGGCTGAAACTTGTTGCCCGTGTTGATAATTTAACCGGTTAAGTAATGGGTGTTGCTTACGCAGCTTAATGAGTTGTTTAACAAAGTGAACTTGTTGTTCGTCTTGTTTGTCCCAATTAATCCAGGTAATTTCATTGTCTTGGCAATAGGCATTATTATTGCCATATTGACTGTTATTACGTTCATCGCCAGCAAGCAGCATTGGCGTACCTTGCGATAAAAATAGCGTTGCTAAAATATTACGTTTTTGTTGCTTGCGTATCTTATTAATGTTGGCATCTGACGTTTCACCTTCAACGCCGTAATTGCGGCTAAAGTTACTCTTATGGCCATCTCTGTTTTGCTCGCCATTGGCTTGATTATGACGTTGTTCAAACGTTACCAAGTCATGAAGGGTATAACCGTCATGAGTAGTTACTACATTAACGCTGGCATATGGACGTCTGCCGTGATGTTCAAAAATATCACCACTACCATGTAATCGTCGGGCAAATTCGGCGATCATGTTGCCTTCACCACGCCAAAAGCGTCGAACGGCATCACGATATCTATCATTCCACTCATACCAATTCCCCGGGAATTGACCAAGCTGATAACCACCATGGCCAATATCCCATGGTTCTGCGATCAGCTTTACATGAGCTAACACAGGATCTTGACGAAGTGCAGCAAAGAAACTTGAATGACCATAAAAATTATCATTACCCTGTAAATCCTGACGACCTAATATGGGAGCTAAATCAAAACGGAAGCCGTCAATGCCCATCACTTCAACCCAATACCGCAAGCTATCCATAACCATTTGTAAAACACGCGGGTGGGCTAAGTTTAGGGTATTGCCACAGCCTGAATGGTTGATATAAAAACGTTTATCTTGTGGTTCTAAACGATAATAACTGGCGTTATCGATACCTTTAAAACTGTACGTCGGCCCCATGTGATTGCCTTCAGCAGTGTGGTTATAAACCACGTCTAATATGACTTGCAATCCGGCTTGGTGAAACGCATCAACCATTTGTTGAAACTCAATTAAATCTTGCTGCTGGCAATACCTGGGCTCTGGCGCAAAGAAGGCGATAGAGTTGTAGCCCCAATAGTTTTTTAACTCTTTTTCTAAGGCAAATGATTCATCAAAAAAGCCATGAACAGGCAGAAGTTCTACACTGGTAACACCCAGATCTTTAAGATATTCAATTACTGATGGATGAGATAACCCTTTGAAAGTACCACGCATTTCAACCGGTACATCTGGATTCAATTGGGTAAAGCCTTTTACATGCGCTTCGTAGATTATGGTTTCATTGTCGTTAACTGTTACGGCATTGTTTAAACCAACTAACGGCTCAACTACAACACATTTTGGCATGCAGACGGCGTTGTCAGTATGATCGATCATTAGATCTTGCGCACACGAATTGATGTCAAAACCATAATGGCGTTCTGACCAAGTAAAACTTTTATTTAATTGCTTCGCGTACGGGTCCAACAATAGTTTAGCAGGGTTAAATCGATGGCCATTATGTGGTTCATAAGGCCCATGCACTCGATAACCATATAAGGTTCCCGGCTGTACTTGTGGTAAATAGCCATGCCAAACTTCATCGGTATATTCGGTTAACTCTACCCGACTTAATTCGGTTTCAGTAACCTTGTCGAACAAACAAAGTTCAACCTTAGTGGCATTGGCAGAAAACAAGGCAAAATTAGTACCGCTACCATCAAAGGTTGCGCCTAAAGGATAATGTTTACCTGGATTTACCAACTTAGCTAAGGTCATCAATAATTAACCTTGTAACTCAAACATCACAGTAGCAAGCGGCGGCACGGTGATTTCAATTGAATCTGTGCGCCCTTGCCAAGGTCTGTTTATTGATTGTGTGCCTAGCGGGTTACCAACATTACTGCCACCATAAATGGCTGCATCTGAGTTGAATATTTCTCTGTGATAGCCGGCTTTTGGCGTACCAACACGGAATGCATGTTGTACTGTTGGAGTAAAGTTACACACCACTAACACTGGATTCGTACCATTTTGGCCATAACGCACGAAGCTATAAATAGATTGCTCAGCGTTATCATGATCAATCCAATCAAAGCCGTCTTTTTCACAATCCAATTGATGCAAGGCCGGCATGGTTTTATAAAGATGGTTTAAGTCTTTAACTAATTTTTGCACGCCATTATGGTTGTCGTTTTCCAGCAAATGCCAATCTAAGCCTTGATCGAAGTTCCACTCCGCTCGTTGACCAAATTCGCAGCCCATAAATAATAATTTTTTACCGGGATGAGCCCACATAAAACTGTAATAAGCGCGTAAGTTGGCAAATTGTTGCCATTCATCACCAGGCATACGCGTTAAAATAGAGCCTTTGCCATGCACCACTTCATCATGGCTTAACGGCAACACAAAGTTTTCATCAAACGCATACACTAAGCCAAAACTTAATTCATTATGGTGGTGTTGACGATAGATAGGATCGCGTTTCATGTATTCAAGCGAATCGTTCATCCACCCCATGTTCCACTTATAACCAAAGCCTAATCCGCCATCACTTGTTGGGCGAGATACTCCCGGCCAAGAAGTAGACTCTTCGGCTACCGAAAATGCACCTGGATAATCGGCATAAAGTTCTTCGTTAAATTCTTTTAGAAATGCAACCGCTTCCAGATTTTCATTACCGCCATGCTCATTTGGGATCCACTCGCCATCGGCTCGGCTATAATCCAAATACAACATCGATGCGACCGCATCTACTCGAATGCCATCAACATGATAGGTATCAAGCCAATGCATAGCACTTGCTCGTAAAAAGTTTGCCACCTCTGTACGACCATAATTATAAATTAAAGTGTTCCAGTCAGGATGAAAGCCTTTGCGTAAATCTTCATGTTCAAATAAACAGGTGCCATCAAATTTTGCCAGGCCATGTTCATCGATGGGGAAATGACCAGGTACCCAGTCAATCAACAAACCAATCCCCGCGTTATGACAAGCCTGAACAAAATATTTAAAATCTTGCGCATTGCCAAAACGAGCAGTAGGAGCAAACAAGCCAACGGGCTGATAACCCCATGAGCCATCGTATGGAAATTCACTTACCGGCATTAGTTGAATATGGGTAAACCCCATTTCTAGCGTATACGGTATTAAACGTTTAGCGATATCTCGGTAGTTTAAAAACTCATTATCTTGGTCTCGTTGCCAAGAGCCTAAGTGCAACTCGTAAATTGAAATAGGGCTGCTTCTGTCATTGCGTAACTGACGCGAATTCATCCACTGTTGATCATTCCAATCAAATTCTACTTCTGCACTAATAACTGACGATGTTTCTGGACGCATTTGCGCTTGCGCGCCGTATGGGTCAGCTTTCAATGGCAGTAAATTACCGCTATTGTCTTTTACTTCAAATTTGTAATGACAACCTTCGACAACCGGTGTATGAGCTGCGTTTTCAGCAATAAATATTTCCCACATGCCGCATTCCAAGCGCTTACGCATTGGGTGTATACGACCATCCCAATTATTGAAGTCACCTACTACCGCAACATGGCTGGCATTAGGCGCCCAAACAACAAAAGACACACCGGTTACGCCATCATGTTCAACACAATGAGCGCCCAGTATTTGATATGGCTTTTTGTGTTTGCCTTCATTAAACAGGTAAATATCTAAATCGTTTAGCACTGGCGAGCAAGCAAAAGGGTCAGCTATAGTTTTTTCACCGTGCGCTGTTTGCACTTTTAACTGATATGAAAAATGCTTTTTACGACGAGTAACTTTACTGAAAAAACCTCGTTCATCAATCTTATCAAGCTTGGCAACAACTTTGCCCTTCTCATCTAACAACGATACTTGGATTGCGTCAGGCAAAAACGTGTTTATCTGCAAGTAGCCTTTATGATCGGCGTGCAAGCCTAAAAAGCCATATGGGTTTGAGTGACTCGCACTGGCTATCGCCTGTACTTCACTCAACATTTTGGCTTGAATATCATTTTGCATTAGCTATTTTTCCTAACGATGCCGTTGTTAAACATCTGATTTAATCCTGTGAACTCATTGGCGTTAATTTCCAAATATTGTCTACGTAATCTTGAATAGAACGATCGGACGTAAATTTACCCATTTTTGCAGTATTAATGATCGCCATGCGTGCCCAACGTGCTTTGTCTTTATAAGCGTTATCGAGCGCAATATTAGCTTTTGCATAATCAGCAAAATCGGCTAATAATCGATACGGATCGCCGCCATCAAGTAAACTGTGCGCAACAGCAGACAATTCACCCGGGTTACCTGGTGTAAAGTAGTCGGTTAACAACCAATCTAAACAAGCTTTAATTTCTTCATCATTGTTGTAGTAGTCATAAGGGTTATAACCGTTTGCTTCTAACGCTTTAATATCATCAACGGTATTACCAAAAATAAAGATATTGTCATCGCCTACTTCTTCAGCAATTTCAACATTCGCGCCATCCAAGGTACCAATAGTAATCGCACCGTTAAGCGCTAATTTCATGTTACCGGTACCAGAGGCTTCTTTACCTGCAGTAGATATTTGCTCAGACACATCGGCCGCTGGAATAATTTTTTCGGCAAGGGTTACGCGGTAATTCGGCATGAACACAACCTTTAACTTACCGTTTATACGGTCATCATTATTGATTTTGTCTGCAACTTTATTGATCGCGTAAATGATTTCTTTTGCCAGGTAATAACCCGGTGCCGCTTTCGCGCCAAAAATATACACTCTTGGGTGCATGTCGTAATCTGGGTCTGCCAATAAACGTCGATACAGCGCAAGAATATGTAAGAAGCTTAAGTGTTGGCGCTTGTACTCATGTAAGCGTTTAATTTGCACATCAAAAATTGCATCTGGACTGACTACAACACCGGTACTTGTCAGAATTTCTTCAGCAAGCTTAACCTTGTTGTTGTGCTTTATTGCCATAAACTTTTGCTGAAATTTTTCATCATCTGCAAATTTAGCAACGGCACTCAACGATGATAAGTCTTTCGCCCAATCACTTTTTACCTTGCTGTCTAATAACTTAGAAAGCTCAGGGTTACAGGCTTTTAACCAACGACGCGGTGTTACACCATTAGTTACGTTGGTTAATTTACTTGGATACAGTTGATTAAATTCAGGGAATAAATCACTTTTCACTAAGTCCGAGTGAATTTGTGCAACGCCATTGACTTTGAATGAGGTAACCACACATAAATGCGCCATACGCACCATTTTTTGCGGGCCTTCTTCAATGATAGATAAACGGCGACGCATCTGGTGATCGTTTGGCCACAATGCTGCTACTTCCTGATCGAGGAAAAACTCATTGATGGTGTATAAAATTTCTAAATGACGTGGCAACACACGTTCAAACATATCTACCGACCATTTTTCCAGTGCTTCTGGCAATAAGGTGTGGTTGGTATAAGCGAATATTTCACGACACATGGCAAATGCATCAGACCAAGTAAATCCTTGCTCATCTATTAGGGTGCGCATTAGTTCTAAAATCGCGATAGTTGGGTGAGTATCATTTAATTGAATCACCACTTGCTTACTAAACTGTGACCAATCATCAGCATATTGCTCTTGATAGCGTTTAATAATGTCTTTTATTGAACAGGCACAGAAAAAGTATTGCTGAATAAAACGTAGTTCTTTACCGGCATCAGTTTCATCATTTGGGTAAAGTACTTTCGAAATAGTTTCCGCATGGTTTTGTGCCGAATGAGCATCTTGGTATGCACCAGAATTAAACTGGTCCCAATCAAAATGACTCGATGCCCGTGATTCCCATAAACGTAAAACGTTTACCGTTTTAGAGTTATAACCGACAATTGGCACATCCCATGGCACACCTTTAATCGTTTGACCGCTATGCCATACTTTTTGCACACTGCCATCAGTATTGGCAATGGTTTCTACATGGCCAAACAACGGAATATTTTGTACTGCTTCTGGGCGACATACTTCCCAAGGGTTACCATATTCACGCCATTCATCTGGTGTTTCAATTTGACGACCTTGATGAAATTGCTGCTTGAATAAGCCGTGTTCGTAATGAATGCCATAACCAACAGCATTAAAGTCCATGGTGGCAAGTGAATCCAGGAAACACGCAGCTAAACGGCCTAAACCACCGTTACCTAACGCTAAATCGTGACCTTCTTCAAAGATGTCTTCTATTTCAAAACCAAGACTGGCAACGGCTTTTTGCGCAACGTCGAACAAGTCTAAGTTATGTAAGTTGTTCGATAACATACGGCCCATTAAATACTCTAATGACAGGTAATTAATTGAGCGGCTTTTATGTTCTTTATGGTATTGATTTGTTTCTGTTAGTTTTTCATAAACTACTTCGTTTACTGTTAAGCAAACGGCACGCAAAACCGCAGTTGGGTCTTGCTGATAATCTGTTTGAGAGGAAGTAAAGTTTAAATGCTGTACTACTTTCTTCTTGAACTGCGCTGCAGTTAACGGCTTTTTAATTGCTGTGGCCATAATAAGTCGGTTCTCTTTTGATAACTCTGATCAACCCTTTACGGGAAAAATGCAAACGCTTATTGTTGCTTTAATTAAGTTTATTGCTCTAGCGCTTGCTTGAAAATTGGGCAATTTATTTACTGACTATAAAGTTACGATAAATTGCAGATTTAGTGAAATGACTACATACGTATGCATAGCTGAAATGCCATGCATACGTATGCAAAATGCAATAAAGCAACGCAGTTAGGGAGTGATTGCATGAAAAGTACCCTGAACTCATCGGTAATGAGTTCAGGGGAAAAGATAAACTTGAATAGATTAGGTGCTGGTTTTAAGCAAATGAATCAAATGCGATGTTGCTTTCATCTACTCCAGAAGAGATTAAGAATTCAATCGCGTCATTCATTAAGGCTGGTGGACCACATAAATAAAACTCAATATTATCGATATTACCTAATGCCGTTAGTTTTGATTTAAGGGTGTTTTGAGCATGCCCAACAGCACCATGCCAACTTTCGTCCGGCTGAGAGAGTGTTGGATAATAAAAGAAATCATCATTGTCTTTTGCCCATTGACTAAAATCATCTGCATAAAGTAAATCGGTTTGTTTTCTAGCGCCGTAAAAAAAGTGAAGAGCACGAGGCGGTTGCTGGTCGTCTTTTGCCAAGGCGAGTTGCTCAATGATTAAAGATCTCAACGGAGCCATGCCAGAGCCAGCCCCTAAAAACACCATAGTTTTACTACTATTTTCCTTAGCATGAAAATCTTCAAAAGGGCCAATCGCTTCGACTGACTTTCCTACATTTAAATTGCACAAGTAACTTGAAGCAACCCCGGGAAGGATTTGCTTATTTGGCGCTGTTTGTATTTTTATGGTAAATACCAATTCATCCGTAGTCAGAGTTGATTCTGCCAGAGAGTAGTTACGTGTGCAGGCTAAATGTTCATACTCTAAATGCTCTATATGTTGCCAGTGAGGTTTGTGTTCCTCTGGAATATTTAACGGTATAGAGCAACCTTTCGTAGCAGGTATCATAAAGCGCACAAATGCCCCTGCTTTATACTTAACTTTACTGCCATCAATAACTTTAAATCGTAGCTCTTTAATCATCGGACTAATAAAGCTGCTTTTAACAAGTTTCAAAGCAAGCTTTTGGGCACGACTCACATCAACTAATGTCATGCTGTTCACGTCATTACTAAAATGTTGACAGGCTAAACGATAGCCTTGCTGTAACTGTGTATCAGTAAAGTGTTGATGATCAGCACTGGTAACCTCTACGGAAGGATTTACCAATATGCGACAACGGCCACAGGTACCACCTCCGCCACAACTCGACGGTAAGGCAATATCATGCTCAATCAAGCCATCAAGCAAGTTACTATGCGTAGATAACGTAACATTACCCATACTGTTTCTATCTTTGTCGAACAGCTTTACATTTTTCTCGCTTGCTAATGCTTTAATTTTATATTGGCCTCTTAAGCCTAAATCAACAGTCCAAATAAGCCCTGTTAACGACAACCATAAGGTGATAAATGCAAACAACATCATTTGCACACTATTAAAGCTACCTTCATTACCATAATCCATAAAATGTAGCATGAAGAAAAAATCGGCAAAACGCTTGTCATCGTCGCTGTGTCCAACAACTCGCCCAGAACCAGCTTCGATATAGACACTGGTATTAATCTCATCGGAGAAATTAATTTGCCAAGTGGCATTTTTTTGCTTAGGGATATCCTCTATTGAATGGTGCAACAGTTCAACAGAAACAACATCACCCGGCCCCGTATATGACTGTTTAGCTAGGGCTGTGGCTAAGCGTTGTTCAATAACAAGCTGCTCACCTGTATAGGCATTTACTAGACTATAGTGGTTCTTAAAATGCTTATATAATCCCTTGGCATGGGTAAGTAAGTAGTATGGCTCTCCCAACAAATGGGTTTGAGTTAAAGAAATACTCGACTTGTTCGCTTGCAATACAACTAATGGTTCAACTAATAATGATTGTTCAACTTCAATATGCTGATGTTTACGGTTTTTATAAGTATTTCCTGCGGCCTTTGTATGGTCCATCGTATTAAAAAATATGCCGCTAATAAGCCAAAGTAACAATTGAATACCTACGATTACGGAGGCCCACTTATGAATCTTTCTTATAAATGGCATTATGCGCTGCCTTCTAGTTCTGTTGGGCTTGTACTGTCCGTTACTTTCTTCGCTTTAAACACACGAAAGTAAGTCAAAACAAGTCCAAAAATTGCTGCGGCAAGGCCCAATAAAGCGGCGCAGAACAGTAATAAATTTTCGATATTTTCACCATCATCGTAATCCATTACATGAAAGCGAAACATCCAATCGAACAATCGCCAAAACTCATGCCGCTTGCCCACTAACTTGCCAGTTTGCGCCGACACATAGATTGATGGCGAACCAAAATCATCAAAATTAATTCGCCAAGCTGGCAATGCTCTAGGGCTTAATTCAAAGGGCGGATTGTCGGTGAACAGCTCGACATCTTGTACCGAGCCATCACCTGAGTAATAGTATTGTGCCGCTTTAATAGCCGTTGCTTGCTTTAGTGGCGAGAGCAACTGCCCATTACTGGCATCAACTAAATGAACGACACCTTGGCTGGCAAATGAATACACTTCTTTATCGATAAACTTACCAACACTGACATTCGTTGCATCAGGGTACTGTTCACGTAACTCCTTAACAGAATAATGGATATTTTCGACATTTATTGTGTCTTGATGATTGATGACCAAGCTATCGCCATGAATATAATCGATATCAAAAAATACCATATACGCACCGCTGACTGACCAAATCACAAATTGTGCACCAATAAAAAGCATCAGCCATTTGTGATATTTTCTCGCTGTTCTTTGCAAACTAATAGACCTTATTTTTTAAATGATGCTTTGTTTAATAGAAAATAAGCACAAGGGATCACCAACATAGACACTAACGGACTGACGATCATACCGCCAACCATCGGTGCGGCAATGCGCTGCATAACTTCATTACCACTACCGCTACCAAGCATTATTGGTAATAAACCAGCAATAATGGTTAACACGGTCATTGCTTTTGGCCTAACCCGCTGAACTGCTCCATACTCAATTTTTTCAAGTAAAAAGGCTCGAGTTTTCTCGGTATTGGTTGCCAATGCTTGGTTTAAATAAATAAGCATAATAACGCCAAATTCGGCTGCTACACCGGCCAAAGCTATCATCCCAACGGCTAGTGCCACTGACATTTGGTAATCGAGTAAATACACAAACCAAAGGGAACCGGCAAGAGCAACCGGCAGGGTAACCATCACTAATAGGGCCTGTTGCATAGAACTAAACGTTAAATAAAGTAGAATAAAAATAATTAATACGGTGATCGGCACCACTAATTGCATCTTTGCTTCTACGCGCTGCATATATTCATATTGCCCGGCAAAACTTATCGCATACTTAGCCGGTAAATCGACCTTAGTTGCTAAGGTTTGTTCGGCACTAGAAATGTAATCACCAATTGATGTGCCAGGCTCTAAATCAACAAATACCCAAGCGATGTTACGGCCATTTTCACTTTTCAACATTGCCGGGCCTTGTTTAATTTCAACGCTGGCAACTTGTGACAAGGTGACCCAAGCGCCGCTCGGGGTAACAAAAGGTAAATTATTCAAACTATCCATGTGCTCACGGTAGCGTCTTGGATAACGTAAATTAATTTGATATCGCTCTTTACCTTTCACTAATTCATCAACATTGGCACCACCAACAGCGTACATAATCACTTGTTGGATGTCGTTGATGTTTAGCCCATACTTGGCCGCTTCAATACGGTTTGGCACAATATCGATGTAGCGACCTGACTGGGCTCGTTCGGCATAAACACTACGGGTTCCAGCCAGTTCAGAGAGGGCGTTTTCAATATCTTCACCAATAGTTTCCAATATAGCGGTTTGCTCACCTGATATTTTAATACCTACGGGCGTTTTTATCCCGGTAGAAAGCATGTCTATACGAGTCTTTATTGGTTGTACCCAGGCATTAGTTAAACCTGGAAATTGCACTTTTTGTTCAAGTTCGGCAATAATATCTTGTAAGGTCACCCCTTCGCGCCATTCACTTCGAGGCTTTAAAGTAATGGTTGTTTCCAACATTGTTAATGGCGCAGGATCGGTGGCAGTATCTGCTCGCCCTACTTTCCCAAAAACCGTTTCGACTTCAGCAACAGTTTTAATTAACCTATCGGTTTGTTGTAATATCTTACCTGCTTCACTAATTGAAACCCCCGGAAGCGTTGTTGGCATGTAGAGCAAATCTCCCTCTTCCAATTCGGGCATAAATTCACTGCCCATTTTGCTGAGCGGATAGTAACTGGAAGCCGCTAAGCCAACTGCCAATAAAAGCACCAACACAGGAACCTTCAATGCAATTCGTAAAAATGGTCGATATAACCACACAAGAATTCTGTTTAATGGATTTTTATGTTCGCTTGGCACTTTGCCTTTAATAAAGTAGCCCATCAGCACAGGCACTAAAGTAACCGACACTAACGCTGCGGCAGCCATCACTAACGTTTTGGTGAACGCTAATGGCGTGAATAACCGGCCTTCTTGCGCTTCAAGGGCAAATACAGGTAAAAAGCTGAAGGTGATAAGTAACAAGGTTAAGAATAATGCCGGCCCAACCTCACCAGCAGCATTTGCCACTAAACGCCAATGCGCTTGCCCTTTCGCATACTCACCATGTTTTTGATAGTACAGCTGTAAATGCTTATGTTGGTTTTCTACCATAACAATCGCCGCATCAACCAAAGCACCTATGGCAATAGCAATACCGCCCAGACTCATGATGTTGGCGTTTATACCTAAACGCTGCATGACGATAAAGCCAATTAGCACAGATAATGGCAAACATATTACCGCCACAAATGTAGAGCGAACATGCAATAAGAAAGCAAAACAAACGAGTACTACAACGATTATTTCTTCGATCAATTTTTCTTTAAGAGTACTAACTGAGCGTTCAATTAAATTTGAGCGATCATAGGTCGTGGTAATTTTAACGCCTTCAGGCAGACCTTGTTGTAATTTAGCTAATTTAGCTTTAACTGCTTCGATGGTTTTTAGTGCATTTTCGCCGTGACGCATAACGACAATACCACCTACGACTTCACCCTCACCATCAAGTTCGGCTATGCCGCGACGCATTTGCGGGCCATGCCTTACTGTGGCAACGTGCTCTAATAACAACGGCGTATTTTGCTCATTATTAATACCCAGCGGGATCAATTTTATATCATCAATCGTTTGCAAATAGCCTTTCGAACGGATCATATATTCCGCTTCGCTCATTTCCAGAACTGAACCACCAACATCGCCATTGCCATTTTTAATGGCCATTTCGACATCAGCCAAGGTTAATCCGTATTGCATTAATCGCAGAGGCTCAACAACCACTTGGTAAGTTAGTTCCATGCCACCAACGGTTGCCACTTCACTAACGCCAGCAACAGATTGCAACTCTAACTTTAAAAACCAATCTTGCAGGCTTTTTAATTGAGATAAGTCATAACCGCCATCAGGTGCAGATAATGCGTACTGGTATACCCAACCAACACCTGAGGCATCAGGGCCAATTCTTGGTTTAGCAGTTTTAGGTAATATATCGGCGGCTTGATCTAAATATTCCAGCACTCGTGAACGTGCCCAATACAAATCAGTGTCGTCCTCGAAAATTACGTATACGTAAGAGTCGCCAAAAAATGAAAAGCCACGCACTGTTTTTGCTTTTGGTACAGATAGCAATGTACTCGATAATGGGTACGTCACTTGTTGCTCTACCAGTTCAGGCGCTTGTCCAGGGTAAGTAGTTTTAACAATTACCTGAATATCACTTAAGTCTGGTAACGCGTCAAGCGGGGTATCCAGCATTGCTCGATAACCAAGTACCGCTAAAATAGCCGAAAATATTAGCACCAAAACGCGATGTTTTAATGATTGATTAATCAAATAAGTTAACATCACGCCTCCTAGTGGTTATGAGTATTGTTTTGAGGTTTAGCTGGCATGTCTTGATGATCCATATCGTTATGGTCCATCTCCATCCCGTTATGGTCCATAACTTGGTTCGACATCTGCTGAATAGCCGATTGGATGTTAGCTTCAGAGTCGATTAGGAATTGTCCGGAAGTAACCACAACATCGCCAGCATTTAAGCCCGAAATGATCTCGGCTCGACCTTGGCTCATGGTACCTACGGCGACATGTTTAACAACAAACTTATCATCGCTGGTTTTTACAATGACACGGTTCTGCTGTTCTGTTTGAATCAACGCTTGTACCGGTATATTTAGCACCTCATCGGTGGCGCCGCCATAGATACGAACATTAGCGATCATTTCCGGCTTAAAGGCACCATCGGGGTTATCTAATGACAATCGTACTTTTAAAGTACGAGTCACAGGATCGAGAGCAGGATAGATATATTCAACTTTACCTTCTCGAGCAAAGATACCCAGTGCTGGCAAGTCAAACTCAACCCATTTACCTGTTTTAACCCAGTCCATCTGATGCTCAAATACATCGACGATTACCCACACTTTAGCAGTATCGGCCAGCATCATTAATTCATTTTCAGGATTTACATACATGCCTTCACGTATGTCTAATTTGGCAACAATACCATTACTTGGGGCATAATAAGGCACACGATAAAACGACTGATTACGCTGCTCTAACTTATCGATAAAAGCGTCACTTAATCCCAATAAACTTAATCGAGTTCGGCCACGCTTTTTCAATTTTTTACCAACAGTTTGATCGCGATATAAACTTAAATATTCATCCTGAGCCAGTAATAATTCCGGCGAGTAAATCTCATACAGCAACTGACCTTTAGCAACACTTTCACCTAAGGTTTTAACGGTTAATTTTTCAACCCAACCGGTGGTGCGTGGATGCAAGTGAACCTGGCCATTTTCATCATATTTAACCGAACCAAAGGTTTCGATAAATCGCCAAAGTACAGATGTTTCAGCACGTTCAGTGGTGAGTGCCATATTCTGTTGAATGTGGCCAGGTACAGTAACTTCAACATCCGTATCAGTTGCGGGTGTGCGAACAACCTCAACTAAATCCATGCCACAAATTGGGCATTTTCCAGGATGATCTTTAACAATATGCGAATGCATTGGGCAAACATACTGACTAGCTTGCACGTCGGTTTGCTCGGTTAGTTGACTAAACTCTTTTGCTAAATGTTCTTCAGCGTGAACAGTTAACACAGGGTTTGACAGCAAAAATATAACAACAATCAATTTAAAAAAACGGGTAATACACATAATAATCCTCGTTCGAAAACGATAAAAACAAAAAATAGGGAAACTAGTTTTGTAATATTATGCGATTGGTGGAATTAACCACTCTTGCGTAGGTGCAGTTATTTCAGGAGGAAGACGGGAGAGGATTCGATCGTTAAAGCCACCAGCATTCAATTGCATGGTATTAATCGGCAGAGCACTTACAGACCCCATATGCAGATCGCAATCACTACAGTTACTATGATCGACATTTACAATGCTTGCTTGTGCCTGTTGTTCACAACAGTCATGGTCGCTCATTACTGATTTTTCAATGTTCATAACATGGCCTTCATGACCCGCCATAGACATCATTTGTGGTTGTTCCATATCGCACACATGCACGTTCGCTTTCGCTACATTAGCAAAAGCAAAAGTCATCATTATTAGTAATAAAATAAATTTACGCATGGTATTCATAGGACATACTATAAAAGATAAATCTTTCAAGAGCTAGAAATAAAGTTTCTAGCTCTTGGAGCTTATGACATGAAATTAGTTACCTATATGCTTTTTAAGGAATTTTTCTAAGCGTTGATGAAGTTCAAAAACATTATCTAGGTCATAAAAACCATGGCCTTCATGTTCTTTCACCATAGATTCATATTTTATTCCACGCTTATCCAGTGCCGCGGTTAACGCTTCGTATTGCTCAATAGGACAGCGTGCATCATCTTCGCCATGAACGATAAACAGTGGCGCTTTTAATTTATCTAAATGATAAATTGGCGAGCGCTCTTTAACAAACTCTTCGTCGTAAGCATTCCAAGCATCGGCTAAAAACTTACGACCGCCTTTAAAGCGAGCTGTATCACTTTCGTCTTTTTGGATGGCAATATCATATACGCCAACATATGGAATTGCGCATTTATATAAGTCTGGCTCTTTTACAACCGCCATCATTGCTGCGTAACCACCATAACTGGCACCAAAAATACAAATACGGTCTTTATCAGCAATGCCTTGCTCAATTGCCCACAATGTACCGTCAGTCAAATCATCTTGCATTTCAGCGCCCATCTTTCGATAGTTACTTTTTTCAAAATCCTTTCCCCGACCACCAGAGCCACGATAATTAATTTGTAAGACCGCATAACCCCTATTTGCCATAAATTGTACGCGACTGTCGTAGCCCCACTCATCCTTGATGCCGTAAGGGCCGCCATGCACATAAACCACCATAGGCAAGTCTTTAGTTTTACCTAACGGCCGAGTTAGAAAGCCAGTGATCTCTAAGCCATCTCTGGCTTGATAGCGAACAGGCTCCATAGGTGCGGTCTTTTTGGGGTCAACCCATGCTTTGGTATTCAATAAATAACTCATTTTTTTGTTTTTTATGTCAAACAAATAAAACGACGTAGGGCTTAAATCAGAAAAGGTTTTAACAATCGCTAAATTTTTATCTTCGGTAAAGCCGCGAAAACGGACAACTTGTTCGGGGAAAGATGCGGCAATGGAGCGATATAGTTGGGCGCCTTTGCTTTTAGGATTGAATAACTCAACCTCTTTTTTACCTTTTTGACGAACAATACCGATAAATTTTGATTCTTCGTTATAAATGTAGCCATCTATATCCTCTTCCCCTTTGATGGCATGAATTAAATTGATAGATTTATTTTGCACATCATAATGATAGATGCCTCTACCCGCTGGCCCTTTTGCAATATAAACCTGCATGCCTTTTTCATCGAATGTACCCATAGGCATAAATCGACCTTCATTTTCATCACGACGGTCCAGCTCTTGCCAGTCAGCACGGTTATCAGCTCGATAATGAATTATCGTACTATAAATACCATCTTCTTCCTCAAAACCTATGGCAATACGAACCTGTTCGTCATCATCGACCATAAAAGATGCACGCTTAGTTGGGCTTTTCGCTACTTTACGAACTTTACCGGTATAAATGTTTAATTTGTGTACATAACTGCGTTCCCGGCTTGATAACTCCATTAAAATATTACGTTTATCATCTTTTAGACGACTTAAAATGGTGTGTGCCCCATAAAAGTAAAAACCATTGCCATGTGGCCCAAGCAATTGAATTTTCTTGCTACCATCAATATTTCCGGCAAACAACACCCCGGTTAATCTAGGTTTATCAAGAGGCCCAGCCTGAGTACTCATGCTGGCATACACTCTTTCATCGTTTAACCAACCAAACTCATACAACTCACTTTTATCCTTAGTAAATGATAACAGCTGAATGGCTTTCATTGTTTTCCGTTCTAGTATGGCCAGTTGAAACAGACCATCGATTTTTACTTTGCCAGCAAAGTATTCCCCTGTTGGCGATATTTTTAAGTCGACAATGTCTGAGCGATTAAAAAAGTATTCCAACGGCAGTTTGTCAGTGGTTGTCTTAGCTGTTGCGATAGAACTCACTGCGATTAAAAGCAAGAGTGTGTAAGGAAGATATTTGAACAAAATGGTTAAATCCGTTTAGTTTATTTTTATAGTTATTTGTACAGATTACCAATTTTGTTTTTAAGTTTAAATTAGTAAACAACAATATTGTCGAAATCCATATCGAATATTTATTAAAAAGTTATCAAAAACCTGTTAACAAATAAGAATTTATCGTTATGCTGTATATCAAACAACATTAACTGCGCTTATAAAAACGAGATTAATATGACTGAGCAGGCAAACATTGAATTTTCTAACATCGAAATAGCCGCGGATGATATGCCCCAACTACAGGCATTGACCTATACCAGTCTTTCTGAAAAGTATGCACCTACACACAGGTTAGTGAGCTTAGTTACAACAGTTACGATGATGTTAATATTAGTCTTTATTAGCTATCAGCCATTTATTGATATAAGCAAAAATGTTGTAAATACACTGCAATATCCTATTTGGGGTATAGGTACATTAGGACTTGTTATCAGCCTTTATCACTCACTTGCCGATCCGAAAAAACGTTACGCGATACGTGAGCATGATATTAGTTACCAGTCGGGTTTAGTGTTTCGAAAAACAGTAAGTCAGCCTATTTTGCGAGTACAACATGTTGAATTGAAACGCGGACCAATTGATCGCAAAGTTGGCTTGGCAAATTTACAGGTTTTTAGCGCCGGTGGTGCCATGCATACGTTTGAAATACCCGGATTGGATGTAGAGACCGCAGAAAATATGCGTCAGTTTATATTAGCTCATAAGGACATTAACCTTCATGGATAAAGAGCTAAATTCCACTCTGGACGACATTGATAACGCGACAGACAATACCTCTGAGCAACAAAACACGAGCAATAACTGGCAAAGAATATCGCCTATTGCGCTCATTTATTTTGTTTTAATGTTTATAAAGAACATCTTTGGCAACTTCATTTATGTGGCGCCAGCACTGCTGATTGGTTATAACAAAATAGCCGAAGACCCAAGCTTTTGGTTGCCATTTATTTATGGTTTATCGGCTTTATTGGGGTTGGCATCTTTGCTGAGTTACTACTTTTTTCAGTACCGATTAACCAACCAACAAATTGAAATCCGGTCCGGCGTGTTTGCAAAAAAATACGTTAACTTACCGTTTTCCCGTATTCAAAACGTGGAGTTAACCGAGCCGCTATATTATCGCCCGTTTGGCTATACTTGCATGCAACTTGATACCGCAGGTTCAGTGAAACAGGAAGCGAAGGTAGTCGCCCTGAAAAAATCCTTTGCTGAACAACTTAAGCACGAAATCCTCGCTGCGCATCTAGTACAAAGCGACAAAGCAGAATCACTCACTGATGATGAATCGGTTACCAATGAAGCACCAGTACCAAATGAAGATGATGAAACGGTATTAGACCGACGCAATTTGGATGACTTGGTGATCCATGGTTTAACCAATAATCGTGTATGGATATTTTTAGGTGGTATGGCACCGTTTATGGACCGTATTTCATCAACCATTGGTGAGTGGTTAATGATGTTCGGCATTAATGTGAATCAATATTTTGAATTTGAAGGCCGTTCAGGCTGGCAAATTGCCAGTACAGTGCTTTCGACGTTCTTAATTGTGATGTTGATCATCAGTATTTTTTCAGTGCTCGGCTCGATAATCGCCTTTCACGATTTCAAACTGAGTAAAATTGGTGACCGATACATACGGCGCAGCGGTCTATTCACTAAAACTGAAGTCACCATGCGTTTGTCACGTTTACAAATGATCGTTCGCCAGCAAGATTGGCTCGACATATTATTAGGGCGAATTAATCTGAAGTTTGAGCAATCCAATGCCAATTTTAATAACCCCAATGCCGGTCAACTCACCAATAAAATAATTGTTCCTTCGGTCACAAATAAAGAATGTCAGCAGTTAATGCTTGATGCATATCCTGACAATCAATTAAAGAATACTAAATTCAAGCGCGTTCATCCGCGTTTATTAATAAGAAATATTTTCTTATTTTTATTACCAATAACCAGCGTAGTGGCTTGGGTGTTGATTGAACATGACAAAATTGAAGGTTTGTATTACCTCGGCTCAGGCACAGCATTTATTGGCTTTTTAATGGTGATGCGTTATCTACGTTGGGGTTATGCCAAAGATGATAATTTCATCTATGTACGCCAAGGCGTGTTGGGTGTAGATTACCTCACTTTTCCTATCTATAAAGTTCAGCAAACTTCGTTTAAGCAAAGTTGGTTTTTAAAACGTAAGCAGCTTTGTTCTATAGAGTTTGTGCTCGCAGCTGGAGCGGTAAACGTACCTTATTTACCACAAGAAGATGGATTGGAGTTAATCAATTCAAGTTTGTACGAAGTAGAAGAAAGTAAGCGGAACTGGATGTAAAAACGAGAAACGAGAAACGAGAAACGAGAAGAATAAAAGCTTAAAACTGCCGATGCGACAAGCGTCGGCAGTTTAAAATGTTTTATTGATTTAGATACGATGCATGAAACTGCAAATGTTGCTCAATAAAACTCGAAATAAAGTAATAGCTGTGATCATAGCCCTCGTGAAGGTTTAACTCCAATGGGTAACCGCTAACTTTGGCTGCGGCCTCTAACATTTCCGGTTTTAACTGTTCAGACAGGAAATCATCGGATTCGCCTTGATCAACTTTTGCAGGAACAAACTGTGTCGCTTTTCGCATTAGTTCGCTAGCATCGTGCTGTCGCCAAAGCTCTTTGTCTTTGCCAAGGTAGGCAGTAAACGCTTTTTGTCCCCAGGGGCAATTAACTGGATTGCTGATAGGGCTAAATGCTGAAACTGACATATAACGCTGAGGATTACGCATCGCTATTGTTAAAGCACCATGGCCTCCCATAGAATGCCCAGCAATTGCACGCTTATCACTAACTGGGAATGTTGATTCAATTAAGTCAGGCAACTCCTGCACAATATAATCATACATTTGGTAGTGCTTGCTCCAGGGAGCTTGGTTGGCATTCACATAAAAGCCAGCTCCTTTACCTAAATCATAACCATCATCATCAGCAACATCGTCACCTCTTGGGCTCGTATCGGGAGCAACGATAGCAACACCTAATTCCGCGGCAATACGCTGCGCTCCAGCTTTTTGCATAAAGTTTTCGTCACTGCAAGTTAGGCCAGAGAGCCAATATACTACCGGAACCTTTTGCCCATTAGATGCTTGCGGGGGCAGATAAATAGCAAAACGCATATTGCAGTTTAGAGTATTGGAATAATGGCTATATTGTTTGTGCCAGCCACCAAAGCTTTTGTTAACGCTTAAATTTTCAATTGTCATAATAAATCCTTGCCAGTTTTATTAATAAAACTGGCATATTAAGGTAAACAGAAACGGCTATTTATTAAAATGAATTACGCTGCGGATACTTTCGCCTTTATGCATTAACTCAAACGATTCATTGATGTCTTCAAGACCCATAGTATGAGTAATAAAGTCACTTAATTTGAATTCGCCTTGTAAGTAACGTTCAACATAGTCTGGTAATTCAGTGCGGCCTTTAACACCACCAAAAGCAGAGCCGCGCCATACACGACCAGTAACTAATTGGAATGGACGAGTTGAAATTTCTTGGCCAGCGCCAGCAACACCAATAACTACAGATTCGCCCCAGCCTTTGTGACAACACTCTAGAGCTGAACGCATTAAGTTCACGTTACCAACACATTCAAACGAGTAATCAACACCACCATCGGTTAAGTCGACAATTACATCTTGAATTGGTTTGTCGTAATCTTTTGGATTAATGCAATCGGTAGCGCCTAATTTTCTCGCTAACTCAAACTTACTTTCGTTGATATCTATCGCAATTATACGACCCGCCTTTGCCATAGTTGCACCAATAACAGCTGACAAACCAATGCCACCAAGCCCAAAGATGGCAACGGTTGCGCCCTCTTCAACTTTGGCTGTATTCATTACAGCGCCCATGCCAGTGGTAACACCACAACCTAATAAACAAACCTCTTCTAATGGCGCTTCTTTATTAACTTTAGCTAACGAAATTTCTGGCAATACTGTGTATTCAGAGAACGTAGAACAGCCCATATAGTGGAAGATCGGCTGGCCATCTTTATAGAAACGAGTGGTGCCATCTGGCATTAAACCCTTACCTTGAGTTTCTCTAATTTTCTGACAAAGATTGGTTTTACCTGAAAGACAGAATTTACATTCACCACACTCAGGTGTGTATAAAGGAATAACATGATCACCAACTTGTACACTGGTAACGCCTTCACCAACTTGCTCAACAATACCACCACCTTCATGGCCTAAAATTACCGGAAAAATACCTTCAGGATCATCGCCTGACAAGGTAAAAGCATCGGTGTGACAAACGCCAGATGCAATAACTTTTACTAATACTTCACCTTTACGAGGTAGCATTACATCTACTTCCTCAATTGATAATGGTTGACCTGCACCCCAGGCTATCGCAGCTTTTGATTTAATAAATTGATCTGACATTTGATTCCTCATTTATAACTTTAATAGATGATTGATTAATAATAGCTGAATACAGCAATTTGTGTTTATGGTGTGTATTATAATTATTTCTACAGAAATGATAATATACGATATTAGTAAATTACTTTTACCAGTGAGTAACAATAATGGAATGGGAAGGAATTAGTGAATTTGTCCATGTGGCTGAAACGACAAGTTTTACCCAAGCGTCAAAAAAATTACAAATTTCGACTGCGCAAGTGAGTCGCCAAGTTAGTGCCTTAGAAAAACGACTTAATATTAAATTACTGTATCGTACTACGCGCAAAGTATCTTTAACCCAAGAGGGTCAGTTATTTTACCAACATTGCCGCAGTGTTCTTGATGGCCTAGCTGAAGCTGAACGGGCGATAACCAATCTGCAAACAAAACCGCAAGGCAAAATAAAACTCACCGCCCCTGTTACCTATGGGGAACAGCATATTCTGCCTTTATTGAATGATTTCATGCTGCAATACAGCGATATTGAAATACAGGCAAACCTAAATAATCAGCGAGCTGATTTAGTGGAAGAAGGCTATGATTTAGCTATTCGTATAGGTAAACTGAGCGATTCAAGTATGATGGCAAAAAAAATCGATCAACGAACTAGTTATGCCTGTGCATCACCCAGCTACCTAGGCAAATACGGGACTCCACACTCTCTATCAGAATTGTCTAAGCATAAGTGTTTACTGGGTACGTTGGATCATTGGCTTTTTAGAGAAGCAGGTAAAGAAAAGAGTATTCGCATCACCGGTGGTATTCGTTACAACAGCGGACTTGGCCTTGTTGATGCCGCGTTAAAAGGGCTTGGCGTGGTGCATTTGCCCGACTATTACGTTACTCAACACATCAAAAGTGGCAATTTAATCACCATTTTGGACAAATACAGAGAGCCTGAAGAAAGCATTTGGGCTATCTATCCGCAAAATCGTCATTTATCAGCAAAAATAAGGCTGCTTGTTGACTACCTCAATGCTCATTTAAATTAATCATCGGCAGTTTCAAGCCATATCACAATGCAACAATCGCTCACGAGGCAAATTTTTGATACTGGTATATACTTGGGGGTTAAAATGAGCAATAACACTATGAATTTTATTAAATAAAGCACTTATATCGATTCCATTAAGGGTAGATCATGAGTTCAGGTAATTTCGCAGCACAACCGTCAAACGAGATGTTTCAATCGGTCCTTGATGCATTGCCTTTTTGTGTGTTTTGGAAAGATAGAAATAGTGTTTTTCTTGGTTGTAATCAAGCGCTTGCTGACATTGCAAATCTCAATTCTCCTAAAGATATTATTGGTAAAACTGATTATGATTTACCTTGGACGACTGAAGAGTCTGACTTTTATCGAGAGTGCGATAGACGCGTTATGGAGTCAGGGAAAGCAGAAGTTAATATTATCGAAAGTCTAAGGCAAGCAGATGGACGAATATCTTGGCTTGAAACCAGCAAAATACCTTTAACCAATGCCGATGGCGATATTATTGGTATATTAGCCGCATTCCACGACATAACCGCTCGGAAAAAACTCGAAGATGAAAATATTGCCAATCAAAAACTCGACTCTCTAGGCACCCTTGCCGCGGGCTTAGCTCACGATTTTAATAACATATTAATGATGATCCTAGGCTCTAGCCAATTAGCAAAAATGAAAGTTACCAATGGATCCGATAAAGAAGAAATAAGCAAACATTTAGATAATATTGAACACGCCACAACGCAAGCGTCTGTCTTAACTGAAAAATTTATGAATTATTCAGAACATGGTGAAGTGACCAAAACGGTGTGTAACCTTGCAGAAATGCTAGAGGAAATGACTTCCTTTGTGCAGTCAGGGATTAACTCAGAAATAAAATATGAAGCACATAATACTCAAGGTTCGCTGTATGCCGATATAAACCAAATTCATCAAGTATTAAACAACATCCTGATTAATGCTGCTCAAGCGTCAGCAAATAATGAAGAGATCACCATCACAATCAAAAATTGTGAAATTAAACCCGATGAACACCCAGAACTCCATGCTGGCAACTACTTTGCTATATCGATTAAAGATCGTGGCATAGGCATTTCCGACGAGCATAAAAAAGATATATTCAAGCCGTATTTTTCCACTAAGGAAAATGGCCACGGGCTTGGCTTAAGCTCTTGTTGGACCATAGTTAAGAATCATAACGGTACCATTCAGGTCGAATCTGAAATCGGCGTAGGTTCAACATTTACAATTTACCTGCCAATTTTTGAAAAGAATAAAAACATTAAGCCTATGCATCAGCCCTTTTCGAATGAAATTGTGCCCGGTTCTGGTCGCATCCTTTACATTGAAGATGATCAAAATACTCTGGCTGCGACCTATGAAATGCTGGAACAGCTTGGGTATGAGGTGCAATGCTACTCCAATGTTGTTTGCGCTATTGATTATATAAAAAAACAGCCCGATGATTTTGATCTTGTTATTAGCGACTTTATTATTGGTGACTTTTTACAAGGTGGCATTGAAGTTCTCGATACTGTTCGTCAAGTAAGGCCTGATTGCCCTGTAGTGTTGTTAACAGGTTATTTTCAAAGTTTGGAGAAACGAGCAGAGTCCAAACCTCAGTTTTCTTTTATTGCCCAAAAACCGATTGGTATTGCCAAAATCAGTCAAATAGTTAATAGATTTATTAAAAGCACCAAAAGTGCAAATACAGCAGGGATGAAACAAGCTACAGCAAATGCTAAAACAATTCTGGTTGTCGATGATGAACCGTTAATTGTTAAATTTTTAGCCTGCTTTATAAGCTTCCATGATTACAACGTGGTAACGGCTAAAAATGGTCAACTTGCTTTAGAAAAACTAAACGAAGAGACTATTGATTTAATTGTTACTGATCAAAGCATGCCCGACATGACCGGTATAGAACTCAGTAAGCAAGTTAAACGTTCATTCCCCAATATGCCCATTATTATCAGTTCAGGCTATAGCTCAGAAATTGGCACGCACAATGTTGAAGAATTTGGTATTAGCCATTTTCATAAAAAAGGCTCCAATACAGAGGAATTAATAGAACAAATTACTCAACTTTTATCGTGATCGCACTCCAGTGACTTTACAAACTTAATGCCTTTAAGTGGCGATTTGCATTCCATCATTTTCAGCATGGATGCTGTATATGCAATTATTGCATGGACGCTTAAATAATGGTCCCTGAAGTAAACCCTCCCTTTCCGCCATAATTTACATGGAAGTAATGAATGCCACGATCACAGGATGTGAAGGAGTGGTCCATGGCACGGGAGGATAAGCACTTCCATAACTTTACAAACTTAATGCCATCCATGGCAGTTTGCATTCCATCATTTTCAGCATGGATGCTGTATATGCAATTATTGCATGGATGCTTAAATAATTGTCCCTGAAATAAAAAAAAGGGAAAGCGAATGCTTTCCCAAAAAACCTCGTTTGAGATGGCTAAATCTCAGGCGAATTGAACGAGGAGAAAGTTAAACTGGTTAACTATAAAACGTATTTCACTGAAAACTGTACGTAATCTGAATCTGCATCTAAATCTTCTGCTTCATAGTTACCAACTTCCAAGCCATATGAAAGCTCTTTAGTAACATTATTGAATATGTTGATCGCTGCATGTGTACGTGTTCTGTCTGATTCTTCAGTTTCAGTACTACCGTAGTAAACATTTGAACGCCAAGTTTCTGTCCAAAAATGGCGGTATGAAACCATAATAGAAGTCGATTCTTCTACTTCCTCGCCAACTAAATCAGTTGCAGCAGCAGCACCTACATAACGGCCGGTATTGCCACCATGGAAGGCAAAGCGAATATCATCTTTACCAAAAGAATTAATACGACCAGATACACCAAAACCTACACCTGTTTCAGATTCACCGCCAACAGTGTTCAGTTGTTTTACCACACCAGAAATAGCAATATTCCCCCAATCACCAGTGAAGGTATATTTACCTACCACATCAGGTACAGAGTCTTGGTCACCATAGCCTGCATCACCGGTTTCACCACCGTAAGATTCAGGGTTTTCTATTGCGATTTGAAAGCCGCCATTCGTATAGCGAATTTGATCTTGACGAATAAACGCAGATGCATTCAAAGGCCCAGCGAAATCGGCAGATTCAGCTAGTGCACTTGTATTCATAAAAGTTGACCAAGTTTGACCTACAGTCCAGTTTTTATACTTGATAAAAGCATGACGAAGACGAGGGTGACGAGAGTTGGTCAGTTTTTCATTACCACCACCACCATAAAAATCCATTTCAATAAAACCAGTAACATCACCATGAACATATTTGGTATTAAAACGGGTAGAATTGGCATTAAAATTAACATTACTTTGCTCATCAGCAGCAACATGGCCAATCCAGAAATCATCATTGGTAAGTGGCGAGCTAAGATCACCATCAACGTAACGAATATCACCTTGAATATAGCCGCCAAAGGTAATGGTATCCTTATCAGTCAATTTGATCGTATACCCTGCATGTGCACTACCAGCTAGAAGGGCTAAGCCCGTTGCTAACGCTAGTTTATTTCTTTTTAACATTGTTTTGCTCCCCATCATCGATCAAGGTAAGACTACTGACATTCCTTAAAGCGATTGGTGTTTCGTTATAATTAAATTTTTGTTAATGGGGGCCAAGCCCCCTTATTTTTATGTTGTAATTTTTACTTGGTTAGTGATTTATTTACTCTTCTAACGTACTTAAATCACCTTCATCCTGACCGAGTGCTCTGGCTTTCAGAACACGGCGCATGATTTTTCCTGAACGAGTTTTTGGTAATGATTCAACAAACTCGACACGCTCTGGCATAGCAATTTTGCCCATTTCACTACCGACATGAGCTTTTAGCTCTTGCTCAAGGTTTTTATCGCCAACCATGCCAGCTTGCAAAATTACATAGGTGTGAATTGCATTACCTTTTAGCTCGTGCGGTAAGCCAACTGCCGCAGCTTCAGTTACCATAGGGTGGCTTACCAGAGCACTTTCAACTTCAGAGGTACCTAAACGATAACCGCTTACTTTCAGCACCTCATCCATACGGCCGATAACCCAAATGTAATCATCTTCATCTTTTTTGGCACTGTCGCCAGCTAAGTAAATCCACTTGCCGTCTTTGTCTTGGCTCCAATATAAATCGGCATAGCGTTGATCATCTTTAAATACCGTACGGGCCATGCCCGGCCATGGGTTTTTAACGATAAGTTTGCCTTCTTCATTGGTACCCACCTCATTGCCATCGTCATCAACAATAGCCATTTCATTACCAAAGAAAGGCTTGGTTGCAGAACCAGGTTTTAATGGGGTGATAGGCAGTGGACAAATCATGAAACCACCGGTTTCTGTTTGCCACCAAGTATCAATAATTGGACATTTATCGTTACCAATTACATGGTGATACCATTTCCATGCTTCCGGGTTAATCGGCTCACCAACACTACCCAATAAGCGTAAGCTTGAAAGGTCATGTTTTTTCGGCCAACGCTCACCAAAGCGCATTAAGCCACGAATTGCTGTTGGCGAGGTGTAAAGAATGTTAATGCCGTAGTTTTCAATAATTTGCCACCAACGGTTCGGGTAAGGATAATTTGGCGCACCTTCATAAAGCATGATCGTCGCACCATTAATAAGTGGTCCGTAAACGATGTAACTGTGGCCAGTTATCCAACCTGGATCGGCCGCACACCACCATCTGTCTTGTGGTTTAATATCAAATGCCATGCGATGGGTTGTTGAGGTATAAACAGCGTAACCACCATGGGTATGCAACATACCTTTTGGCGTACCGGTAGTACCCGAGGTGTATAAAATAAATAAAGGGTCTTCAGAGCTGGTTTGCTCGGTTTCACACTGGCTACCGGCAATAGGTAACGCTTTTAAGTCATGCAACCAAAAATCACGAGTAGGTTCCATTTCAACATCTAGTTCGTTATTTTTTACACAGATACATACTTCAATACTTGGAGAACGTTGCATTGCCTCATTGGCAATAGACTTTAAATCGATTTGTTTACCACGACGCCAGCCGCCATCGGCAGTAATTAGTACTCGAGAATGAGCATCATCAATTCGAGAAGCAAGCGCTTCAGTACTAAATCCACCGTAAACTACAGAATGTACCGCACCAATTTTTGCACAGGCTAACATGGCAAAGACAAGCTCAGGAATTTGTGGCATGTAGATGGTTACGATATCGCCTTTTTCTACGCCCATACTTTTTAATACGTTGGCAAACTGGCACACTTCGCGGTTTAAGCCGTTATATGAAAAGTTACGTTTTTGACCGTTTTCACCTTCCCAAATAATGGCCATTTTATTGCGATTCGCATTTTCAAGATGGCGGTCAATGGCGTTATGGACAATGTTTATTTCAGCGCCATCAAACCATTTATAAAACGGTGCGTTCGACTCGTCTAATACTGAGTCCCATTTTTTATACCAACCCAGAGTGTCTGCTTGCTCAGCCCAAAACTCTTCACGGTTTTCTACCGAGTACTGGTACATTTTTTCATATTCACTAACGTTAGCTTGATCGACAACGTCTTGACCTGGGTAAAACATATCTGGATTAACCGATGCGTTCATAATGCTCTCCACCTTTGTTAGCTGACGAAGACTCATGACAAGGAAAAGCGTCAGCCGATTTATTTGTAAATTTCTTGTTGCATACAAAGGTAGGTGGGTATGGCAAGAGAAGATATTAGACCTAAGTCTAAAACTGCCAATTTAAGCATTAGACCTTAGTCTAAGTTTGTTGATTTAATTGGATTTTTATTTCGTTGATTAACCTGAACTCGGTTTAAGAGGTGGATTGATTAGCTAATGAATTCTTTTAAAGGGGTATTGAAGCCGTGATCATAATGATGCATTTGCGCTAAAAACAACTCTCCTGTCGCAATGGCATCGTTTAGGGCATTATGCTCGTGGTGAGCCGGTAGGCCATACGAATGACGTAGGTTTATTAACCTTAGCTGATTTGGGTCATAAGCAGTGTCTGATCTGTCTAAACGTTTTTTCGCTAAGGCTAACGTATCAATAATCGGCCACACCGGTGCCATGCCATAAAGCTCAATACAGGCTTGCCGTAAAAAAGAACGTTCTATATTGGCGTAATGCACCAACATAACTTTGCCCGCTAAAGCATTAAGCATTTTTTCAACAACTAGCTCTAATGCTAAACCATTGGCTTTTTCATCATCAGTAATTTGATGGATAACTACATTATCTTTATGCAAATCACCTTGAGATTGAACAACTTCATGCGTGCTTTTGGCAAGTTTAATGAATCCATGTTCAACAAGCACATAACCAACACTGAGCAATTGATCAGTTTTAGCATTCAGCCCGGTAGTTTCAAAATCGACTGCAAGAATATCTACATCACTTATTGCCGTTTTGTTGTCTGGAAAAGGCACCGATAAAAACTGCTTTAACGGTCCTTCTGGCGCTTTAGCAAGCAACTCTAAGCGTTGAGCATTTAAGTTTTTAAATCTGTTGATGATTTGTTTTAACTTACCTTTCATCATAAGTGCCTAACCGTAAGTGCTTTGTCGATTAGACTGCATGGTTTTTATCACTTTGAATGCGTCTTTTAAGTGTTCACGCTCTAATCGAGAAATTTCTTTTGGCGCTAAAAAATTGTCCGGTTCAATACCATCTTGTAACTGACGAGCTTGATGCTCAGCCCGTAACATACCAAGAAACTCGTACGCATCAATTAGGTTGGCGGCAGAAGTTTTACTTAATGAAGGTGTGCCAGATGCTTGCTTGAGACGTTCGATAGTATTAACCGCTGTTATGCCTTCAGAAAGAGCATAAATACGAGCTAAATCAACAATAGGTGCAATGCCATTATGCTTTAAATCCAACGCTTTTTTATTTTTACCGCTTGAGACTAAAACAAAGTCCCTGAAAAATCCAAGTGGTGGACGCAGCTTTAACGCATTACCAGATAAGTGGGCGATAAATAGGGTATTGCGCTGCGTTTGTTTAAGCATATTAGCCCGTACCTCATTGAGTAAATCTGCATCACCAAAAACACAGTTTAAATCAAAAAATACACTTGAATGCATTAACGCCATCGGCTCTGGCGTATTAACCCAACGTTCAAAGTAATGCTGCCAAACATGCTGCGGTTGTCGCCATTTATCGTTTGTTGCCATCACATCCCCTGGACAATAAATAAATCCACAGGCAGCCAGGCCATCACTGACAAAGGTCGCGAGCTGTTTAAACCAAGCATCATCTTCAGGGCGCATATCATTGGAAATAATCAACGCGTTGTCTTGATCAGAATGGGCAAATTGCTCTTGTCGTGCTTGCGAACCTGCCGCTAACCAAGCAAAAGGCACAGGCTCTGGGCCATATTTTTGTTTGGCCATTTTGATGAGCTTAACGGTAAATGCACACGTTATCGCACTTATGGTTTTACCAACATGATCAGCAGTTGTGCCAAGTTTTGCCATTCTAATTTGAAGTTTTGGTAGCATTTTACTAATACTAACCAGCTCTTCAACAGATGTTGCCTTACCAATGGTGCTAGACATATTAACCGCATTTAATCCCTCCTGATTCATTAAATCAGTTACGGTAACCATGCCGGTTAACACACCATCTTTCATAACAGGTAAATGATGAATGTGCTGGCTGGTCATTTTAATTAACGCATCATGGGCACTGTAATTTACATCAATGACTTCCATGTTAGGGGTCATAATGTTGCTAACTGGCAAGTTAAGATCCAGCCCTTTGGCAATACACCGCCGGCGTAAATCTTTATCGGTAACTATGCCCGATAATTTTTCACCATCAACGACAACCAGGCAGGAAAAGTTTAATTCTGTCATTTTAACCGCAGCGTCTTTAATTGATGACTTATGATCAATAGTCACTACCGGTGCATGATAGAAATCTTCAATAGAAGTATTCATTAACGTTGAAGCCATAATGGCTTCTTCGTTAATTTTTAATACTTGTTGCTTTAACCGTTGTGCTCCGGTTTGAATAAAAAAGCGCAACACATTTGGAAAATCGTTAATTACTGCTTTTAGATCATCACAACTAATAGCACAAAGTAATGTATCTTCTTCAGGAATGACGTTAACAACTAAATTTTCATCCGGATTACAAAATACCGTACATATATCCCCTTCTCCGTATTTACCTAAAAGCTCATTATTCTCGGTGAAATAGGCAAGAGCGCCTTTACGTAAAAAATACAGCATTGGCACCTGTACCCCTGCTGGCGGTAATTGTTCGCCAGTTCGTACATAGCAAATACTAATATTGCGCACTATGCGAGCAACGGCTGTGTCGGGTAACTGATCAAATGGCTCAATCGCTTTGATAAAGTCATGAATATCAGCAAGTTCAGTACTCATTTAAACGCTCAACTGTTTAGACAATCTCTTACCATTAGTTTTATAGTAAGCAAGCAATTAACACAACCTATCTGTATACAAACTAGACCAAGGTCTAATGTTTTTATTAGTATTGGATTGCTAGTGTGATAGATAGAAAAAGATTTTTACCAAAAGAATCAAAGTAAAAACATAGCTTTGGCTTTCGATAAATATCTTCTTCATACAACTTGAATTTATAAAAATATAAAAAACAAAATATCAATTGGTATTAATAATTTTAAATAGTTAGGAGAGCATTGTGGAGAGTAATAACAGTTACTGGCAAGAAAACCTTCGCCTGATACTCATCTGCCTTGTCATTTGGTTTGTAGTTTCATTTGGCTTTGGTTTGTTATTAGTAGAACCGTTAAACGAGATACGTGTTGGTGGATATAAACTAGGTTTCTGGTTTGCCCAACAGGGGTCAATTTACACGTTTGTTGGTTTAGTTTTCTGGTATTCATCACAGATGAATAAACTAGACAAAAAACATGACGTAGAAGAGGAATAAATAATGGATGAGTTAAAGCTTTATACTTATATTGCCGTATTTGGTTCGTTCGGTGTTTATTTTGCGATCGCCTGGTGGGCGCGAGCTGGTTCAACAAGTGACTTCTACGTTGCCGGTGGTGGTGTTACACCGATACAAAATGGTATGGCAATTGGTGCCGACTGGATGAGCGCCGCATCGTTTATTTCAATGGCTGGTTTAATTGCCTTTTTAGGTTACGGTGGTTCTGTATTTTTAATGGGTTGGACTGGTGGTTACGTATTACTTGCCATGTTACTAGCGCCTTACCTACGTAAACACGGTAAGTTTACCGTTCCAGAATTTATTTTTGACCGTTACTACTCAAAAACCGCACGTATAGTTGCCGTTGTTTGTTTAATTATCGCTTCATTAACCTACATCATAGGTCAAATGAAAGGTGTTGGTGTAGCGTTCTCTCGCTTCCTGGAAGTTGACTACGGCCTAGGCTTAGGCATAGGTATGATGGTTGTTTGGGTTTATGCCGTATTAGGTGGCATGAAAGGGATTACTTACACTCAAATAGCTCAGTACTGTGTACTAATTTTTGCTTACACTATTCCTGCGGTATTCATTTCATTACAACTTACTGGTAATCCAATTCCACAACTTGGTTTAGGTTCAACCCTCGCTGATGGTAGTGGCGTATATTTATTAGATAAACTTGATCTGGTCGTTACCGATTTAGGTTTTAAAGAATATACAACTGACAACATGGGCGGCACGTTAAACATGTTCGCTTATACCATGTCTCTAATGATTGGTACTGCTGGTTTACCGCATGTAATTATGCGTTTCTTCACTGTTCCTTCAGTGAAAGCTGCACGAGCTTCGGCAGGTTATGCTTTAGTATTTATCGCATTACTTTATACCGTAGCACCCGCTGTTGGCGCCATGGCACGTTTCAACTTAATGAACACAATTGAACCTACAGCTGGTGAAAATATGGTTTATGCTGAGCGTCCACAATGGTTTAAAGACTGGGAAAAAACTGGTTTATTGAAATTTGAAGATAAAAACGGTGACGGTAAAGTTCAGTACGTAGCAGACGCAGATACCAATGAAATGGTTAAAGTTGACCGTGACATTATGGTTCTGGCTAATCCGGCTATCGCAAACTTGCCTAACTGGGTTATCGCTCTGGTAGCTGCAGGTGGTTTGGCCGCTGCACTGTCCACCGCGGCAGGGTTATTATTAGCAATATCGTCCTCTATTTCCCATGACTTGATGAAAGGGGTATTAACGCCAGATCTGTCAGAGAAAGCAGAATTAAGGGCGGGACGGATAGTAATGACCATAGCAATACTGGTGTCTGGTTATCTCGGTCTCAATCCACCTGGGTTTGCCGCAGGTACTGTTGCCCTAGCCTTTGGTTTAGCTGCATCGTCAATATTCCCGGCATTAATGATGGGTATATTCTCGAAGAAAATGAGTGGTAAAGCTGCTGTTGCAGGTATGATTTCTGGTATTGGGATTACTATGTTGTACGTATTCCAACACAAGGGCATCATGTTTATACCTGGCACATCGTTCTTAGGTGGCCTAGAGCAAAACTGGTTCTTCGGAATTTCACCAAATGCATTTGGTGCAGTCGGTGCATTAGTTAACTTTGCTGTAGCGTTTGGCGTATGTAAGTTAACTGGCGAAGCGCCAGCGCATATCCAACATATGGTAGAAAACTTCCGTATTCCAAAAGGTGCTGGTGAAGCTCACGCTCACTAACTCTCACCTTAAATAGTGAAAGGCTCCTACGGGAGTCTTTCTTGTTTTTATTTATCTGAATTAACAACGATATTATTAATCCTTTTCACCCTGTTAATAAGGTGTTAAAACTATATAAAAGGAAAGTAAGTAAATGAATAAGCATACAAAATTAGCCTTTATGGTAGCGCCTATTTTGGCCATAGGCGGTTACATCGCGTCAGATTTTTGGATTGAAGACAAGGCTAATGAAACCAGAATTTTTGAGATGGCACCTGAAAGCTCTTGTGATGTATTAGGTGGAAAATGTGTTTTATTAGCCAACGATTTTAAATTAAACATCTTTGATGATAATGGTAAAACCACAATTAACTCTACCTTTCCATTAGATACAGCAACGCTATTTTTAGTTGATAGCAACAATGAAGCAACACCATATCAACTGCAAATGAGCGATACTCCTTACTACTGGTTTAGACAAACGCCATTAAGAGAAAAAATTAGCGCAAAAGGTGATACTTATAAACTGCGTATTATAGCGACCATAAAAGGCGGTAAATATATTAGCGAGTTTTACACTCAAACAGCCAACCAAAGCTAGTACAAAGTTAACAATAAAACACTAGAGGTAGTATGTTTCACAATTGGCAATTAGTCATTATCGCATTAGCCTATATCGGCTTGTTATTTGTCATTGCTTACTTAGGCGACAAATATCGTCATAAAATATTTGGCAAGAGCCAAGCCATTATTTATGCCTTAACGTTAGGTGTTTATTGTACTTCATGGAGCTTCCTCGGTACCACAGGGCAAACTGCTACAAATATTTTTTCTCATATACCAATTTATCTTGGGCCAATATTATTGTTCATGTTTGCCTGGCCGTTTATCAAACGTATTATCAGAGTGAGTTTAAAATTAAACTTAACCTCAATAGCCGATTTACTTTCTTCTCGTTTTGGTAAATCTCACAATTTAGCGATATTAGTGACCGTGGTCGCCTTAATTGGTACCTTGCCTTATATGGCGTTGCAACTTAAAGCCATTGTTTATTCATTTGAATTATTACAAATTAAACAAGAGGTTAATAACTGGCAACTCGGTTTAATCACCTCTATTACCATGGCTGGTTTCACCATTTTCTTCGGTATCCGTAATATTGATGTAACCGAGCGCCACCCTGGGGTAATGTTAGCTATCGCCTTTGAGTCACTAATCAAGATAATTGCTTTTGTGGCTATTGCCGTTTTCGTTTGTTTTTTTCTATTTGACTCACCATCAGATCTTTGGCAACAAGCGGATGTAGATATAAATCAACAATTTAACTGGCCGAACATATCTTCAATGTTGGGCATGTTAGTAATTGTTATGGCGGCATTTTTGTCTTTACCTCGACAATTTCAGGTAATGGTTGTTGAGCTCAAGGATAAAAAAGATACCCGCTTTGCCCGTAAAATATTCCCTTTTTATCTACTAATTTTTGCCATTTTAGCTATCCCGCTCGGGTTAGCCGGGCACTTGCTCTTTAATGGCAGTATTGCCGCCGATGCATATGTATTAATGCTACCGGTTAAAAATCAACAAGTATGGCTTGCTTCACTTACCTTTTTAGGGGCCATTTCTGCAGCAAGTTCTATGATCATTATTTCCTCTATCGCCTTAAGCACAATGCTTAGTAATGAAATTGTGTTTCCTTTACTGTTTCGTAGCAACAATCAGCAGGGTAATGATTATGAACGTTTTCGTTTAAAGCTATTAAATATTAGAAAGTTCTTGGTACTGATCATAATTTTAATGGGTTATGGCGCATTTTTGTTGGCCTCTGACGATACCTTAGCTTCATTAGGCGCGATTGCTTTTGGTTGTATTGCCCAACTTACACCAGCTTTGGTTGCTGCATTTTATTGGCGCCATGCCAGTTTAACCGGAGTGTATAGCGGTATTGCTACTGGCTTTTCATTGTGGTTTTTATTAAACCTACTGCCTAATTTAGGTTTTTATGAGCAGTCGATATTTCTTGGAGAATTATCAAATAATACCACTGCAACCTTGATCAGCTTTACCGCTAATATTTTTGTTATGTGGTCGATTTCTCTGTTAAGCAGACAAAGTGTACATGAACGTGTGCAAGCGGCATTTTTTAACGAAGATATTGAAGATGTTGAGTTGCCGACCCTTAAGAAAAAACAAATCACCGGCTCTGAATTGCAGCTATTAATATCGCGCTTTATCGGTGACGAAAAAGCCAGTGCCAGCTTCGCCAGCTTTGAACAAAAACATGCCGACATGCAACTTGATGAAAAACAACTGCATCAATCTTTAATAAACCACTGTGAAAATACTTTAGGTACAGTGATGGGCTCCGCATCAGCAAGACTTGTGATTAATTCTGCCATGCAGGGCAGAAACATTAACTTAAATGAGTTAGCACAGTTAGTTGAAGAAACCTCGACACAAAAGCAACAGGATAATCAGAGTTTATTACAAAGTGCAATTGAAAATGCCAGCGAGGGCTTTTCAATTATCGACAGCCAACTTAATTTAGTTGCCTGGAATACTCGTTATCTTGAACTCTTTAACTATCCTAAAAATATGGTTTTTGTCGGCTGTCAGATAGAAACTCTAATTCGCTATAACGCGGAACAAGGCTTATGTGGTCAAGGAGAAGTTGAACAGCAAGTCAGTAGACGACTGCATTATTTACGCAGCGGTAGCCCACATACATCCGAGCGGCAGCTAGAAACAGGGCAAATAATTCGTATTGAGGGTAACCCTTTGCCCGACGGTGGTTTTGTTATGATCTTTAAAAACATTACCGCCTTTCGTGAAACAGAAATGGTGCTAAAAGCAGAAAACCTAGATTTGGAATCAATCGTTACCGAACGCACCCAAAAACTTGAATTAGTGAATAAACAATTAGCCGTTGCCAGAGAAAAGTCTGAACAAGCACACCTTAAAAAGAGCCAATATTTAAAGGCTATCAGCCATGATTTAATGCAACCGTTAGAAGCAGCACGGTTGTTCACATCAGCATTAGCAGATCAAAATAAACTTAATGACAGTCAAAAGCGTCAAGTACAAAATATTGACCATTCATTAAAGGTCGCTAACGATTTACTAATAAATTTGGCGGAAGTTGCTCGCATTGAAAGCGGCAATATCAGTCCTGATATCGAGGTGTTTTGCTTAGCTGATTTACTTAAACAAATTGAGCAAGAGTTTTCTGCTTCTGCCGATGAGTATCAAATTGAACTGAAAGTAGATGATAGTGAGCACTGGATAAAGTCTGACAAGCATTTATTGCGCAGAATATTGCAAAATTTACTTACCAATGCATTTAGATATGCAAGCCCAGGAAAAGTTGCATTGGCAGTAAAATTAGAAAATGAACAACTTCTCATTCAGGTTATTGATAATGGCCCTGGAATTGCCGCTGACAAACAACAATTAGTATTTGAACAGTTTACCCAGCTAGACAATGGTAAAAATCATGCCAGTAATGGCTTAGGATTAGGCTTAAACATAACTCGTTCATTATCACAAATTCTTGGTCATACTCTGCATTTAGAATCCGAACCAAATTGTGGCTGTAATTTCTCTATTTGTGTACCTAAAGCTGAGCCTGTATCACAAACACAACAAGCGCCAACTCAACAAGTTGGCTTACAAGGGGTGTCGGTATTGTGTATAGACAACGATCCGCAAGTACTTGAGGGTATGTTGGCACTATTAACCGCTTGGCAATGTAAGGTATATGGTGCAAGTGGTACCGCAGAAGCAAAAGAAGTGTTTAACCGCCACGGTGATGAAATTGAAATCCTGCTTGTCGACTATCAGCTGGACAATAATGAAAACGGTATTGATTTGATCAAAGAGCTACGTGGATTGGGGCAACGTCAGATACCCGCTATATTAATTACAGCAACCACAGACCCTGACATTGAAAATAAAACGTCAAAGGCCAACGTAGGTTATATGCGTAAAATGGTGAAGCCGGCGGCTCTTAGAGCCATGATGAGTTCTATGTTGGCCAACATATTAAAAGCTAATTATATGCCAAAAAAATAGTGTCTGTTGACCTTTAAACAAACACTAATGGTGTTGGTATTATTGTGTAAGTTCTTGGGTAAACTCACCTTCAGACAAATCTAGCTGTCCAAGACATATAACCGCTTGCGTGCGATTACGAACATTAAGCTTTCTAAAAATAGCCGTAGCATGAGCTTTGATGGTTGCTTCTGATACATTGAGATCGTAGGCAATTTGTTTATTCAATAAGCCTTCAGCAAACATTAATAAAATTTTATATTGTTGCTGGGTAAGACTGGCAATTCGATCTGCCATTTCAGCTTTACTATCATTTTCTGTTGCATTATTTAATGATTCTGGTGTCCACAACTGACCGGATAATACCTGATTAATCGCAGTAAAAATGGTACCAACATCTGTCGACTTTGGCACAAACCCCGAAGCACCATAGCTCATCGCTTTATTAATGGTATCGCTGTCTTCATAAGCTGATACAACAACAACGGGTATTTGCGGAAAATGATTTCGAACATGAATCAAGGTATTAAAACCATGTGCGCCAGGAATATTTAAATCTAATAACAAAAGATCTGAGTCGGTGTTTTGCTTTAACAATGCATCAAGCTCTTCTACCGTTTCAGCTTGCAGCCAATTAGTAGTAGCCAATCTTTCCTTTAGTGTTTCTAACAATGCTCGTCGAAACAAAGGATGATCATCAGCAATAATCACTTTATCCGGTAAAAACATATTCTTCATCCATAGTATTATCCCAGTAGTATAATACTATGGATGTTAATTTTTTGTTATTAGACTTTCGGCTAATAAGCTTAAAATTAATCTAAATCAAAGTTACTTTTATTGCTCTTTTATTAAAGCTAATAAATCAGCTAATGATGGTTGTGTTTCAAAGGTAAGAGTATCCTCGGGAATTACCACCCAGGAAGGTGCACTTTTAAGCCATAGATGAGCTTGTGGTGTGTAACTGGCTGAGTTTGCCAAAGTGCCAGTTTTTAAACGAATAATATCGGGTTTGTCAGGGTTTTGATGATAAACACGGTTACCACAATCACCACAAAAATGGGCACGATTAAGATTGCCACTATCAGAGCTACGTTGCCAAACTTTCAAAGTCCCTTTAGTTAGATGAAAGTTACTTTGATTTATTAGCACAGTCATCGTTCCATAGCCTGCAGATACTTTGTGACACTCAGTGCAATAACACATTAGCGTTGCGAGTAATTCACCGTCTACCTGATATTGAATCGCGCCGCATTGGCAGCTACCTTTGACATTCACCATTTATCCCTTTGGCTCAACGATTAAGTAGGTAACGGTGGTATCACCAATATTTAATACTTCATGCCATTCAACGCCATCAGAGGTGTAGCTGCTGCCGGTTTTTAAGGTTACTTCGCGCGTGCCAGACTCAGAAATTAAGCGCATTGTTCCGCCTGATAGCGCATAACCAAAATGCGCCGTATGAAAGTGTTTTTCATGACCAACGCCAGGCTCAAACGTACACCTTAATATACGCTGCTTATCATCTTCATTTAATAGTTCGCACACCTTTTCCCCTTGCCAACCAGCAGCAAGAGGATCTGGTAATTCATTAGCTAGACTGGTTAGCATCAATCCGAAAAAGAGTATCAATCCGATAACCAATGAAATATTTAGGCTTTTCATAATGTTCCTTTTAATTTAGCCACTTACTCGCAGCAGCTATCACCTTGCTGTATTGGTGGGCATTTAACGCTGCCGTATGAACAGAATACGCAGCAATCACCAGCAAGTGGTTTAAGTAGTGTATTGCAGTGACCACATTCATAAAAATACTGACACGCATCCGTTGGCATGGTTTCTATTTTTGAATATCCACATTTAGGGCAAGTAATGTTAGATTTTAGTATGATATTGGCCATATCTTTACTATGTTTATTGCACGGGTACGACAAAATCTGCATCAGGGTTACCCACCTGAAAAACAGCCAACTTCAGCGAATGTGTAGCACTTGGGTTTCTAGCTTCCATTTCAATACCTGAATTCATTTGCAGCGCCTCTCCTTGACGATAGGTTACTTTATCACTGCCCGCTAATTCAACTTCAAATTCACCTTCAACAACATAAATAAATAAGTTGCTGTTGTGATAATGTCTTGGTGCTTTCCAACCAGGTGGGAAATAAGCTTCTCTAACTTGAATGTCTTTGCCATCTTCTTCAGAAAGGACGCTCTTAAATAAAACCTTGTTATACTTAACCGACTCTTCAGCTTGGCAAAGATTCCCCGAAATTAACAGTAATAAGGTGAATAGCGTGGTAAACGTTTTAATCATTTTATTATCCAGAAGTAGAGTAACCCCTTAACTGTATGATGAAAATTGCTACATTGCGAATTCATCCGATTATTAAGGCAATCGCGACTATGATTAACTGCGCATGATTCCAGCCAGATTATCGGGAACTTTATAAGTGTATCAGCTACATTTAGCCAATGTTTTTTGTCATAAACATACTGTTTGGATCTTCTTTGTATTGCCCAAATGGCGAACACGATTGAAAACCAAACTGCAGGTAAAGCTTTCGCGCTGGTATAAAGGCATCCATAGAGCCAGTTTCCAAGCTTAGCTTTTTATATGAGCGTAATTGGGCCTGTTGAACAATATGTGCCAACATTTTACCCGCCACACCTTTGCGTAAATAATTAGTTGATGTGCGCATGGATTTAATTTCGCCATGCTGCTTATTAAGCTCTTTTAATGCGCCTATACCAGCTAAATTATCATCAATCCATAAACTCCAGAAAGTTACATCAGCAGCGTCAAGCGCAGCTAAATCTAAAGCGTGCACACTTTCAGGGGGCGAGTGACACAACATATCTTGATGATGTTCTTTGAGTAGAGCGATAACATCTTTGCTCCTTAATTCACCCGTTCTAATATCCATATATACCCAAAAAAACTTGCTCATTCATTAATAATTATTAGCTATATCAATCGCTACTTGTAAACCATCCTGCGACATTACTTAGCATTCTTTGAAATAAATTCAGCGGTTTTATAATGAAATTATCAAATTTAATGTCTTGTGGTTCATCTGTGTCTTTTAATTTTGCGTTCAAAAGCTGTAATTGCTGAACACTTAAATCAAGCTTTGCTTCGTTAGGCTGATAAGTAGTTCCAACAGAATAATACGAATCAGGCGTATTTTTCGACTCTATATGTGTGCCAACAATGGCAGAGATTTCATTGTTGTTGGCGAACGTTGCCAACCTCGCGATGCTCTCTCGAAATACGTCCCATTCTTTAACGTAGATATAGCCAGGATATAAAGTGTCCCCTGTCATTAACCATTTGGTTTGATGATCGTAAATCGTAATAGCTTGTTCTTGGTGACCCGGAGTAGGAATGACGGTTATTTGTCGATTACCTAAATCTATGGTTTGTTTATCATTGGGCCAATGCTCAAAGCCAAAAAACTCTACAACACTCTTCTTAGAAGGTTGAATTAATGTGACATTGGCGTGCCCTTTAAAATGGTCATCGCCTTGATAGTGGTCAGAATGTCCATGCGAATGAGCAACAAGAATTTTCCGTTTGTCGACAAGTTCCTTGCCGAGAGTATTTTTTATGACCTCGTAGATAGAAAATTTTTCGTCCTCTAACGCGCCCGTATCTAATACCAATATGGAATTTTCACCTACTAAAACATAGATGAATGGCGCTTCAAAAGTTAAACATTTATTTTGGCGAATAATATAGCTATTTAAGTCGTGCTGATAGACATCAACAGTTGAATCCTTGTTTTCATCACAGTCAGGTGAGCCATGAATCCAATTTTGTTTAGCAAGAGTAGATTTTTCAGCTGCCGTCGTTGATTGCGGAATTATTTTTGCGTCAACTTTTGATTGAGAGGTGCAGCCAATTAACACCAATATTGATGTGATTATAATACTAAATTTCATCCACTCCTCCACGAAGCGACTCAGCAATGTAATGTTATTGGATATAATGTCTAGCGAAGCAAGACCCTGTCAACTGCTACCATCCAGAGTTAATGCCTTGTTACAATTCGGCCCACAATGTTAAATATTTTGCTAATTCTTCTGGTTTTTCCAATGGCAGCATATGACCAGAGCCTGACGTATTAAATAATGATAACTTCGGATTAGAGGACCTAAGTTCATTGAACCAATTTATATTTACTAAGCCATCACCATCGCTATAGTAAAAGTGCACAGGAAATGAAAACTGCCTTATAGCTTTAGCAAGATCTGTTCTAGCGGAAGTAAATTGATATTGGCTAATAAATTCGTCAATGCCGAGTTCCTTGTCCATATTCATGACCAAATCTATAAGGTGTTCCTGATGATTTTCTTTATCGAATAAGTTAACCACCCTGCTTCTGCTCATGCCTTGATAGCCATGTTTTTTAACAAATTTTAGAATTTCTTCGCGCTGATTCAATTCAGTTGAGGGTAACGATGTTGGGCTATTGGATATTACAAATAATTTTTCAACTCGCTCTGGGTACATCTTAGAAAAATAAGTAGCGATATATCCCCCAAGTGAGAAACCAATAAGACAAACTTTTTCACTGCTAAGGAGTTCGTTGTAATAATTTGCCAGTTGAGTAAAGTTTTTACCTTTCGGGATATCCAGATAAACGATGTCGTAGCCGTGTAAATACGGGACTAATTCTCTCCATAACTTTTCATTGCACATAGTGCCCGGAATTAAATGTAACTTTTTACGCATACTACCCCAAGGCGTTTTGACACTGCTTAAATTATTGGTTACTACGTTTATTATGACACCGAAGCATTCACAACTTCCAACTTGTCATTACGATGTACGATGTGGACAAAGGCCAAAAATTCATCGTCTGATTTTGAGTACCATTGTTTCCAAAAAACACGAACATCGCCTTTTTTTCTAAAAATTCCAACCAACTGCCGTTTAGTGAAAAAACCAAGCGTGGCTTGATAAGACTTGCACTGTTTTTCCAGCTCAACTTTTGTGACGATTTTTTTCATATTTTCACTGAAATCTCTGGTATGTTTTTCATGATCAATTTCAGTGGACGCATCCATAAGGTTATCCATGATAGGGGTAACCAAACTCATAATTTCATTATCTGAAAGTTGTAACCAATTCATTAACCCTCCAAAATTCCCTACGCCTATTTATTGTGTTATTTCTTTTTTTGCTTGCTGTAATATATATAAACTTTTATTGGGTATATCACTAAATTTATCAGAAATTGACTGGTTTGCCTGGTTACCTTTGGTCAAATAAACAACCCAGTATTCTACATGGGGAGATTCCCGATTTTTTATAAAAGCCACCCCTATTTCATCTTGCTCTTTATAAAATTTATGCTCGCCTAATAAGTGTGACCTATGAGCTTTGGAGTTTTTAAAAGCCTTCCAAACCTCTGTTGAGTTAGAGTAGCCACCAGCAACAGCCTCCACTTGATTGCTATCGAAATCGCTGCCGTAATAACTTGGAAGGACGTAATTTGCCTCACGTAAAAATGAGTTAGGGCTTCCCCCTAAATTATGGACAACTAAACCGAATTCAGCCATCTTTTCAGCTTTAGCCACAGCCGCTTTAGTCAGTATACTGTTGCAACGAATATTGGTTCGTTGTTGCTCTTTATCTGCTTTAATTAACTTAACTAAAGCCAACGCCTGCTTGTTGTTTCCACACTCAACTGACTCATTTGCAAAGGTGAAAATTGGCAGCATCAGTAAGGTGATAATAAAATATAGTTTTGCCATATAAATATTATTCCTAATAACGCACTTATTCGCCAAGATCATTTAGTTGCGCTCTAAATTCGTCTAAATATTGCTTGTGCTTGTTTTGGTGCCATTCAATCATCGACTTCGATTTTTCAACTGCTTGGGTCTGATATTTAATTGCTTTGTCAATATCCCCTAGTTCAGCATATGCCTTTGCTAACGATGACAGCGCATAGGCAGATTCTGGATAAAGTTCGATTGTTTTTTGATATACCGACAGAGCTTTTTTAGGGTCCTTTTTCATTAATGATTTAGCCAGCGCTTTTAAAGACCCCTCTGCTGAAATATCAAAGCCATATTTTTTTTCAGAAACCATGGCGTAATAATCAATTATTGCTTGAGCTCCATTTTGAGAAATCTCAGATTCTGCGGCAAGATTGGTATGAATATCAGCAAAAAGTGCCTCAATACCATTTAAGGTCGAGACTATAGGCTGAGACATATAATTATTTTGATTGTTACGATGAACTTGCCAATCAAGCGACTTAGGAGACGAGGTTGTCAGTGCTTTTTCAAATAATTCAAACGCGGGTAAATTTCCTTGTTCGTATTGATGATTACCCGTAGCAAGATATAAAAATCTCATTTTATCATCTAACTGGGCTAATTTTTTATTGGCGTCTGACGATATTGCTCCAAAATCATTAGCCAATGAAGGGCTTGATATAATGTAAGCATTAAATAAATTAGGGCGATTCAGCAGCGCAAATAAACCCAATGCGCCATTGCCCATAAAGCCACTGTAAATTCTAAATCCATTTGTTCTATATGTTTTATCTAACTTGGTTAGCAAATCAAACTCAAAAAAATCGAGCATCGTCTGCTTCGTTGGGTCACTTACTATTTGCTCAAATACTTTAGCAAATTCAGGATTATAATCTGCAGGAGTCACGACAATTGTTTCCAACCAAGGCCACTCACCATTATGGCTTAACCAATCATGTAGGCCACTTAAGTAAGGTTGACTGCGTGGATGCAAGTCGAAGATAACAAAATATTTCTTGTCCTTGCTGTTTGCCTCATTATAACTTTTGGGTAATGTAATGTTGTAGTCAATAGGCTCTTTAAAGTATTTAGATTCTATCTTTAGTGACTGTATTGGATTAAGTTCTTTAATGTTTGTAGCTTGTACAAGTGCAGGCAGCAACGTAATCATTAACGCTAAATTCGTTATAATTATCTTAATCATTTTAAATCCTTTTATAATGCAACAATTCACCTGCGCCCTTTGCACAGTTGACTAAAATATTAAGGTGAAAAATGGTAAACCATTTTTAATCCTTATTTATTAGCTTGTTAGATATACTACCTAGCCAAAGGTGGAGAAACAACCACAACAAAAACGTTGCATTTTAAAATGAATGTATAAAGAAACAGTGGGCAATAAAGAGTTTATTTTTACATGTGCTGCTTAAGTGTTTTTATCCGTTAACACTTAACTCATCTGATATTTTTCTTGGGTTTTAAAATACTTATTAATTGCCAATGATTGTAATAAACTCGCAGCGCTGGATGTCGCCCAGTATAAGCCTATAGCAGATGGAAAATTAATTAAGGTTACGATGCAAATAATAGCTGGAAGCATGAATAATAAAGTGCTGGTTTGCTCAGCACTGTTAGGCATTAGCACCATAGAAGCATAAGTAATTACTCCTACAAGTAATGCTAGTAATACATCTGGTTTAGCAATATTAGAAATCCAAGCAAATTTACTGCTGAACATTATTTGCTGCAGCGCTTGAAACATGCCAAAACCAAATATCCCCTGACTGGTAATATTTGCAATACTGCTTTTATCAAGTAGTTTAATGTTATGCTTTTTATATAATGCCATAGAGCGTTTAGCGATCTTTGCAGGCTCATTTTTATGAATTATTTTTAATTGTTCCAATTCTGGTTTAATCGCTAATATTAATTTTTTATTTCGATACATATTCACCATAGCGAACACATTAATCGGCATAAGTATTAAGCGAATTAGCAATGTAAATAATATAACCGCAAGCGCTTCACTAACTCCAATTTCAGTAGTTAAGAACCCTATTGATTGCACAATAATTCCAGTAAAAAAAGACCAAATTTCCATTTACGCGCTCATCCAATGACATAATATGTCTACAATGTAGTTTACTCGACATATTATGTCAATAAATCATTGTTTTATATTAATCTAGTATTATTGCGAAATACGAAAGCTCAAGTCTGATAACCGTCCTCATAAGCAGCGCCTTAACTTGGTGGGGAATTGGTCGTTCTTGATAGTTTTATTATATTTACTGAGCTCGTAATTTATTGAATTTGCTGCTTTCATCGACAACAAAAACTGATTTGATTTTTAAGCCATTGTCAGTATTTTTCATCACATACCTAGTAGTAGCATTATAAATTTCATTGTTATCACTGTCTTTAAACGTCCACAATACTGACACTAAATTCAATGATGCTGAAAGCTCAATATTAGATTTCAGCTCAAATGAAACATTTTTAACACCGAGTTCTTTGTATAAGGAAATCAGTTTATTAGTATTTTCTGAAAATGCTTCTTGTTCAAATGTTACCGAATTCCCCTCCTCTGTATAAAACGTCATTGGAAATTCATAAACACTCTCGATATAACTCGGATTGAAGCTTAAAAAAGCTGTAGCGTAAAGCTCAAAAAACTTTATAAACAACGGTTAACTCCATAACATAAAGTAAACATAACGAATCTTTCAGCGGCTAAATATAGTTGTATAAATCACAGAATGAAAGTAGCCAACTGTATTTTGACCTTTGAACACAAGGCTAGCTCCCCTTTGATTTTACCCAATTTTTAACGGGTATAACCCACTCGCCAATGGGGGTATAAAATGCACCATGCTCTTTACCTGTACTAATTGATATCTCTTCAAATGTTGTCACTCTCTTACTACGATCAATTAAAAACTGGCAAGAACCAACACCGTCGGATGTTTCAAAAACAGAAAATACATTGCCAAAGACATCTAATTCAGGATTATTGTTAACAAACGTGGAACAGCCCGCCAAAATAACGAAATTAACTTTTTCAGAAGCTAAATAATTTGAAGTTAATACTGTTATCGCCCCACCACGAGAAAAGCCAATAAACGTAATATTCTCTGGCTTGACTCCTTTGCTAATAAGCGTATTTGCATTTTCAGTCAGCTTTTTAGCAAACACCCTTGGGTTGGTGCCTTTAGGTCGATGATAGGCGATCAGATTATAGTCATCATCTGCGAGCGCATTTTTAATTTTAGGGAAGTCGTACATCCCCCAACGAGGATTTATCGGGGTAGGATTTTTACCTTCGACTATAAAACCATGAGAATAGAACACATATTTTTCTTTTGGATTTATTTTACTTGGAAAACTTTCATATATGTTACTCGCGATGCAGTTCGATGAAATCAGTAGACTTATCACTGCCGATATTAAATGCTTGATGATTAACTCCTAACGTAGCCGACTTTTTGCTTAGTGTTGCTAATTAAAACCATGTGCGCGTCATTTATCACATTGAGTTCTCTTTATAGAATTTTCACGACGCCACTCTAAAAAATAGTATATCCCAGCACCCACTAACCCAGAGTACAAACATATTTTGTGTAACGTAGCGACAGACACTAACTCAAGCAATGGATTATTTAATACCCAAGGATAATACGGCTGCACATCATTATGCATAATACTATCGAGCAATACATGACTAAAACTGCCAATAAATGCACTCAGAAAAACAACCCACCAAGGAATATTCACGGCAATAGATTCAGTAATGTCCAGTAACCACAGTCCAAATTGTGCAAGGTGTTTGCCTGTTAGTGCTGACACAATTGCAAGTAATGTTGCTCCGATATAGGTGTGAGAAAATCCGTGTAAATGTCCTTCTCCAGTAACTAATACTATCAGTGGCTGAATATCCATCACGATCTGCGTCCAGCCGAAAATCATAAGACTGAAACTACTTTGCATAAGGCCTTTAATTAATAGTCCAGGCCCCATATGAATGGGGGTGAATGGCATTACTCTTCCTTTTGATAAGTGATTTGCTTGTTAGTCACAAATATCCGTAATTGAAAAATGATGGCTGGCAATGTTAAACCGCTCCCTAAGATAAAATCTATGGGCTGGAAATTTTTGAATTCCTGAGTCTAAATGTAATTGTTGGCAACCAATTTCTTTTGCATAGTCTTTGAACCAATCAATTAAAAATGCTCCCGCTCCCGTAGAACGGTTTGCTTCATTGGTAACAAGATCATCAATATAAATATGCTTTCCCCAAGCGAGTTTTTCGCCAACGACAAAGCCGGCAACACACAATATATCTCTGTCTGATTTCACATAAGCAAGTTGATAGCCCAAGTTTCGTTGTTTGGCGATTTGTAATTTTAAACTTTCAAGGTTGAATTGCGGCCTAAGCTGTAAAATAACGTCTGCGACAAGGTCGATCTCTGAATCTGATTTTAACAAATGAACTTGCATAATTTTCCTTGGCAGCTAATGCCAGTTAATTGACTTGTTAAGTGTTTTACACGTTTGTTGTATGCATTTCTTTTTTACCCGAAAATGCATTAAATAATTTTAAATGTGCTTTTTGAGAAAAGTCATCTTCTCTCTTTGAGTATTGTGAGATCCAATTGATAAGCATTTCTAAATTTGCATCTTGGGCCTCTTGAGAATCATATTTATGTGGCTCCCAAGGACGAGCCTTGGCATTTTTAATACAATCCTCTACGGGTAAGTTTAAAAATATAACTTCATCGGCTTTTACTAAGACCAATTGCAGTAAATCAGAATAACAGCCTTCGATCACCCAGTTATCATTAATATCGATGAAGTCGTTTATTTGATTTTCCGATTCAGAAATAGGAGTTCGAGTTGGCGGTGATGTTGCTTGCCAAGCAATGGTATCTAAATCTAAATGTGCAACATTATTTTTAATACTAAGTTTTTTAGCTAGTGTTGACTTGCCCGAAGCTGAATTTCCAAAAATTAAAATTTTACTCAAAACTTGATTCCTAATAAAACACCTAACACCATGATACACGGCAAAAAAGATGATTACTTAAACGTTTAACCGAGTGAAAACATCCTATTGGTTTTGTATTTTTTACTGTTTAACCATATAAACACAGTTTTCTAGTGATATTTCTTCGGGATAATTATCAAATGAAAACCCAAACTTTTCATATGCTTTTATTGCCTGGACATTATGGGATAACACAAACAAGGAGCATTCTTTTACCTCAAGCTCTTTCAGCCCTATCTCGCACAGGTGACGGATTAGTTGAGCCGCAATTCCTTTACCTCTATAGTCAGGATTTACAATTAATCGGCTCAAGTGGCATTTGCCAAGTCGTTGGTAAAATTGACCAAAAGCTAAAAAGTCAGCTTTTTCAGACATAAGTGCAAATGAACTCAGCGTATTAAGCTTGAGATCTTCAATAAATGAAAGTTCATCAAAAGGATATCTGAAATTTGGTCCAGACCAATCTGTAAGTTCTTTTTCATTAGAAAACCAACTCATCATTTCCAGCAGATGACTTTTCAGAGGTTGTGTTAATTGCATATTCAGCCAACTCTTCCAGTAAACTTACTTGTATAATTAGGTGAGACGCTCTAAATCCATTCTTGCTGCTCTGCTGAAACTGTAAGGTCACTTACTGTTTCTCCAGTATGTGCTGTTGTTGATGGCTCCACCATCATAAAATGAGTGTCCGCCTGTGCTTTAGGACAATGTTCAACCCCTTTAGGAACAACATACATTTCACCAGCGTTAAGAACTATGTTACCTGCTTTTAACTGCAAGGTAAGTTGCCCTTTGAACACAATAAATAGCTCATCTTCATTATCATGCTTGTGCCAAACTAACTCACCACTGCCTTTTGCTATTTTCACCAATTGGCCATTAGATTGTGCGATCACTTTTGGTGTCCACTGTTCAGTAAACAACTCAAATTTTTCAGCAATATTAATTTTTTTCATAGAACTCTACTTAGCATAAAGCAACTTAACTGTTGGCAAAGTTTTCAAGTGCATTCCCAGTTAAACGATATCCTACCCATTCATTTTGCGGTTTTGCGCCAATTGATTGATAGAATTTTATAGCCGGTTCGTTCCAATCAAGTACACTCCATTCAAAGCGACCGCACTGATTAGAAACAGCAATTTTTGCTAAATATTTCAGCAAAGCCTTACCTGCCCCTACGCTTCTGTGTTCTGGAGAAACGTATAAATCCTCAAGATAAAGGCCGTTTTTACCAAGCCATGTTGAGTAATTATAAAAATAAACAGCAAAACCAACAGGTTCGCCATTAACACTACAGATAACGGCATTTGTTTTTGAGTTTGGGCCAAACAATGAGCGTTCAATATCGGATTGAGTCGCCATCACTTCATGTTCAGCTTTTTCGTATCGAGCAAGATCTTTAACAAACCTTAAGATCAACGCTGAGTCTTCAACATTGGCTTCTTTTATATTAATTTCTGACACATAACACTCCATTTTATAGTGGCAAATCACCCTGTTACCAGGTAAAGATTGTTTACTACAATAAGCCACAAAGAATTAAAAGCCAACTGTATTTTATCTAGTTTAACAAGTTGTTATACGCCTATTGGTAAAGCTTATCTGTGGCCTTTTTTAGCTCTGCGTGTGGTAAGAATTGATCCGAGATAGTTAATATTGCATGAAGGTTATTTTTCAATTTATCAAGTTCGATGCTTTCGGGATTTATTGCCGTTTGCAGCAAATGTATTGCCATATCAGCCAATAAAATTCGCTGTTTTTCAAGCCACTCATTATCATCTTTGGTTGCGGGGTTGCTTAGGTAGTTAGCCTCGATCCGACTATGTAACTGCCAACTGGTTTTAATTAACTCTTCGCGCTCAATGTCATTCACTGCTTTTTATTCCTAAACGTAGACACCCAACAATGGGCAATTAAACAAATGCATAAATTAGCAATGAGCCAAAACATAACGCCAATACTCCACTAGTACGCCCAAGTGGAGTCACCAATGAAAATGCCCATGATATTAACCGTTGAAAGTTTTTTCGGCCTATTAGCGTAAATACGATAGCAGCGATAATTGCCACCCAGCCAAGAACCTCTATTGTTAGAGGGAATTTTGAAACATCTGCCTGATAAATAAGTAATGCGCCAAGTAACAACCTTACTGCAACAGCAGATACATGTAACCAAAGCTTATCAAAATTATTTCGCAGTACTTTAAATATAGTATCTGGGTTGATAATAAGCACCACTCCAGCAAAGAGCATTAAGCCCCCAAAAATAACTATCAATGTACTCATGTTCTAAATCCCTCGCTGGCATAATTAAGGCCAATTCACAGGCCTAAAATTTTTTCTTCAAATAAACAACTCTGAAGAAAAACTAGATGTTTTACCCCGATTAAGCGCTAGTTTTTTTACTACCAATATTCTCTAATTAAGGTGATTTTGCCTTTATCTATTTCAAAGAGGCGCATTAATGGTTGTTGATCTGTTTCAGTATTACCGTCTATTACAGTCGTAGAAATAAAGGAAATAGTAACGGCTTTGCTGCCTTCAATTTTGTTGGTTATTTTTGATTGTAACGAATCAGCTAATCCCATGTATCTGATAAGCCCTTCAATAAATTCATTTTTTGAAAGATCTGCACTGTAGTTAGGATGTTGATAACGCATATTGTCAGAGAGTAATGCTGCAACAGCATCAATATCACTTTGGGATGCCCCTTTTATTTTTGTGGCGTCACTAAGTTTCAAAAACTTTTCCACAATGTCAGTTTCAGATGCTATCGAAAGTACTGGCATAAAAAGAAAGCATATCAATATTAATTTTCGCACAAATTCCCCTAAAAAATATAACGTCTTAAAAGTTTAACTCTTTGTTGATTTACTCGTTAAGCAACTTTGAAATATACGATACTTACAAACAATACCAATACAACATACGATAAAAATTGAATGCCATATTTTCTATGATTATTGGCAAGTTCACTTACCGTTTTATTGGCAACACCACGTAAAATTTTTGAGCCTTTTGGTGATATAAATACCATTGGGATCTTTAGGTATTTAGGTGAACCAAGTTGTGCCCAAATATCAGGTTCGAGCGTTTTTACTGCCTGATAGTATTTATATTCCGCGACACCAGAACGCAACATAAGTAAAAACCAGATTGAAATAAGAATAATTGAAATTATCATAGCGCTAAATAGTCCCATTTAAGTTATGCATACCCAGTGGCATCGACCAGAGGCAACTTCCCTCTTACAAAGATGCCATTTCCACGACCAATTTCTCTGCCATCTGTGTCATAGACTACAGACTCAGCAATAAATTGAGTTTTATTTTTATTCACCACTTTACCTATGGCTTTCATTTTTCCAGACGCTACCGGGCGTGTGATGTATGTAGTGAAAGAAGTTGTTAAGACGAAAAATTCATTCTCCAATGAGTTGGCCGCAAAAAAAGCCGAGTCATCTAGCATTTTGAAATAAACAGACCCATGGACCCCGCCAGCAGAGTGATGATATTGTTCTGACAGTTCAATTTCTATAACAGCTTCACCTTTAGAAACATCCATTACTGGTGAATAGATTTTATTGATTGGGGCCGCAGCATACATGCTTTTTAATTTTTCAAAATGTGATTTTTCGGTCATGCATTGCGCCTCTTCTTTGAATAAATACAAGTGCCTTCCTAGGCTTTACTATTCATATACTCTAAAGCACTAAAATTACTTTTGAAAGTAAATGCCTCTGGTGTTTCGCCGTTATTTCGTAATAGCTCTAACTTTTCTACGGCCTCGTTAACGGTAGGAATGTGGCCTGTTGGAACCCACCATAAAACATAACTATCATCAGGTATGTTATCAAACCATTCTTTTTTACGACGTAAGAAATCTATGTGATGTGTTCTGAACATAAAATTTTTAAGCGCTTCAGTTGAGTCCCAAACTGACATGTTTACGATAATATTTGGGTCTGAAAATGCTTTAATATTAGTTGCATCTCCACTTTCATCTTTAAGGCGCCAAACAAAGCCCGCACTTGATTCAGCTATGTTGTTAACCGGCTCTAAATTATCAACGAACTCTTTCATTTCGAGTGCTTCTAAGGAATATTTCGCTTTAGCAATATTCAATTGGGCAAGATGCATTTAGCTTCTCCTTTATGCCTAACAACTAATAATTAAGAGTTAAATAATACAAGCATGAGTGTTTGCGTCCACTTGAGTAACTTTTATATCAATTACTCATCGACGCTTTATATTTCGTTATTTGAATATACAGATAAAATAGGAAACTTGCTTTCACCAAATGAAGCGGTTATTGATTGCATTTCATTCCCTTCGAAATTCAACTTAATATCTGACGGGTTTCTTCGATTACCGTCTGCAAAAAGTGCCATTAAATGTTTATTTTCCAACACTCGGTTACCAGAAGATGTGTTCTGTAAAGTAATTACAGCAAAACGCTCACCTATTTCATTACCCATAAGAACATAATTTACTATTTCGAAATCACTTTCTTCTGGTTCTATATTATTTTCATTTGGGAATGAAAGTTCAATGCTGGCAGATACTGAACGCTCAACATTCAAAACCTCACTTTCATCGGCTTGGATGGAAAATGAAAAACACAACATTGCAGTAAAAATAAACTTATAGATAATTATTTCCTCCTAAAATATAGCCCCCTTATTAGGAGCAAAAATTGTTAAATGTACATTGCACGTTCGATTGCTTCACGGTTTTTATCAGAGTCTTCTATACAATCAACAGACTCAATTACAGCAAGGTAACCTGTCGGCACATTTGTTTCCTTTGCTCCAATAATAACGTGATTTAGATACCAAGAATAAGGTTTTAACGAAGCATCAATTCTTATCGCATAGTATGTTAAGGCTTCAAAAACCTCACCCGTTTCATTTTCTACATAAACGAATTTTTCACCATACCCAGAGCCTAAGCTTTCAGCTCGATCTAAGACTTCTTTTTCATCTTCATTTATTTCAAAGAGTGCCCCTATTACCCGATCTTCACTATTGTTTGTTTGAAAAGAATCACACTTTCCAGAGCCATCAATTCCGCTCATATGAAAACGTAATTGGTGATTTTTAAGTGTTACTATCTCAAGCTTTTTGGCACTTGGTACCCGCTGTTGAAGTCTCAAAAGTGACATGTTTGAGCCGTATGCAAAATACTTCAATAAACCTCCTGTACTGTTAAGCCCTGCTAATTGACATATTATTTGCTCAGGCTTTCTTCACAAATTTTGCCGTAACCATCATTTCTCCAACGCCATCCACTTTACAGTCAAGTTGATGATCTTTACCTTCAATTATTCGTCTAATAACGGCTTTAGTACCAACTTTAATTACTTGAGAGCTACCTTTAATTTTAAGGTCTTTTATCATCGTTACTTTATCACCTTCACTCAACTGCGCTCCATTGGCATCTTTTATCGCTAAACGTTCTTCTTCTGCAAGAGCCTCTGCCGGATTCCATTCATGCGAACATTCAGGACAAATCAGCTGGTTTTGATCTTGGTAAACAAATTCGGAATTACATTTGGGGCATGGAGGAAGCGTCATAAGTTTCTACTTTAATATGTTTATTTCAATTATATTGTAAAAGTTATAATTTGGAACGCAGTGACAAAAGCCAAACTTTTTTGTCCCGCTTGAATTGCTTGTTAAATGACTTTTTATTGTCATTAGTTAGGAATACATTGCCACATAATAGCAAATGAACAACCTATAGCAACAGCCCAAGAAAGTGAACGTAATGCGCCTAAATTTAATAAGTAAAAAACGTTATAAATAACTCTTGAGGCAATATGTACCATAGCGAGTAATTGCACTGTATCACTTGTCTTGTTGGTCGCTAAAGCTAACAATATAGCAGCAGAAAAAATAATAAGAGCTTCAAAAGAGTTTTGATGGGCAGCTAAAGCGCGTGCTCCAAAACCCTTTAAACTTGCTTGTTGCTCTCTTGGATGATTATTGTCGTAACCACCTGCTTTATTCATCGCTAAAGCTAAAGGTATTTTTGCAATAAATGGTAGTAATGCTGCTGCAATTAAGCACCAAATTAATATTATCAATGTATTATTCCTATTTTAATATTCACAATAAACTTGCCACGTAGCCATTTAACGACTTGTTAGCTACGAAATTCACCTAATGCTTCAATCGCTAATTCAGCTTTCTCCGATTGAACGAATATATGATCATGATAATACGCGGCTATTACATTAGCACTGATGCCTTTTTCGGCCAACTTAGTTGAAACAGCCGCAGTTAAACCAACTGCATCGAGGCTTGAGTGAACCGTTAAAGTTATACCTCTAAACACAGATTCAAATTGCAGTTTGTTAGCGATCGCTGCTTCTTTTGAGATAACTAAAGTTAAGCCTTCAGCTTCGCGATAAGATGCTAACGGATCCAATTCATGAAAATCACGGTATTCACCTTGCACTGAGCAAAATACGTATTCATCTGGCATTAAGACAGGTGACATCGCCCCTAGTAATTTGCTTAAATTAGTTTCACCAACCACTGGATTCTCCTTTGTGGCTAACCCCCGCTTAAGCGGACGAGAACTGTTGGATAAAATGTTAATGAACGAAAACAGCCAACTGTTTTTTGTCCCGATTTATTAGCTTGTTAGCTGTTGATTTACTCTGTAAATGATCAGTTATCCGCTGATATAGCTTTGAGATTTTTCTCTTGCCTCTATTTCAATCAATGAATCTCTGTAACCTAGAGTTTTAAGTTCAATTAAGTAACGAGCTACGAACCTCTTTATTCCTATTCTTTCAAACTGCGCAACATGAACTAACTCATGTAATAATAACCAGTCTTTCCCAGCATACCTAGGCTTAATTAAGATTGTGTAGCCAAACGCTTGCCCTCCGACTTCAGGAGAGGTAAAACCAATACTTTTATACTCATTAAGTAGTGGTTGCTGTGTGGGTATTGGAAAATCAGCTATAACAACAACACGAACTTGTTCGGGGTATTGAACTCCCATAGCCTTAGCCATAAAAAATTCCTGAATACTAAGCTGCCGGCCAGAGTGACTAAATTTTTCTTCTTGCTGTTTTACCCAAAGTTGAGCCTGCGAAAGAATAGCATTGAAAGATTCTTTATCTTCTAGGTTTAAGTTACTTTGTTCTGAAAAATCCTTTTCATTATTCTCGCTACAATATGAATAGTTAGGAAAAATAACGCCGACAATAAATATAAAAAAAACTAAATATAATTTCACCACACACATCCTTTCAGTCGAGTTAAATAGAAACACATACCAGTTAAAACAGCTAACGCCAAGCTAAGTGGCTAATAATGCTTGGCTAAAATGTATAGCGAAGCGGAACCGAGCCAAACTTTAGCAGTCCCACGCTAAATGCGTTTGTTAATTGGCTATTGTAGAAAAGCTCTTTCTTGAGTTACATGACAATTATCTACAGGTTTAGGTTCATTTACTCTATTAATTAACCAACACTCTTCATAAATTGAGCAATAACAGATCTCTATTTCAATAAACTCATCCGTATCTAAAAACGACTTGGCAGCTTTACCACGGTAAACAATAGGCTTAATACTGTTTTGTGATGACAGTATTCTCGTTCCTAAATGGGACTGAGTAAAGTTTGGCAAGCTTGGTATGTCCCTCCAATATTTAATAGGCTTAGACTTGTATTGAATAACTGCATATTTAATTAGAGCTGGCCCGTTCCCACTATTTGTGATCCCATACTCAAAATATTCCCCTCCGAAACTTCGAGAAACTTCTAATCGAGGCCAAACTGAAGCACGAGCATAAGATCGATCTATATATGCAGAATAGATCCCAACAGCTGCTGTAACCAAACTAATTAATAGTGCTGATAATGCAACTATCATTTCAGGTTTTTTATACCACTTATTGTTATTCATACATCCCTTTTAAAATTACTACCGATATAACGACAACACCTTGCCAGTTAACGCCCGCATAAAGGGCAAAAACATGGCAGCTATAATCGGAACGAAGTGACGCAGCTGACGTGTTTGTGTCCCTGCGAGCTTGCGATCAATTTAATGCGTTTGTTAAGTGCGTTTGTTAATTGCGTTCTAGAATTACATTCTGCCCTTTTTAAATCTATAAGCAAATCGATCTTGTAAACCTTCAAAATCGCCCCACGGTTTGGTGTGATCATCTTGCTTGTTTCTTAATACTGCTGTTTCGCCATCAAATACAAAACCCGCTTTCTCCATTTCTGCTTTAACGAATTTCTCTCCAATCCGGTGAAGATCGCCTATATTGGCCAAACCTGAATCAGGCTTAGCTGCGTTGTCTAGTATAATCACACTGCCACCAGGCTTTAACGCCGCCTTCAAACTAGACAATAACTCATCACTCATTTCATTATTTAGGTAAATGTCATGCAGCACAAAAAATATGATGATTGCATCCAATTTATTGGATTGAATTTCGTTTTCAGCAAGCACTTGCGCATGTTCATTTAAAGAATGCTCTCTAAGTGAAATAACATTTGGAAGTCTATTATTTTCAAGGCGTTCTTTTTTATACAGGAAGTGCGCGTACACTTTGCCTGATTTACCAACCAGCAATGATAATAATTCCGTTGTGTACCCACCACCAGCACCAAGTTCAAGAACTTTATCGCCTTCTTTGATTTGAGTAAAAGGAAGAATATCTAACGGTTTCCGCTTCTCGTCATGCGCGAAGTCACTTTTTAATCTCTCGGAATTATTCACCACGGCACCATATATGTCACTAGCATTACCTTCGAACGATAATGAAATGCTTAATATCAACAGTGATACAAATTGTATTCGCTTAACCTTACTAAATTTCATTTAATAATCCATATTTTGATTTGGTAAAAAAGCACTTAACGGCCCAATAAGGGCTGATAATAGTTTGCTAAAATGTGTACCGAAGCGGAACCGAGCCAACTGTTAGCAGTTCCGCTTGAATTGCTTGTTATATCTTGTTTTTCTGCTCAACCTTAGCCGCAAATTCCATTAGTTCTGCATAACCTTGAAGCATATTAGAACACCAAATTTTTCCTATACCATCGACAACAATATAGTCTGCTTGTAGTAACCAAGAATAACCAACTTTTGTTAACCCCTTCCAACTCGCAGTCTTTTCTCCTGCTACAGGGCTTTTAAAATAAACATTTTCATCGTCATAACTAAACTCGATGAAAAAAGCTTGGTATGGAAAAAATATAGCCCCTAAGAAAAAGCCTAAACCTACAAGGCCTGCTGCGATCTCTTGCCCTTCGTAAGATTGAGAAATAGCGTATAAAACAAAAGTTGTAAATGGAACCAACAAAAATGAAAATGCTTTGAATAAAAAACCAAAAGTTAGTTCACGAACATCACCAACTCTTTTGCTCTTACTCTTTGTAAACATAACCATTAATGTGACTACGAGTCCGCCAATCAATCCACTTATGATTGGGCTAAGAGAACTACCTGCTTCTTCCATGCTTCCCCCGGAGAGCTAACGCCATACTAAAAGGCTAATTTAGTTTGGTTAAAATCATGAACGCAGTGACAAAAACCAAACTTTATTTGTCCTGCTTGAACAGCTTGTTAGGCAACAAATCACCTTAAATTATTTAAAAATTACAACCTTAAAGTGGGGGTTATCTACAAGAACTTCCATTTTAGAAACTGAATCCAAAACAACAAGAACATCTGTATTATCAACTTTAACTTTTACACATTCTTCTCGATTTACATTACGTTTGACATCAAGTGCGATGCCCTCTAACTCATCACCAGAGTTAAGACTTAGCTTAATTAAATAGTTATACATACAAGCTATTTCTACATAATCATGTTGCTCACAAGAAATCATAAAAGAATACCCTTTAGAGTGTTGCCATACTTGAGCAAGGCGAAATCGGCACACGTTACGAAATCGCTATTAAATGCCTTGTTAGCAGTAAACTTACAGCGCAAGCTTGAGCCCTTCGTGTGTTGCCTTGAAACCAAGTTTTTCATAGAACCTGATTGCATCAGGGCGCTGCTTGTCACTTGTTAACTGAACGATTGTACAGCCTTTGTTTTTTGCCAGTTCAATAGCATGTTCGAACATTTGCTCACCGAAACCTTGTCCGCGATAGTCACTATGGATTCGAACACTTTCGATAAGACAACGCCAACTACCAATATGCGTCAGGTAAGGAATAAATGTAATTTGAAGCATCCCGACTAGAGAGTTTTCCAGTTCGACAACAAGTAATTCGTTTTTAGGGTCTCGTACAATCGCTTCGAACGCTTCAAGATACGCACTATTCAACGGAATAGATGCATCTTCTCTTTTGCTACCAAGTGGGTCATTTGAAAGTAAAGCAACAAGACTTGCCAAATCTTCAAATTCAGCTGAACGATACTTTAATTCCATTTATAGGTCCTTATTACTTCTGACTGCTAACGCCTAATTAACAGGCAAAAAATAGTTGGTTAAAATAAGCGACGCAGGAGCAAAAACCAACTGTTTTTTGTCCTGCTTGATCGCCTTGTTAGTTGTTCTTATAAACATTTGATCTATGGGCTACCTTTATAACATTCACCACTAAGACCTCATCTCTTATTTCATAGACTATTCTATAAAGCCCTTGTCTAACTCTATAGTTCTCTTGACCTGAAAGCTTGATACATCCTTCTGCTCTGGGGTTTTCAGATAGAGCTTCAATCTTATTCAAAATTTTCCTTACATCCTGACTTGGGATTGCTCGGAGATCTTTAGAGACCGACTTTTTAAAAGTTATTTTATATTTTGCCATGTGACTTTAGATCATTTAATAAGTCTTCATAAGATATTTCAGGTTCAGCTGCTCTTTTTGAAACAGCAGCTAAATCTTCTTGGTCTTCGCGCATTAATAAGCGGACGGCTTCATCAATAATTTCAGATACTGATAAGTGAGAAGATGCAGCTCTCATTTTTAATGCTTGATGAATATTTGGTTCAAAATAAACGGTAGAACGTTTTGATAAATTGCTCATATTTGTTACTCCAATAACTTATAATAACATTATAGCATTACAGCACCATAACGCTACAAATTACTTTTAGAACAACTAACGCCCACACTAAGGGGCTTTTAATAGTTGGCTATAATGTGAAGCGAAGCGGAACCGAGCAAGCTGTTAGCAGTCCCGTGCTTAATTGGCTTGTTATATGCCAACTACCAAAACTTCCACCATTTCTTTTGTGATGGAAAGTTTAAACTCTTTGCATTGTCGTAGCACACACCACAAAGTAAGCGAATATAGGCAAGTGCTTCGATTTCCTCATTCCATTCACCATCGTTTGCTTTCAATCGCGCTTCACATTCAGAACACCAAGCGTCAGGTCGAGGATTATCAGGATCATTTGCCCACCAAAAACCTCTAGGGGTTTCATCGTGAAGTGACTCAACAACGTGATTGCAGACGAAGGTAGCTTGTTGCTTTCCATGTTCGCAGCATTCAACATATTTTTCGGTAGTCACGATACTTTCCTTGGCATATAACGCCTTACTAAGTGGCTAATGATACTGGCACAGCTTTATGCGTTGTTTGCAGAAACTGTGACAGTGTTATTTGTCCTATTGAGTAACTTGTTATAACTCATCGTCACCCAAGTTTAATAGTTGACGACAATTTCTTACTGTTAATATTTCTAAAGTATTGCCAATTTTATAAATGATGCGGTAGTTACCATGTATGACTTCTCTATAGCCCTTACCAATAAGTTCAGGTACTACGCGCCCTATTTCTGGTTGCGTACCTAAATTTTCGGCGAGATCAAAAACATCATTGGCCCAATCAATGGCTGCGGAGGGTTTATCAAGTGCAATAAACTCTGCTATTGCGCTAACTTTGTCCAACGCTAATGGCGACCAAATTACTTTCATTGATTCAATTTATCCAATATTTGAGCTCTAGCATCTGAATTTGAAATCCCCTGGCCTGAAGCTAGCTGTAACTCGGCTTTTTGGGCCTCTTCAAGTAACTCTATTTTTTCTTGCATTGCCTCGTACTCAGCAACATCTAAAACTACAGCAACACCTTTCCCTCGCTGAGTAATAACTAGCGGTCTTCTTGTTTCGTTAATTTGCTTGATAAAAGAAGTAACTCCCGCTCTAAATTCAGATAGGGGCTGGATATCTTGGTCAAAATGAATACGGCTCATAACGTACCTTTATTTGTACAATTAATTGTACTTTTAAATATAAACCATTCTATGAATTAAAGCCAAACTTGTTTTGAGTTATAACGCCCCAATAAGGGGCTGATAATGCTTGGCTAAACTAGTGTAGCGAAGCGGAACCGAGCCAAGCTTTAGCAGTCCCGTACTTAATTGGCTTGTTATGTGACTTTGTTTTCCTTGTTCAACAAATCTTCTAATGATTTTGCATCACCAATTTCAGAGCTTTGAAAGTTAGCCCTTATTTGCTCCTTTTCTTTCTCAGTAAAAGAGCTTAGAAAGTCTGATGTGTAGCTTATACCGAAGTGAGAACACATTTTCTTATCTTTAAACATGAAAAAGAGGTCAACAAAAGGCAATGCCACAAAAACAAAAAGATTAGCCGCCTGGAGCAAAAATATAAAACCGCCAATTAACTTTTCAATGTCTCGCTCACCGGATATAAAATCTAAGGCAACGATGACTAACACGAATAGGTTTAACCGAACAAACCCATAAAATGTCCAATTAAACTTTTTTATTAAATCATTCATTTGTTATTAGCTCGATTTGTGGATAGTCACATAACGCCCTGATAAGGGGCAAATTGTAGTTGGCTAAAATGTGAAGCGAAGCGGAACCAGCCAACTGTTATTTGTCCCGCTTGAACAGCTTGTTATGTGTAGATTTTTAGCTGAACTTTGCCGTTTATAATTTCTAAGTTACCAAACTCACCAATAACCTTAAAGCCTTGATTTGTCTTAATTAACGAATCTATATTGCCATAATCAAATGAACCATTTATATCTTTGATTGGTTTAACACTACTTTGTTCAGCAAGCCCTGAATATGAAGTAAAACCCGTAAATTGAATTTCACATTTACGGTAGCAAGTATATTCATCAGGTTTTGGACTTAGATAATGAGGTGAATCAGGCCAAATGCTTGCCTCAATTTTGAATGTGATTTCCGTGTCATTTGAACTCCAACCGAGAACAAACGAGTCATTGAAATCTATACCTTTGAAAATATCCATATACTCGACGATATCCGTTTACACATAACGCCCATTTAAGGGGCTGAAAACAGTTTGCTAAAATGTGTAGCGAAGCGAAACCGAGCAAACTGTAAAAAGTCCCGCTTGAAATTCTTGTTATGTGTTTAAGCACCAATATACTGAGGTACTTTTTGTTTGAACAACTTTATAAGAGCTGGTTCCATATACGCATAATTATCTGGAATACCTAAGCATATGACCCGTTGAGAGTTTAAATGCTCTTTAAAATGTGTTTTCAACTTCTTTTTCTGAGCCTGCTCCATAACAAAAATACAATCTGCCCACTGTACGTCTTCTATGCCGAGGGGGACTTCTGCATTGTTATTGAGTCCCGCAGAGCGAACATTAACATTTGGTTCGTTTGAAAATACTGATTCCGCAGTAGGACTTCTTAATTTATTTTGGCTACATACAAATAGTAAATTCATCTACGTCCTTGAGAAACACATAACGCCGCCGTAAACGGCTAAAATTTATTGGCTATAATAAGCGAAGAATGAGCCTAAGCCAATGAATTTTTGTCCGCCATTCACGGCCTTGTTAGTTGTACGTTTACTCATCAGCTTCACTAATCATTTCAGCTTGCCACACCGCAACATTTTCCCATCTTTCATTAGTTGCACCATTATGTGAACAAAATACTACTTCTCCATCTGTATTCAAACAGTAATAGTCCGAGTTATCCTCACAAATTGGTAGAAGTTCATCTGGCAAGTCATAATACTTTTTAGCATCACTCCTAACCTCATAAATATTTGCATAACTTGGGGGATTTGATATTTCTAACGCTTCGAGTGCAGCTTCACCAAGATCATATCCAGATTTTATGAAAGCAATATATTCTGGTGAAAATATAAACTTCAACTTCTCTTGAGCTAACTTAATTTCAGAATCAGACGGAATAATAACTTCAAATTCTTCCATTTACTCTTATCTCCAACAGTACAACTAACGCCTTGCTAAGAGGCACAAAATGCTTGGCTATACTTGGCGACGAAGGAGCACAAGCCAAGCGTTTTGTGTCCTTTTGAGCAACTTGTTAAATTGAACTAACACAATCTTCTAGCTCAATATTATTTATGACCAAATACTCCTGCAACATATTATTTGTAGGCTTAACTCCCATAGCCATAGCATGACCATTAAGCTCACCTTTTTTCCAATTCATATTAGATGAAATAGACTTACACAAATAACGCTGCAATTTAGGTTTAATTTCACTTTCATCAGAATTTAAAATTGTGAACAAATATTGATAGATAAAACCTTGTTCTGCTGTAACCCATGAAATAGCCGTTTTATCATATTCTGGTTCCACCCAATTCTTGAAATAAAACCATGAAAGGCCTATTCCTAAAAAAACTCCAAATGTGATGCTTATAAATATTCTCATGTTCAATTTAACGCCTCAATAATAGGCGAATTATGCTGGCATTGCTTTTGCGTATTTTGCATAAGCCATGACAGCGTTATTTGTCCTGATTAATTGCCTTGTTATACGATGGTGACAGACAACTTTATAGTTAACTTACAACACCTTAACGTTTACAACAAGACTAGAATTTATAATGGTGCAACACTACAACCTAGATTTGGCATTCAGTTTTACAAACAGTATAAGGTGTAAAAATTAACAGCCGAATGTGTTTAGCTTTAGAATTCAACGCCGAGATTAAGACAAGGATATTTACTTAATACTTCCATGTATTCTTTGATTTAGTGTTGCCGTATAACGCCCACATTAAGGGGCTTTTTAATAGTTTGCTAAAATTGTGTAGCGAAGCGGAACCGAGCAAACTGTAAAAAGTCCCGCTTTAATTGCTTGTTATATTGCGGCTTTAACCAAGCTTTGATTAATTTTATGTTGCATATAGATTACATGAAAAAATGATGTAATAAATGGATTTAACCAAAGTATGTCACCTTTACTTGAACCTGAAATTTGGTTTATACGATTGCGGACCATAACTATCCACGTTACATCAAAAACACTTGAAACCAAATGAATAACAATTGAGCTTTTAAAAATGGATAAATCGTGAAGATTAACTAAGCCATAAATTAAACTAGCTAATGAAATGCCAAATAAAATTACAGTAGTAAGGATAAAATATTTAGATATTTTAAGCTCTGTATGCTCGTTGATTTGGTTCGAAAAACGGTAAAGTTTATATATTAAATACGAACCTATTGTGAGAATGCAAAGAACGAGAGTCTTTAGAACTGAGTCAACTTCAAATATATCTGTAAGTTCCTTTTTCATTTGCTCTCCTATGCTGAAAACACACTGTACTTTTTTAGCAATATAACGCCCCATTCAGGGGCTGATAATAGCTTGCTAAAATTGTGAAGCGAAGCGGAACTGAGCAAGCTGTTAGCAGTCCCGTTACTGTAATGGCTTGTTATGTTTTACCAGTCACGCCACTCTTCTGTAATATCTCCAGAAACCTCTATATTAGCGTTGGCAACAACTTTGAATATAAACTCACAAATCTCTTCTCGTTGGTCTGTTTCTATCAAGCATTCACCACATTTTTCATTTAGTTCATTCAGTGAAAGAACTAAATTCTTAACGTGTTCTCTTGCGCTATCTATTGTTTGTGATTCAGATTCAACTACAGACATGAACTCTAAAAGTAGAGTAATACAAGCACTAACATCTTCAGATGTATAATCGGGCTCATCATCTCCTTCGATGAAATCTAACATTCCATATTGAATACTTTTGAGTAAACTTTTCACCAATATCTCCGTAAAACATAACGCCCCACTAAGAGGCTAATAATGCTTGGCTAAAATCTGGCACGCAGTGACAAAAGCCAAGCTTTATTTGTCCTGCTTAAGAGGCTTGTTAAGTTACTAACTCGCAAATGCCTTTAACTTTTTAGCAAAATAATAATAATATCCAATCATGAAAATCGCTGAAAATAAAACATCAATCGGCTGAGTAGTAATCAACTCAGAATCACTAGAATCTATAAAAAAATAATAAACAAATGTAATAGCGATAACCACGACCAAAAAACGGATCATAATAGGCAAACCTAAAGTCATAAGCCTCAGAATGAAATCTTTTCCATCAACAGACTCATTCACTTTATAACAATAAACTATACCCAATATAGTTACGGTAGTGACGATAAGAGTATTTAGTGCATCGTATACAACATACTCGTAACCAAAAGAAAGTAATGGGTCTGTGGCAAATACCATTAATATTGAATATGTAAGAAAATACTTAAATTGCTCTTTTTGAGATAAACCTTCTGATTTTAGTTCTTGAATTAATGGGGAGACTTTCCAGATATACATAACTTTCCTTAGTAATTTAACGCCGCGATAAACGGCAAAAAAAAGTTGGCTATAATTTGTGAGGCACGAACAAAGCCAACTGTTTTTTGTCCGATTGATTGCCTTGTTATATGAGTGATGACTCACAACTTTAGTATTAATTTACAGCAACTTAACATTTACAACAAGGCAAGAATTTATAATCGAGTACCACTACAACACACACTACGAATTCAGTTTTATAAACAGTAAATTAATTTAAAATTAAATAACCAAGCTAGTTTAAATATAAGAATTCAACGCGGCGAATAAGGCAATACAACTTGCTTAAAACACCTAATTATTACTTTGACTTAGTGGTACCATATAACGCCCCAATAAGGGGCTAAAAATTGTTTGCTAAAATGTGTAGCGAAGCGAAACCGAGCAAACTGTTTTTAGTCCCGCTTGATTGGCTTGTTAGTTGTTTTTATTACAATAAATGAAAATAGTATCACCTTGGGACTGAAATGGAACCTTTAAGTTTTGCAATAAATTAATAAACTCAGCCTCACAGGAAACTACTTTAGGTGGAACTAAACGCCCAACACTTTTTAAATATTGTGGACGAACGCAAAGCCACTCTATTTTAGTAAAAGGATGCAGGCAATGAGCTGACCAATCACCTAAGTAGTTTACATTTTCAGAGAATGATAATGGGAATGGATCTTCATCAAATTTTTTGTATTGAAATGGTGGTGTAAATGGTAACTCAGCTTTAATTGATTTAATCAAAATCTCTATTTGATTAGCATCCATACTTTTTATTTTCTCCAAACTCTCGAAACAACTAACGCCCTAATAATGGGCAAATTGCAGTTGGTTAAAATAAGCGACGCAGGAGCAAAACCAACTGTAATTTGTCCTGTTAATTAGCTTGTTATGTGTATTTACTGATTTCTAAAAGAGTTTCACTTATTTCCTGCTTTAGTGAAAGATCTACTGACGATTTTACAGCTTCATTAGCAGCAACCCCAAACTTCCAAGACTTATTAAAATCCCCCAATTCAAGGTATTGCTCGGCAATAGCTAAATTGATTGATGCTATGTACTCAGTTAACCCTGCATTATTAGCTAACTTTAATGCTTTAAAATAAAAAGAAAGAGCTTTTAAGTTATCTTCCAATGTGAAATCACCAAGAGTTTCCCATTGGAAAGGATGATCTAGTAAGGTACCTTCATGCGTCTCACAAATTTTTAAAATTTTATTGTATGCAATTAATCCCAACTCAACATCATCTGTATTTACAATATCAATTGTAAGTTGAAATATTTTTTCATAATGAGGAGGTCGAATCATACCCTATACACATAACGCCCCACTAAGAGGCAAAAAATAGTTGGTTAAAATTAGCGACGCAGGAGCAAAACCAACTGTTTTTTGTCCTGCTTGAGTGGCTTGTTAGCTGACGATTACTACAAATTACTTTCAAGGCCACTGATAAAATTTTGAAAGTGGGAAACCAGCTAAAACACCTAACAAAAAGAACACTTCATACGCGAGTAAACCGCATATACTAATTAAGGTTAAGTGAAAAACAACTTCTTTATCATTTAACTTAAATGTGGTTTTAAGCCACTTAAATTCAGAAACTAGATAAAAACATACTATTAAGCCGAAAGTGAATACTCCAATTAAGTTCCCGCTAAAAATCATTGGCAATATTGCAAAGGTACTACATAAAAATAATACTAACAGTTGTACTTCGGGTAATGAAATTTTATCTTCCTTTGACAATGGAACCTCGATCTATTTTTAGTCAGCTAACGCCCACATTAAGGGGCTTTTTAATAGTTTGCTAAAATTGTGTAGCGCAGCGGAACCGAGCAAACTGTAAAAAGTCCCGCTTTAATTGCTTGTTATGTTTTGAGCTAATCCAAGCATCTTTTTATAGCTTGATGTTCTGCGTTTGCCTTTAAAAGAGCTACAAACTCTTCTGTTGTTGGTTTTAAAACTTTGCAATGATTTAATTCAGATTCATCATGAGTTTCTTCATAACCAACAACGTGGTAGCACCCACCTGATATATCTTTACCTCGTCCTTCCTGTTCGCACTTTGCAACAGCTTTATAAAAAAAGTAGGCACGAGTAGATTTTATACATGAATTATATGGTTCACGTACTTCCTTAGTTAACTCTGCACGCAGTTTCATATACTCAGGATTAAGCTTACAAGCATGACCACTGAGGCTTAGAAACATTAACGAAATTATCAGTATTCTCATAAAAACATAACGCCTAGCTAAGTAGGCAAATAATAATGGCGCGTGGATTTGCGTCTTTTGCAAATGCCGTGACAATGTTAGTTGTCCACTTGAGCGCCTTGTTAACTTGCTTGATTTTTTATTACTTTAAACCAGTTATTAGATTGAGGCAAAAACCAAAGGATGATTGCACCGAAACTAGCCAGCAATGAGGTTATAACCCAAAAATCTAATAATGAAAAAGCACCTAAATAAACTGTTTTAACTAATGCATAAATAACAAATGCAGAATAAACATACCTAGGCCAACTGCTGCCCTTTAATATCAGAATAAAAGCGGCAGCCCAAAAAAAGCTTACGAATAGTTTAACTGCGAAAATAATTAGCCATCCTGTACCATAACTTTCCATATTTAACGGTATATAAGCCAGATTTATGAGTAAGCCAATAAAGCAAAACAGAATAGCTAACTTTAGTTGAATTGGTCGCATTAATTGATACATATCCTTTGCAAGTTAACGCCTTACTAAGAGGCGTAAAATGCTTGGCTAAAATTAGCGACGAAGGAGCACAAGCCAAGCGTTTTGCGTCCTTTTGAGTAACTTGTTAGCAATATTATAAACCAGACTTTGCTATACAATAGTCTGCAAACTTTTGAGAAGAAGATGGAGCAATATCAATTGACTCTTTTGTTGCTATGTCTAAATTTCTCATTATTTTTCCGCCTGTAAATTCATTAATTTGTTCAATTTGTGACTTAGTTAATTCATTTACGTTAACGAGACCTTTATGGATATTGAACCAAAGTTTGCCTTCTTTTGACATTAACCAATTTGATGCTTTATTTAAATCATCAGCTGTTAAATACCTTTGAAATATAGGAATAAAGTCTTTTAGATAGAAAAGTTTATCTTCTGTCGCACATCTAATTAAACTATCCTTTATTTCAGGCTCAATATCTAGTTTCTGAATCTGGTTCAAAAAGTTATCACTAAATTGAAATAACCCGTTCGAATTATTAACAAAGTGCTCAAAAGCTAACTCATATGATTCATTGGCTTTTGAACTTAGCGAAATGAGTAGACAAAGTAATACCCATATTGATTTCATGACTAGCTCCGAGATATCGCTAACGCCCACAATAATGGGCAAATAATGCTTGGCTAAAATAAGCGACGCAGGAGCAAAAAGCCAAGCTGTTATTTGTCCTGATTTATTTGCTTGTTATGTTTCAACTGCACCCATAATAACTAAAGTGATACAGATGAAGATAAATTGGTATGTAATTGATATTAAGGTGTATTTACTTTTACTACAACCACCATTTTTGACATACGCGATATAGGTAGTTTGTGAAATACGATCGTAGATTAACCAAAGAGGTAAGAGTATTAAAAAGCCAAAACTAATATGTTTTACTGATACAGAGGCTAATACCACAGCAAAAATATAATACGGAGCACCTATGACCCCAATCAAATATAGCTCCTTAGTAGAAACCTTACTCATCATCTTCCTTGAAACATAACGCCCCACTAAGAGGCAAATAATGCTTGGCTATAATCTGGCACGCAGTGACAAAAGCCAAGCTTTATTTGTCCTGCTTGAGTGCCTTGTTAGGTTACTACTTTCTAAATACCGCACTGCAATCAATACACTTACTGGGTTTAAAAGCGAAACCTTTACGAGTAAATGCCGAGGTAATAACAGAGTTACAATTTGGGCACCTGTAATAACGGTAGCCCCAAATATTGTATAGAATGGCGGCAACGATAGGACCTGACCAAGGGTTAATAAACGAAATATCCAACCAATAAACGGGAAAGATAGTAAGCGCAATTAACGCCGAAGTACGCATGGTTCTAAAGAATTTAGCTTCAATTAATTTGAATTCTTCAGATACGTCAACTTGTTCTAATTTCATCCCTGGTAACCTAACGCCCTGTTAAGGGGCAAGTTGTAGTTGGCTAAAATGTGAAGCGAAGCGGAACCAGCCAACTGTTATTTGTCCCGCTTGAACAGCTTGTTATAAGGGTTTTAAACCTTACACCTTTTAAACTGCCAACTATGATTTTTTTCGTGCTCTGTTCGCCGATAAAGATCATAGCTATAGCTTTCCCAACCTCTATTGCCCAAAGCATTTAGAATAGATATATAGTCGTGGGAATTTATTTTAAAGAACTCTTTCATTGATTTATCAGTAACACCACTCATCATTAATTTGTTATTTTGCCATGTTGATAACCCCTTAGGATTTGACCACAAAACAAAATAACCGAACTTTTCATGCTCAGGCTCTAAACCGTTAGAAGAAGTCGTATACCCTAAGTTTGCGTATTCCCACTTCGTACATTCGCTCGAATACGTAAAACCTGAAAACAATAATAGGAAAATTACTAAATACTTCACCACAGTATGATGCCCTTATAACGCCCTGTTAAGGGGAAAATTGTAGTTGGCTAAAATGTGAAGCGAAGCGGAACCAGCCAACTGTAATTTTTCCCGCTTTAACAGCTTGTTAGGTATACTAAGCACCACTTTCGAGAACAGATTTTAGCTTTTTACCTTTACTAAATAGTACCTTAGCTAAAAATAACAATAAAACAATTATGATTACTCTACCACCAATATACCCCCAATTATAAGGCTGCGAAATATCTAGTTTCATAAACATAGGTATAGACGTTAACGCACTCAATGTTGCGAAAAGGCCTAAAAGTGAGCTAAATATGATGAGTAGATATGCCTTGAATTTTTTCACTAGACTTCCTTGTATACCTAACGCCCACATTAAGGGGCTTTTTATTAGTTTGCTAAAATTGTGTAGCGCAGCGGAACCGAGCAAACTGTAAAAAGTCCCGCTTTAATTGCTTGTTATAACTCAATTTCTCAATAGGTTAAATTTATTTTTTACTTAACAATTTTTGTAATGCTGGAATAACAAAAAAGATGATTACTTTCCAAGCTACCCATAGTAATCCAATGAACCCGACAAATAAGCCAACGCACATCGCATAGTAAACCCATTCGGGACCATGCGCTAAAGCGGGAAATATAATTGAATTAAGAAAGATAAACATTCTTAATTTGAGCATCCAATGCTTCATAAGCAAACAATACTTCCTTGAGTTATAACGCCTCATTAAGAGGAAATTTATAGTTGGCTAAAATGTTGAACGCAGTGAAAACAGCCAACTGTAAATTTTCCTGCTTGAATGACTTGTTATGTAGCTGGCAAATTGATAACAGCCTGACAAATGCTGTTAGCGAAATTAGGACATGAACGCTTTACATTTTTAAGTACGTCGTCATATTGCATGCCCCATGTTTCATCTATATGGGATAAAACAAATTTATATAGCTCAGGCTTGTTTTTTAAATAAGCTAACTCATCCCATTTGTACGCTAATAAATTTGATACAGACTCAGAAAAACCGGCCGCAATAGATCCGTCATCGCAATGTTCGTACTTAATGAATGTATTTTCCAAAGCTTCCCAAGATTTGGCATAAGCAGCGACTTCTTCAGCAGCCATGGCTTCTTCTTGAGTACAAGAAAATGCATTAAAAGATATAATTAAAAATACAAATGCTAGATATTTCATATTGCTACATAACGCCCGCATAAGGGGCTGGTAATAGTTTGCTAAAATGTGAAGCGGAGCGGAACCGAGCAAACTGTTAGCAGTCCCGTCTTAATGCGCTTGTTAGGGTTTCTTATTACAAGCCCCAGCAAAACCACAATCACCGTTTATAAAAGCCAAATCAGTAACTTCTAGATTTGGATATGCTTCAGTTCTACGACCAAAACCAATAATACCAATTTGACGATTTATTAATGTTAAATATACCGCAGGGTAAGGCGTTTGTTGGAAAAATTGTACAACATATACGTTTTCAAATTTATGAGTAAGTAAATTTAACTCTTTAACAGTTTGTACTTTATAAGTACCGAATTCGTCTGCCCACTCATGATAACCACGAGAAATATTATCATTTAATAGTTTTATACGTAGGTTATTACCTATGATATTAATTTCTTTATCAATGTCCCAACCACAGTTTTTAGTTATGCTAATAACATCAAACATTTGTGTTCTACATTTTTGTTTTTCTTCATCAACTGAGATATTTACCTTTGTCCCATAAATTGTTGAGTACTCAAATTTTTGAGCAAAGGATGTGAAAGATAAAAGAACGATTAAAAATGCTAGATATTTGATTGGAACCTCCCTGAAACCCTAACGCCCACATTAAGGGGCTTTTTAATAGTTTGCTAAAATTGTGTAGCGCAGCGGAACCGAGCAAACTGTAAAAAGTCCCGCTTTAATTGCTTGTTATGAGTTTTTATTAATACTGTCTAAAACTCTTTGTGGCTCTAATAAATCACTTTTAGGTAATTTAAAGAACTCGAAAGTGTCCTTTAAAATTAAAGCCAAGAAATTAATAGCCTGATCAAAGAACATTAATAATTTCTCATCATCACTCAATGAACCTAAATAAACAGAGTTATCTTTTGAATGAAACTCTATCAATGCTGATAGGTTACCATGAGAGTGAAGAGAAAGTTCTTTGTAATAACCATTAAATAACTCTTGTAAACCAGCCTTATTAAATCGCTTTTTAACAGAGGAATATTTACCTTTATTTTTGTAATAATCTGATTTTTCTTTATCTGTTTCTTTATGGAGTTCGTGAAGTTGCCAGTATAGAGAGTCTGTCATTTCCTTGGTGTGTTCAGATTCTTTTATACATGCTAAAAAATCAGCGTATGACTCTAGTGCGGTGCGCAAAATTACAGGTACGCCTGATACTCTTTGATTATTTAAAAGAATAACAGCATCTAAGCACAGCTCACTTACCCTAGAAGCAAGAAACAAAACATATTTTTGTTGTACTGTTTCATATTTAATTTTAGATAGTTTATCTTCTCTAATTTTGAGAAGTCCTACCCAATCTTCAACAGATGCCATATTCGGAGAAACTCATAACGCCCTGTTAACGGGCTAAGTAAAGCTGGCTAAAATAGTTGAGGCACGAAACACAGCCAGCTTTATGTGTCACGTTGAACAGCTTGTTAGTTTGAGTAACCACGCTTCCGCCAGTTTACTGGCCACAAGCCATTGGTAAACATACACTTTTTACAATTTATCTACTGTACTTAAAAAGAAAACAAAATGGAAATGATTAGGTAGGTTAAGCGCTGATTTTAAAAAGTATCTACTCAATAAAAAGCGCTTACTTTAATTTGAAAACATTCCTTGTTTTTAACTCTTAAAGATAAAACAAACTAACGCCTTGCTAAGCGGCGTGAAACAGTTGGCTAAACTTGCGAGGAACGAGCGTGAGCCAACTGTTACACGTCCGTTTAAGCAACTTGTTATGTGTTTATACTTAGCTAATTGCGTGATTTTTATATTTAACTACGAACTCTCTAGCTTGCTCTAATGTATCAGGATAATTCACTACATCGTGATGCCCACTACCTATTCTAATTTTTTGAAATTTAAACCCATGTTGGAATAAGAACTCAATCTTTTTCCACTGTTTACTATCAGTTTTCTTCGGTGCTTTAAAATGACGGCCAAAATTATGAGCTATTCCAGCACAATTAGGACAAGTCATTTCTGACGGACACTCTTTTGATAAATTAAACTGACGTTTGAATGACTTACGACAATCTAGACATGCAAAAGCCATATTGTAAGGTATTGTCATAGATTCCTCGTAACACAAACACATAACGCCCCAATCAGGGGCTGATAATAGCTTGCTAAAATGTGAAGCGAAGCGGAACCAAGCAAGCTGTTAGCAGTCCCGTTACTGTATTGGCTTGTTATGAGTCTATTCTCAAAACGTTTAAATCCAATTTAAGTCCTTGCCGAGTTCTTTCGGCAACATAAAAAGCTCTATTCAGTGCTTCAACAACTTCTTTTTCTCTAGGGTCAATTTCACGAGCGGCAAAATGTCCAAAGGTTAATTCAAATAATTTTTGTCTATCGCAAGACTCACCTTTGAAGTACGCAATTAACCAATTCAATTGGTTTTCAATTGACTCAAATATTTGGGGAAGCATTACATTGCGATTGTTGTTACATACTTCTAAAGCATGCTCACAAATTTCCACTTTTATTTCTTCTTGACTCATTTCCCTAGAGACTCATAACGCCTCACTAAGAGGCAAATAATTGTTGGCTAAAATAAGCGACGAAGGAGCAAACAGCCAACGGTTATTTGTCCTTTTGAGTGCCTTGTTAGGTTAATTAATCTCCGTCACCGCCAGAGTCACTGCTAGAACCGCTATCACCATCATTAGTTGATATGTCGATAAGATCAGGAAACATGGCTGATAAGATTGTACCTGCACCAATAATTACTGGTAACCAAGTGAATATATCTGAACCATCCTCAGACACTAAGGTTAAGCCGTACCAACCTACTACTAAACCGATAATTAGTTGAGCTATACGTCCAGCTATACTCATAAATTTCCTTATTAACCTAACGCCCATTTAAGGGGCTGATAATTGTTTGCTAAAATTGTGAAGCGAAGCGAAACCGAGCAAACTGTTAGCAGTCCCGCTTTAAATTCTTGTTATGTTTTGTTTTACACTTTACTTTTAAGCTGATCCAAAGTTTTTTTGTAATTGCTCAAAAGTGCACTTTCAACACTTTCTATTAACTCCATGTCAGTAAGGAATACCTTACTGTCAATAGAGTTTAAAACACCCTTATCTTTAACCGATAGCAATATACGATGATTAGCAACATTTTGAATTAAATTGTACCCCAATTTTTTATAAATCTCTTGAAGTGAGTAAACATTAGATAACGTATAAAGTGTAGAGTACTTAATATGTTGTGAAACCCCCGTTGATTGAAGAGTTTTCCACGCCGTATCCTGTATTTGCAATCCGGGTAAAAACTGTTGATTATTTTTTTCGTTGGAAGTTACAACGCTTTCATTATTAAGCAACTCTATGACAACCTTATTGTTTTTATTAACAATATCCATTAACTTAATATTAGAATCAATTTCATGGATTATATTTTGGATTGCTTCATCTGCTTTTCCAGTTTGTATTCGGTTTTCATTCCATTCATTTACAGCTAAAGCAAGCAGAACACCTATAACAATTGATAAGACTTCTGTTAAAACGGGGCGTATCATTTGAATTTTATTATTGGGTTTCATATTGATTTCTCAGTGTAAGCTAAAAATAAATTATGCATTGATGTTGGCAGAAAAACATAACACCCCATTCAGGGGCTGATAATAGCTTGCTAAAATGTGAAGCGAAGCGGAACCGAGCAAGCTCTTAGCAGTCCCGTTACTGTAATGGCTTGTTATGTATCTGTTTCGCCTGAACTTTTGTTTGTTTTACTCTGTTCCATTTGTGCTACTTTATCATTTAGCTCATTAAGAGATTTTTGAATTTCCATTAATACAGGATTAGATTTAGAGTGGTTTCTAATTTCTTCTTCACGAAACCCAAGCCTTGAATCTAAATAACCGAGAAGCAAAGAAGCTATAACAAAAATAACTAAAATAATAGGAACTGCAATCATTGGGCTATTAAATACAAATTCAGTAACGGGGTTATCACCTAGAGATTTTATGAAAACGAAAATTATAAGCAAAAACTGTACATAGCCAATATACATTTTTGAACGATCAATATAGACCTTCCATCGAATTAAAGACTTTTTATTGAATCGAGAACTCAAGACATCTCCTAGATACATAACGCCCCACTAAGGGGCTGATAATAGCTTGCTAAAATGTGAAGCGAAGCGAAACTGAGCAAGCTGTTAGCAGTCCCGCTTGAGTGGCTTGTTAGTTGCCGACTACACCAAACTTGTTTAGATAGTCATCTAAATTAGGTGATAAATCTATACGTTCAACGATGTTGTTACGTAAGAAGAACACTAGTTCTTGAGATGAATCTACATACTCTTTAAATACACCGTCATTTACTTCTAAAGCTAAACTTGGAAAGTTATTTAGCAACTCAGTCTCATTAAGCCCAATTAGCGTAACATTATTGAGCTGAACAGTTTCAGAGGTAATAGAGATTTCCCATAACCTAAACTCTAAATCAGGATCGAAATATAACTTCAGTCCTTTTGATTTGAACTCCCAAATTTCAGAACTAACACCGTCTTGCCCTAACTCATTTTCAACTAAATCAGGTACACCAAATAGCATGTTCGCTTTTTCTTTGGAGTCACCAAATTCGATACTCTTCAATCCGATTAATGGCACAATATTCATAAGGCAACTAACGCCTAGCTAAGAGGCGAAAAATACTTGGCTAAAATTAGTGAGGCACGAACGCAAGCCAAGTGTTTTGCGTCCTGCTTGAGCGCCTTGTTATGCATTTAACTTAAACTAAACCATTGATACCAAAAATATATCAAAAAACCGAACCAAAACAATGGTTTTAAGTAAAGTATTGGCTTTACACGTTTTTCAATTAATCGCTTTCTAGGAAAAGTGACAAAAAAGCCAAACAAGCAAAATAACGTAGCGATGCCAATACGAACATTTGGACCTAACGCATTCCAAAAATCGTTTCCAAATTCTGGGTTTAGCTTTCCGTATGTTCCTAATGCCATCCCCGCTACCGCTAGAATGATTATTAAATTAAGGCCAATATTTCTAGTTTTCATAATTTAATGCATAACGCCTTACTAAGAGGCTAATGATACTGGCACTGGTTTTGCGCTTTTTGCAAAAGCCGTGACAGTGTTATTTGTCCTATTGAGTAACTTGTTATAAAACACATTACCCACCGAACAAGTTTGTATATTTATTTAATGCGAATAACACAATACCTAAAACTAATGCGTGTACTCGATAGCTTACCCAAGAAAAAGAGTTACTTGAAACAGACTTAATATACATTTCTTGATTAGAGCTATTAAACATATCTATTGGTAGAAAATCTACAACAAACATAATTACAGCAAAGGTAATTAAAATGATGCTTAAAATAAAAACTAGCTTACTCATTTACTCGATCCTGAGTGTTTTATAACGCCCATTTAAGGGGCTGATAATAGTTTGCTAAAATGTGAAACGAAGTGGAACCGAGCAAACTGTTAGCAGTCCCGCTTTAAATGCTTGTTATGTATCTATGGCTCTACATTCACCCTCTCCGATATGCTTATAAGCGTATACGGATGGAATCACATAGGTTGAAAAATGCGATACGCATTCCTTGTTACATGAGTATTCTACTTCAAGCTCAATATCACGATAATTTGTGAGTTCATTTTCCACTTCAAGTGTCAGCCCAAAATTTGATTGCTTTTTATGAAAATGAGAATACGAAGAAAAAACTACATTACCATCTTTTTTGAACTTAGCTTTAACTCCTTTAGGAGACATATCATCAATTGTGTTTGGGAAAGTTATTGGGATATGCTTACCTTCAAAGACCCAAATTTTAAAACCCATACAGACGGACGAATTAACATCCAAAACTTTAAAAGTAGAATATTCTGAATGAACTTGAGTGGAAGCTAAAACCAGAAGGAATATAAGAATTCTACGCATAACTTTCCCTAGATACATAACGCCCGCATAAGGGGCTAAATAATAGTTGGCTAAAATGTGAAGCGAAGCGGAACCCAGCCAACTGTTATGTGTCCCGATACTTAATGCGCTTGTTATACCTACCCATTACACGGTGGGTCGTATGCTTCGATAAGATCTCTTTCTATTGCTAGCCTAGAATCTTTATTTGACTCGCCATAAATACATTTACAGTTTGCCCCTTTTGAGGCAAAACAATCAGCTTTATGATGATCATCGAATCGTTCGGATAAGTCACCAGTTTGACCAACGTAAATACGAGTGTGGGAGTGGCCGCCTTCATTATTTTGAGAGCGTTTAGTTATGAAATAAACGGCTCCGTAATTTTCTTTGAATTCAGTATCCCAAGAATATGCAGTGAATTCATATTTTGTCCCCGATTTACCTGTGTAAGTAACTGTTCCATATTTTGCCATTTTTATTCTCCATGCTTTCTTGGTAGGTATAACAGCTTAATAGAACGAAATTACCTACATTTACTCATGAGGTTAATCCATTCTATTTATTTAATAATGAAATCACTTTAATAGTTTTTAGCCCTTTATCAAAGAGTTAATTTAATGTTTTTAATAGATTGCTTATTTATGCCTACATTTCTGTGTAGAAATGCAGGTGTTGGTGATTGGTGTCAGTATTATTTAATTTTTATTAATAATTTTGGCTGGGTTTCCAGCTACAGAAACGTCTTCTGGTATGTCTTTAGTTACAACGCTGCCAGCGCCAATGATGCTACGATCACCGATTGTTACTCCAGGTAAAATTATGGCGCCACCGCCAATCCAAACATCGTCACCAATACTTATTGGTTTTGCTGATTCAAAGAATTTGCGGCGTTGGCTCGCATCTTTTGGGTGTATAGAGGTATAAATTTGTACTGCTGGGCCAATAAACACATTATTGCCTATGGTGACTTTGGCTGCATCTAGTACGACACAATTAAAGTTAAAAAATACTTGTTTACCAAGTTCAATATTGCTGCCGTAATCACAGTAAAATGGCGGTTCTATCCACACTTGCACCTTTTTCTTAAATAGTTCTTTAAGTAATTCACGGCGCTGCTTGGTATCTTGCGGTGCAGAGTCGTTAAACTGTTTAAGAGTAATTTTGCATGCTTCTCGTTCTGCGCTTAATTGACGATCAAGGGGGTTGTATTGTTCACCGGCGAGCATTTTTTGTTTTTCAGTTTGAGAGGTCATTTCTTGGTATCTACAATTTAAATTTATCTACTATACTGATTGTGATTAATTGAAAAGGAATTCAAATTATGAAATCAGAGTTTTTATTGCATGTTGAACAATACATGTGGACCCGCCGATATGCAAAGCGCACCATAGAATCTTATCTGTATTGGATTAAAGCGTTTATCAATTATAACAACAAAAAACACCCCGAGCTTTTACATGATAACGATGTTGAACTGTTCCTTAGTTTTTTAGCCAATGAGATGTATGTAGCTCCTCGTACGCAAGCTTTAGCGTTGAATGCTTTGGTGTTTTTATATCGAGACGTGCTGCTAACCCCGTTAACTCTTAAATTAAGGTTTAATAAAAGTACTGCGCCAACTAAATTACCTGTCGTGCTTACCAAGGCTGAAATGAAGGTGTTTTTTGCTCATTTGCCTGCCAAGTGGGTTTTACCATGTCAGCTTATGTATGGCAGCGGCTTACGCTTAATGGAGGTAATAAGGCTGCGCATACAAGATATTGATTTTGATTATGTATCATTACAAATATGGCAAGGCAAAGGCGGCAAAAATCGCAGAGTAACTTTAGCTAAAGAGCTATTAGAGCCGCTAAAACAACAAGTATGTTTCGCTAAACAGTTTGTAGTTCAAGATTTAAAAAATAATGAATATGCAGGGGTTTGGTTGCCTTATGCTCTATCAAAAAAATATCCAAAGGCACCTAAGCAGCTGGGTTGGCATTTTCTATTTCCCTCAACCCGGTTAAGCAATGATCCTGAAAATAATTTATTAAGAAGACATCATATTGATCATACAGGGTTACAAAAAGCAGTTAGAAATACAGCAATAAAAGCTAAGTTAGAAAAACGGGTAACTTGCCATACTTTACGTCATTCTTTTGCTACCCATTTATTGCAACGTGGTGCCGATATAAGAACAGTGCAAGAGCAATTGGGCCATACCGATGTTAGAACAACACAAATATACACTCATGTTATAGAAAGAGGTGCAAGTGGTGTTCTCAGCCCGTTGTCAGACCTTCTTTAAACGGGTGCGGCTATAGTCGGCATCATAATTAAATATTTGAACTATAATTTTTATCAACATTTAAAAACATCCTAACTTTATTACTTGGAGACATTTCATGAGAGTGTTAACTGGTTTTTTGCTTTTTATAAGTTTGCTGTATTCAAGTGTGCTGCTAGCCGCTGATGTTCCAGAAGATATCCATGAAAATGACTTTTTATGGCTTAACTTTCATCTTTATCATGGTCAAGATCAACGTGGCGGGCCGTTTAAGTTTAACGACCAATACTTTGAAATAGAGTTTGGTGGCCGCTCTGGATTATTTGATTTATACGGTTACGTTGACTTTAAAGATGCATTTAATAATTCCGACAGTGATGCCCATGATGGCTCTAATATGTTTGCCGATATAGAGCCGAGGATGTCTCTCGATTATTTATTCGATAAAGATTTATCTGTAGGCATCATTAAAGAGTGGTATATCGCGATGGATATTTATTATGGTGATAATGAGTGTGCGCAAACCTGTGTTGTTGATGTTGTAGATGAAGTACCGGTTACAACAAAAAGTAGTGGCCTGAAAATTGTTTGGCTTGGTATTGGTACCGATATGGACTTACCTTGGCTAGGTAAAACCGGGGTGAATTTATATGCCCGGTTGATTCGTGAAAACTACGGTGCTACCAATGAGGATGATTGGGATGGTTATGCTTTTCATATGAACTGGTTTAAACAACTTCACCATTTTGAGAATTCTGGTTTTCTTGCCTTCCAAGGCTATTTTGATTATGAATTTGGTAGTGATCTAGACAATGGTAATAGTTTTGAGCAAGAGTATCGCACCGACACCTCAGTACAATCCTATTTAGGCCTTTGGTATCACCTGCCAAGCTCGCACTTTGCTATGGGGTACGGGTTAAAACTATACGACAATATGACCCAGTGGAAAGATGGTACTATTTTAGGTGGAAAGGAAGTTGATACTAGCGGTGCAGGCCATTACTTTAATTTGACCTATTCTTTTTAAACCGCCAATACAGATATGAAAACGCCGGCATATGCCGGCGTTTTACTTTATTTTTTAGTTGGTCGTGCCCAACCAGTAATGTTGCGCTGTTTGGCTCTTGAAACAGCCAATGTTTCATCTTCAACATCTTTAGCAATTGTAGAGCCTGCGCCTGTAGTTGCCATTTTGCCAATAGTTACAGGGGCAACCAATGATGCGTTTGAACCAATAAAGGCGCCATCACCTATAATGGTTTTAGATTTATTCACACCGTCGTAGTTACAGGTAATGGTCCCTGCACCAATGTTTACTTTTTTACCAATTTCAGCATCGCCTAAATAAGTTAAGTGGCCGGCTTTTGCACCTTCATCCATTACGGTGTTTTTCATCTCAACAAAATTACCAACGTGTGAGTTGGTTTTCATTACCGTACCAGGGCGTATTCTGGCGAAAGGTCCTGCCGAACATTGCTCACCAATTATGGCATTTTCAATAATGCTGTTTGGTTTAATTTCAGCACCTTGACCAATTTGGCTATTAATGATGATGCTATTTGCACCTATTTTAACATTGTCGGCTAATGATACATCGCCTTCAAATATACAGTTCACGTCTATTTGAACTTCGTTGCCAACGGTTAAGTTACCTCTAACGTCAATACGTGAAGGATCGCGTAAACTTGCGCCAGCAATCATAAGTTCTTCAGCCTTACGTAACTGATAAGCTCGTTCAAGATTAGCAAGTTGAACTCTATTATTAGCACCTTCAACTTCAACTTCGGTATCAGGGTGAGCTGTATGAATAGTTTGGCCGTCACTATGAGCCATCGCAATAATGTCGGTTAGGTAATATTCACCTTGAGCATTGTCACTTGAAAGATTAGATAACCAACGTTTCAAGTCGCCACCATTCGCCAATAAAATACCGGTATTACATTCAGTAATTTCAAGTTGCTCTGCCGACGCATCTTTTTGCTCAACAATACCCACCACATTGCCACCTAAACGAACAATGCGCCCATAGCCTGTTGGGTTGGCTAAGTGAACAGTGAGTAATGCCATGCTGTCTTCTTGCTTGGCTTGAATGAGCTTTTCTATAGTTGATACTTTGGTAAGAGGTACGTCACCATAAAGCACTAAAACATCTTCATCGTCTTTTAAAAAAGGACTTGCCATATCTACTGCGTGGCCGGTACCCAACTGCTCTGCTTGCTCAACAAACGTAAGATCATCACCTTGCACACGAGCTTTAAGGACATCACCACCAAAACCATAGACTAGGTAAATATTATCAGCGTTAACCGCACGAGCCGAGTCGATAACGTGCTCAACCATAGATTGATGGGCAACCGGGTGTAAAACTTTTGGCAAGTTAGAGCGCATACGAGTGCCTTTGCCTGCGGCTAGAATGACCACTGAAAGTGACATATAAGATCCATTTTTATTGTAAAGAAGATAATTGCGGTTATTTTAGCGTTGAATAGCTTAAATTTCTAATATATTTATGCCTTTTAGCTGTTTTATAAAAAATAAGCAGATTAACAAAGCCAACTTTAAAACATCCCTGTTACGTTGGCATTCCTGCTTCCCTGACGTTATGTTGTTTAGTATTAGATAGCGTTGCTTATTTTGCGCTGAGCAAGACTGATAAGTAACACTAATAATATCCAAGGTGTTGTACTACCACCTCCGCCACCACTAAAGCTCGGGCGACTTTTGGTAAACGCCGGTTTGCTATTGTCGATACGATTATTACGTACCGGAGCACGGGCTCTGTTCGCTCTAGCGGCATGCTCTTTTGTCACCCGTTGTTGATTTTTACGGTCAATACCATGAGCAGCAAATTGCTCCTCTCGCATCACCAGCATAGAGGTATAGTCAGTCACTAACCCATATTCAATGGCCATGTCCGTGATCGCTTGTTCACTATCTTTATCTGCACCTAAATAATCCATTTTATCCTGAATGTTTTGAATTGTGGCAAATGCCCACAGACGCTCCAGTTCAGGGTGCAATTCATTTTCTTTGGCAAAATTAAAACGGCTGTTATAACGCTTTTTATCACCTGACACTTTACCTTTAATTGTTACTTCAGCGTCGCCATCGCCATAGTAATGACCAAATATCACTAATTGTTGGCCTCTGTATAACGTGTTGACGTTTGTTGGCGTCATGTCTTTTACTTTCACGCCACTAATGTTGATATCAATATCGTGAAATGCTTCGTAACCTATTTTTGCCGTCGCCTGCATTAATTGCCCTACTATATCGTCACTATTAGAGACATCAATGGCAAAACCATTCGATATTTTGGTCATGCCAGCAAGCAATGGTCTATTCGCACTGTTACCCATTACAAAGGTAAACAACCTAACATCAACTTGTTCGAGTAATTTAATAAAGGCCTTTTTCTCAGTAGTGCCAACATTAGTTACGCCATCGGTTACCAAAATAATTGCGCTTGGGCGATCAGCATCCAAGTTTTTTATCGCCAGCTCCATGCCATTATAAAGGTTGGTGCTATCACCCGGTTGCTGTTGCTCTAACTTCTTCATCCAGTGCTCTACATTTTCACGAGTAGCGTGTTCATATCCCTTGGTTATTTGCTCAGCATGACTGCTAAAAATAACTACTTGAAACCGGTCTTGATCGTTCAATTTATGTAAACCTTGGCGCACGCCTTCAACCATGCTTTGATATTTACCTTGCATTGAACCGGAATAATCTAATACAAAAATAAAATCTCGGCCTTGAGTAATTGCTGATAAATCTTCACCGGGAGTTACGGTCATCATAAAGGTACCACGGTCTTTACCAGGTTGTTTATAGCTCACCAAGTCGATAGAGCCAGGTAAACCCGCTTGTAAACGCCAGTAAACAACGATGTCCTGGTCTAGGGAAAATGCCGATGCAGCAACTGCATAGTTGTTAGGGTTGCTACCTTCTTCAATAATGGCGGCATTGGCTTCGCTGTCAAAACTTACTGACCATTCATTAGCCGAAGTTTGTTGCACTAACGCCTGTGGATGTTTAGGCAGGCGAAACTCTTCCACTGGATAGCTCGAGCGAAAGGTTAAGTTAAAGCTGAATTTTTGCTTAACATCATCTTGATAGTTCCAAAATGCGGTTTTAATTTCATCGACACCACCTTCTTCCATTGGGTAAACGTAACGACCAATTGAGGTGTCGACTTCCACTACTTGCAAATAAGTCAATTGAATACGCACTTCTTGTTTGGCACGTACAGGATATACCTTAGTATCAAAGCTTTTGTAACTGTCTTTTTCACTTAACGCAACTTCACGTCCAGCTTGTTTTTCTTGCTGATAAATTTGTTCAGCTTTAAGCTTAGCAACCACTTCGCCAGTTACCGGCTGACCATCAATCCAATAGGCAAATTCACCAAGAGATGCATTTTTAGGTAGTGGAAAAGAATAGATCGCCTCTAAATCAATGGCGTTCGGGTTATAAAATACCTGTTCTATGCGAGTAACAATAAACCCGTCTTCTATCACCACATTAACGTGGTGTTCGTTAATATCTAATGCTGGTAATGAACCATCACTAGGAGTAAGTAAGCCACTCGCTAAACTAAATTGGCTAAACAATGCCAAACCAATTAGTAACGAGTGCTTTAATATTTTTATTAATACGTTGTTCATAATTTTGCCCTTTCCTTTGCTCACAATGACGACGGTCATTGATTTAAATTAGGAAACAGCACTGTGGCGGGAGCCGTAATATTTCGCAACTAAAAGCTAAAAAGTTGCAATTTTAGTTACACAAGGTATTAAATAACGATACCTTATGTAAAAAAACAGTTAATAACATGACGACTTTTAATTGGTTTTTATAGGTGTGATCAATTTGGTTTGAACAAATGTTGCGACAATCCGTAACGCCAGCTTCTTATAGCAAGCACTACCGTAACGCCAAAGCGTTGGCTTAAAGGTAAACTGGAATCTTCGTGATTTAATACCTCAAACTCTTGCGCTATTCGTTTAAGTTTACGTTGAAATTCACTGTTGCTGGTACTGGCAAGCATACCATTGAGTACCAATAAGCTCTCCTCATCTTGATTAAAGCGGGAGTTGAAAAATTCTTGGCCTATGGTACGTTGAAAAAATGCCTGAATAGGACCGTTTTCGCGCCAGCCAAAGTTTGCCGCAACTAAAAGTTTAATACGATTGCCCGGTAACAGCTCAATAATTTTCAGCTTGTCTAAACGAGCCAGTTTTAAAATACAGTAATGGCTCTCTAACTTATAATGATCAATGATTTCATCCATGGTCCATTTATTAAGTACACACAGAGCAATCAACAGCAAACCCAGATCATCACTAAGCTCTTGTTCTTGCTCAACGCTAAGTTGTTGCAATTGCGCTTGTTGCTCGGCCATTAAATGTACTAGATCTGAAATTTCTAAATCCATCATTTGGCATATTTGATCCAGTCGCTGCAGTGAAATATTTTCCTCACTAAACAAGCGCTTAATACTGGCCTGAGTCAAGCCTATGTGCTTTCCAACATCGGCATAAGTGTAGCCATGAGCTTTTAATGATTTTTTTAATGAAATTAACAGTGAACTTGTTTGGGCCATAGGGTAATCTAATTATTGTTGGTTAAATATTCTTCATGGTATTAAATATTTATACCTTAAGGCGAATATATTGCAACACTTAAATTATTGGTAGAAAAATATAACAACAAAATACACACTAGCGCCACGTGTAACAAACCAGTAATACCTGTTCTCATAATGATGTGATCATTAAACGGATTGGTATAAATCAAAGGACATTATGAAACAGTTATTCACTTTTAAAGGGTTTTTCGCCTATATCGCCATGGTATTTATTAATGCCTTTGTTGATTTAGGACACAAAATTATTGTGCAAAATACCGTGTTCAAAATTTACGATGGCGACATTCAAATAGTTTTAACCGCGGTATTAAATGCATTAATATTATTGCCGTTTATCTTCTTATTTTCTCCTTCAGGTTACTTAGCTGACAAATATCCTAAACCCAAGGTTATGCGTAATAGTGCTTTGGTGGCCATTGTTGCAACCTTATTGATCACCCTATGTTACTACCAAGGATGGTTTCTTGGCGCCTTCGCCTTAACCCTATTAATGGGTATCCAATCTGCCATTTACTCACCGGCAAAATACGGTTATTTAAAGGAGTTAATTGGTGTTGACCATTTAGCCCAAGGTAATGCGTTAGTGCAGGCCGTTACCATAGTGTCAATATTATTAGGTACCTTTGTATTTTCAGCATTTTTTGAACTGTTACTGGCGGGAGTTGAGTTAACAGACAGCGGCGTTATTTTACAAGGCGTAGTGATTTTAGGCTGGGTAATGGTCGCTTTATCGGTACTCGAGTGGTGGTTCTCGTGTCAGCTTAAAGACACTAAGCCTATTGATAATAGCATGACTTTTTCTACCAAAACTTACATCAAAGGCCAGTACCTGGGAAGTAATTTGAAAAAGATTTTCAGTAATCGAATTATTTGGTTATCAATTGTCGGTTTATCCATGTTCTGGTCAGTGTCACAAGTAATGCTGGCAACATTTCCTGCTTTTGCCAAAGAAGTATTATCTGAAAATAACACCTTAATCATCCAAGGCATTATGGCCAGTACCGGCATTGGCATTGTAATGGGGTCACTGTTTGCTGCTCGAATATCAAAAGATCATATTGAACTAGGTATTATTCCAATTGCGGCCATCAGTTTTGCTTTATTACTTGGCAATATCGCCTCTCTTGATTCCAGTATCACTATGGCGTTTACGTTCCTCGGTTTAGGTATTAGTGGCGGCCTGTTTATTGTGCCGTTAAATTCGTTAATTCAATACACGGCTAAAGAAGATGAGTTAGGCACCGTATTGGCCGGCAATAATTGGGTACAAAATGTAGCCATGTTGAGCTTTTTAATCGCGACTATTGCCTTAGTTTCTTATGGCATGAGCAGTACCGATATTTTTTATGTGTTGATGGCATTAGCGTTAACCGGTGCCTTGTATACGGTATACCAATTACCACACTCGTTAATTCGAATTGTTACCTCGTTTATTATGCAGCGCCGTTACAAGCTGCAAGTGCTTGGTTTTGAAAATTTACCGGCTAATGATGGCTTGTTATTGCTTGGTAATCATATAAGTTGGATTGATGGTTTAATTGTACAAATGGCATGCCCTCGAAAAGTTCGTTTTGTCATGCTACGCAGCATTTATAATCGTTGGTACCTAAAACCCATCGTTAAATTTTTTGGAGCTATTCCAATTAGTGAAGGTAACAGCACAGAATCATTGGCGTTGGTTAATCAGGCGTTAAAAGATGGCGAAGTTGTATGTTTATTTCCCGAAGGAGCAATAAGCCGCACCGGTGCTCTTGGTGTGTTTAGAACAGGCTATGAACGCGTTGTAGATGATGTAAATGGCGTAATAGTGCCATTCTACCTGCATGGTTTATGGGGCAGTCGTTTATCGCGAGCCAAAAGTAGTAAGTTGCGTGAAAATACCCAACAAGGTTTGCGTAGAGACGTTTCCATTTGTTTTGGTACGCCATTAGCGATGGAAACACCTGCAAGCGAATTGAAGCAAAAAGTGTTTGAATTAGCATTTAATGCCTGGGAATACCAAACCAGCCACGCTGATCCATTGCCTTTAGCTTGGATAAAATCTGCTAAACAAAATTTAATGTCATTAGCTGTTAAAGACACTGCAGGAACTCGTGTTTCCAATAGACAGTTATTGGCGGCCACTGCGGCATTCGCAGCCAAAATTAACCAGTTAGATAAATCTCAAAATATCGGTCTTATGCTGCCGGCAAGCAGTGCCGCAATTATCGCTAACAATGCCGTGTTGCTCAATGGTCAAACGGCAGTAAATCTGAACTACTCTACCAGTGTTGATGCCGTATGTTCTGGCATTGAAAACGCTCAAATCACAACCGTGTTCAGCTCGAAGAAGTTTATTCAAAAATTGCAAAACAAAGGCATTGATTGCGAAAAAATGCTCGCGAATGTCAATATAGTTTATATGGAAGATGTTAAAGAGCAGCTGTCAAAAATACGCTATACCTGCGCCTCGATTGCCAGCTTTTTATTACCGGCGAAGGCATTTTATCGTGTTTTTGGTAAGCCCGTAGATGTAAACGCTCCTGCATGTATTTTATTTTCAAGTGGTAGCGAAGGCACGCCAAAAGGCATCGTGTTAAGTCATAAAAACTTTTCTGCAAACATTAAACAAATCAGTGATGTGCTAAGAACCAATGATAAGGATGTGGTTATGGGATCATTACCACCATTTCATTCGTTTGGCTTAACCGTAACCACCTTTATGCCATTAATTGAAGGGATACCTGTGGTTTGTCATCCAGACCCAACGGACGCACTCAATATCGCCAAAGCAATCGCCAAAAATAAGGCGACACTGCTTTGCGCCACGGCTACGTTTTTAAGACTATATACATTAAATCGTAAAATTAACCCTTTGATGTTAGATAGTTTACGACTGGTGGTTGCTGGTGCTGAAAAGCTGCCTGAAGATACTCGCCAACGCTTTAAAGATAAGTTTAATAAAACAATTTATGAAGGTTATGGGGCTACTGAAACAACACCTGTTGCCAGTGTAAATATTCCTGATCAGCTCGATCCTAATGATTTAAGGGTGCAGTCAGGAAGCAAAATTGGCTCTGTTGGTATGCCCTTACCTGGTTGCTCTTTTAGAATTGTTGACCCTATCAGCATGCAAACGCTTGCTACGGGAGAACAGGGGTTAATATTAATTTCTGGTAGCCAATTAATGTTGGGGTATTTAAATGATGATGAAAAAACAGAGCAAGTCATTGTGAACATAGATAACCGTCGCTGGTACAAAACCGGCGATAAAGGCTACCTTGATAAAGACGGTTTCTTAACGGTTGTAGATCGCTACTCACGGTTTGCTAAAATTGGTGGCGAGATGATCAGTTTACAAGCGGTAGAACAAGAGGTTAATAAAGTTATTCATGACGATTTAGGTGATTTTTTAGCGGTTAATCTGGCGGATCCCAAGAAAGGTGAAAAGATAGTGATATTAACCACGGCAGATATTAGCGAAAAACAGCTGAGGCAAGAGTTACTTAATAACAACTGTAATCCGCTGATGATACCAGCACAGGTTTATCAAGTGACACAGGTACCTAAATTGGGAAGTGGCAAATCTGACTTTGCCGGGGCGAAAAAATTGGCATTAAGCTTTGCTTAAATAAATTAATAGCACTGATTACCATAACTTTATTGGTAATTAGTGCTGATTTTTACAACGCGATGTGACGTGTTTTTCGTACAAAGAAAATAATCAGCATAGTAATTAAACCTAAAAATCCGGCACTACCACTATGGTGATGATGGTCATCATAATAATGATCATCGTAGTAAATGTCATGTTCATCGCTTTCCAAAGGCAGAGCATATAAAGCATCGCTGTCATCAGAGCTGAATGTTGCCACCAAACCTGGATAACCAACTTCATATAAGTCAATTAGCACATCGTAATGGTCCGTGTAGTATCCCTCATAAAGCGATGTTACGACTTCATATTCATCATCAATATTTTCACCAACAATGGTAAATATGTCGGTAGTATAATAGTGAGTCCAAGGGCCGCCATCAATACTCAAATAAAGTTCGGCATAAACATCTGCCCTTTCATTATAAATATTACTGATCACATCAGCATCGAAAACCACACTAAAGGATTGGTAAAAACCGTCCTCATCAAAGTCATCAAATAAATAACTTTGAGCATCATAAATGGTGAACGAATGATTGTAATAACTGCTGTTCGTGCTTGCCATAGTTACAGACTTACTAGCCAGTGTCTGCTTACTTGCATCATTTTCATTAAGCCGTTGTTTACGCGTTATATTACTTGCCTTGCCAATATCTTGATCGCTAAAGCCCTGGCTACGGCTTTGTTCAATGAAGTTTAATTTATCTTGTTCAGTGAATAATTGCTTATTTTGGCCAAATGAAACGGTCTTCAAAGCAACTAGCGGTGCTTGCTCCTGTGCATGAGCTTTATTAAACCCAAATAAAACCATTATTATTTGAATCGCTAATAGAAATAGTAAAACGGCTAAGGTAGATAATAAAAATTTATCTACAAAGGTAAATCTTTCTGGAATGTTCATGTTAGTCACCTGCTGGTTTTTCACTTTGTAGGGTTATTAAAGCGCAACCTAACTGAACATTAGCTGAACAGGATTTTAATTTTTTGTTCAGCGTATATTCAGCTTACAAAATTTATTCTGATCAGGAAAATATGAATTAACTAAATCTTGGTTTATTTAACTGATTCAATCTTTTACACTGGCTTATAGATTAGGGCTGGATTATGACTATTGTTTAAGGTTTGCGAATGAAATGTATTGTGTTGTGCTTATTTAGTATTGGAGTAATGACTTCGCCATGTTCTATGGCCAAGTTAAATAGTCCTTTAGCCAAATCACAATATTTTGAATATGCTCCTTACAACAGCGCAGCACTTAAAGTTGCGAATAAACAGCAGGCAGCAAAATTAGTAAAGTCGCGAATGGGCGGTAAAGTACTTAGTGTAAAAGCAGTGAAGGGCCAACAAGCCTACAAAGTTAAATTACTTAAAGATGATGGCCAAATTGTTTCGGTTTATGTGAATGCAAAAACTGGAAAAATAAAAGGATGATCAATGCGCTTACTTATCGTTGAAGACGACTTACAACTGCAGAGCCAATTACAAAATCATTTACAACTTGCCAACTTTTCTGTGGATGTTGCATCTGATGGTGAAATAGGTTTATTTCAAGGGACAGAGTACCCGTACGACGCGGCAATTATCGACGTCGGCTTACCTAAAATAGATGGCATTAGTTTAATTAAATCGCTCCGCGAGAAAGATATTAAATTTCCCATTTTAATTCTAACCGCGCGTGATCACTGGCAAGATAAGGTAACAGGCCTCGATGCCGGTGCAGACGATTACTTAGCAAAACCTTTCCAGGTAGAAGAACTTTTAGCAAGATTAAATGCATTAATCAGACGCAGCGCTGGCCAAGCAAGTCCAATAATTTATAACGGTCCACTTAGCATTAATACCAAAAGTATGCAGGTTGAGGTCAATCACCAAGCAGTAAATTTAAGCAGCTCAGAGTATCGCCTTCTTGAATATTTAATGTTGCATTTAGGTGAGGTTAAATCAAAGGCTGAGCTTACTGAACATATTTATAACGAAGACTTTGATCTTGATTCTAATGTAATTGAAGTATTTGTGCGCCGGTTGCGCAAAAAGTTGGATCCAACGAGCGAATACGACTTTATTGAAACACTACGCGGTCAAGGATATAAGCTTAAACCTCTACAAAGTGAGACTTAACTTGTGGCTTTGATAACTCAAATCAAAGATTGGTTTAACTCCCTGAAGGCGCGGGTTATGGTGTCGGCATTATTAATGATTTTAATTATTCTGCCAAGCATTGCCATTATCTTAAACAATGCCTTTACCGAGCAAGTGCAAAACTCCATTAAAAATGAGCTTATCGCCAGTAGTTATTCAATTTTAGCACTCGCTGAAGTTGATGATCAGCAACTGCAAATGCCTGAACAACTACTCAATAATCAATTTAATGCGAGCGGCTCTGGTTTATATGCACTTATGATCAAAGCTGACTTTGATAAACAAAATACTTTATGGTCTTCACCATCATTTTTAGGCTTAACTGTGCCTAATAACTTGCCAACCCCGGCTGTTGGTGAGAGTCGTTTCAGTAAACAAATTATCGATAACAAGAAGCACTTGTTGTACAGCTTCACGGTAAGTTTCATCGAACAACAACAAGCTTTCACCGTAACCTTGCACATCGCTAAAGATCAATCTGATTTTGCCAAAATGGTCGCTAAGTTCCAGCAAACATTGTGGTCATGGTTAGGGTTTATTATGGCGGTATTATTAATATTGCAGTTTGTTTGGCTAAAATTTACTTTAAGACCATTACGTAAATTACAAAAAGAACTTAGCCAGGTAGAACATGGAAATCAGCACAAAATTGAGCAGCAATACCCTTTGGAGCTAGCCCGAGTTGCTAAACAACTTAATACCTTGTTAACAGCACAAAAAAACCAACGTAAACGCTATCGCAACGCTTTATCAGATCTGGCTCATAGTTTAAAAAACCCATTGGCTGTCATGCAAAGCCAAGGAAATTTGACCACTAACTCATTGCAACAGTTATCACTAATGAATAAAACCATAGAGCACCAATTAAAACGTGCGCAAAGTGGTGGCGAAACTGCTTGGCATGTTGGCATTAAAATATCCCCAATCGCGACAAAGCTGGTGAGCAGTCTGCATAAAATTTACCAACAAAAGCAGCTGAGTATTAATTTATCGATTGATGAACAGGCGATATTTAATGGTGAGGAAAGTGACCTGTTTGAGATCTTGGGTAACTTACTCGACAATGCCTGTAAGGCGGCAAACAAAACAATATGTTTGCAGGTTACACAAAGTGAAACAGAGCTTGTTTTAACGATAACCGATGATGGAGCTGGCGTAAGTGAGGCGTTGCAAGAAGACATATTAAAACGTGGCACTAGAGCTGACACCTATCAACAAGGCCACGGTATAGGACTCGCCATAGTGCGCGACTTAGTGGCCAGTTATCATGGTAATTTATCCATAGGGACCAGCTCTGAGCTCGGCGGTGCTTTATTTACGATTACGTTCAAACGATAAAAACCACTAGGGCTCATTACCGAGCCCCTAAACATCACTGCATTTATATAATACCAAGTCTAATCCAACTGCTCTTCGTTTCTATTTTCATTCAGCTCATGTTCAGTTTCACTTTTTTATAATAACCACTCTAATAACTAAACTGGCCGCACTACAGTTGGCTAAGGGTGGAAAATGAAATATTTAACGTTAGTGTTTACATTTATTTATTTGCTTAATTTGCCTCTTAGCTTTGCTGAGCAACAGCCAGCTAGTGATGCTAAACCAGTTGAATACAGCCAGGCAGAATTAGAGCAAATGTTAGCTCCAATAGCGCTTTATCCAGATAGCGTATTAACCCATATCCTTATTGCAGCAACCTACCCGTTGGAAATAATAGAAGCTGAACGATGGGTATCTAAGAACCCTAATCTATCTAACAATGAGTTGATGGACAAAGGCGAATCCATGGAGTGGGACCCTAGTGTTGTCGCGTTGTTACCTTTTGATGGCATATTAACCAAAATGAGCGAAGAACTGACTTGGACTCGACAACTCGGTGACGCTTTTTTATCGAGTGAAGAACAAGTACTTGCCAGTATTCAATCGTTGCGACAAAAGGCAGATAACGCTGGTAGTTTAGCTCAAATGGAAAACGTAGGTGTCACAAGAGAAGATAACACTATTGCTATTGTTCCAGCTGATCCGCAAATAGTTTATGTACCCTATTATGATGCCCGTGTAGTTTACGGACCTTGGTATTGGTCGGGTTACCCTCCGGTGTACTGGGCCCATTATCCATCATATTATTCGCCACACTATTATGCGGCATATCCTGCGCCATTTTATTGGCATACAGCAGTGCATATTTCAGTGGGTTGGTTTTTCGGTGGTTTTCATTGGGGTAATCATCATGTAGTAGTGCACCATCACCCACATTCTTATTACCATCGTCATCACAGTAGTCATCATCACGGCCATAGTAAGCATTATAGTGGTGGTAAAAAGCACTACAGCACGGGTAAGCCACATGCGTCGAAGCAAAGCTCAAAAGGTTACCAACGCTGGCAGCATCAACCGTCACATAGAAAGAGTATTTCATATAAAAATGATCGAGTTGCTAAACAATACAGCAGTAACAAACCCAGTAAAAACCAAGTAAATGTATCGAGAAAACAAGATAGACAGTTGCTGGCTTTAAACAAATATAAAGGCGTGCAAAATGTTAATAACAAACAATATAAAACGAAGAAAGTAACAAGCACTAAACATCAGCAAGTTAAGCACAAAATTAATAGTTCTAATGTGCGTACCAAGCAGAATAAAAGTAGTAATAAGCAAGTGGCAAATACCAATCATAGAAATAACGCTATTACCAAAAGCAAGCACGCTAAGAATGACTATAGAAAAACTTATACGGATAGAAGTAAGAAGCCATCTGTGAATGCTACGTCAAAACAAAATAGGAACTTATCTAACAAGAACTCTTACACGGCTAAGAAGGCACCAAATAAACAAAGTTCAAAGGCATATAAGCAAAGAGCGAGTAAACCAAGTTATAGTGCTTCTAAGCAGCATTCAAGACCAAGTAAGGGCTCTAGCCACAAATCATCAAGAGGTAAATCTTCAAAACCTCGGCACTGAAAATAATATTTGAGAAAACGCGGTGCTAGTTAAAATACACCTCGTCATCCCGGAAGACGACTGCATGGATGCAGGAGGTAGAGCAATGCAGGAGCAATTGCCGAGCAGCGATGTCCGGGACCTCCATCAGCGTGCTGTGGCTTAATAAACTCAGAATCTCAAACGAAAAAAGCCCTCTGCGTTAGCAAGGGGCTTTTCGGAATTACTAGCCCATGGATGGGCGTAGTTAGAGCAACGCATGGAGCAGTTGCCGAGGAGCCTGGCGATAAGCCACATGGATGTGGTGAATATCGAAAATGCATGGACGCAATTTTCGATAAATACTCTCACATGGGGGAAATGAAACGTTTTTGACGAAACATGTTTCGTGTTTCATTTTCGGGAGCAACTTGTTGTGAGCAGGGACTCCCCTTCGGGATCGTGTTTTGTATAGGAAATACTATATGCAACGAAAACAGGGATGTTTGGGAGTTGTGAACGCGTGATTGGTATCACATGCTCTGCTTAAAATGGAAACGGTATCCGTACATACAAGATAATATATGTGAAGTAGACTTTATTCGAGACAAACAAAAAGGGCACCCTTACGGATGCCCTTTTCATTTTCAATTAGGAGCCTGGCGATGACCTACTCTCACATGGGAACTCCCACACTACCATCGGCGCAACTGCGTTTCACTTCTGAGTTCGGCATGGGATCAGGTGGTTCCACAGTGCTATTGTCGCCAGACAAAAACTGTTTCGTTAGAAACACCCTGAACTTGTTTCAGGGTCTCCTGACGCATATTGTGCATCAGAGTTCTAACGTATTTAGAAAGCTGTATAGATCCTGAAACAAGTTCAGGACGCGTATTAAACCGTGACTTACTCAAGTCGTATTCTTTAATGCGTGATTTTCATCAGACCATACAACTCAAGCAAAACTGCTTGGGTGTTGTATGGTTAAGCCTCACGGGCAATTAGTATCAGTTAGCTCAATGCCTCACAGCACTTACACACCTGACCTATCAACGTTGTAGTCTCCAACGACCCTTTAGGGGACTTAAAGTCCCAGTGAGAACTCATCTCAAAGCCTGCTTCCCGCTTAGATGCTTTCAGCGGTTATCAGTTCCGAACGTAGCTACCGGGCAATGCCACTGGCGTGACAACCCGAACACCAGAGGTTCGTCCACTCCGGTCCTCTCGTACTAGGAGCAGCCCTCTTCAATTCTCAAACGCCCACGGCAGATAGGGACCGAACTGTCTCACGACGTTCTAAACCCAGCTCGCGTACCACTTTAAATGGCGAACAGCCATACCCTTGGGACCGACTTCAGCCCCAGGATGTGATGAGCCGACATCGAGGTGCCAAACACCGCCGTCGATATGAACTCTTGGGCGGTATCAGCCTGTTATCCCCGGAGTACCTTTTATCCGTTGAGCGATGGCCCTTCCATACAGAACCACCGGATCACTATGACCTACTTTCGTACCTGCTCGACGTGTCTGTCTCGCAGTTAAGCTGGCTTATGCCATTGCACTAACCGTATGATGTCCGACCATACTTAGCCAACCTTCGTGCTCCTCCGTTACTCTTTGGGAGGAGACCGCCCCAGTCAAACTACCCACCAGACAGTGTCCCCAAGCCCGATAAGGGCCCTAGGTTAGAACATCACGCATACAAGGGTGGTATTTCAAGATTGGCTCCACCACATCTAGCGACGCGGTTTCAATGCCTCCCACCTATCCTACACATGTAGGAGCAATGTTCACTGTCAAGCTATAGTAAAGGTTCACGGGGTCTTTCCGTCTAGCCGCGGGTATACGGCATCTTAACCGCAAATTCAATTTCACTGAGTCTCGGGTGGAGACAGTGTGGCCATGATTACGCCATTCGTGCAGGTCGGAACTTACCCGACAAGGAATTTCGCTACCTTAGGACCGTTATAGTTACGGCCGCCGTTTACCGGGGCTTCGATCATGAGCTTCGCAGAGCTAACCCAATCAATTAACCTTCCGGCACCGGGCAGGCGTCACACCGTATACGTCATCTTTCGATTTTGCACAGTGCTGTGTTTTTAATAAACAGTTCCAGCCACCTGGTTACTTCGACTCTCCTGTGCTTACTCCGCAAGGGATTCACACTAGAGAGCGTACCTTCTCCCGAAGTTACGGTACTATTTTGCCTAGTTCCTTCACCCGAGTTCTCTCAAGCGCCTTAGTATTCTCTACCTAACCACCTGTGTCGGTTTGGGGTACGGTTCCTATATATCTGAAGCTTAGAAGCTTTTCCTGGAAGTATGGCATCAACAACTTCAACTCCGTAGAGTCTCGTCTCGTATCTCAGCCTTAAGAAGAACCGGATTTACCTAATTCTTCAGCCTACATACTTTCACATGGACAACCAGCGCCATGCTTGCTTAGCCTTCTCCGTCCCTCCTTCGCAATATATAGAAGTACAGAAATATTAATCTGTTTCCCATCGACTACGCGTTTCCGCCTCGCCTTAGGGGCCGACTTACCCTGCCCTGATTAACATGGGACAGGAAACCTTGGTCTTTCGGCGGGGGAGTTTTTCACTCCCCTTATCGTTACTCATGTCAGCATTCGCACTTCTGATACCTCCAGCAAACCTTACGATTCACCTTCAACGGCTTACAGAACGCTCCCCTACCACTTGAACCTAAGTTCAAATCCGCAGCTTCGGTGCATAGTTTAGCCCCGTTACATCTTCCGCGCAGACCGACTCGACTAGTGAGCTATTACGCTTTCTTTAAAGGATGGCTGCTTCTAAGCCAACCTCCTAGCTGTCTATGCCTTTCCACATCGTTTCCCACTTAACTATGACTTTGGGACCTTAGCTGGCGGTCTGGGTTGTTTCCCTTTCCACAACGGACGTTAGCACCCGTAGTGTGTCTCCCGCATATCACTCATTGGTATTCGGAGTTTGCAAAGGGTTGGTAAGTCGGGATGACCCCCTAGCCTTAACAGTGCTCTACCCCCAATGGTGTTCGTGCGAGGCTCTACCTAAATAGATTTCGGGGAGAACCAGCTATCTCCCGGCTTGATTAGCCTTTCACTCCGACCCACAAGTCATCACCGCATTTTTCAACATACGTGTGTTCGGTCCTCCAGTTGATGTTACTCAACCTTCAACCTGCCCATGGGTAGATCGCCGGGTTTCGGGTCTATGCCCTGCAACTAAACGCGCAGTTAACACTCGCTTTCGCTACGGCTCCCCTAATCGGTTAACCTTGCTACAGAACATAAGTCGCTGACCCATTATACAAAAGGTACGCAGGCACCGGACTAAATCCGGCTTCCACTGCTTGTACGTATGCGGTTTCAGGTTCTATTTCACTCCCCTCACAGGGGTTCTTTTCGCCTTTCCCTCACGGTACTGGTTCACTATCGGTCAGTTAGGAGTATTTAGCCTTGGAGGATGGTCCCCCCATATTCAGTCAAGATTTCTCGTGTCCCGACCTACTCGATTTCACTATTAGGTTGTTTTTGTGTACGGGGCTATCACCCTGTATCGCTGTCCTTTCCAGAACATTCCACTAACGCCCAAATAGCTTAAGGGCTGATTCGCGTTCGCTCGCCGCTACTAACGAAATCTCGGTTGATTTCTTTTCCTCGGGGTACTTAGATGTTTCAGTTCTCCCGGTTCGCCTCAATTAGCTATGTATTCACTAAAAGATACCCAACTTACGTTGGGTGGGTTCCCCCATTCGGACATCTGTGCCTATAACGCCTTTTATCGGCTTAACACAGCTTTTCGCAGATTAACACGTCCTTCATCGCCTCTAACTGCCAAGGCATCCACCACATACGCTTAGTCACTTAACCATACAACCCCAAAAAGTCTTGCAACTTCAAGAATGTCCGGAGACTAATCCGAACTAAGTTATAGGTCTGACATTTTCACGCATTCATAAGAATGTTGACATCTTCATGTCAAACCCACAGTAAACTGTGAGCCTTGAGTAAGAACTAATGACAACACGATAAGAGTTGCCATTAATAATATTGAGCTGTTGTATAAAACAGCTCGGTTGATAAACAATAAATTGTTTATCGTGGTAACTTATTGAACGCTTATGATTGGAGGTCATAAACATAAGTTACCGGGTTTAATATCAGCTTTCCAAATTGTTAAAGAGTACATTGATACGCACATTCGGTATCTATGTTGGTAAAAAACCAAATTTAAAACATCTTAAAAGATAATTTAAATTTGGTCTTTCTCGTGAAGAAGAGTAAGTAAATGGTGGAGCTAAGCAGGATCGAACTGCTGACCTCCTGCGTGCAAGGCAGGCGCTCTCCCAGCTGAGCTATAGCCCCATTGTTTTACCAATGGTAATTAACGTTGTAAAAACGTTAATTTGGTAGGTCTGGGCAGACTTGAACTGCCGACCTCACCCTTATCAGGGGTGCGCTCTAACCAGCTGAGCTACAGACCTATCATGATGGGTCTGCAACTTAAGTAGTCACGACCTATACTTCTTCATCTTTCGTTATCATACAATTTGTGTGAACACTCGCAGAGCCTAAGCTCTCATTAAGTTGTCTACTTAAGGTAAGGAGGTGATCCAACCCCAGGTTCCCCTAGGGTTACCTTGTTACGACTTCACCCCAGTCATAAATCACAAAGTGGTAACCGTCCCCCCGAAGGTTAAACTAGCTACTTCTTTTGCAACCTACTCCCATGGTGTGACGGGCGGTGTGTACAAGGCCCGGGAACGTATTCACCGTGGCATTCTGATCCACGATTACTAGCGATTCCGACTTCACGGAGTCGAGTTGCAGACTCCGATCCGGACTACGACAGGCTTTCTGGGATTCGCTCCACCTCGCGGTCTTGCTGCCCTCTGTACCTGCCATTGTAGCACGTGTGTAGCCCATCCCGTAAGGGCCATGATGACTTGACGTCGTCCCCACCTTCCTCCGGTTTATCACCGGCAGTCTCCTTAGAGTTCCCGACACTACTCGCTGGCAAATAAGGATAGGGGTTGCGCTCGTTGCGGGACTTAACCCAACATTTCACAACACGAGCTGACGACAGCCATGCAGCACCTGTCTCAGAGTTCCCGAAGGCACTAATCTATCTCTAGAAAATTCTCTGGATGTCAAGGGATGGTAAGGTTCTTCGCGTTGCATCGAATTAAACCACATGCTCCACCGCTTGTGCGGGCCCCCGTCAATTCATTTGAGTTTTAACCTTGCGGCCGTACTCCCCAGGCGGTCAACTTATCGCGTTAGCTGCGCTACCCACAGATCAAGTCTACAGACAGCTAGTTGACATCGTTTACGGCGTGGACTACCAGGGTATCTAATCCTGTTTGCTCCCCACGCTTTCGTGCCTCAGCGTCAGTATTTGTCCAGGTGGCCGCCTTCGCCACTGATGTTCCTTCCAATCTCTACGCATTTCACCGCTACACTGGAAATTCCACCACCCTCTACAATACTCTAGCTTGCCAGTTCAAAATGCAGTTCCAAGGTTGAGCCCTGGGCTTTCACATCTTGCTTAACAAACCGCCTACGCACGCTTTACGCCCAGTAATTCCGATTAACGCTCGCACCCTCCGTATTACCGCGGCTGCTGGCACGGAGTTAGCCGGTGCTTCTTCTGTTGCTAACGTCACAGCTAGCAGTTATTAACTACTAACCTTTCCTCACAACTGAAAGTGCTTTACAACCCGAAGGCCTTCTTCACACACGCGGCATGGCTGCATCAGGGTTTCCCCCATTGTGCAATATTCCCCACTGCTGCCTCCCGTAGGAGTCTGGGCCGTGTCTCAGTCCCAGTGTGGCTGATCATCCTCTCAAACCAGCTAGAGATCGTCGCCTTGGTAAGCCTTTACCTTACCAACTAGCTAATCTCACTTGGGCTAATCTATAGGCGAGAGGTCCGAAGATCCCCCCCTTTGGTCCGTAGACATTATGCGGTATTAGCAGTCGTTTCCAACTGTTGTCCCCCACCTAAAGGCATATTCCCAAGCATTACTCACCCGTCCGCCGCTCGACGCCGAAGTAGCAAGCTACTTCTCGTTTCCGCTCGACTTGCATGTGTTAAGCCTGCCGCCAGCGTTCAATCTGAGCCATGATCAAACTCTTCAATTAAAAAGTTGTTACATATGCATCGACAAGCGATGCTACTCAATGAATTCTGAATGTTCCGTCTAACCAGAAGCTGGTTAAACTAAAACGTACTAATTAACTTTATCGCTAAATAAAGATAATTAATTTGTTTGTGTGTTCATCATCATTAAGTGATTTTTGATACCGAAGTATCTATGTTGTAAATCAATCTTAATGTGAGTGCCCACACAAATTGCATGATAACTAATTGTTAAAGAACCGTTCTATTCGAACGAAGAGCTAATCGCATTCGTTAGTCTCTTTGTCTTCAAACCGGCTAGTAGCCTTGCCTGAAGTGGATGCGCATTATAAGCACCCTAGTTTTAATGTCAACCGATTTTTTTGAATTATTTAAAAGTTTATTTTTAAATGCTTCATCAGCGATTAAGTACCCTATTGGATTACTTAACTTATTAAAACGCTTCGTTGGGATGTCCCGAAGAAGTGAAGCGCATTTTAGAGATTTTTAGGCTGCCGTCAACTGCTTTTTGAAATTAATTTGAAAAAAACTCAAATTCGATTATATTCTGTACAAGCTGCGCTATTATTGAGCTCAGTGTTATCGATTAGATCGTTTTTAGTTATGTTTGAATTACATTTTCTCGTTCACAGTTAATATAAAAACTACAATTTATTATTAGATAATGGGTTTTTATATCTGTTTGCTCTAGTTTTTTTGATAGAGTAAATACTAAATCAATTAATAGGCTTCATTTATGACAGTTTCTTCCCTTAGGCCATATAGAGGCATTTACCCTAAATTATCTGAAAAAGTATATGTTGATCCAAGTTCTGTATTAATTGGTGATATCACTCTAGGGGCTGATGTAAGTATTTGGCCACTGGTGGTAGCACGAGGTGATGTGAATCATATTACTATCGGCGCAAATAGTAACATTCAAGATGGTAGTGTCTTGCATGTGACTCGCAAAACCACCAAATTTCCTGATGGCTATCCTCTAGTTATTGGTGAAGAAGTTACCGTTGGCCATAAAGTAATGCTGCATGGCTGTACGTTGGGCGATCGTATTTTGGTTGGCATGGGCGCCATAATAATGGACGGTGCAGTTGTCGGTAACGATTGTATTATAGGTGCCGGATCTCTCGTACCACCAAATAAGACATTAGAGCCTGGCTTTTTGTATGTTGGTAACCCGGCAAAACAAAAGCGCCCTCTCACTGATGACGAGCTCACTTTCTTAAGAGACACAAATGCTAATTACGTTCGTTTAAAAGATGAGTATATTGCAGAACAAAATCAATAGTTACTAGAGCCAGATCTCATTATTCTCATCTGGCTCATTATCTTCTAACCACTCTTCGACTTTTTCTTCCCAATCAAACTTATCTGCTTGGCTTATTGCTGACGCTGAATGTGCTATATATATATTTACCTGATTGCCAGACAGTAACCCGGTAAAGCGCCAAAGCTGCTTTTCTACTATATAAATATGATCATCATTAAACAAAATCGCCTGATTCATTTATCAACGCCTTGTAATTGACTTCTTAACTTAGCCAGTACCTGAGTTTGTTCTGGCCTTACTTTGCGCCAAATATAAAAACTTTCTGCGGCTTGGCCTACTAACATACCTAAACCATCAATGACTTGTCGGGCTTTGTGTTCAGCACACCAGGTTAAGAATAGGCTTAATTCAGCGCCATAAACCATGTCATAACAAACAGTTTTCTCAGTAATACATTTAGGACTTAAATCAGGTAGGTTTGCTGATAGGCTTGCCGATGTTGCATTAATAATTACATCAAACGTTGTTTCTGCGGTTTCGCTATAGCCAATTGCCGATAACTTTTCATCATTAAAACGAGTTGCTAACAACTTTGCTTTTTCGACTGTTCTATTTACAATAACAATGCGAGCTGGATTTTCAGCTAATAGAGGTAATATTACCCCACGAGCTGCCCCGCCAGCTCCCATAAGTAATATTGATTTATTGGTAAGCTGAACCTGGTGACTTTTCAAATCATTTACTAAACCAATGCCATCGGTATTATCGCCATAAACCTTACCATCACGAAAACTCAATGTATTCACTGCACCAGCCATATTAGCTCGTTCAGTTAAATGCTCACACAATTGAATTGCCTGTTCTTTAAAAGGTGCTGTGACATTAGCACCCTTACCACCGTTATTAATGAATGTTGCAACGGATGCTTTAAATTCAGCCTCTTCTGGTTGGCTTTTTGTATAAGTAATCGCTTGTTGTGTTTGCTCGGCAAACATTTGATGAATAAGTGGTGATTTTGATTGGGCAATTGGGTTGCCAAAAACGAGATAGTTATCCATGGGCACTAATTATGGTGAGTTTTGTTAAGAGTAACCAAATCTAACGCTAATGGGAATATGAATTGACAAAAGCTTATAACGGGCAACTCTGAAAAGCATCCATGGCAATTCTAAGTTAATTCTTCCATGAATTAAAAAGCCACCGAATCTTTCGAATTCAGTGGCTGTTTATATTGATGGGAAAGTTTAATTAAAACTTATAGCCAAGCATAAGTGAGTAAACCATTGGGTCTACATCTACAGAAGATTCGCCAATACTTGCACCACCCACATCGAAAGTAGCGTCTGTACCTATATCGATGTAACGAGCTGATGCATTAATATGCCACTTTTCATTTAATTGATAATCGGCACCAACTTGTAATGCAAATCCAAAAGACCCGTCCAGTTCAAGATTACTAAAGCCAGCGTCTTTATAAGTTGAATCAAATTCTTCATCAAAGAAAATGGTGTAGTTTAAACCGGCACCTACATAAGGCATAAATTTTGAACCGGTATCAAAGTAATAAACCGCACTCACTGTCGGTGGTAAATGTGTAACTTCAGCTAATGTAGTTTCTGTGCCAGCCGCCTGTAATTTAACATCGTGAGTAAATGGCGTTGCTGCCAATACTTCTATCGCCCAGTTGCTATCAAAAAAGTAAACAAAGTTTAGACCTAATTGAGTATTATCATCTACGCTTAAAGTTAAGCCAGAATCTTCACCCGCTAAATCTATGCCGGATTTACCACTGTCAGGTTCTACCATGGTTACACCACCACGGATCACAAAATCACCAGCTTCGTAAGATGCGGCTACCGCTGCATTGCTCGCTAATAGGGATACTAATGCTAAACTAATTAAATTCTTTTTCATGGCCATTGCCTTACATGTTAATATTGTCAAAATTTGTTAAGGATTGTAACCACAAAAAAAGTAGGGATATTGATTTAGAACAAGTTTTTTTAGATACTAAACAAAATACAAAAATTAATTAATTTATGAATGATTTTCAAGCAAACAATGTAAAAAGCTGGTTAAACCGGTACCTAGCCGTTAACTTTGTCATTACAATTTTCATTGCCTTAAGGTATTTATCGCCACACCCCTATCCTGACAGTGTAATTTCAACAATATTTTTATTTACTTACAGTGTTGCTCATTTAGGTTTTTTAGCATTATTACTGACCGGTTTTTTACATTTACTGGCTAAAATTCTAAAGCATTATTTAGCAATACGATTTATTGCCATCATACTCGTATCTTTAGCCTTATCATTACTACTTGCCGATACTTTTGTTTATCAACAATATCGATTTCATTTTAATGGCATTGTGTTTGAGTTAATGGTTGAGGGCGGAACAGAAATTTTCAGTTTCTCGTGGCAGTTATGGACATTGATAAGCTTAATTATTTTGGCCTTTTTTGCCGCGCAAATATTCTTAAGCGAAATGCTTCGTAATAAATATGTGGAAACTCATTTTTCTCTTAAAACACCTTTAAAGATTTGGTTTGTATTATTACTTCTTGGCCACGGCATTCATACGTGGGCAGATGCCAAGTTTGAGAAAAGTATTACCCAGCAAGCTCGTTATTTGCCAATTTCATTTCCGCTAACAGCGAAAAGCTTTATGGCTAAATTTGGTGTGGTTAATATAGAAGCACAAAAACAACAGGCCTTGTTAAAACAAAAAAAGGTCAAGTCGGCAATTAATTATCCGTTAAGCCCAATGCAATGTGTGGCGCCAGCTCAGCAAAAAAATATTTTATTGATCACGTTGGACTCTTGGCGCAGTGATATGATGGACGGCAAAATGACGCCAACTATTCAAAGTATTGCTGATAAAGGTACGCACTTTAAGCAACACCATAGCGGCAGTAACAACACTCGCCATGGCATGTTCAGTTTGTTTTATGCGATTCCTGGCCATTACTGGCAACCTATTCTGGATACGCAGACATCGCCTGTTTTAATGGATGTTGTTAAGCAGCAAAGCTACGATATTGGTATTTTTGCCAGTGCAAAATTGACAAGCCCGGAGTTTGATCAAACATTATTTAGTAACGTTGAAAATCTTCGTACTCATTCTAAAGGTGAAAAACCTTTTGAGCGTGATATGGACATTACCAAAGATTTTATCGATTGGCATAAAAACAAGGACAGCGATAATCCATTTTTTGCATTCATGCTTTTTGACTCTGCCCATGGATTTTCGATACCGACAGATTTTGAACGAAAATATACACCTTCTTTAGATGACATAAACTATATGGCATTAAATGATGACTATGATCCGCAGCCATTTTTAAACTTATATAAGAATTCAATCAATTTTATTGATTTGCAAATTCAACAAGTAATCGCTCAATTGGGCGATGATATTAACAATACCATCATCATCATAACGGGTGATCATGGTAAAGAGTTTAATGATAGTAAGAAGGGATTTTGGGGTCACAACTCAAACTATTCCAGATACCAAACTCAGGTGCCATTGATAATTCATTGGCCAGAAGCTCCAAAAGACTTCTATCAAGCTCAAACTAGCCATTATGATATTGCTCCGACGTTGCTTACTGACGCGCTTGGCTGTAGTAATAAAAGCAATGAATACAGCAGTGGTCAGTCATTGTTTGATAAACAGCAGCATAGTTGGTTAATCTTTGGTCGTGATGGTTATTACGCAATAAAAGATACCAAGCAACTGAATGAACTCGATCGTTTAGGTAATTTCACAATTTTCGATAATGACTATCAAGAAATTGAAGATGGTAAGTTGGATATGAACGTTGTGTTAGACGCGATGGAAGAGTTACGCCGCTTTAATAAATAAGCTTTTCCGATAAACGCATGAAAGAAAAAAGCCCAATAAAGTTATATTTATTGGGCTTTTTTAATTAGTTTAAAAACTATAACCAGTTTTGTGGCTTTAAATAATGCTGATAGAGTTCAGCTTCTTGGCTGCCATCTTCTGGCTGATAGTTATATTCCCATCTTGCCAGTGGCGGCATAGACATTAATATAGACTCTGTACGGCCACCCGATTGCAAACCGAATAACGTTCCTCGATCAAACACCAGGTTGAATTCAACATAACGACCACGGCGATATAATTGGAATTGGCGTTGATGCTCAGTAAAAGGTGTATTTTTACGTTTATTAATAATTGGCACATAAGCATCAATAAACCCTTGCCCTACTGCCTTGATGTAATTCAAACAAGTATCAAAGTCCCAACAATTTAAATCATCAAAAAACAAGCCACCAACACCACGGGTTTCATCTCTGTGTTTTAAATAGAAATATTCATCACACCATTTTTTGTGCTCTTGGTAAATATTATCACCAAACGGGGCGCATAAATCAGCCGCAGTTTGATGCCAATGAATAACGTCTTCTTTTACCGGGTAAAATGGCGTTAAATCAAAACCACCACCAAACCACCAAACCGGATCTTCTCCGTCTTTTTCGGCAATAAAAAATCGTACATTAGCATGAGATGTTGGAATATGAGGATTTTTGGGGTGAATAACCAATGAGACACCACAGGCTTGCCAAGTACGACCTGCTAATTCTGGGCGATGCGCGGTCGCTGAAGGAGGCAATTTGTCTCCACTAACCGTTGAAAAGTTAACACCACCCTGCTCTATTACCGCACCATTGGTTAATACTCGAGTACGACCACCTCCACCTTCTTCACGTTGCCATAGATCTTCAACAAACTTAGCTTCGCCATCAGCTTGTTCTAGGGCTGAACAAATTTGATCTTGTAACGTTTTTAAAAACTCAACCACTTGGTCAATATTAATTTGGCTCATTAGCGGTATACTTCCCCTGTTAATGCATTGATGATTGTTGATGGTTTAGCAAAACCTAATGTTTCGCCTTTAATAATGAAATCTACCGTATTAGCAAATGCTGCTTCTACTTGTTGCCAGGTAATCGCCGGCTCTGTGCCGCTCAAATTAGCGCTCGTTGAGACGATTGGTTTATTAGTCGCCTTGCATAATGCAACAACATCTGGCTGACTCGTTACCCGTACAGCTATTGTGCTGAAATCGCCAGTTAAATACTTAGCAATAGATGGATTTGCCGGAACGACTTGAGTAATACAGTCTGGCCATCGCGACAATACAGTATAGCGTTTGTCTTGAGGTATTTTACTATCATCTATATAGGGTAATAACTGTGAATAGTTACTGGCCAGTAAAATTAACCCTTTACTTACAGAACGCTGCTTTAGTTGCAATAGCTTTTCAACCGCAGATTGATTGTCGGGATCACACCCTAAACCAAACACCGCTTCAGTTGGATAGGCAATAATGCCACCAGCCTCATAGGCTTCTTGTGCTGAAGTATATATATTGGATTGTTCGTTGGGATTCATCTAAGCACTTAACTTTGCTAGTTAATAAAAATGCGATCATTATATCGCCTAAAACGAATGATCGCATTGATTTGTTTACTTAGAAATTGTTTAAACTGCTTTAAGCCGTTTCTGGAATGTTTTCAAATAAGTTTTTTACTTTTTCTCTTAAAATAAACTTTTGAATCTTACCTGTAGACGTTTTTGGTAAATCCGCGAAAACAATTGTTTTAGGACACTTGAAACGTGCCATGTTTTCACGACAAAATTCGATAATTTCACTTTGAGTAGCGTGCTCTCCAGACTTTAGGGTAACAAAAGCGCACGGCGTTTCTCCCCAAGTATCATCTTTACGAGCAACAACCGCTGCTTCCATTATGGCCGGGTGACGATATAGAACGCCCTCAACTTCAACGGATGAAATATTTTCACCGCCGGAAATAATGATATCTTTTGATCTATCGCGAATTTCTAAATAACCATCAGGGTGTTTAACCGCTAAATCGCCTGAATGAAACCACCCTCCTTTAAAAGCCTCTTGTGTCGCAGATGGATTCTTTAAATATCCCTTCATTGTAGTATTACCGCGAAACATTATTTCGCCAATAGTTTCCGCATCAGCAGGTACTGGTAACATAGTTTCGGGATCTAACACATCGACATCTTCTTGAGTTGGATAGCGGATGCCTTGCCTAGCTTTTAAAGCTGCGCGTTCATCACCGCTTAAATGGTTCCACTCTTTTTTCCATGAGCTTGCCACACAAGGACCATAAACTTCAGTTAAGCCGTATGTTTGAGTAATATCAAAACCCAACTTTTCCATACCTTTAATAACCGCAGCAGGTGGTGGAGCTCCAGCGGTCATGGCTTTAACACTGCCAGTTAATTTTTGAGTGAGTTCCTCTGGACCATTTAAAATCATATTTAACACAATAGGTGCACCACACATATGCGTAATATTGTGTTCAGAGATAGAATTAATAATAGCGTTTACTTCAACCTGACGAAGACATACATGTGTTGCTGCCATTGCTGTAACGGTCCAAGGGAAACACCAACCATTACAATGGAACATTGGCAGAGTCCATAAATACACTGAATTTTCATCCAACGGCCAAATCATATTGTTACCTAGTGCGTTTAAATAGGCACCCCGGTGAGAATATACAACCCCTTTAGGGTTGCCAGTGGTTCCTGATGTGTAATTTAACGCCATAGCTTGCCATTCATCTTCTATAACTGGCTGCTCGAACGATGGTGTGCCTTCGGCTAATAGCTGTTGATATTCCAACTCACCTAAACGCTCCCCTCCTTGGCTTTGAGGATCATCGATATCAATAATAAGCGGCGTTCTACTCGATAGAGCAACTGCTTTTTTCATCACTTCACTGTAGGCGGTATCAGTTAACAACACATCACATTCGGCATGATCAAGAATGAACGCAAGGTTTTCAGCATCTAGCCGTGTATTTAAAGAGTTAAGTACCGCTCCTAACATAGGCACAGCAAAATGCGCATCTAAAAAAGCCGGTATATTGGCAGCCATTACGGTAACAGTAGTACCTTGGCTTACACCACGTTGTTGTAATGCTGATGCTAATCGATTTACGTTTTGTTGGAATTCACGGTAAGTATACTGTTCATTACCATGAATAATTGCGACTTTATCAGGATATAACTCTGCGCTACGTTTAAGAAAATTGACAGGACTCAAGGCTTGATGATTTGCTGCAACTTGAGTGAGTCCATTAATATACTTATCTGACATGGTTCACCTGAATAACTTATTTATGTTATATAAATAATGCATTAGGCTCGGTAAATTTACAATTCTACCTTAGTCTAGCATTCTCGATAAATTGAGAATAAATATAATCACTGAGAAAAGTTGGGGATTTAGTTAAACAAGGGTATAATGCGCGCTTATTTTTTGACCCGTTGGGTCGGCACTTATTACCCACTTATACACAACCAAAAGGTATTCTTTGATGACTGTAGGTATCATTATGGGGTCAAAATCAGATTGGCCAACAATGCAACATGCGGCAGAAATGCTTGATTTATTAAACGTTCCTTATGAAACCAAAGTTGTTTCAGCACACCGAACGCCTCATTTATTGAGCGAATACTCAGAGTCAGCAAAAGAACGCGGCATCAAAGTAATTATTGCTGGTGCTGGTGGCGCAGCCCACTTACCAGGTATGACTGCAGCTTATACAAGCTTGCCAGTGTTAGGTGTTCCTGTGCAATCAAAGGCCTTAAGCGGTCAAGATTCTTTATTATCTATCGTGCAAATGCCTAAAGGTATTGCTGTAGGTACACTTGCAATTGGTGCTGCAGGTGCAGCAAATGCAGGTTTATTAGCTGCTCAAATTTTAGGAACTCACGATGAAACTATTATGGCTAACATCGACGCGTTCCGTAAAACCCAAACAGAAACAATTTTGAATAATCCTAACCCGGCAGAATAAAAGTTATGACAAAGGTACTTGTGCTTGGCGCTGGTCAATTAGCGCGTATGATGGATTTAGCAGGATCTCCACTAAATCTTGATATTGCTGCATTTGATCCAAGAACGAATAAAGTAGTACACCCTATTGCTAACGATTATATCTTGGGCAATCTAGAAGATGGCATCAACAATGCCGATGTCATCACTGCTGAATTTGAACACTTAGCTCACGATGTTCTTGAAAAATGTCAAGCCAGTGGTAAATTGCTGCCAAGCAGTACAGCGATAAAAATTGGTGGAGACCGACGTCTTGAAAAGAACTTGCTTGAATCTTGTCAGGTTGCCAATGCTACACACAAAATCATTTCCAATTACGATGATTTTAAAATCGCACTAAGCCAGTTATCCTTACCTATTATTTTCAAGAGCGCCCTAGAGGGTTACGATGGGAAAGGTCAATGGCGCTTAAAGTCAATGAAACAGGCTGAAGTAATTTGGGCTGAAATGGAAGACTTTATTAAGCAAGCTAACACATCTGTTCCGCAAGCTATTGTTGCCGAACAAATGGTGCCATTTGATCGCGAAGTTTCCATTGTTGGTGCTCGTAATACTAAAGGAGAGATTGCTGTTTATCCTGTTACTGAAAACCACCATACCAATGGTGTGTTAAGTGTCTCTTTGGCACTGCCGGTTACTGATGAATTACAGCAACAAGCCTTTGAAGTCTTCAGTAAATTAACGCAAGCGTTAGATTATGTCGGTATTCTAGCCATTGAGTTTTTCCAAGTTGGTGATGAATTATTGGTGAATGAGATTGCTCCACGTGTTCACAACTCTGGGCACTGGACTCAACAAGGAGCTGATACTTGTCAGTTTGAAAATCATTTGCGTGCAATTTGTGCATTGCCACTTGGTAATACTGAGTTAATTCGTCCAACAGCAATGGTCAATATTTTAGGTGAAGATTCAGTGCCTGAAGCGGTACTCGCGATGCCTGGTGTTGCCATACATTGGTATGAAAAAGAAAAACGTGCTGGCCGTAAAATGGGACACATCAACCTATGTGCTGAAAGTAGCATTGAATTAGCGAATAAATTAATTCAGCTAGCGGGTATTTTAGATGATCACGCTTATCCTGATTTAGCTGACTTTGCTCAGCAATTAAAGCAGAAAGTTAGCAACAACTAATAAAAAAGACGAGCAAAGCTCGTCTTTTTTATTTCAGACACTAACCCTTGAGGTTGTTGGCTGAAACCTATTTATGTATGTGCGAACATTTTTTATCTGCACATTGTAAAATATCGCCTGCAGCCATGGTACGAGATAACAAAAGTTCAAATCCACATTTTTCGCAACTACCTGATACTGGTTGATGATTAACAGCAAACTTGCATTTTGGGTAATTATCACAGGCATAAAAGGTTTTGCCATAACGGCTTTGTTTTTCAGCTAAATGCCCTTTTTTACATTTTGGGCAATGCACATCTTCAAAAACTTCACTTTCTTCTTGTTCTATATGAGAGCACTCGGGAAAGTTGGTACAACCAATAAATAAACCATAACGGCCTTGCTTAACGGCTAACTCACTTGCACATTCTGGGCATTGACTACCAACTAAAATTTGCGTTTCAAATTTTTCTTGTTCGATAACGGGACGAGTGTAGGCACAGGTTGGGTAGCTTACACATCCAAGAAATGCGCCAGCTTTAGAGTTTTTTACGGCAAGTTCACTGCCACATTCTGGACATACCTCGTAGGCTTTTTCCAGAGCGTGTTCGTGTTGAGAAAATAATGGTTTTCTATCTTTAGTCATAATAACTCCGTTAAGGGGCTATTATGACATAAAAATAGTTAATTAATTAATGCTTATTTGAACAGGCATTAGCTTTTAGTGCAGTGGGCCTTCACATTCATCAAAGATTAAATCTTCCATCTGTGAATAAGCTGATTCTTTACCTGGCACATTAAACAACACCATTAACACTACCCATTTTAAATCATCAATATAAAAGTCTTTAGTATCAAGCTCCATAACTCGATCTACAACCATTTCACGGGTAGTAAAATCAAGTACATTAACTTGTTCTAAAAACATTAAGAATCCTCGACATTCAACGTCTAGAAAGCGAGTTTCTTCAGGCGTATAAATGCGTACCGATGTACCCGGTCTGCGGGTAAGGTATGGGTATGTTTCTGTATTTTGTAGCGCAGCCAGTTTTTCTAACCAGGATAGAGCTTTATAGATCTCATCTTGATGGAAACCCGCACGGGTTAACTCATCTGTCAGTAGATCATGATCTACCATTACCTCAGCTTCGCTGTGGATATAGTTTTCAAAAAGGTACATAAGAATATCGAACATAACTAGCCCCTTTTAAGTGATTGAACATATGCAATTTATTGTTTTAGTTCAATTTGATATAGCCTCCTGGTACCGCAGTTACCAGACCTCTAAGCTCTAGCGTCATCAATCGGGTTAAGACCTCCTCTGTGGGAAGTTGACTCCGAGAAACTACCGTGTCTACGGAAGTAGTTTCATAATCCACACTACGCAACAATGGATCGATAAACAAGTCTTGTTGGTCATTTTTTTGGTATTTTTTTTGTTCTTTTTCAGCCTCTCTTTTATACAGACCAGATGTGGTGGGAAGATCTAACAAAAATATAATATCTTCTACTTCATCGACTAAAGTTGCGCCTTGTTTAATTAAACTATGGCAACCTTTACTTTGCGGGTTATTAATTGCCCCAGGCATAGCAAAAACCTCACGGTTTTGCTCAATTGCCATCCTTGCTGAAATCAATGAACCACTTTTGAGTTGTGCTTCAACCACAAAAACCCCCAGACTCATGCCAGTAATAATTCTATTTCGTTTTGGAAAACACCCTGGATTTGGCCTGGTTCCAGGTAAATATTCGCTGATAATAGCACCATTAGCGGCTAGGATTTCTTTTGCTAATGGCTTATTACGGGCTGGATAAACAAGATCTAACCCTGTGCCCACAACGGCAATCGTCGGTTTATCAGCGAGTAATGCACCTCGGTGCGCAGCTGAGTCTATTCCTAACGCTAAACCTGAAGTAATAACGATATCTTCTAACGATAACTGGTAAGCAAACTTTTTAGCGAGTTCACGAGCACCAAGTGTGGCAGAGCGGGAACCTACTATCGCTAATTGCGTTTGATTTAATAGGCTAAGCCTGCCTTGGCCAAAAAGCAGTATTGGTGGGTTTTCGGTTTGTTTTAACAGTTTGGGATAATGATTATGGTCAATACCAATGACTGTTATCTTATGTTGCTGACAGCAAGCGATAATCGCATTAATTTTCGACCAATTTGGCTGACATACAGCACTTACCTGAGTCTGGTTTAACCCCAAGCTGGTTAGAGAACTTTTTGAAAGTTGAAAAAAATCGGCTAAGCCAAATTCATTGAGTAGATTGATTTTGATATTACTGGCTAAGCGAGGAATTAACTTCCACGCTAACCAATAGTGATCGTTAGATCTTTGTTCTGACATATTCTCATCCTTAAGAATTATGCCTCAAAACAAGGTGTGTATTATTGTTATTGCCTCATTAAGGGGCGCTTACATAATCTTCAATACGAACTGCTTTTGTTGTTGATAACACAATAGCGAAACTGGTTTTTTCCATAACCTTAAACACCATTAAATGGCCAATATTTTCCATTGGCATACTAATACGTTTGTCACTATCGTTAGGGCGCGTTAAACGATACCAGAAAGATGCATCTTCTTCATAAACAGGTCCATCGGCAGTTTCAATAACATCTGGACTTTGACGGTTAATGGCGTAAACCTCGCCCATCTGTAATTGGTGGTTAGCACCTTTGTTAATTAATACAACTTCAAACTTACCAAATTCACGAGCCAAGTTATATGAACTAATCATTCTTGCCTGCAGCTCTTTATCTTTAACGGTTTGCATTGCATAAAAAGACGGTAAAAGCTGGCCTTCATTAACTGCAATAACAACATCTCCCGCTCTAACTTCACGCTTCGATGACTCTAAAAATGCAGTAGAAGGTTCTTTATTTTCTATGCTGCCCGATCTAATTCCTTTTGCCGTGCCAACAAGTATAGCGTAATAACCTAAATGCTCTTTGGTTTCAGGATCTAATATTTCATCGCCTTTATGGTATATCGCGTAGTTTTGTCCGGCTTTTAATTCACCTTTTATGTACAGTCTAGCCCCTTCCATATTGGATTTATATTTTTCATCACCGCCTAAAATATAAGGTGATGAATCAATTTCTGCTTGGCTAAGCACAGTCGAATAATTTAAGTAAGGCGCCAAATGTTCAAGTGGCAATATGGTTATAGGATTACTGTCTTTTAACGTTTTTCTGCCTTTAGGCGACCATTTTAATTCTGGCTTACCCTTAACGAGCATAGGCTGACCGTCTTCATCATAGACTAGACGTAATTCATCACCAGGATATATTAAATGAGGGTTGTTGATTTCTGGGTTCATTCGCCAAAGCTTTGGCCACAACCACGGTTCATTTAAGAAAATGCCTGAAATATCCCATAATGTATCGCCTTTTTTGACTACATAGGTTTTCGGTGCATCATCTTTAATTTGTAGCTCGTCTGCCAAAACGAGTAATGATGTAAACAGACAAAATATTGTTATTAGTATTTTTTTATACATGCTGATTGGTCCATTTCAAGCAATTTACTACCTCAGTATACAGATAATTCTACTTGCTGAGTATAAAGCCCTATTATTACTAGAAAATAATGGCTAAAATTAAAACATAACACTCTATATCAATTATCGCTAATTGTTTTGCAAATATTATGACTATTTTAAATGTATTACGCTTTCCGGATGAACGCTTAAGAACGGTTGCTAGTGAAGTAACCGAAGTCAATGATGACATAAGAAAAATTACTGAAGACATGTTCGAAACCATGTATGAAGAAAATGGTGTCGGCCTTGCTGCCACTCAAGTGAACATCCATCAACGCATTGTGGTAATGGATGTTTCTGACGATAAGTCAGAGCCGTTAGTGCTTATCAACCCTGTTATCACTGAAAAAAGCGGTGACATAATGGTGAACGAGGAAGGATGTTTATCTGTTCCTGGTAGTTACGCCAAAGTTGACCGTAATACTGAAGTAACGGTAACTGCGCTGGATGCTCAAGGTAAAGAATTTTCGTTACAGGCAAGTGAACTATTGGCTATTTGCATTCAGCATGAGCTTGATCACTTGCAAGGTGTATTATTTATAGACTATTTATCACCATTAAAGCGTCAACGCATTAAAACAAAATTAGAAAAAGCCGCTCGCTTAGAAGCGAAAGCTTAGGAAGTTACTTTGTCGAAACCATTAGATATTATTTTTGCCGGCACACCACACTTTGCCGCTGAACATTTACAAGCGTTAATTGATTCAGAACATAATGTGAAAGCAGTTTACTGCCCACAAGACAAACCGGCAGGTAGGGGTAAAAAACTCACCGCTTGCGCCGTTAAACAACTTGCTATTGAACACAACATCCCAGTGGAACAGCCGCTGAACTTTAAAAGCGAAGCTGACCAACTTGTGTTAGCAAACTATAACGCTGATGTCATGGTAGTTGTTGCGTATGGCTTATTGTTGCCGCAAATAGTATTAGATACGCCTAAGTTTGGTTGTGTGAATGTACATGGCTCATTATTACCGCGCTGGCGTGGTGCTGCTCCAATTCAACGCTCCCTGGAAATGGGTGATAGGGAAACGGGCGTTACGATAATGCAAATGGATAAAGGTTTAGATACTGGCGCTATGTTATTAAAGGCTAGCTGCCCTATTACCAACGTTGATACCAGTGCAACACTTTATGAAAAGCTTGCCTTGTTAGGCCCTAAAGCACTTTTAGAAACCATGAGCCAAATGGCACAAGGTACGCATATTGCCAAGCCGCAAGATAATAACCTAGCAAACTACGCTGAAAAATTAAGTAAAGATGAAGCCGAATTGGATTGGTCCTTAAGCGCCGATATCTTAGATAGAAAAATTCGAGCTTACCAACCATGGCCTTTTGCTCAAATTACCTTTAATGATAATGGCAAAGAACACCGTATAAAAGTGTGGCAGGCAGAGCCTTTAACTGAACAGTCAAACAAGCCTGAAGGCACAATTGTTAATGTTGATAAAGCAGGGATCACCATAGCGACTGGCCAAGGTTGTTTAAAATTAACCAGTTTACAATTACCAGGAAAAAAAGCTCTGGCTGTAGCTGATATTCTCAATGGCCGTGCCGATTGGTTCAAGGTTGGCAATTTGGTGACCGGCACTGCGATGGATGCAACTAATGAGTAAAAACGTTCGTGCCATTGCTGCCCGTTGTCTTTACGGTGTTGTAGATCAAGGTCGCTCACTGTCTGAAGAGTTACCTAAGCAGCAATTACTGATTGAGTCGGGAAAAGATAAAGGCTTACTGCAAGAGCTTTGTTATGGCGTGCTGCGCTATTTACCAGAGCTTGAACAACATGTACGGCGCTTTGTTAAAAAACCATTAACCGGCAAACAAAGAGTGTTCCACTTTTTAATGATGGTGGGTATTTATCAAATAAAATTTACTCGCATACCTGATCACGCCGCCGTAGCAGAAACCGTTGCTGCAACAGCCATTTTAAAAAATCGCCATTTAAAAGGTATGGTTAATGCTGTGTTACGCAGTTATCAACGAGATCCTGAACTAGAAAATATTGAACAATTACCCGACCCTGTTCGTTACAATCATCCAGGCTGGTTTATCAACAAAATTAAAATCGGTTACCCGGACAATTGGCAGCATATTCTCGAGCAGAACCTGCAAAGACCACCAATGTGGCTTAGAGTTAATCAGCAAAAGACAACGGTTGAAAATTACCTTAACTTGTTAACTGAACAAGACATAGTTGTTGAACAAGTTGCCCCGATAAGCCAGGCTATTTTGTTAGAACAAGCAACAGATGTTACCAAACTACCTCATTTTGAGGATGGCTGGGTGTCAGTACAAGATGGTGCGGCACAAATGGCAGCGCCACTATTAAATACCCAGGCTGGTGATAATGTTCTAGATTGCTGCGCAGCCCCGGGTGGTAAAACTTGTCATATCCTTGAGCTAGAGCCTAACCTTAAAGCGATGACCGCCATCGATGTTGAAGAACCGAGGCTCGTTCGCGTAAATGAAAATCTGACTCGTTTAGGCTTAAATGCCAAGGTTATTGCAGGAGATGCGGCAAATCCAACGCAATGGTTTGATGGTGAATTATTTGATCGAATTTTACTTGATGCCCCATGTTCAGGCACTGGTGTAATCAGAAAAAACCCAGATATAAAATGGCTAAGGCGTGCAGCCGATATTGATGCTCTGGTGATATTACAAAAGCAAATATTGACCGCCATTTGGGCGTTATTAAAACCAGGAGGTACAATGATTTATGCCACCTGTTCAATACTGCCTGAGGAAAACTGCCAACAAATAGAACAGTTTATCACTGATACTCCTGATGCAGTATTGGAGCCTTTAGGCGTAACTGAAGATAGCGATGATTGGCAAATATTACCTGGTGATAATTCTATGGATGGCTTTTATTATGCCAAACTCAGTAAAAAGTGCTAAGTTAAACATAGCTGAAATAAACTTGAATATATTATCACTCAATTGCTGTTGATAGATAAAAACAATAATAGTATTAAGTAGTTAAAAATTAATGAAAAAGATCATCATTTTAGGTGCAGGACAAGTTGGTGGAACACTCGCTGAAAACTTGGTGGGTGAGCACGAGATCACTCTGGTTGATACTGACACTAATAAGCTGCACGAGCTGCAAGATAAGTTTGATCTACAAGTTGTTACAGGGTTTGGCAGCCACCCTGACGTATTAGCAAAAGCAGGTGCTGAAGATGCTGATATGCTCATTGCCGTAACCAGCGATGACGCTACCAATATGTTAGCTTGTCAAATTGCCTTTTCATTATTTAGTACACCCACAAAAATCGCTCGAATCCGCTCAGAACAAATTTTAAAACATGAAAAAGTGCTCTTTCATAATCAAGATATTCCCGTTGATTTTGTTATTGCCCCAGAGCAATTAGTTACCAAAGATATTGCCCGTTTAATTGACTACCCTGGCGCTTTGCAAGTTCGTGAATTTGCCGGAGGTAAAGTCTCTTTAGTTGGTATCCGTGCGTATTACGGTGGATTATTAGTTGGACATGCCCTATCAGCATTACGAGAACATATTCCTAATGTAGATACGCGAGTGGCAGCAATCTACCGAAAAGGCAAACCTATCAGGCCGCTTGGCACAACTGTTATTGAAGCTGATGACGAGGTGTTTTTCATTGCCGCGACCAAACATATTCGCGCAGTGATGAGTGAGCTACAGAAGCTTGAAGCGCCTTATAAAAGCATTATGATTGCCGGCGGCGGTCATATTGGCTCAGGTTTAGCTAAAATTCTAGAGAAAAATTATCAAGTAAAAATTATTGAGCGCAACCCCAAACGCGCTGAAAAATTATCGAATGAGCTTAATAACACCTTGGTGTTTATTGGTGACTCTTCAGACAAAGAATTGCTGGTTGAAGAGCATATTGACCAAGTTGATGTGTTTATTGCTGTTACCAACGATGATGAAGCCAATATAATGTCGTCAATGGTGGCCAAAGGTTGTGGCGCCAAAAAAACCATCGCATTAATTCAGCGTAATGCATATCACGATGTTATTCATGGCAATATCCTTGATTTAGATATTGCCGTATCTCCTCAACAAGCGACCATATCGGCGTTATTAACTCACGTTAGAACCGGTGGTATCGTTAACGCCTACAGCTTACGTCGCGGTGCTGCTGAGGCGGTTGAAACAGTAGCTCATGGTGATGAACAATCATCTAAAGTGATAGGTAGAGAAATTCAGGATATAAAATTACCACCTGGTGCAACTATTGGTGCCATAGTTAGAGGTGATGAAGTTTTGATAGCCCATTCTACTACCGTGATTAAGTCTGACGATCATGTAATTTTATTCTTGGTGGATAAAAAATATATTCACCAAGTAGAGAAGTTATTTGCGGTAAGTGCGATATTCTTTTAGCACTTTAGATCCCGTAACAAGTACGGGATACGCATTTTTCTAAGCCAACAAGTTGACAAGAAAAATTGCTAATTTCTCCAAAACGCTGGCATGAATAGCACTAACAAGGTAAATATTTCCAGTCGTCCAAACAACATCGCAATAATTAATACCCATTTACTAAAGTCATTTATGCTGGAATAGTTTGCAGCAACTTCGCCTAGCCCTGGACCAAGGTTATTTAAACAAGCAGCGACTGCTGTAAATGCACTGATCTCATCAATTCCTGATGCCATTAACAGCACCATACAGATAATAAATATTGCTGCATAAGCGGAGAAGAACCCCCAGATTGCATCAACAACTTTGTCAGGTAACGCCTTGTTACCAAGCTTAATAGTTATTATTGCTTTTGGATGAATTAAGCGACTGAGTTCTCGAATACCTTGTAGGTATAACAACACAACTCGCATCACTTTCATACCACCACCGGTACTGCCTGCACAGCCCCCGATAAAACTGGCGAAGATAAGAAGTATTGGCAGCATTGCCGGCCATAGAGAAAAGTCAGTTGTAGCAAAACCTGCGGTAGTGCTTATTGAAACGGCTTGGAAAATAGCATCGTCAAAGGCTTGCTCATAATTACTTTCAACCCCATAAATAAGTAGGGCAAAAAAGCAAATAAGTGTCAGTACTATTTGAATAGAGATAAAGGTTTTAAATTCAGGATCAAACAAATACGTTCTAAAGCTTTTACTAGCCCACGCGGTATAGTGCAAAGCAAAATTAACGCCAGCAATTACCAAGAAGAATACACAAATCATATTTATCAGTGTGCTATCAAAATACCCCATCGACGCATCATGAGTTGAAAACCCACCAATGGCTATCGTTGAAAACGAATGCGATATGGCGTCAAAACCTGACATTCCGGCAAGCCAATAACACAGCGCACATGCAATCGTTAATGATAAGTATATATACCAAAGATGTTTGGCCGTATCCGCTATCCGCGGGGTCATTTTAGAATCTTTTACTGGACCAGGAGTTTCAGCACGATACAACTGCATTCCACCAACACCCAGCATTGGTAAGACTGCAACAGCTAATACGATGATACCCATACCACCTAACCATTGCAGTTGTTGGCGATACCATAAAACCGCATGAGGTAAGCCATCAATCTGAGTTAATATCGTAGCACCTGTTGTGGTTAAACCCGAGAATGATTCAAAAAAGGCATCGGTAATCGATAAATTAGGTGTTTCGGTAAGCATTAATGGTACGGAAGAGAAACTGGCCAAAACGGTCCAGAACAGAACCACGATAAGAAACCCTTCTCGGGCTCTTAAATCACCTTTTTGGTCTCGATTTGGATACCATGCAAAAAAACCAGCACTTAAACAAAGTAAAAATGCGGTCATAAAAGCAACACCACCACCGTCTCGATAAATAAGAGAAACTAAGCCAGGTGGTAACATGGTGGAACTTAAGATCATTACCAACATGCCCAGAATTCGGGTTATATTACGATACTGCATTGTTTATTTTAATTATTTTATTTTTTACAGAGTATTATGCCAAGAATATAGCATAACCTGCTTGTTAGCCAACTTATATGTATTTTTATCAAAACAAAGGTAGGTAAAAGTTAAGTTCAGATAGATAGGTTTAATTTTTTTTAGTAGGAACAACTCTACCAGACGTTAATTCAGTAATTCTTTGGCAAAACTTAGCTATGTTAGGAATAGGCAATTCAACCTCAAGATTAACATCTATTGCATAGTATTGGTTAATCACTACACCATCGAATCCTAATAATGTATGTTCGATATCCTTAACCTGTTGATAATCGCAAGTAATAAATACTTGCTCGGTTGGTATCTTCAATGTTGTAGGTAATTCTAACAATGCTTGTCTTACGCTGTTTCCGTAAGCTCTTTGTAAACCACCAGTGCCAAGTTTTACACCACCAAAGTATCGAGTAACCACGGCACACACTTCACCTATATTGCTGCCTTGTAAAACAGCAAGCATTGGTCGGCCTGCTGTGCCGCTCGGCTCACCATCATCACTAAAACCATAATTTTGGCTATCTTCCGGTCTCGCCGAAACAAAGGCATAACAATGATGAGAAGCATCAGGATATTGTTGTCTGATCTGTTCAATAAAACTTTTTACTTGAGCATTATCACTACAGTGTTTTAAAGAACAGATAAAACGACTACGGTTAACAATTGTTTCAAACTCTAAATTGTTAACCGGGATCAGATATGGACTGGTATTTACTGACATACACTAAGCAAGCTTAAAGTCTCGTGTCATATTTTCAACGTGATCATCATGCACGATGATATTATCTTCAATTCTTATACCGCCATACTTACGCAAACGGTCAACTTTGTCCCAATTAATGTACTTTGCATTTTCAGAAGTTGATAGGTTTTGCAAAAACTCATCAATAAAATAAAGCCCTGGCTCAATAGTAAACACTTGCTTACTTTCGATACCTCTTGTAGTACGTAAGAACGGGTATTCTTTCGGCGCTGCGACATGTGTGCCAGACTCATCGGCCATGAAACCACCCATGTCATGTACCTGTAAACCTAAATGGTGACCAAGACCATGAGGATAAAATGCAGAGGTAATGCCATTAGCGACCATAGCTTCAGGCTCTAAATTAACAAGTTCAAAGCGTTTTAACAGTGCCGCTAATTTATAATGATTACTAATGTGTAACTCAACATAACTGGTATTCGCTTTTAAGCTTTGGCCAAGCTCTAATTGCATTTCATTCATCGCAATAATTAATTCATGAAATTCATTTTGCACAAAGGCATAAGTACGCGTTATATCAGAGGCATAGCCATTAAAATTTGCACCCGCGTCAATTAAAAATGAATGATGTTGTTTCGGCTTTGTTTGTTCTAATACGGTGTAATGTAATATTGCTGCATTTTCATTAAGTGCAATAATATTGCCATAAGGCATTTCATTTTCACCCTGACCCGTTGCCTGTAGATAAGCTAATTGAATATCAAACTCTGAACCTTTAGCGAAAAACGCTTCTTTTGCCGCATTATGACCAATAACAGCGATACGATTAGCTTCCCGTAAACAAACTAAATCATATTCTGTTTTATAAGCACGATGGTAATGAAAGTAATTCAACACTGCTTCTGGATTAACTAATTCGAAACCCAGCTTATTAGCAACATCCTGATGTGCACCGATGTAGCCGATACCTTGTTTGTTATCAGGTAAAATTGCCGATATTTCTTCCGCACTACTCATTAGTTTGATATCAAAAAATGAAGTCCAATAGTCTTCTTCTAATTTCACCACTTTGTGCCAAAAGTCAGTAGGCTGATAAAACGCTAATACAGGTTTATCTTTGCCATTAACAATGAGCCAACAATTTGGTGTTTCAATGATAGGCAACCAAGCCTTAAAGTGTGGATTAGTTTTGAATGGGTAATACATATCGTCGAGGAAAATCTTTCCTACCTGGCCAGCATGAATAGCTAAGGCATTTAAATTTTCACGTTCAAGGATGGTATTGGTACGCTGTTGTAGCTCGGTAATATGAGCTGGATAGTGTTTGGCTAAATCTTTCATATCAGTATCATAGTGATAAAAATTATGGGCAGATAATAGCATAGGCGAATGCACGCTGGTAGCTATACCAACGTTATCAAGCTATTCAATCTGCATTTCAATTAATTGTATAAATGGCGACTCTCCACTGCCCTGTTTTTGTTGATAAATTTCAGTAAATGCCATAACACTTTTTACATAGTCGCGAGTTTCTTTATATGGAATTGTCTCTATCCAAGCATCTACTGGTAAACTTGGTTCAGCTTTAAGCCAGCGGTATACTTTTTTAGGCCCGGCATTATAGGCAACGGTCGCAAGCACAATATTATTATTAAATTTCTTTTGTAAGTAACTTAAATACCTAATCCCCAGTTCAATATTGGTATCAGGATCAAGTATTTGCCAGCGCCTTAATTTCGATTTGTTTATGTAATTTGCAGTGATTGGCTTAACTTGCATCAAGCCTAAAGCGCCAACCGATGATGTCGCATCACTCATAAAAATACTTTCTTTGCGCGCAATCGCATAAGCCCAAGCTTCATTAACATTATGCCGTTTAGCTGCTTTTGAAAATTCATTTTGAAATGGCATAGGAAACCTAACATCCATATCATTCAATGAACCTATTTGTGACAACGAATAAATTCCACGATCATACCAACCTTGCTGATGTGCCCACTTAGCTGCGACCATCTGCTCGGTCTCGTTCAGCTCAGTCATCCAATAATTCCACTCTCGCCTTGCTTCTGTAAGGCGATTCAAGCGATAGAGTTCCATGGCTCTTTGCCCTGCTTTCATTGTGCTGATATTATCATTAAGATGTCCGGGGATACTTATAGCTTGATGATTTAACACAGATTTATCACCAATTTTTGCTGCCGCCAAAAAGCCGTAATAACTACGCTGCTCAGCTAACTGTTGGTAAATGAGTTGCGCTTTATCAGTTTGTTTTGTCCGCTCAAATGATCTTGCTCGCCAATATAACCACTGTCTATCAGCTTGTTGTTCAACAGTGAGTTGTTCCAATTCTGTAGTTAAGTCATCATAATTTCCATTGCGTAGCAAAGATGCAACTCGCCACTGAATTGCGCCACTATGAATATACTCTCGCTCTAAGTTAGAGAACCACAATTGCGCTTTTGGGTCATTAGAGCGAGCGACGGCGGTAACCAATGACTTTAATATATTTTGCTTTTGATTATTACTGAACCTTCCCTGCATGCTCGCCTTTTCAAAAACAGATAACGCTAATACTTCATCTTTCCAAATTAAGCGTTTAATACCGTCAATAATGATAAATGTCTCTTGAGCATTATTACGTTTAAACTTTTGCAGTTGTGCTACTTGTTTCGGAGAGCGTTTTATTTTTTTCCAAAGTTCTACTAAATACTGTTCCTTTTGCGGCAAGAGTTTAAACAAATATTTTACTAAGCCGTACTTTCTATTTTTTTGAGCTAACATCACACGCTGCCATATCAGTTCATTGGTTCGATAGCCCTTTTTAGTCCAAAGCGAGAACAACCTGTCACATTCTTTTGGTAATGACTCACCGTTTAACCAAAGCTTAGTAACGTGAGGTAAAACACTGTTTTTATCTACCCCAGTTTCTATCTGATATTGATAATAGTTACAGGTAAATTGTTTATTACTGCTTGGCTTATAATATTTTATAAAGCGTTCTTTATACTTGTATCTGATAAGGTGAGATAACCAAGGCTTACGTAAGCTCCAGTCTAGAGGTGTGTTGTTATATAAAGATAGAAAATCTGCTATTTGAGCTTCGTTTTTCATCAAGATATTTTTCTTCAATTGGGCTAATTGAAAATAATCCTGTAAAGCATAACCATCAAACGATTTATATTTATCTTTATATGGCGTGCCATTGATGTTCCACTTAACGGCTTCCGCTTGTAAAAAATCGGCACGAAGACTGTCACGTTCGTTCGCTTTAACAGCAGCGACTGAAAATAAACACAAACATAGTGATATCTTTAATAACCTTGACAGGACCATACGTAACCTTAACGGGGAGAAACAAATAACACTTGTTTATATTAGCCATAAAAACATAAAATAGCCGTACTTATCTGTAATAAATTGAACGAAGAAGTAAAAGATGCAAGACAATATACGGGATGCTGATCACACCCTAGATGCAATAGGACTACGCTGCCCTGAACCAGTAATGATGGTACGAATGAATATTCGTAAAATCGCTGTGGGTGAAACGTTATTAGTTATTGCTGATGATCCATCTACGACTCGTGATATTCCCAGTTTTTGCGAATTCATGGAACATGAATTAATCGCTAAAGAAGTCGCTTCTTCACCCTATCAGTATTTGATCAAGAAGAAATAAGCACCGCTCGCTGTCAAGTAAGGGGGTTCCGTTTTTCAACGGAATGACGGAGTGTTTTTCTAATAATATACTATTATTCATGATGTTAGTTAACTTACACCACGTCATCCCGTGATGTTTTTACACGGGACCTCCTAAATTCAAAACGTGCCTACAAACAATGGCTCTTCGTTTCTCGCCTTCCCATAAAAAAAGACGCTTTATGCGTCTTTTTGGGATTTAAAGTATCTTTCGGTTACTGTAACAATGAAATATCTGCAACGTTAAAGAAACTAGCACGTAATTGACTTAACAGAGTTAATCTGTTGGTTTTAACCGCGTCATCATCTGCCATTACCATTACATTATCAAAAAATTCATCTACAGGTGCACGTAAACTGGCAAGTTTAGTTAGTGCCTGTTGATAATCTTTTGCTGCAAATAATGGTGCAAGTTCAGTATTTAAGTCACTATAAACCTTTGCTAATGCAATTTCTGCAGGTTCTGTTGCCAACTCAGTATTAAACTCGCTGAATAATTCACCATCAAATTTCGCTAAAATATTACCAACACGTTTATTCGCTGCAGCTAGTGCCTGAGCTTCATCTAAGGTACGGAAGAAGCTAACCGCTTTAACACGTTGGTCAAAGTCTAGTGGCGCTGTAGGCTTGTTAGCGAGTACAGCTTGAATCACATCTACGCTTATGCCCTGCTCTTGATAATAAGCACGGAAACGACCCATAATGAAATCGATAACGTCTTCTGCGGTGTTAGCGTTAGATAATTTATCACCATACGATGTGATACTTACAGACAATAAGTCGGTAATGTCTAAACTAAGCTGCTTTTCGATAATAATACGGATTAAACCAATTGCTGCGCGACGTAAAGCAAATGGGTCTTTGTCGCCCTTAGGAGCTTGGTTGATACCAAAAATACCTACTAATGTATCAACTTTATCTGCGATAGCAACGCTCGCACCGATAACGCCTTCTGGTAATTTATCCCTAGCAAAACGTGGACGATATTGATCTTCTAATGCTTGTGCAACAGCTTCAACTTCTCCGTCGTTTTGAGCGTAGTATTTCCCCATGGTGCCTTGCACTTGTGGGAACTCAAGAACCATATCACTCATTAAGTCAGTTTTACTTAATAAGCCAGCTCTATAAGCATCATCAGCATTTTCATTTGACGACAAAGCAATGTGTTTACTTAAATTAGCTATACGTTCAGATTTCGCTTTTAATGTTCCAAGTTGTTTTTGAAACAATACATTTTCCAGGCTTGCCAGACGGCTTTCTAAACTTTGTTTTTTATCTGTTTTAAAGAAAAATTCGGCATCAGCCAAACGCGGACGAATTACCTTCTCATTTCCCTTTATTACCTCTTCAGGTTGTTTAGAGTCGATGTTAGTAACAAAGATAAATTTAGCTAACAGCTCACCATCTGCATCAATTGCAGGGAAGTATTTTTGGTGATCTTTCATCGAATAAATTAGAGGCTCAGCTGGTACTTGTAAGAAGTCTTCATCAAAACTTCCCACTAATACTGACGGCCATTCATTGATAGATGTTACTTCATCAACTAATTCATCATCAAGCAACGCAGTAGCATTTAATGCACTTGCTGCTGCATTTACTTCGCTAACTATTTTATTACGACGCGTTTCGTAGTCAGCAATTACGTATGCTTTTTCAAGCGTTGCTTCATATTCATTAGCGTGTTGTAGATCAATATTGCCTTCAAAATGAAAACGGTGACCTTGTAATTGACGATCAGACTGAATACCTAATACTTCTCCCGCTATCACCTCGTTTCCAAACATCATAGTTAACGTATGTACAGGGCGGATAAACTGGATTCTGCTACTGCCCCATCGCATTGGCTTAGGGATCGGTAATTTAGTAACTGCGGTTTTTACAATCGCTTCTATTAAGTCATTTACTGACTGACCTTTTTGAGTGGCTTTATGAAGTAACCATTCGCCTTTATCTGTCACTAATCGCTCAGCTTGTTCAACCGTAATACCGTTTGAACGTGCCCAACCTTGAGCTGCTTTTGTAGCATTACCATCAGCATCGAATGCGACATTAACTGCAGGGCCACGTTTTTCCAACACTTTATCAGCTTGTTGTTGTTCTAGTTCATTTACCATCACAGCTAATCTACGCGGCGTAGCAAACCATTTTGCTTCACTGTAGCTTAGCGACGCAGATGACAATTGTTCTGTAATTGAATCGAAGAATGCTGTAGCCAATTTTTTTAATGCTTTTGGCGGTAATTCTTCGGTACCTAATTCTATTAGAAGAGTATCAGTATTCATTATTTACTCTCCTGATCTTGTTGACGACACATTGGAAAACCTAATTCTTCTCGAGATGCGTAGTAAGCTTCAGCACAAGCTTTTGCTAAAGTACGGACTCTTAATATATAACGTTGTCTTTCAGTAACTGAAATAGCATGGCGTGCATCTAATAAGTTAAACGCATGGGATGCTTTCATCACTTGTTCATAAGCAGGAAGTGCCAAACCTAATTCAATTAACTTAGCGCTTTCTGCTTCGCATACGTCAAACTGGTTAAATAACGCATCAACATTAGCATGCTCAAAATTATAAGCCGATTGCTCAACTTCATTTTGGTGGAATACATCACGGTAATAAACCTTACCCAATGGACCGTCAGCCCAAACCAAGTCATAAATGCTATCTACGTTTTGAATGTACATAGCTAAGCGTTCTAAACCGTAAGTTATTTCACCTGTAACAGGAGCACACTCTAAGCCGCCTACTTGTTGAAAGTAAGTAAATTGAGTAATCTCCATACCATTCAACCAAATCTCCCAACCTAATCCCCAGGCACCTAACGTTGGTGATTCCCAGTTATCTTCAACAAAACGAACATCATGAACTAATGTATCAATGCCGATTTCTTTTAAGGAGTTCAGGTATAACTCTTGGATATTTTTAGGCGATGGTTTAAGCACTACTTGAAATTGGTAGTAATGTTGTAAACGGTTTGGGTTTTCACCATAGCGTCCGTCTGTAGGACGACGACAAGGCTGTACATAAGCACTGCTCATTGGCTCTGGACCAATTGAGCGCAAGAATGTCATTGGGTGGAATGTACCAGCACCAACTTCTAAGTCTAATGGCTGAACAATTACACAACCCTGCTCTGACCAATACTGTTGTAATTTAAGTATTAGTCCCTGAAATGTTTTGATATCAAATGTACTCATGAATACCGTATTTACTGTTAGGCGAAAAAATTGCGCTAATTATAGCGGTTGTTTACTTAATCGACTAGTGATAAATAACAGAAACTAGAGTCTAGAAACGAGAATCTAAGAGCAGAGCGGATTTTACCTAAACGAATTTATCCAACAAAGTTAAATATTTACTTTTTATATACAATTACTTTTAAGCCAGAGTTGTCGGCTCGTTTCTCGTTTCTCGTTTCTAAAGTATGTTATTCCTAAATAACAAAAAACCAGCTCGAAGGCTGGTTTTTAATTGGTAACGTTATTTACTAGAACTATACATCTAAGTTTTCTACGTTAAGTGCATTATCATCGATAAACTTACGACGTGGCTCTACGTGATCACCCATTAATGTTGTAAACAACTGATCAGCACCAACGGCATCTTCAATCGTCACTTGTAACATACGACGAGTTTCAGGGTCCATGGTTGTTTCCCAAAGCTGCTCTGGATTCATTTCACCCAATCCTTTGTAGCGTTGAATGTATTGACCACGTTCTGCTTCTTTCATTAACCAGGCACGAGCTTCAACAAACGATTTAACCGGCTTAACTTTCTCGCCACGTTTCACATAAGCCCCTTCTTCCATTAAGCCATTAATTGCTTCATTAAGCGACATAATAGCTTTAAATTCAGAAGAATGAATAAGTTCATAACTAAAGTTGTGAACGTTATCTATGCCGTGCATACGAATAGTTACAGACGGGTAGTAAATATTACGTTCGCTATCGTGTTCTACGCTTGCTGAATATAAAGAACCTTTGTCACCTTTCTCATCTAACAGTCCTACGAAGACCTTCGTCCACTCTTCAACTTTAGCTTTGTCAGAGAAATCGCCGTTACTAATAACTGGCGCATACACTAATTGATCCAATAACGTTTCTGGTATCTGGCGAGATACACGTTTGATGATTTTCATAGTTTCACGATATTGGTTAAACAAGCCTTCTAATGCAAGACCTGCTAACCCTGGTGCTTCTTCATTTACATGTATAGATGAGTTATCTAGTGCTAGTGTAGTGAAGTACTCTTCCTTTTGCTCATCGTCTTTTAAATATCTTTCTTGCTTACCTTTCTTCACTTTATAAAGTGGTGGTTGAGCAATGTAGATGTAACCACGCTCAATTACTTCCGGCATTTGACGATAGAAGAATGTTAACAATAATGTTCGAATATGAGATCCATCGACATCGGCATCGGTCATGATAACGATTGAATGATAACGCATTTTTTCTGGGTCATATTCATCACGACCAATACCACAACCTAGTGCGGTAATCAGTGTGCCAACTTCTTGTGAAGAAATCATTTTATCAAAACGTGCTTTTTCAACGTTAAGGATTTTACCTTTAAGCGGAAGAATTGCTTGGTTTTTACGATTACGCCCCTGCTTGGCTGATCCGCCAGCAGAGTCCCCTTCCACAATATATAGTTCAGAAAGTGCAGGGTCTTTTTCCTGACAATCTGCCAATTTACCAGGTAAACCCGCTATATCTAATACACCTTTACGACGAGTCATCTCACGAGCTTTACGAGCCGCTTCACGAGCGCGAGCTGCATCAATAATTTTCATGATAATGGTTTTAGCTATGCTAGGATTTTCTAATAAGTATTCACCTAATTTCTCACCCATAGCTTGTTCAACTGCAGTTTTAACTTCAGAAGAAACCAACTTGTCTTTGGTTTGTGAAGAGAATTTTGGATCAGGTACTTTTACTGAGATAACCGCAGTTAAACCTTCACGAGCATCGTCACCGCTCGCGCTAGTTTCACCACCGCCTTTAGCTTTTTTGTTCAAGCCTTCTTTAGTCATGTAACTATTCAGAGTACGAGTTAATGCTGTTCTAAAACCACTTAAATGGGTACCACCATCACGCTGTGGAATATTGTTTGTAAAACAATGAATATTTTCTTGGAAACCATCATTCCATTGCATCGCAATTTCAACAACAATGCCATCGTCACGAGTTAAGTCAAAATAGAATATTTGGTCATTTACTGGAGTTTTATTGGTATTTAAGTAATCAACAAATGCTTGAATACCACCTTCATAAAAGAAGTGATCTTCACGGCCATCACGCTCATCTTTAAGTCTAATTGATACGCCTGAGTTTAAGAATGATAACTCACGAATACGTTTTGCTAAGATGTCGTAATGAAAAACTGTATCTGAAAATGTCTCTTCACTAGGCCAGAAGCGTACTTGAGTTCCTGTTCTTTCGGTGGTACCAATTTCCGCTAATGGATCATTTGGAACCCCCATACTATAAGTTTGCTCATGCACTTTACCAGCTCTACGAATGGTTAATTCTAATTTAGAACTTAACGCATTTACCACTGAAATACCTACACCGTGTAAACCGCCAGATACTTTATAACCAGAATCTTCACCACCAAACTTACCACCGGCATGAAGTACTGTCATAATTACTTCAGCAGCAGAAACACCCTCTTCAGGATGAATATCAGTTGGAATACCACGTCCATCATCTTTTACAGATACCGAGTTATCACCATGGATTGTCACTGTGATGTCGCTACAATGACCAGCTAATGCTTCATCGATAGAGTTATCAAGAACCTCAAAAACCATATGGTGTAAACCTGTACCATCATCGGTATCACCAATATACATCCCAGGTCTTTTACGTACTGCATCTAAGCCTTTTAAAACTTTGATACTGGACGAGTCGTATTCATTTTCTACAGTCATTTTAATCGCCTTGCGTTATTTCTGATATCACGCCATGTTCCACGTGAAACATTTTATAATTTTGTTTTTTTGGAATTATTGGTTCCAATGCATTTGTGTCTATCGCCGTTATAAACAATTGACAGTTTAATTGTTCAATTGCCTGAGCTAGAACAGTTCGAGAACTTACATCTAACTCAGCACCAATATCATCAATTAGAATTATTGGTACTATGCTTTGGCTGTTATAAATTAAATTAGCCTGCGCTATTGTCAAAGCCATCAAAAATAGTTTTTGTTGACCCCGAGATAAAACCTGTTCAATGTTTGTTTTCTTGTAATTAAATTTAACATCAAACTTATGAGCACCGAACAAGCTATGCCCATATTTTCTTTCACGCTCTGAATTCTCATTCAGAACTTCAATTAATTTACGCTTACTACTCCACCCTTGCGAGTAATGTAATACTATATTTTCGGACAGAGTAGGCAATAAAATCCTAAGCCACTTATTAAGCTCTGTAGAAAGTTGTTCTACATATCCTACCCTTATATCAGCAATTTGATGTGAGTATTGGCAAAATGACTCGTTCCAATAATCGAATTGCTGGCCTGTAATTCTGTTTTTTAAACAGGCATTACGTTGCAAAAGTACTTTTCTAAAGTTGCGCCATAGATCAGCATATTGATGTTCCACGTGAAACAATCCTAAATCTACAAATTTTCTTCGCTCTTTAGGACCTCCAAAAAACAATCTGAATGTTTCTGGGGTTATCACCTGCACTGCAATATTTTTAGCTAAATCAGATAATCTAAATTTAGAGTCACCATTAATTTTGATGTCGAATTGGCCGCTCTTATCACGACGAACTCCGAGTTGATGATTATTATCATCTTTTACACTGACAACAAAATGGTCACTCTCAGTATTAATCAAGTTTTCTACTTTACTTGTCCGAAACGATTTACCGTGGCCCAGAAAAAATAAACTTTCTAATAAACTACTTTTACCGCTGCCGTTATCGCCGGTGATTAAGTTTAAATTTTGATGAAACTTAACACTACAATAACTTAAATTTCTAAATGTACTTGTTGTTAAACTGCTAATACTCATTAACGAATATATCAGCGTTACAGACGCATTGGCATAATCACATAAAGTGCTTCACCAGATTCTTCTCCTTCAAGCACAACACTTGAGTTTGCGTCTGAAAGAGTAAACTTTACCCCATCTTCTTTGATCGCATTAAGCACGTCTAGAATATAACTAACATTAAAACCAATCTCTAAACTTTCAAAAGGAAAATCTATTTCTAAATATTCTTCTGCTTGCTCTTGTTCAGGGTTGTTAGCTGTAATTTTTAATTCATTAGGTGCAAAGTTTAAACGAACACCTTTGAATTTTTCATTCGATAAAATTGAAGCTCGTGATAAAACTTGCTTTAACTTTTCTTTATTCGTAGTCAGTACTTTGTCACCATTTCTCGGTAACACGCGACGGTAATCTGGAAATCTGCCATCTACAAGTTTACTGGTGAAAGAAAAATCATTATCAATAATCCTGATGTGATTAGGACCTAAATAAATCTGTACATCTTCATCAATAGGATCAAGCAATCGAATAATTTCTAAAATGCCCTTTCGCGGTACAATAACCTGGCGATTAGGCAACGCTAAACTGTCGTTAACAATCTTACAAATGGCAAGACGATGTCCATCAGTAGCAACTGAACGGATTTCATTATTTTCGGTTTCGATCGACATACCATTTAAATAATAACGGACATCTTGGTTCGCCATTGAAAAGTGTGTACTTTCGATTAATCGTAACAGTTGAGATTTTTGCAGGCTGAATTCTACATCACCTTGCCATTGTTCAATATTAGGGAAATCATTTGCTGGTAATGTTGCTAAAGAATATCTACTACGACCAGAGATAATACTTATTGTTTCTCCAGCAAGTTCAAATTGTATTGAAGCATCATCTGGTAAGCTTTTACATATATCCAACAACTTTCGCGCTGGAACTGTAACTTTTCCATCAGAGCCTTCATTGGTGATTTCTGTAGATGAAACCATCTCAAGCTCTAAATCAGTAGCTATCATAGTAAGTGATTGCCCACTTACTTCTAGCAATATATTACCTAAAATAGGCAAGGTGCTTTTGCGCTCAACTGCACCAGAAACCAATAAAAGTGGTTTTAAAAGTAAATCCCTAGATAATGAAAATTTCATTCTTTAATTTCCTGTTACGATGATAGTGTTCTTATTAGATTTGAATAATCTTCTTTTATATCATGTGTTTCTTCGCGTAAAGATTTAACTTTACGACATGCATGCAGTACCGTAGTGTGATCACGGCCACCAAATGCATCACCAATCTCAGGTAAACTGTGATTAGTTAACTCTTTTGCCAATGCCATAGCTATTTGTCTTGGTCTTGCTACTGACCTATTACGGCGTTTTGATAAAATATCAGCAACTTTTATTTTGTAATATTCAGCTACAGTTCGTTGAATATTGTCGATAGTAACAAGCTTATCTTGTAACGCTAAAAGATCACGAAGTGCTTCACGTACAAAATCGATAGTAATTGGACGACCAGTAAAGTTGGCGTTAGCGATAACTCGGTTAAGAGCCCCTTCTAATTCACGTACATTTGAACGTAAACGTTTCGCAATAAAGAAGGCAACTTCATCAGCAAGATTAATATTACTTTCTTGCGCTTTACGTTTTAATATTGCCACTCTGGTTTCAAGTTCTGGTGGTTCAATAGCTAAGGTTAACCCCCAACCAAATCGTGATTTTAATCTGTCTTCAACACCTGTAATTTCTTTTGGGTATCTATCGCTGGTGAGGATAATTTGTTGATTACCTTCTAACAAAGCGTTAAAGGTATGGAAAAATTCTTCTTGAGTACGTTCTTTATTGGCAAAAAATTGAATATCATCAATTAATAACGCGTCAACGCTACGATAGTATTGCTTAAACTTTTCAATTTCGTTGTTTTGCAGCGCCTTAACCATATCTTGAACAAAACGCTCAGAATGCATATAGGCAATTTTTGCTTTAGGATTATTTAATAAAATACCATTACCAACGGCATGCAATAAATGGGTTTTACCTAGGCCGGTACCGCCATAAATAAATAGTGGGTTATATGCTTGGCCTGGATTATCAGCAACTTGCGAAGCTGCTGCACGAGCTAATTGGTTAGATTTACCTTCAACAAAGTTATCAAACGTATATTTATCTCTTACGTTTGTGGTTTTCGGGATATTAGGTACTACCTCATTAGAGGCTGTTGCTTGTGCATAATTTTTATTATGACTCGCTGCAAAGTTATTGGCTACCTCGGCAGCAACACTTTGAGAATTTACGGGCTTGCTACCAACGTCAAATCTTAATTCCGGTGGGTTTGATTCTTCAATGGCTACCAGCTGAGTGATTCTGGCCATGTATTTTTCTCGAACCCAATCGAGAACGAAGCGATTTGGGGCATATAAAGTCATGCTGTTGCTGTCAACAACACATTGTAGTGGTCTTATCCACATACTAAATTGCTGGGCAGGTAGTTCTTCTTCAAGAACTGATAAGCAACTTTGCCAGAGTGAATGTTCCAC